>CACBWM010000004.1 GCA_902542975.1 uncultured Pelagibacteraceae bacterium | reverse complement strand
AATCTTGATACAAAAGATAAAGGTAACTGGTCAGCTGTTGATGTACTGCCTAAACCAGGGAATAGAAAGATATGGAGTCCAATTCCTGGAACGGATTATTCGACAAATTATAACAACTGGGTAGAAAGTAATTCTTCAGCGATTGAAAGTATCTTAACTCTAAAAGGGTTTGATATTCAGGACTATCACAGAAAAACTAAAAATACTGATAATTCTATAAATAATAAAAGATGTGCAAACACAAGTGGTGTAGCAGATGGAACAGATGATGATTTAAAAGGCTTAATTAATTTTATTAGAGGGACAGATTATTTTGATTATGATGCAGATTGTAATTTGACAGAAGCAAGAGCTAAGCCAATGGGAGATGTTTACCATTCACAATTAGTTGTTGTAGGACCACCAACTGCAGAAACAGCTTTTACAAGTGAAAATCAAGAAGCTTATTGGAGATCAACTAAGGGATATGATAGTTGGGCAGAATCACAAAGATTGAGAAAACCTGTAATTTATGCTGGATCAAATAGTGGAGTTTTGCATGCTTTAGATGCAGGCTCAGGAGTAGAATTGTGGGGATTTGTGCCACCATTTATAGCATCAAGATTACCTACAATAATGAATACTAACTTAAATGAAATTAATCCAAACAAAGGGGGTTCAAATGCAATTTATGGTGTTGATGGATCTCCCGTTCAACATGATATTTTCTTTCAAAGTCCACATGATACATCTGCAAATTGGCATACCGTATTGTTTGTACCTTATGGAAGAGGAGGTAGTGGTTTCTCTGTATTAGATGTGACTGATCCTGCAAAACCAGAGCATTTAGTCTCAATATATAATGATATGATTAATAATCAGGTGTACAGAATGGATCATGCAAATAATGTTTTTGTATATGATTATATAGGTACATCTTATCCTCTAAGTGAATTTCTAGAAGCACAAGAAGTAGGTAACGTTTATGCTCCAGATAAAGATAATGAAGTTGCCAGTAAGCAAACTTGTGATGATACACAAACAAAATATTGTTACGAAAGCACAAAATGGACTTTACCAGTAAAAAGTCTAACTAAAAGTATGCTATCAGTTCTTGAAGATGGAGTTGATATAACAAATAGCATTACAATTAGCTATGATACATCTGGAAACACTCAAATTAATTTCAACAAAAAAATGAAATTTGATGCTGACGAGTCCAAAACTCAAAGAGACAACTCACCGATAGGAGTGAATATAAAACAAGGAGCAGTTGGTACTGGAGTTGTAACAGACCCTGAATGGGACTACAGTACTCTTGGAGAAACATGGTCAGATCCAAGAATATTTAGACTACCTAATGCTGGTGCTGGAGACAATGTCAGAGATGACGATATATCAGTCGCTGTAATGGGTGGAGGTTTTGGTGCTCAATTCTCAGGAGCTGGTAGTAATGTATTTGTTATTGATCTGCAATCAAAAGATAAGTTTGGACAATTAATAAAGACAATTACGGTAGAAGATACTACTGCAAGCGATATTGATAATTCTGTTCCCGCATCATTAACAGTTATTACCCCTGATAAAGCAAGGGGTGCTGACTTTGCAGGAGCACTTGTATACTTGTCTGATTTAGAAGGTAAAATTAGTAAATTAAATTTAACAAATATGAGTACAGATCCTCAAAATGTACCTATAAAAATGTATGACATAACGACATTATTTAAAGCAGGAGCAAGTAGATCAAATGGTAGATACATGTATAAACCATTAGATGCTTCAATTGGTGGAACAACAAATAATTTATGGTTGTACGCTGGAACTGGAGATGCTCAAAGATTGAATGCAAGAGTAAAAGGAACAAGTAACTTAATGATTGGAATAAAAGATCCAGATTATCCATTCTATAAATCTATAGCAACACCAAAAAATGCAGACGATATTACAAAATGTCAAAATACATCAAATGATAGAAGCGGAACTTCTTGTAGAGTGACAGATAAGGATAGAGGTTGGTATGTTGTATTAAAAGATTTTGCTAAAGTTACCGCTCAACCAAAAGTAAACAATGGTATGGTTTACTTCCCAGTTTATAGACCATCTGTATCTCAAAACAAATGTGATTTGGGAGATGCATTGATTTGTGTAACTGATGATGAATGTGGAACACATGACTCGTTTATCGGATTAGAGTCTAAAAGAACAGAACAACAAAAAACTTTATGTAGATTTGTTGGTAAAGGGGTCTTATCAGAAATTGTACTTTTCGCTGGTAAAATTTTTGCAAATATATCTGGTAAATCGTTAGGAGCAGTTGCTGACCTCGTTACTTTAGAGGCTGCTACTGGTGAGGTTCAAACTTACAGAAAGTCTTGGAGAGAAAATTAACAATAAGGTGTAATGAAAAAAATATACCTCAGCTTAATTTTATTCTTTTTATTTAGCTCTTTAGGTCATGCTACTTGTCTTAAAACAGTAACAACTGCGCTAACTGATGTACAAACTTGTGGAGCAAGTGAAACCCTAACTGTTAAGTCAACTGGTTCAATAGTATTTAGTGGATCTAAAGCAGTAAGAGCAAATAATGGTGTTGGTGCATCAAATACAACCGTAATCAACCATGGTTTGATAAGTGCAACGGGTGATACCATAAATATGAAAAGCGCCCCTGGAACAAATAGAATTACTAATTCAGGTACAATAAATACAGCTCAAAATGAAAATGCTAGCAGTAGCACTGCTGTTTTAGTTCAGAAAACAAATGACACTGAGATTGTTAATAGTGGAACTATTCATGGTGGAAAATATGCTATACAAGGTCTAGAAACTAGCGATATAACCATTACAAACAGTGGTACTATTTCTGCAAATAATACAACTGGTGCTGCCATTTACCTTACCAATGGTACAAATGCAACAATAACAAACACTGGAACAATTACAAATTTAAGACATGGAATTAGACTTGGTAAAGGTCATGGCTCATTAAATAATGCTACAATTATTAATTCTGGTTTAATTGCTGGCACAACTCATAACGATAGAAATTCAATATATGTTAGCGATGATGACAATGTAACTTCGGGATTTAATTTAATAACAAAAGGAGAAGGACATTATGATGGTAAAATTCTACTTAGTGATCAAAACGGAACAACCGGTGTAACATTTTTCGACTTTACGTTAGATTGTAGTATTTCAAGAGATCAGACCATAGAAATTCATGAGAAACAAAATATGAGGGTAATCAACAATTTATGTGGTAATGATACTTATGAAATTCTAGACTCAAATTTAAATCCAGATGCAGATAATTCTGAAACAAATGGATATTTAAGAATTTATGGTGAAGATTTAGATATTGATAGCCATAATAAAAAATATAGATCAGAAATATTTTTATCTAATTTAAACGATATTTTTAATTCGGTTAAAGAAGAAAAAAAATCTAGTGGATATTATTCTGTTAAAAAAAGAGATAATATTTATAAAAGTGAAACAAGTGGTGTAACGGGAGACTTTAAAATTGAAAATGATAACTTTACACCGTTCTTAAGTTATTCTAGTCAGCAAGCAAAATTTAATAATGGAGAAGCTTTAGATAGTGAAAATTTAGCTATCGGTTTAAAAAAAGATATTGATTACGAGAAATTTAAATTTTCTGTAGTTTCAATTTTTGGGTTAACTCAAAATAAATATTTAGATCTTGAAACTGAAACACAACAAACTATTTCAAAAGAAAATCTAGGTCAGTTTGCTGCTGTAAATTACAAAGCATCTAAAGAAATCAAAATTGATGATAGTCAAAGTTTAAATATTGAAGTGGATGGTAAATATGGTCTAAGGAGACTTCCAACTTATCTAACATCTTTTACAGATGGGGATCTTTCTGTTGATGATGCTGTGGATCAAGTATTGTCAGGTGGATTTAACGTTGAGTATTCAAAATCTTTTGAAAATGGCTTCGTTCTTAAGCCATATACAGGCCTATCTTTAAATCAAACTTTGAGTGAAAAAATTGACATTGTTGCAGACGGTGAAAGGAAAGACATGGCCCATTATATGGATGATGATTTAGCAGTAAAAGCTGGTTTAAATATTAGCAAAAATACTGATAATTTCGGCCTAAACTTTAATCTAGAGTTTAATGAACAAAATGGACTTAAAGACAGCCAAGTAAGTATTTCATTAACTAAAGTAATTCAGAATAATATTAGCAAAAAAATAGAGGGTCTACCTATTGATCCAGAACTAGAAAAATTATTTGATCAATTGCAGCTAGCTAAAGAAAATGAGAGATTGGCTGAGATAAGTGGTAGAGCAGTTGAAGAGAATAGAATAATGAAAGAAATGATTATTCAGTTGATCAAAGATAATAATAAACTCAAGACTGAAAGAAATCTATTGCTAAAAAACTAGCTTTAAAACTTTTAAAAAACTTATTTGGTTATTTGAGTAAATTTGCTTTTCGTAAAATTTAAAGAAATTTTTATATTTTGATTTATCTTTTTCCATCAGTTTAAGATAAATCTCTTGGATAGTATCCGAATTTTTTATTTGAAGTTTTCTTTTCTTTCCTAGAAGAATGAAAGCTAATTTTAGCTTCATCAAATTAGTTGAATTGAAATTATATAATAATTTTATGCTTACAAATAATAATATTGGTATGAATATCCAAACAACGATTTTTGAAAAATTTAAATTTAATAATTCTTTTATAAAATTTTTTCTTTCATTATCGTCATATGATAGTAAATGTTGTGTCCACACAAAATCAACATAGTTAAAATAAAAATTCATTATTTTGAAAAAATTATTAGAAAATATCGTGCTTGAAGATTTATCATTGTTTACGAAATAATTATTTAATGAGTTTCTAATATTAGAATTAGGTATTGCCCTAGTTGGATCAATTCTAACCCACCCTCTTTCATCAAACCAAACTTCTGCCCAAGCATGCGTATCTTTTTGTTTAAATTGGAAAAAATTCCCTATCTCATTTAAATCTCCACCATAGTAACCTGTCACTATCCTGCTTGGAATTTGTGCTAATCTTGTAAGCAACACAAACATTCCTGCATAATATTCGCAGTATCCTTCTTTAGAATTAAAGAAAAAGTTTTCATATTTATTATTTGAGTTTATCTGAGGACTAAGGTTGTAAAAATATGATCCATCAGAAAATCTTTTATAAATTTTTTCGATAAATTCTTCTTTGGTACTTACATTATTTTTATCTACCCATTCTTTTATTTTTGGTGATATGTTTTCTGGCAACAAAGTATAATAATTTTTAAGTGGATTATCCAAAGAATAATCAGATTTATTCATTTTAAAAATTAATTTCTTCTTTCTGTCAATTAGTTCTCTACTTACAAAAGATTGATTAAAATAATCTTTTGTAATTTGAATATCATTAGTGATTAATTTAGAATTTTTTAAACTTGGTATCCATTTTTTTTTATATGGCTCTAATATAATCTGATAATTTTTATTTAAATCCTCATTACCATTTATTCTCATGGAATTTTTAAATTCACTAAAAAGATAGTAACTTGAGGAAGGTCTCCAAGATTGATCTTTTTCCATATAATCAAAGATTTTGACCCTAAAATAAAGATCCTCCTTCTTAAAATTGTTATTTATTAAAGTAAAAACTTCTTCGTCTGAGTTCGAAAACTGGCTAAATGAACCAAGATCTATGCTATCTGGAATACCTACTGAACTTGCAGATGTATCAAATAATCTGAAATTTACCTCTGCCCTTGGAAATACAAGATAAAAAATAATAATTATTGGAAATATACTAAGACCAAAGCCTAAATATTTTAAAATATTTTTTAAACTGAAGTCTAGAATTTCCTTTTGTTGAATAAGATACATGTTAACAACTAAAAGTATTAAGATTAGAAATGAGTTTAATGTACTTATTATATCTTGACCCTTAATTAAACTTGCTACGGCAATAATCATAGAGATTAAATTAAATGACAAAAGATTATTTTTATTGTTAAGTTCTGAGAACTTTATGATTAGCAAAACTCCAAGGCAGTTTAGAAAAAAATCTTCGGACAAAACATACTGATTGAGAATCAATTGAATATATAGAGATCCCAAAGCAAATATACCAACCACTATTGACTTAAACTTAAAGTGTATTTTTGAAAAAATGAAACTTAAAATAAATAAAGTGCCCCAAAATATTTTATTAGTTAATATTAAATCTGTAGACAACGAAACTAGGCAAAAGAATAATATAATATAAGTAAGAAGACTAATATTTTGCGATTTAATTTTTAACATTTGAAATATACTTTAAAATTTTATTTAGAGAGTTTTTATTTTCGTTTAAATGGAATACATTATCTTTGTGTTTAAAGGTTAAATTTAGACTTTTTGTGAAATAATAATCTAAAATAAATACTGAATAACTTAATAATTTCTCAAATTCTATATGACTGTATTTGTTTAAATCTAGGATTGATTTTTTTGAGCTTTTAAAAGACTTAAATTCTTTTACAAATTTTTTATCTCCAATAGTTGATTTTTTCCAAGCGATTTTTGAGTAACTATCTCCTTTTTTGTACTCATCTATACCGTCAAATTCGTCAGAATTATTATTTTGGTGAATTTTAAATTCTTGTAATAATTCTTGATTAGGAATTAATTTCTGTGGAAATACATATACTTTACTAAAAGGTTGATAATTTATTTTAGTCCTGATTATTCCAAATGGATATATTGATTTTAAAATTATTTTATTTAAAGAATAGACGCCCCTTTTGTCATAATTATATTTTATATTAAATTCTTTTATTTTATATGATAAATTAAAATTTTGTAATATTGATTTATTGATCTCTAAATCGATATTTAATTTTTTCTCTTTTGCATCATTAATTATCTTAAAGTTTATATGTTCTGTTTTATTTGCTTCAACTAAGTATTCTGTTAGAAAATTTATTCTTAAATTGTTAATATTTTGATGTGAGATAAAAATTGAAATAAAAAAAATAAAGAAAATAACAATTGAAATAAGAAGTCCTGAGTTATTTTCATAAAATACAGATATTAAAAAGCAAAAAAATACAAACAGTCCTAATAATAGTCCTTGAAGATTGGGATATATGTAAACTTTAAGTTTTTTATTTAGATTAATTAAATGCTTAAAGTCTAAGTTCGTTAACCTCTGTACTAGCTGATTAACCATTAGTTATTTTTATTTTTTGAAGTATTTCCTCATTAATGAAGCTGATCTTATCTTCCTGGTTAAGATATTTAATTCTATGTCTTAATATGTAAGGCAGAGTTTCCTTGATATCTTGATGAGTTACATAATCTTTTTCATGAATAATTGCCCAACCCTTAGCTAAATCTAAGATTTGCTTTAAACATCTTGCAGAAATATAAATTTTTTGATCAAGCGTTTGAATTACCTGCTCTATTTCAACAACATATTTATAAATTTCATCTTTTATGGTTAGCTGATCTTTTTTTTGTTTAATTGTCTCCCAATCAACAGCTTTTGATGAAGCACCATTTAATTTACTTGTATTTTTTAACATCAAAATTTTATCGTTTTCATTTAGATCAGATAAAGAAAATGAAATCATAAATCTATCAAGCTGTGAATCTGGTAAAGAACTTGTGCCTGAAGAATCCATAGGATTTTGAGTAGCAATAACAAAAAATGGTTCTGGCAGTTTATAACTTTCACCATCTATAGAAACATTTTTTTCTTCCATTGCCTCTAGGAAGGCACTTTGCGATTTGGGACTTCCACGATTAAGTTCATCAGCTAAAACTATATTTGTAAAAATTGGACCTTGTTGAAAATTTAACTTCCCATCTGAAAGAATATTAAATCCAAGAATATCACTGGGTAATAAATCAGATGTAAACTGTATCCTTTTAAAGTTAAGACCAAGATTTTGAGTAATAGCTTTTGCAAATGTAGTTTTACCTGATCCTGGATAGTCTTCAATTAAAATACTTCCTTCAGAAACTATTGCAGCCAATGTCAATTTAACTTTATCTACATTAGAAATTATAATTTTTGATGTGTTAGCTATTATTTCATTAAATATCATTTTGATATTACCTTAAAATATTAAAGATTTAATATTACTTTCAAAAATAACATATATCAATGTGGCTAAAATGATATACGGACCAAAAGGAATTTGTGAAGATATATTTTTTGATCTATTTAATAAACTAGGAATAACATGAATAAGTGCAGTTATAGAAGACAAAAATATTATAAAAGGAATAGATACCCATCCAAACCAAAATCCAATTGCTCCAAATAACTTGGCATCACCTAAGCCCATCCCTTCTTTTTTTCTAATAGCCTTATAAATAAATATGATCAACCATATAATTCCATAACCAAAAATTCCTCCAATTAAAGAGTTTATATAATTAGGGAACATTGAGTCTAAATTTGGATCAAAAGATTTTATAAAACCTATTATCATTAAAGAAAAGGTTAAAATATTTGGAATTATAAAATGTTTAAGATCTATAAAAAAAATAATTAAAAAAGATAATGAAAGTATAATTAAATATAAAGTGGTGAGTGTAACACCAAATTTATAATAAATTGAAGTAAATAGAATTATACTTAATGTTTCTACAATAAAGTATTGATTAGAAATTTTTTTTTTACAGTTCCTGCACTTTCCTCCAAGAGCAAGATAGGAAATTAGAGGAATATTATCATACCAATTGATCTTTGTTTTACAATTCGGACAAAACGATCTTCCAGTTACGATACCTTCATTTTTTGGAAACCTATATATGCAAACATTTGCAAAGCTACCCCATAGTCCTCCAAAAACTATTACGAATATAAAGTCCACTTAAATTTGATTATAATTTAATGTTTGATGAAATGTGAATTAATCCGTCGATTACATATTGTACCAGTAACACTGCATCTTGAAGATGAATATATAAATTTGGCGTATAGACGATAATCTCCATTGTTGAAAAATTTATCAAAAATTGTTTAAATTGCTAGTAAATAAATGATCTTTTTTAAGTCAAAAAAACCTATCGAGCCAGAAAAAGAAGTTTCACAAGTTAATGTGGATCTAGAACTGGTCACAAAAATGAATCAGGATTTCGCTTTATCTCTAGATTTGAATGATACCCTAATGAATGCACTTAGAGTTATTATTGCAAGACTTAATGCGCAAGCTGCGAATATATTTTTAATTAATGAAGAAAAGAAAAAGTTTGAATGTATCGCATCTCTACATCAAGATTATTTAGATGAGTATGAGCTAGATTTAAAAGATGGAGTTATGGGTAAAGCTGTCGAACAAAGAAAGTGTATCCGTGTTGGTAACGTAAGAAAAGATGTACGTGAAATAGCGGAATTTTATTTTGACCTCGATAATAAAACAAATTTTACAACCTACTCAGTTTTATGTTCTCCTTTAATTGCTGCAAATGAATGTATTGGTGTAATCCACTGTTTAAATAAAAAAACTGATGATAAATTGTTTATTGAGGATGATAGAAAGCTTTTAGAAACTCTCTCTGCACCAGCTGCTTTAGCTATTAGAAATGCAAAGATGGCTAAAGAAATGGTCGAAAAAAATAAAATACAAAAAGAAGTAGAAATCGTTGGAGAAATTCAAAGATCTTTATTATCTAAAAATAAAGAGAAAAACTTTCCTATTTCAGGAATCAATATACCAGCAAAAGTTGTTTCGGGCGACTTTTATAATTTTTCTGATTTAGGGGATGGAAAATATGGATTTGGGGTTGCAGATGTGTCTGGAAAAGGGATAAAGTCATCGCTCTTAATGTCTAAAGCATCTAGTTTGTATAGATGCTTAAGTAAAACAAATTTTTCTGCATCTGATTTATTGTTTCAATTAAATAATGAAATATGTGAAACTATATCAAGAGGTATGTTTGTTACTATGTTAATTGGAATATACGACTCAAATAAAAAAGAGTTGCTGCTTTCAAGCGCTGGCCACGAACCTCCATTAATTTTATCAGCTGATGGAACTTTTAGTAATTTTTCTGAAGCTGGGCCTCCGTTAGGCATAATGCCTAAAACGAAATATCCTGAGCACACCATACCTTTTGAAAATAGCTCAATGTATATTTTTACAGATGGAATTACAGAGATAAAAAATCCAAATGGGGAAATGTTAGGATCGGAAGGTTTTGAAAATTATATTAAAAAATATCAATCAACTGCGATAAACGAAAGACTTAAAACAATGATTGATGATATTTTGGGAGCAGGCCACATACAAAAAGATGATTTAACAATAGTTGCTATAGATGGAAAATAGCTAATAAACTGATATTTGTTCCTGATTATATATTTTACAACTCATAACAATACTTAATCCCAACATAATAGATAATAATGATGATCCACCATAAGACATTATAGGTAATGGTGCACCAACAATTGGTAACATTCCTAAGACCATTGCTATATTAACAAATACATATAAAAAAATTGCTGTAGCAAAACCAAAACAGTATAATTTTGCAAAGAAGCTCCTTGAGACTAGTCCAACATTTATTATTCTATAAATTAATAGTATGTATAACAATAAAAGTATAATTGACCCAAGAAACCCAAATTCTTCAGAAAAAAGCGTAAATATAAAATCGGTATGTTTTTCAGGTAAAAATTCTAGATAGCTTTGAGTTCCTTTTAAGTATCCTTTTCCAAAAAAACCACCAGATCCAATAGCTATTTTAGATTGAATTATTTGATATCCAGCTCCCAAAGGATCTCTGTCAGGGTTAAAGAAAGTTAAAATTCTTGATTTTTGGTAAGGTTTTAAAATGGATATAGCAAAAGGTAATGAGACTAATAACAACAATCCTGAGTAAACAAAATATTTGATATTAAGACCTGCCAACCAAATTATAGCAATACCACTTCCTGCAATTAAAATTGAAGTACCTAAATCAGGCTGCTGGATAACAAGATAGCAAGGAATTATTAATAGTATGATTGGTTGAATTAAAAACTTGATGCTTTGAATATCTGAACTTTGAATTCTATGATAATATCTTGCAAAACATATTATCACAGCAATCTTCATTAACTCTGATGGCTGTAAATTTAAAAAGTATAAGTTTATCCACCTAGTAGCTCCTGATGCTGAAATTCCAAAAAATAAAACAGTTATTAATAAAAGTAACCCAACAAAATAGAATAAGTAAGCATTTTTATACCAGGTTGAGACTCTCACAAAAGATAAAAGTAAAAATAAACTAAAAAATACTGATAATCTAATTATATGATTTTTTGTATAAAATGAAAATTTTCCTCCCTCTGTAGAGTAAATCGCAAAGACACTAATTGAACCTATAGCAATGATTAATAATATTAATAAATAATCAATTGATCTTAATTTATCTAAAAAACTATAATTGCTTGCTTGTATTCTTTCTCTTAACATTATGCTAAACTAGTATTTCCATTATTAAATTGTTCTCGTAATTTGTGTCTATCTATAATTCTTTTAATTAATTTACTCGCAAGCGGAGCTGCAGCTTTACTCCCAGATCCCCCATGTTCAATAATAACACTTATTGCATATCGTGGATCCTTATATGGCGCAAAAGCAACATACAATGCATGATCTCTTTTTTTGTATTCAATTTGATCAGTATCTAAATCTAGTTCTCTATCAAGATCAGTTATTCTTCTTACCTGTGATGTTCCAGTTTTGCCTGCAAATTGATATTTAGGATCATCGTATCGAGATTTATATGAAGTTCCATACTGCTCGTTTGTAGAACCGAACATTGCATCTAATACAAAATTAATATTAGACTTCT
This sequence comes from uncultured Pelagibacteraceae bacterium, assembly GCA_902542975.1. Taxonomy (GTDB): domain Bacteria; phylum Pseudomonadota; class Alphaproteobacteria; order Pelagibacterales; family Pelagibacteraceae; genus Pelagibacter. The sequence goes on along the minus strand of CACBWM010000004.1, from coordinate 74,348 downwards.
TGTGATACATTCTCTGATAATATTCAACATTAATGTCATCTAAATAATTTCTTTCATGTAAAGGAAAATTAGATTGATCTAATTTAATCTTATTTAATATATCCTTATAATTTATAGAGTCATCTTTTATGATATGGGGTTTTATTTTATATCCTCCATTTGCAATTTGTGCAGTCATTAGACAAAGTTGAAGTGGTGTGGTCTGAATATAGCCTTGCCCAATACCGTTGATGACAGTCTCACCTAAATACCAACTTTGTTCTAATGCACGTTTCTTCCATTTAGTATCCGGAACTAATCCTTTTTTTTCATCATTATAAAGATCTCCTAGCACATTAGTCCCAAGACCATATCTTTTTGCAATTATAGATAATTTATCAACACCAAGTAATCTTGCCATTTCATAAAAGTATATATCGCAAGATTGTTTGATGGCATTTCTGAGCTTCATGTATCCATGACCTTCTTTTTTCCAACAGTGATATTTTACTCCATATAGTTCATAAGGATGCTTATGACCCTTGCATCTTATTGTTTTTTTAGGATCTAATATTCCATATTCTAGAGCTGCAAGAGCAACTAATGGCTTAAAAGTAGATCCAGGTGAATAAAGTCCAGCTATAGACTTATTTATCAGGGGTTTTAAAGGATTATTTTTTATTTCTTTCCAATCTTTCTGATTAATTCCGTGCGTAAATTTATTTGGATCATAGGTTGGGGATGATGCCATTGCAACTACCTCTCCGGTATATATGTCCATTGCACATATTGAGCCTGCTTTTCCTTTTAACAACTCCTGGGCATATTTTTGAATTTCAATATCTATAGTTAAGTTTACTTTGTTCCCCTGTCTTTCTTTAATATAGTCTATTTGGCTTATTCTTTTTCCAGATGCATTAACCTCGTATCTTTTAATACCGTAGTTACCTATTAACATTTTCTCTTGAGAATTTTCTATTCCATATTTCCCTACTTTTAGACCTGGAACAAAATTTTCTTTTATCTCAGGTTTTTCAAGATCTTTTGGACTAGCATCACCAACATAACCAACTATATGTACTAAGTCATTTGCATAAGGATAGAACCTGGATGTCGATAATACAGGTTTCGTACCTTCTAATTCATGTAAATATAAATTAATTTTTGAGAATTGTTCCCAAGTTAAATTGTCCGAAACTACCAGTGTATCCCAAGGTTTTAATCTTTCCTTCTTTTTATATAATTTTTTAATTTCAAACTGATCTAATCCGATTATATTTTTGATTTTAAATATTGTTACATCAAAATCATTAATTTCATCTAGTATTAAGTGTAGCTGAAAAACTCTATCGTTGCTTGCTAGTACTTTATTAAAGTTATCTACAATTATTCCTCTCTGAGGAGGAGTTTTCCATTCACGTATTCTATTTTTATCTGATAAAATTTCATATTTTTCTCTATCAGAAATTTGTAAATTATATAATCTTGATGAAATACCTGCAAAGAGTAATATTTTTGCTGCAGCCAGTATAAACATCCTCCTTGTTATAACTCTGCCTTTCTCTATGTTTCTCCCTCTATTCAACATTTTCTTGCTTTAAACCTAATAAATAAATTTGATTGAATAATTTTGCCACTGCTGGATAAATTAAAAAAGAAAAAAAGGCCGTTGACATTAAAGCCCCATAACTAATACTTCCATCAAAAAAAATTGCTAATACTGAGAAATGAATTGAGCTAATAATTAATATTGCGATAAAGAATAGTATCCAATCATAAATTAGATTAGGAACTAAAGTTCTAGTCCTAAAAAAAGACGCAATAACACAGAGTAAAAGATAATTTATTGATGAAACACCAATTGGTAGGTTTTGTACAACATCATTAATTACACCTGCAAAAAAAATAAGGCCATAACCAAGCATTTCAGGTTTCCTTAAAACCCAATAAAAAACAATTAAGTGAATAAAATTAAAAGATATATTAATTTTGAAAATCTGGAATGAAAATGAATAACCTGTCAAAGCAAAGAAAAATAATAAAATAATTGGAAAACCATTTAACAAAAATTGATAAAATTTTGTATCTCCTCTAGCCATTTTACTTATTTACCTGTACATAATTTAGTTGATTTAAGTTGCTAAAAAACTTCACATACTTTTTATTATCTTTAATTATTATTTTTCCAACAGGAATTGATGCTGGAATTGTGCCATCTGAACCCGAAGTATACACAATTTCGTTCTCTTTTATTTCATTGTCTTTCGGTAAGTACTCTAGTTCTGCATATTCATCATTTCCATTTCCTGAGAGTATTGCATTGATGCCACTTGGCTCAATAATGATTGGGATTTTACTATTAAGATCATTGGCGAGTAAAACTCTAGAGCTTAAAAAGTTAACATTTACAACCTTTCCAATGTAATATAATCGATCTTTAACAGCTGATCCTAATTTAACTCCATTTTTTTGACCTTTATTAATTATCAAAGACTTTAAATACGGACTTTGTTTGTCTAATAAAATCTTTGTTAACATATACTCTTTGGAAAAAAGATCTCTTTCTTCTATCAATTTTTTTAAGAGAGCATTTTCTGATTTATAAAAATCAACTTCTTTTCTCAGTGAGTCAAGGTCAAGATCCTTAATTTTTAAGTCTGAAAATTCTTCATACATGCTCATATGATCTTGAAATAGATAGTATTTGTCTTTTACATATTTGAATGGACTTGACACAACATATGATCCTCTAAATATTATATCCTTTGTGATAGATCTGAATTGATTAACTGGGCCGGTTTTAAAATATTCTAAAGATAAAACTAAAATGGATATTACTAATAGAGTGAATAATGAAAATTTTTGTCTATTTCCTTTTTTTAGAAATGCTGAACGAATAGCAATAATAAAATCGTCTCTACTCGATTCTGTTGACATAATATTTAATACTCAGATAATACAGTAGAAAATATTTCTTGATCGTCTAGCGCCTTTCCTGTTCCTATTGCAACACATGACAATGGATCATCAGCAATATTTACTGGTAAACCAGTTTCTTTAGAGAATCTTTTATCTATATTTTTTAAAAGCGATCCTCCTCCTGTCATTGTTAAACCCATATCAACTAGATCAGCTGATAACTCTGGCGGTGTATTTTCTAATGCTTTTTTTATTCCAGATACAATATCTTTAAGTATCGGATTTAAAGCTTCTGAAGTATCTTGTTCTGAGATGTTTACCTCTTTAGGGGTTCCAGATCTTAAATCTCTACCTTTGACTGCATAAGTATTATTATTTGTTGGAATTGCTGTTCCAATATCTTTTTTAATTTTTTCTGCAGTGCTGTCCCCTATCATCAAGTTATATTCTTCTCTCATATAATCTTTCAGTGCATTATCCATAGCATCTCCTGCAACTCTTAAAGACTCTGAGTAAACAACGCCTCCTAATGACATCACAGCAATTTCTGTTGTTCCACCACCAATATCCACGACCATTGAGCCTGTTGCTTCTTGAATTGGTAGGCCAGCTCCGATTGCAGCTGCGATTGGCTCCTCAATTAGTTGAACTCTTCTAGCACCAGCCGCTAATGCACTATCTTGAATAGCTTTTCTTTCAACTGGTGTTGATCCAGTTGGAACACAAATTAAAATTCTAGGGTTTGCCAAAGTTTTTTTATGAACTTTTTTAATAAAATGTTTAATCATTTCTTCTGTCACAATAAAGTCTGCAATCACACCATCTCTCAAAGGTCTTATTGCTTGTATGTTACCTGGTGTTCTTCCTAACATTGTTTTAGCTTCATCACCTACTGCTAAAACTGATTTTTTTCCTTTATTATCAACAACTGCTACAACAGACGGTTCATTTAGAACTACACCTTTGCTTTTTAAAACAACTAATGTATTAGCTGTTCCAAGATCAATTGCCATATCCTGGCTCCAAAACTTTCTTAAATTGGCAAACATTGACATTTAATTATATTCCTTTCACTTTTTGATGTTTAATATTTTGAGATGGTGCTTTTTTCTCACGTTTTATAAGCATTTTATTCAAGGCATTTAAATATGCGTTTGCTGATGCAACTAAAGTATCTGTGTCAGCTGATTGACCAACTGTAGTTCTATCATTTTCTTCAATTTTTACACTAACAGTTGCTTGGGCATCTGTACCTTCTGTTACTGCATGTACTTGATAAAGAGATAATTTTACGTCGTGAGGAAATAATTTTTTTATACATTTAAATATTGCATCAACCGGTCCATCCCCTGTTTCAGTTGTATTCTTAATGTCACCGTAAACATCTAATGTCATTTCAGCTTTTTGTGGTTCTCCTGTCCCAGCAAAAACTTTTAAAGATTTTAAATTAATCGCATTTATTTTATTATCTACAATTAAACTATCATCAACTAACGCTACTATATCTTCATCATATATATGTTTCTTTTTATCAGCCAAAACTTTAAATTTTCCAAATGCAGCTTGGATAATATCATCTGTAAGATCTGAATAACCTAAGTCAGATAATTTATCTTTAAAAGCATGTCTTCCTGAATGTTTGCCCATTACTAGAGAAGTTTTCTTAACTCCAACACTTTCCGGTGTCATTATTTCGTAAGTTTCTCTATTTTTTAACATTCCATCTTGATGAATTCCTGACTCATGTGCAAAAGCGTTTTTTCCAACAATTGCTTTATTAAACTGAACTGGAAATCCAGTTGCATTTGAAACTATTTTAGATGCTTTACTTATCAATTCAGTTTTAATTCCGGTATTGTATGGCATTAAATCGTTTCTCGTTTTAATTGCCATAACTACTTCTTCTAATGCAGCATTTCCTGCTCTTTCACCTATTCCATTAATTGTACACTCTATTTGTCTTACGCCCTCTGAAACTCCAGCCAATGCATTTGCTACTGCTAAGCCAAGATCATTGTGGCAGTGTGCAGATAATATTGCTTTATCAATATTTGGAACATTATTTTTTAAGTGTTTAATTGTTTTTGCAAATTCCTCAGGAATAGAATAGCCAACTGTGTCTGGAATATTAATTGTTTTAGCTCCACATTTAATTGCAAGTTCAACAGTTTTACACATAAAATCCATATCTGTTCTTGTTCCATCTTCGCAGGACCATTCAACATCATCAGTAAAGTTTCTTGCATATGTAACACTTTCTTTTATTGCATCTAGAACCTGATCATTTGTCATTTCAAGTTTGTGTTTCATATGTAAAGGACTTGTAGAAATAAAAGTATGAATTCTAAATCTTGGAGCATGTTTCAACGACTCATGACATGCATCAATGTCTTTTTTTAGTGCTCTTGAAAGACCACATGGAATTGAGTTTTTCATTATTTTACTTATTTCAGAAACTGCCTCAAAATCTCCTGGTGATGCTATTGGAAAACCTGCTTCAACAATATCTATTCCCATTTCATCAAATACTCTAGATATCTGAATTTTCTCCTCAACACTCATTGATGCACCTGGAGATTGTTCACCATCTCGCATGGTTGTATCAAATATGTATAATTTTTCTTTATCTGACATTGTATTTTTTAGCTCGAGCATAATACATGCTCTCGCTCAGATTGCAAAATAAATTGGGTACTTTAACCCAATTTTAATATCAAGTTATTTCTTATCACTATCGACGAGCTTCTTCTTGGCAATCCAAGGCATCATTTCTCTTAAAGTAGCACCAACTTTTTCAACTGGATGCTCTGCTAGCTTTGCTCTAGTAGCTAAGAAATTTTTCTGACCATTTTTGCACTCATCCATCCATTGTTTAGTAAATTTACCGGACTGGATGTCTGCTAAAACTTCTTTCATTCTTTTTTTTGTTTCTTCTTTATTTATGATCCTTGGGCCGGACTCGTATTCTCCATATTCAGCAGTATTAGATATAGAGTAATTCATATTTGCAATTCCACCTTCGTAAATTAAATCCACAATAAGTTTAACTTCATGAACAGTTTCAAAATAAGCCATTTCAGGTTCATAACCAGCCTCAACTAAAGTTTCATATCCATTTTTAATTAATTCAACAAGACCTCCACATAAAACTGTTTGCTCACCAAATAAATCTGTCTCTACTTCGTCTTTAAATGTTGTCTCAATTATACCTGATCTCCCACCACCAATTGCTGAAGCATATGACATTGCTAAGTCTCTAGCTTTTCCTGATCCATTTTGATGAACAGCAAATAAACATGGAACTCCTCCACCCTTTTCAAATTCACTTCTAACTAGATGACCTGGTCCTTTTGGCGCTACCATAAATACATCTAAATCTTTTCTTGCTTTTATCAAATCATAATGAACATTTAATCCATGAGCAAAAGCTATAGATGTCCCTTCTTTTACACGTTGCTCAATATGATTTTTATAAATAGCTGCTTGTAATTCATCTGGAGTTAATATCATCACAACGTCAGCCCACTCAGCAGCATCTGAAAGGTTCATAACTTTTAACCCTTTAGATTCTGCTTTTGCAATACTTGAAGACCCTTCTCGAAGAGCTACAACAACTTCTTTTACTCCACTATCTTTAAGGTTTAATGCGTGAGCGTGTCCTTGGCTACCATATCCAAAAATTGCAATTTTTTTATCCATTATTAAATTTGCATCAGTATCTTTTTCATAAAACATTTTCATTTTTTTTCTCCTAATTAATTATTTAAATATTTCTGCACCTCTTGTCATAGCTACGGCTCCTGTTCTTGAAACACTCACCAATCCAAATTTTTTTAAATCCTTTGACATTTTGTCTATTTCTCGTCTTAAAGCTGTTATTTGAATAACATTAGACTTTTTTGTTTTGTCTAGTAATACAGGATTATATTTTTTACAAGCTTTCAATGCACTTTCTAATTTATTATTTGGACCAACAATTTTAAATAATGCCATCTCCTTAAAGATTACTGCTTTATCTTCTCTTTTAAAATCCGCAACTTTATGAACAGGTACAAGTTTTCTTAACTGAAGCTTAATTTGATTAACAACTTGTGGTGTTCCTGTAGTTACAATTGTTATCCTTGATATTTTTAATTTTTCATCAACTTGGGCGACTGCTAAAGATTCAATATTATAACCTCTACCAGAAAATAGACCGACTACTCTAGCTAACACACCAGCTTCATTGTCTACCCAAACAACTATAATATGGGTGTCAAATTTCTCTTTTTTATTTGAAAAACTATACGCTGATTTTGAATTAGGCATTAAACTAAAGACTTGCCTTTACCGGTAATTTTCTTATTTTCTTGATCTTTGGGTCCTAAAATCATCTGATTATGAGGCTTTCCTGATGGTATCATTGGAAAACAATTTTCTACTTTATCAACCATACAATCAAATATTACAGGTCTATCTGTATTCAACATTTCAATAATCTTATCGTCTAACTCTTCTGGTGTTTTTGCTCTTATACCAACACAGTTATACGCTTCTGCTAATTTAACAAAATCTGGTAAAGCAGCAGTATAACTTTCAGAATAGTTTTTATCATGTAAAAGTTCTTGCCATTGTCTAACCATGCCCATGTATTGATTGTTTAATATAAATATTTTAATTGGAAGGTTGTATTGCACAGCCGTAGACATTTCCTGTATTGTCATTAAAACTGAAGCCTCTCCCGCAATATCAATAACTAATTTTTTTGGATGAGCGACTTGAACACCCACTGCTGCTGGTAAACCATATCCCATAGTACCTAAACCACCAGATGTCATCCAACGATTTGGTTTGTTAAATTTATAATGTTGTGCAGCCCACATCTGATGCTGTCCTACCTCAGTTGTAATATAGGAATCTTTATCTTTAGTTAATTCATACAATCTTTCAATCGCATACTGAGGTTTTATAGTTTCTTCACTTCCGATATAATCTAAAGATCTAACCGACCTCCATTTTTGAATTTTTTCCCACCACTTGGATGTCTTTTGTTTATTTGATTTTAAAAATTTTGATTTTTTTTGTTTTAAACTTTTTAAAGTAGATGAGAGAACAGTTTTTACATCTCCGACAATAGCTAAATCAACTTTAACATTTTTATTAATAGAAGATGGATCTATATCAATATGAACTTTTTTTGATTTTGGAGAAAATTCATCTATTTTTCCTGTTATCCTATCATCAAAACGTGCCCCAATATTAATCATTAAATCACAATCGTGCATTGCATTATTTGCTTCATAGGTTCCATGCATACCCAACATTCCTAAAAATTGATTATCATCACCTGGGAATGATCCTAATCCTTGTAAAGTTGAAGTAATAGGAAAACCTGTTGCATAAACAAGTTCTCTTAAAAGTTCACTAGCCTTAGGTCCAGAATTAATCACTCCACCACCAGTATAAAAAATAGGTTTTGAAGATTTACTCATTAATTCAATTAATTCATCGATGCTGTTTTGATTAAAATGGTTGTGAGATTTGCCGTTAAGTTTTTTTTCTTTTTTAGGTTTTGAATATTTTGTTTTTTGAAATTGAATATCTTTTGGTATATCGACTAAAACTGGTCCTGGCCTACCAGTAGTTGCTACTTCAAATGCTTTATGTATTGTGCTAGCTAAATCATTTATATCTTTGACTAACCAATTATGTTTAGTGCAAGGTCTTGTTATTCCAGTTGTGTCACATTCTTGAAATGCATCTGTACCAATTAAATGAGTTGGAACTTGTCCAGAGATACAAACTAATGGAATCGAATCCATATATGCATCAGTCAAAGCTGTAACTACATTTGTTGCACCTGGTCCTGAAGTTACTAAAATCACACCAGGTTTACCTGAAGATCTTGCGTATCCTTCTGCGGCATGACCTGCGCCTTGTTCATGTCTAACTAAAACGTGCTTGATTGATTTAAAATTTTGTAATTCGTCATAAATTGGTAGTACTGCACCACCTGGATAACCAAAAATATGATCAACATTCTGATCTTCCATGCACTTAAATACAATTTCAGCTCCAGAGTATAATTTTGACATTCAGACAATCTAGCTGAAGTTGTGCTAATAGGTCAAGCAATCTATGCTGATTTAGGAAATTTTTTTAAATATGATTTAAGAGTATTAAATTTTATTTTTTGCCAATCAGACATTTGTCCTCTTGCCCAAGTGGACTGTCTCTTAGCATATTGCCTTGTTTTTATTGATATTTTTTCTTTCAATTCAGTAAGATCTATTCTTTTGTCGAGATATTCTTTAATCTCACTTAGACCAATAACTTTATTAGATGATAAATCTTTCTTTACTCTCAATTTATAAAACCTCTTAGCCTCTTTTATTGCTCCATCTCTCAACATTTCATTTGTTCTTAAAGAAATTCTTTCTACTAGCTTATCTCTAGGATAATCGATAAGTAACTTAATAAAACTGTCCTGATTAAAATCAGAGTATGTTTCACTGTACCAATCAAACAAAGATTTATTTGTAAACTTTTTTACTTCGTAGGCTCTTATTGATCTTTGCGTGTCATTTCTATTAATTTTTTTTTTGCAAAGTGGATCTAGCTTAATTAACTCTAAATAAAATTTCTTTTGACCTATTTTTGAATGCTTCTTCCTTATTGTATTACGAAAAATTAACGGGATATCTGGGATTTTAACAATGCCATCAATAAGTGCTTTAAAATATAAACCAGTGCCACCCACAAGAATTGGAATTTTATTTTTTTTCTTGATATAGGTAATTTTTAACTTGGCATCCTTAAGCCAATTTCCTGTAGAATAATTTTCCTTTACACTTTTAAATCCATACAAATGATGTTTTATTTTTTTTAAATCGTTACGATGAGGTCTTGCTGTAAGAATTTTTAACTCTTTAAAAATTTGCATACTGTCTGCATTTATAACTTCTCCATTTATTTTTTTTGCAAGCTGTATAGCAAACTTTGATTTTCCAGATGCTGTTGGTCCTGAAATAAGAATTATTTTGGACTTTAAGCCCATTAATTTAGTTTAACACCAATATATCGTCTTTGGTTATTATTATTGTAAATTGCAATAAGTAAACTTTTATCATTACTTTTTAGAGCTAGTTTTACAATGTTATCTAAGTCACCAATGGTGTTGATCTTTTTCTTTTGTGCTTCAACAATAATATTATTTACTTGAAGATAGTTAACTGGGCTATCTTTATCGATTTCTGTGATAACTAATCCTGTAGTATTTTTTGGTAAATTTCTTTCTTTAATGTCATCTTTATTCAGCAATCTCACTTTTATTTTCAAACCATCTATTGCATCCTCTTTAGGTTTTTCTGTTACTAAACCTTGCGATTTAAAGTCTTCAGATGTTTCTAGTCTTCCAAGTACAATTTCCTTAGTTATTTCACGTTTATTTCTCCACACTTTAAGTTTTACTTTTTTTCCAACTTCTGTTTCAGCGACTATTCTCGGAAGTTCGCTCATTTCATTAATTTTCTTACCATCAAATTCTAAAATTATGTCTCCAGCTTTAATCCCTCCCTTATCTGATGGACTATTTTCAGCTACACTAGCAACAAGTGCTCCTCTAGGTTCATCTAATTTTTCAACATCTGCAATATCTTTTGTGACTGTTTGAATTCTAACACCTAACCATCCTCTTTTAGTTTCACCAAATTCAATTAATTGATTAATTACTTTTTGTGCACTATTAGAAGGTATTGCAAAACCAATTCCAATTGAACCTGATTGACCTAATATTGCTGTATTAATTCCAACTACATCTCCATCCATATTAAACAATGGACCACCTGAATTACCTTGGTTAATTGATGCATCAGTTTGAATGTAGTCTTCATATCTAGAAAGTCCTATACTTCTGTTTCTTGCAGAAATTATTCCTGCAGTAACGGTTCCACCTAAGCCAAATGGATTCCCAATTGCAATAACCCAATCACCTATTCTTGCGGTATCAGAATCTCCAAACTTAACTGGTGTGAATTTTTGATCTGACTCTATTTGAAGAACTGCCAAATCCATACCAGGATCAGCACCAATTACTTTTGCCTTTATATTTTTTTCACCATTAACTCTAACATAAACATCTTCTGCGCCCTGTATCACGTGATTATTTGTAATAACAATTCCCTTTTCATCAATGATAAACCCTGATCCAAGTGCACTTGTCTGTCTCTTTTGTGGTGTTCCATAATCTTTGAACATATCTTCAAAAGGAGATCCTGGGGGAAATTCAAATGGAAAAGGGTTGGACCTTGTTGTTACTGTTGTTGTAGTCGAGATATTTACTACTGATGGCATTAATTTTTCAGCAAGATCTGCAAAGGATGCAGGCATATCTGCTGCGTTAGTAGTATTTTGAATATTAATTGAAAACAATATTAGAAATAAAATTTTTATGAATCTCATCTTTTTAAGTACCAAATTATAAAAAAACCAATCACTGCAAATATTAATCCACCAGTTCTTAGCTGATTATCAGTGGCTTCTTTTAATTTCATTATCATATTTTTCATTTTTGATGGAAATATGGCGTAAAGAATACCTTCAATAAATAGGAATAGACCAAATGCTATGATCAATTCTCTCATGAAATTTACTCTACTTTTTGATCAATATTTCCGAAAAATTTAAAAAATTCACTATCTGGTGAAAGTATCATTGAAGTTTCACCACCGATTAAAGCTTTTTGGTATGCTTGCATAGCTCTATAAAAAGCAAAAAATTCAGGATCTTGTCCGAATGCATCAGCAAAAATTTTATTCTTAAGACCATCACCTTCACCCTTCATAATCTCAGATTTTTTTTGTGCATCTGCAAGTATAACCGTTACTTCTTTATCAGCAGTTGACGTGATTGTTACTGCCATCTCTGCACCTTTTGCTCTAAATTCTTTTGCCTCTCTTTCCCTTTCAGTTTGCATCCTCCTAAAAATTGCATCACTGTTTGCTTGAGGAAGGTCTGCTCTTTTAATTCTTACATCAACAATACTAATACCAAAATTTTCTGCTTCATTATTTACACCCTCTTGAATTAGAGACATCTGTTTTGTTCTATCTTCTGATAAAAGTGTTTGCAGTTCTTGTTGACCAAGTACGTTTCTTATTCTTGAATTTATAATTGTTGCCAATCTTGATCTTGCGACTCTTTCATTTCCAACAGATATATAAAATTTAAGAGGATCAATTATTTGGAACCTTGCAAATGCATCGACTATTAGCCTTTTTTGATCTGATGCAATTACTTCTTCTGGTGGTGTATCAAGATTTAAAATTCTTTTATCTAAGAATACAACGTTTTGTATAAATGGAATTTTAAAGTTAATACCAGGTTTTGATATAATTCTTTTAGGATCACCAAATTGAAGAACAATAGCTTGGTTAACTTCTTTTACAATAAAAACTGAAAAGTATATTGTTGCAACGATAAGAATAATTATTGGTAATAAAAATTTTCCAGCTTTCATTTTAATTAGTTCCTGTCTTTAATTCTTGTAATGGCAGGTATGGCACTACACCTTCACCTGAATTTTTGTCGATTATTATTTTATTAATATCAGCTAATACTTCTTCCATTGTCTCAAGATACATTCTTTCTTGAGTTACTTTTTTGGCTTTTGCATACTCATTATAAATTGATAAAAATCTACTAGCTTCTCCTTCTGCCTTAGCAACAACTTCTTTTTTATAAGCTTCTGCTGCTTGAAGAATTTTTGCTGCCTCTCCTCTTGCTCTTGGAATTACATCGTTAGCATATGCTTCTGCTTCGTTTTTAGATCTTTCCATATCTGCTCTAGCTGCCTGGACATCTCTAAATGCATCAATAACTTGATCTGGTGGATCAGCTTTTTGAGTTTGAACTTGTGTAATTTGAATTCCACTTGTGTATTCATCTAAAATTTCTTGAATTATTTCTTGAGTATCAGCTTCTATGAGAGATCTACCTTCAGTTAGAATTGGTTGAATGTCAGATCGAGCAATGACTTCTCTCATCGCTGTTTCAGCAGCTGCTTTAACTGTGCCCTCTGGATCTTGAATTTTGAATAAAAAATTACCAGCATCTTTAATTACCCAAAATACAGAAAAATCTATGTTAACTATGTTTTCATCACCTGTTAACATTAAACTTTCTTCTGGAACATCTGCAACTCCACCTGAGGAAAATCCACTATCTCTTTCTGACCTAAATCCAATATCCATTCGATTAACTTTTGTGACCTTAGGAGTAAGTACATTTTCAATTGGAAAAGGAAGATGATAATTTAATCCAGGCTGCGTAGTTTTAACAAATTTTCCAAATCTCAATACAACGCCTTGTTCATCAGGTAAAACTCTATAAAGACCACTTAAAGTCCAAACAATTAAAAGGATTATTAGACCAATTATTATTGGCTTAGCACCACCTTTACCGCCGCCTAAAAATCTATTTATTATTGATTGTAGTTTGCTTATAACTTCATCAATATTTGGGGGAGTAGGACCTTTTCTAAATCCACCATTTCCGTTACCACCTCCTCCGGGAGGTGTTCCCCATGGGCTTTGATTTCTAAAATCACTCATAATACGACACTCTATATAGTGTCTTTATTAGTAAAAACAAGATAATGGTAAATTATGGACGAAAAAAAAGTAGGTTTAAGTGACACAACAAAGGCAAAAACTGAGCCAAAAACCTTCAGACGAAACCCAATTATTGGAACAAAGTTTACAATTGCAATATCAAGTGCAAAAGGAGGAGTAGGAAAGTCAACATTTGCCTCGAATCTTGCTTTGGCATTAAAAAAAATGGACTTAAATGTTGGTTTGCTTGACGCAGATATATATGGACCATCATTGCCAAAATTATTCTCAATAAATGAGAAGCCTGAAAGTGACGGGCAAAAATTAAAGCCTATTTTAAAATATGGAATTCAATGTATGTCTATAGGATTTTTAACAGAAGAACAAACACCAATGATCTGGCGGGGTCCAATGGTAATTTCTGCGATAAAAACCTTTACACAAAAAGTTTTGTGGGAAAATTTAGATTTTTTAATTGTTGATATGCCGCCAGGAACTGGAGATACACAATTGACTTTTGCACAAGAAATTAACTTGGATGGAGTAATTATTATATCTACACCACAAGAAATAGCCTTACAGGATGTAAAACGTGGAATTAGGATGTTTGATAAACTTAAAGTAAAAATATTAGGACTTATCGATAATATGAGTCATTTCATTGGAGATGATGGAAAAAAATATGCAATTTTTGGTGAAGGCGGTGTCAAAAAGACTGCTGATGAATTTAAAAAAAATTTTCTAGGTGAAATACCAATTGATCCAGAAGTTGGAAAACAAGGGGATAAGGGTTCACCTATTGTTGAAAGTAAACCAGAGCATGAGATATCTAAAATATATTTTAAGTTTGCTGAAAAAATTAAATCAATTTATCTTTAAGATCAAAAGCTTCCATAAGTTCGTTCCATTCTCTTTTTGATAAACCTGTGTCATCGATAGAAACATGTTCACCTTTTATAAGTTTTTGAATAATAACTTTTCCTTTTGCAGAAACTTCTGTACCACCAACCCTATAATCCATAAAAGCCTCATAAGTTATTGGTACCCATTTTTTAACAGTATCAAGCATCGCATCTGCGTAAGCTCTTATTTCATACTGCGCATGATGATCTGCTCTGAGTCTCAAAAAATTCATCAGATTTAATAAATCTGTTTTCCAATACCATTGGGTGTAAGTATTTAGTGTTAAGTTCATTCTAGCAAGCTCTCTTGCTAAACCTACAGCATTTTCATCTATGGTTGATCCATCATATCTTTCATTAAGCATAGTTTCATAATTATTATAAGTTTGTTCAGCATCTCCTTTTAATAAATTCAAAACTTTTTTTGCTTTTTCTCCATCTAAAATATCACCTCTACCTTGTCTATTACTTTGTGATTGAGCAGCAAGATGTTGGGGCTCAGGTAGATAAAATTCTTTATCTAAAATCGAGTATCTTGCTGAGTATTCATTTACATTTGCTGTTCTGTGTCTAATCCATTGTCTAGCTATAAATATTGGTAGCTTTACATGATATTTTATTTCACACATTTCAAAAGGAGTACTATGCCAATGTCTCATTAAATATTTGATTAAACCAGAGTCAGTGGAAACTTTTTTTGTACCTTTTCCATAAGATACTCTTGCTGATTGAACTACAGAGGTATCATCACCCATATAGTCAACAACTCTTATAAAACCATGGTCTAATATTGGAATTGCATCGTAGAGAATTTTTTCAAGTTCTGGTGCTGTGACTCTTTTTGTTGAATTTTGTTGAGATTGTTGATCTTTTATTTCTTTTATTTGTTCGTCGGTTAACTTCATGAATAATTTATTGAATCTATTGAATTTGGTTTTATATTATTAATGTTGGTTTTCCAACTATGACGATAAACGAATTTCGTAATAACCATTACGGACGTGGGGGCAGTACCCACCACCTCCACCATTTTCAACTTATGGGGGTGAATTAGGATCGACGGATGACTAAAAGTTATTCTTTCGTTCGGTATTGTTCCACCGTGAAGGGCTAATTTATAAATGCTAACGAAAGTTACGCACTTGCAGCTTAATTAATTTATTAATTAAGTTACGGGGTTTGGGGCACCTGGCAACAGAACGCCCCTTAATAAATATTTGTTTTTGGTGCGGTCAGAGAGACTCGAACTCTCATGGGCTAGGCCCACACGGCCCTCAACCGTGCCTGTCTACCAGTTTCAGCATGACCGCATGTTATGCGGCAGATTAAATGAATGACAATTCTATTTCAAGTTGATAAGTTTTTTTTATGGAATTTACTAGTGAAATAAAAAAAGCAACAAGCTCAATTTATAACAAAGTATCAAAAAAAATTCCAGAGATAGAATGGGCTACACATGCACCTTACATTTATAAAATTAATAAATTAAAGAAAGAGAAGAACGCAGTAATTCTTGCCCACAATTATCAAACACCAGAAATTTATCACGGCATTTCAGATTTTTCTGCGGATTCTTTAGCATTAGCGGTAGAGGCTGCAAAAACAAAAGCAGATATAATTGTCATGTGTGGAGTTCATTTTATGGCTGAAACTGCAAAATTAATGAGCCCTGAAAAAAAAGTTTTATTACCAGATATGAAGGCAGGCTGTTCACTGTCTTCGTCTATAACAGGCGATGATGTTAGAAATCTAAAAAAACAATATCCTGGTGTTCCAGTGGTCTCGTATGTAAATACATCTGCTGATGTTAAGGCTGAAACTGATGTTTGCTGTACATCTGCGAATGCAGTAAAAATTGTAGAGTCATTAGGAGTAGACAAAGTTATATTTTTACCTGATGATTTTTTAGCAAAATATGTAGCATCACAAACTGATATAGAAATTATTTCTTGGAAGGGAACTTGTGAAGTTCACGAACAATTCAATGATCAAGAAATTAATGATATTAGAAAAGCTAATCCAGGTATAAAAATAATAGCCCATCCAGAATGTCCGCCTGATGTGATACAAGCATCTGATTTTGCAGGTTCTACAAGTGGAATGATTAAATATGTAAGAGATAATCAACCAGAAAAAGTCATGATGGTAACGGAATGCTCAATGAGTGATAACGTACAAATTGATAATCCAAATGTTGAATTTATTAGACCATGTAATCTTTGTCCTCATATGAAAAGAATAACTTTGCCTAAAATATTAGATTGTTTAGAAAATGAAACTAACGAATTAATAATGGACAATGAGACAATCGAAAAAGCAAGAAAATCTGTAGAGAGAATGGCAGAAATAGGCAGATAAAATCTGTGTCTAAAATTCAATTAAGTAAAAATTTTATAAAATCATCATGTAAATTAGCTTTGAATGAGGACTTATATCCATCAGGAGATATTACTTCAGAACTAATTGATAAAAATATTAAAAAAAAAGTAAAAATGATATGTAACCAAAATGGAATTTTAGGTGGTATAGATTTTGCTAAAGAGACATTTAAATTAGTAGATAAAAAAATAAATTTTAAAAATAAAAAAAAAGATGGATCTCGAATTAAAAAAGGTGAGGTAGTCGCTACTATTGATGGTAACCTAAGAAATATTTTAATTGGTGAAAGAGTGGCGTTAAATTTTGTTTCTCATATTTCTGGAATAGCAACAAAAACAAATATGTTTGTAAAAAAAGTTAGAAAAAAAACTCAAATATGCTGCACAAGAAAAACGATCCCAAATCTAAGAGTCGTCCAAAAATATGCTGTAAAACTAGGCGGTGGAACAAACCACAGATTTAACTTAAGTGATGAATACTTAATAAAAGATAACCATATAAGTTCTGAAAAAAATTTTGAAAATTTAATTTTAAGAGCCATTAAAAAGAAAGGAAGAAAAAAAATAACAGTAGAGGTCGATAATTTATCTCAGTTAAAGAGAATATTGGGTCTGAAATTTGATAGAATTCTATTAGATAATATGAGTTCAAAAGATTTAAAAAAAGCAGTCAGAATGTCTAGGAAATTTTATGAGACTGAAGCATCAGGTGGAATTAACTTAAAGAATGTAAAAAATGTTTCCTCTACTGGTGTAGATAGAATTTCTATAGGATCTTTAACTCACTCGATTAACGCATTAGACTTAAAATTGGAAATGTAAAATTTAATTTTATTTTTTTAATTGAGCTTGAGCAGCAGCAAGTCTTGCAATAGGTACTCTATAAGGTGAACAGGATACATAATCTAAGCCAGCACGTGCACAAAAGTCGATACTTTTCGGATCACCTCCATGTTCGCCACATATACCGAGTTTGATTTTTTTGTTAATTAATCTACCTTTTTTTGTTGCTATTTCTATCAAATCTCCAACTCCGTCGTCTATAGAAACAAATGGATCAACATTGAAGATTTTATTATCAATATAATCATTTAAAAACTTACCACTATCATCTCTGCTAATACCAAAAGTTGTTTGTGTTAAGTCATTTGTTCCAAAACTAAAAAATTCTGCGTGTCTAGATATATCATCTGCTTTGATTGCTGCTCTTGGGAGTTCAATCATTGTACCCACTAAAAAATTTAGTTTTGTTTTAGTTTTATTTTCAACTTCTTTTGCAACTCTAATTACCAAATCTTTCATTATTTTTATTTCTGCTTCAGTAGATACCAAAGGTATCATGATCTCTGGAATAATAGATTTTATCTTTAGTTTTTTACATTCAACTAATGCATGAAAAATCGCAGTACACTGCATCTCATATATTTCTGGGAATGATATACCTAATCTACAACCTCTATGGCCGAGCATTGGATTTTGTTCATGAAGTTCTGTTATTCTACCCTCTAATTCTGAACTTTTGATGTTTAAAGCATTTGCTACATCGCTTATTTCTTTTTGATTTTTCGGTAAAAATTCATGAAGTGGTGGATCTAATAATCTAACTGTAACAGGTAGACCATTCATAATTTTAAAGATATCAATAAAATCCTTTTTTTGAAAAGGAAGTAGTTTGTTTAGAGCCCTAGCCCTATCTTCTTTTGATTTTGATAAAATCATTTCTCTTACAGATAAAATTCTCTCTTCATCAAAAAACATATGTTCTGTTCTACAAAGACCTATCCCTTCAGCTCCAAATTCTCTAGCAGTTTTACTATCAAGAGGTGTTTCAGAATTACTTCTAATTTTTAGTTTTCTAAATTTATCAGCCCAACTCATAAGTTTAGAAAAATCTCCCGAAATTTCGGGTTTAACAGTTTTAACTTCTCCTTTTATAATTCTACCAGTTGATCCATCAATTGTAATTAAATCACCTTCTTTAATCTCATTATTTTTTGTTTTAAAAATTTTATTTTGGTAATCTATTTCTATTTCGCTTGAGCCAGATACACAAGGCCTACCCATTCCTCTTGCAACTACTGCAGCGTGGCTGGTCATCCCTCCTCTTGCAGTAAGAATTCCTTTGGCTGCATGCATTCCATTGATATCTTCAGGTGATGTTTCTACTCTTACTAGGATTGTATTTTGCATCATTCCATTTAATCTTTCAGCCTCATCAGATGTAAATACTACTTTTCCACTAGCTGCTCCTGGAGAAGCAGGAAGGCCTTTGGCTATTACTTCTAAATTCGCTGTTTCATCTAAAGTTGGATGAAGCAAAGTATCTAACGAATTTGGTTGTACTCTAAGCACAGCCTCTTTTTTCGTTATGAGTTTTTCTTTTTCCATATCGACAGCAATTTTGACTGATGATTTTGCAGTTCTTTTTCCAGATCTAGTTTGCAACATCCACAACTTATTATTTTCGACTGTGAACTCCACATCCTGCATATCTTTATAATGTTTCTCAAGCTTTATAAGAATATTTTTTAGATTTTTGTAAACTCTAGGCATTGACTCTTCCATTGAAAGAAGTGTTTCTTTTGCGTCTTTTCTAGCTTTCTTAGTTATATGTTGGGGCGTCCTTGTCCCTGCTACAACATCTTCTCCTTGAGCATTTATTAAATATTCGCCATAGATTTCATTGATTCCATTGGATGGATTACGTGTAAACACAACACCTGTCGCACAATCAACACCCATATTACCAAAGACCATGGACTGAACATTTACTGCTGTTCCCCACTCTGAAGGTATATGATTTAATTTTCTGTAAACCTTTGCTCTGTTACTCTCCCATGACAAAAAGACCGCACTAATTGCACCTAATAATTGTTCATTAATATTTTGAGGAAAATTTTTTTTTGTTTTTTCTTTTACAATATTTTTAAAGTCTTTAATCAATCCATCCCAATCATCTTCATCCAAATCAGTGTCTAGCAAAACACCTTTTGTAAGTTTGTAATTTTCAATTAATTCTTCAAAATTATAACTTTCAACACCCATAACAACATTTGCATACATTTGTATAAATCTTCTATAACTATCTTTTGCAAATCTCATATTTGATGTTTTATTTGCTAAAGCAATCACAGTTTTGTCATTTAGTCCAAGATTTAAAATAGTATCCATCATTCCTGGCATGGATACTCTCGCACCAGATCTTACAGATAACAACAAAGGATTTTTCAAATCTCCAAATTTTTTACCAGAATCTTTTTCAATATTTTTTAACTCTCTATTTATTTCATTTATAATTTTAGGCTTTAATTTCTTTTTATTTTTATAAAATAAATCACAAACTTCAGTAGAAATCGTAAATCCAGGTGGGACAGGTAAACCCATCCTTCCCATTTCTGATAAATTTGTACCTTTGCCTCCTAAAATATTTTTTGGGTTTTTTATTTTTATTGTGTCTTTAGATTTAAAATTAAAAACTAATTTTGGCATTTATGATTCTATTTTTGAAAAGTTAAAATAATTATCAAAGCTTTTACACAACATTTTTAAAAGTTCTAGTCTGTTTTTTTTAATTAATTCTTCTTGATCATTAACTATTACATTATCAAAAAACTGATTAACCTCTATTTTGGCACTTGAGAGTGTTTTAAGACTTTCATCATAATCCTCGTCTCTACCTATGCTTGAAAAATACTTTCTTATAGCATGTATTTTTTTATAAAGATTTTTTTCATAATCATTTTTAAAGAGACCAGGGTCGGCAGAACCTACAATTTCTAGTTTTGATTTACTTTCGCTATTTAAAATGTTTGCAGATCTTTTATAAATTGCAATAACATCAAGACCGAAATCTTTTTTAATATTTTTATTCAAATTTAATGATTTATTAAAAATTTTTAGTAAATCATCTATTCCATAAGAATTAGTGGAGCATTCAATAATATCCGACCTAATATTTTTTTCTTTTAAATAATTTTTTAATCTATCTAAAATAAAATCTCCTAATTCATCATTTATCAATTTTGAGTCAAAAGAGTAATTTTGTTCTTTGTATAAATTTATTGAATAATTTATTAGATCTCTTAATTTTATTTTTTTTTGATTTTCAATTATTAACCTTAATAAACTAATTGCCATTCTTCTTAAGGCATAAGGATCTTTTGAACTAGTTGGTTTGAGATTAATTCCAAAAAATCCAACTAAAGAGTCTATTTTGTCACTTAACGATAATGCTATGCTGTATGGTTTTTTTGGAACTTTACTATCAATGCCACTTGGCAAGTAATGCTCTGAAACAGCTAAACTTATTTCTTCGTCAAAACCTTGCTCTCTTGCGAAATATCCACCCATCACGCCTTGTAATTCAGGAAACTCTCCAACTAAATCCGACATCAAATCTACTTTGCAAATTGAGGAGGCAATTTCTATCTTTTCTTTACTTATTAAAAGTTCATCTGATATTATTCCACTAAGTTTTCTTACTCTTTGTATTTTATCAAAATAACTTCCCAACCCTTTAAAATAATTAATTTGCTTCAATCTAGACACCTGTTTAACTAAATTTTGAGATTTATTTCTATTCCAAAAAAATTCTGCATCTGCCAACCTTGCATCTACAACATTTTGATTTCCTAATTTAACTAATCCCTTTTTGTCCTTGCAGTCTGCTACAACAATAAAATTATTTGTTATTTTGTTTTTGCTATCAAATGTAGGAAAATATTTTTGGTGATACTGCATTGTAATAATAAGTATTTCTTGGGGAATTTCTAAAAATTTCTTATTAAACTCACATACTAAAATTTTTGGTTTTTCAACAATATTTATTATTTCGTCTATAAGTTTTTCATTCACGTTTATATGAATTTTTTTTTGATTAGTTGCCTTGTTTATTTCTTTAATTATAAATTCTTTCCTTTTATCTTGATCAATTGTTACTCCTTTTTGTTTAAAAAATTTTATATAAGATTTAAAATCTTTAAAACTTTTTACATCATCTTCTAGATCTTTATCTGTAAAAGTTTTATTTGAACTATGTAAATGGTTTAATTTAAATTCAATTATTTTTTTATCAAATAAAGCTAATATTGATTTTAACGGTCTTCCCCAATATAAATCATGATTGCCCCATTTCATTGATTTTTTCCATGAAATTTTTAAAAGTAAACTTGCAATACTTTCTTTTAATAAATCGTATGTTTTTATTTTTTGCGATGGTTTGTTGTAGAAATAGAATATGCCCTTTTCAGTACTTTTTTTGAAAACTTTTTCTTTACTTATCTTATTGGATTTTAAAAATCCTTCCAAAGCCTTTTCTGGAGCATTTATATTAGGACCTCTAATTTCCTCTGCTTTTTTTATTACATCTTTAGAGATCTTATTTATATGAACAATGAGCCTATTTGGAGTTGAATAAGTATTAATTTTACCTTTAACTATAATTTCATTATCATCAAAAAATTTTTTAAAAATTTGTGTTAATTCATTTCTAGCATTGATTTGTAATCTGGAAGGTATTTCTTCACTAAATAATTCAAGGAAAAATTCAGACATTTTAATTTTGTGTTTCTACCCAGATTTTTCCAATTTCTCTTGTCAGATCTCTGATCCTTGCAATATATTCTGCTCTTTGAACAACACTTATAACTCCTCTAGCATCTAAAATATTGAACACATGACTTGATTTTAAACATTGATCATATGCTGGAAGAGAAATTTTCTTTTCAATTAATGATTTTGCTTCTTCTTCAAGCATATCAAAAATTTTAAATAATTTATCTGTGTTTGCGTACTCAAAATTATAGGCTGAAAATTCTTTTTCAGCTTGATGAAAAACATCTTTGTATAAAACTCCCTCATCATTCCAAATTAAATCAAAAACATTTTTTTTACCTTGAATAAACATACATAATCTCTCTAAACCATAAGTAATTTCAACAGATATTGGATTGCATTCCATACCTGCCATTTGTTGAAAATAAGTAAATTGAGTAACTTCCATACCATTACACCATACTTCCCATCCAAGACCAGCAGCACCTAAGGTTGGACTTTCCCAATCATCCTCTACAAATCTGATATCGTGCTCTTCGTATTTAATACCTACTGATGAAAGGCTATTAAGATACATTTTTTTAATATCTTTTGGTGAAGGTTTTATTAAAACTTGAAATTGATAATAGTGTTGCAAACGATTAGGATTTTCTCCATACCTTCCATCTGTTGGTCTTCTTGATGGTTGAACGTAAGCTGTTTTCCATGGTTTAGAACCTAATGATCTTAGAGTTGTTGCTGGGTGAAATGTTCCTGCTCCAACTTCTAAATCATAAGGTTGTAAAATAACGCAACCTTTTTTTGACCAGTACTTTTGAAGATTTAAAATTGTATCCTGAAAAGAAATAAATGATTTTGGATTTTTTGTTTTTTTTTTAGAAACCATATTTTTGCCAAATAGATCTTTCTTCTAAAACACTT
Organism: uncultured Pelagibacteraceae bacterium; assembly: GCA_902542975.1. GTDB lineage: Bacteria > Pseudomonadota > Alphaproteobacteria > Pelagibacterales > Pelagibacteraceae > Pelagibacter. The sequence goes on along the minus strand of CACBWM010000004.1, from coordinate 51,107 downwards.
ATCAATTTATCCGCATGGTCTTCAGAAGACGAAAGTTTTTTGGCAAGCCATCCTTTAGACTTTTCAAATTTTTTAATTTCAACATCTTCACCAAATTTTTCTCTCAATATCTGTTCTGCATTCCCTATTCCATCTATCAAACCAAGTTTTAAAGATGTTTTGCCAGACCAAAATTCTCCAGAAAAAAGTTCAACATCAGTTTTGTTTAATTTTGTTGATCTACTTTCCTCTACAACATTAATAAATTCTTGGTGAAGTTCCAGTTGAATATTTTTTAATCTTTGAATGTCCTCTTCTTTCTCGTCTAAAAAAGGGTCTAGAGTACTTTTATTTTTTCCAGCTGTATAAACCCTTCTTTGAACACCTATTTTTTGAATTAAATCTTTAAAACCAAAAGAAGAATAAATTACTCCTATTGATCCGATTATAGAACTGGCATTAGCATAAATCTCATCACCTGCGCATGCAATTAGATAGCCTCCAGATGCAGCAACATCTTCGGCAAAAACTATTACTTTTTTTTTGTTTTTCTTAGACTGTTCTCTAATAAATTTATATATTAGATGTGATTGAACGGGTGAACCACCTGGTGAATTAATTGAAATTGCAACAGCCTCTGCTTTTTTTACTGAAAAAGCTTTTTTTATCATTTCTTCTTGAGAGGAATATTCTATTCCTTGTTTAAACTTTCCAACATTTCCTATGACGCCAGTAAGTCTTAAATGACTAACAATTTTTTTTTTTTTAAAAAATGAAAACATACAAATGATTATAAAAATTTTACTTAATTATAAAGCTACTTATAGTTGAAGAATTAGGTGCGTCAATTGATAAGTATATTAATAAACCTAATGTAATATTTTGAATTTATGGGTTCAGTAGTTCAATTAAAAAAGCAAATAACTAATGCGTATACAGATTTAGTAAATTCTGTTGATGAAAAACTAAGTTTAGTTGAAGACAAAATTTCTTATAAATTAGATAGTAAAGTTGAGCTTGTTAAAGAAATGACAGCTTACCACATGACTAGTGGAGGTAAAAGATTAAGAGCATTGCTTACTTTGGAGTGTGCTAAATTGTGTGGATATACAAAAGGTAGTAGAGATGTAAACCTAGCCGCATGTGTTGAACTTATACACGCAGCGACTCTTATGCATGATGATGTAATTGACAGCGCAGATTTAAGAAGAGGCAAAAAAACTACAAATAAAATTTGGGGAAATCAGTCATCAATTCTTGTTGGGGACTATTTGTTAAGTAGATGTTTTGAAATGATGGTTGAGGATGGAAGTATTGAAGTATTAAAACTTTTATCTTCTACATCATCAACTATTGCTCAAGGAGAAGTTTTGCAATTACAACATAAAGGTGACTCAGAAATGTTAGAAGATACATATTTGAATATAATTTCTTCTAAAACTGCAGCTTTATTTTCAGCATCTTCAAAAGTTGGGTCGATAATTACTGATAAAGACAATAAATTTAAAGATGCACTAGAATTCTATGGAAAGAACCTTGGATTAACATTTCAGATTGCAGATGACACACTTGACTATAGCTCAGAATTAAAAATGTTTGGTAAAGAGATAGGGAAAGATTTCTTTGAGGGCAAGGTTACTCTCCCGATTATTCTATTACATCAAAAATTATCTTCAGATGAAAAATTAGTTTTAAAAAAAATATTTGAACAAAATATCAGATCTAAAGAACAATTTGACTATGTGCTTACATTGGTAAAAAAATATAATATAATTAATGAGTGTTACAAAAAAGCGGAGCACTATATAAGTTTAGCATCAAATTCATTAAGTATATTTCAAGATTGTGAAGAAAAAACTATACTCAAAAATTTAACTTCATTTAGTATTAATAGAAAATTTTAAGGTGATAAGAGAATTTTTTTCCAATCATTATTTTCTTTAATATATTTTAATCTTTCGTGAATTCTATTTTCACCATCTAACCAAAATTCAATTTCGTGGTGTTTTAACCTCCATCCTGACCAATGATCAGGTCTTGGAACATTATTTTCATCTTTATAGAGATCTTTAAATTTTTTTATAGATTGGTTTAGCTCTTCTCTATCTTTTAAAATTGAACTCTGATTTGATGCCCATGCACCAATTCTACTTCCATAACTTCTGGATTTATAATAATTATCAGCTTCTTCATCAGAAACTTTTTCAGCAGTACCAACTATTCGAATTTGTCTGAGTAAACTTTTCCAATGAAAGCACATCGAAATGTTTGGATTCTGCTTTATAGAGTTTCCCTTATTACTATTAAAGTTAGTATAAAAAACAAATCCATCCTCTCCATAATCTTTGAGCAATACCATTCTTACATTTGGATAACCTTTTTCGTTAATAGTGCCTAGAGCTAATGCATTTGGATCATTTATTTCTGTTTTCTTTGCCTCGTTGTACCATTCAGTGAATAATAGTATTGGATTATCGAGATCTAGGAAGCATTTATCTAACCCTAAAGAATTTTTTTCGTTCATAATTTAACCAAAATAATTTATATAATAATATAATGTCTTTTAATACATTTGGAAAATTTTTTCGATTTACTACTTGGGGTGAGTCTCACGGTCCAGCAATAGGATGTGTTGTTGATGGTTGTCCTCCGAATATTAAGCTTAATATCAGAGACATTCAGTTAGAATTAAATAAAAGAAAGCCTGGTCAGTCAAAATTCACAACCCAAAGAAAAGAGGATGATAAAGTAGAAATTTTATCGGGAACATTTGAGGGCAAAACAACTGGTACACCTATCTCAATGATTATCTTCAATAAAGATATGCGATCTAAGGATTATAAAAATATTAAAGATAAATTTAGACCTGGTCATGCTGATTATACATATTTTAAAAAGTATGGAATTAGAGATTATAGAGGTGGAGGCAGACAATCAGCGAGAGAGACTGCTTCAAGAGTGGCAGCAGGGGCAATAGCAAAACAAGTTTTGCAAAATATTATTGGGAAAAAGTACAGTGTAACTGGAGCCGTAACACAATTAGGAATACTAGGATGTGACACAGAAAAATGGAATGACAGTTTCATCACAAAAAACCCCTTATTTTGTCCTGATAAAACAGTTTTAAAATTATGGGAAAAATATTTACTAGAGATAAGAAAAGCTGGCTCATCATGTGGGGCTATTATTGAAGTAAGAGCAAGAGGTGTTCCTGTAGGATTAGGAGCTCCAATTTATTCAAAATTAGATATGGATTTAGCATCAGCAATGATGAGTATTAACGCAGTAAAAGGGGTAAATATAGGATCAGGAATGAACTCTGCTCAACTTTCTGGTGAACAAAATTCTGATGAAATGTCCCAAACAGGAAAGAAAACAAAATTTAAATCGAATAATGCTGGAGGAATTCTTGGAGGTATTTCTAGTGGTCAAGAAATAATAGTTTCTTTTGCAGTAAAACCAACTTCATCAATTCTTTCTCAAAGAAAAACAATTAATAAATTTGGAAAAAATACTTCAATTTCAGTCACAGGGAGACATGATCCATGTGTAGGTATTAGAGCAGTGCCTATTGGCGAAGCAATGATGCATTGTGTAATTCTTGATCACTACTTAATGAATAAAGCTCAATGTGACAATTAATTAGTTTTTTTAATTAAAACTTTAGAATTTAGAGTTTCTAAAACCTTCGCTTCAATAGATTTAGCGTCTAGACCAGCTTCTTTATACATTTCTTCTGGTTTATCTTGGTCTAAAAATTTATCAGGTAAAATCATTGATCTAAATTTTATATTATTATCTAATAAATTTTTTTCATTTAAGAAATGATTTACATGAGCTCCAAAACCTCCTATAGAGCCTTCTTCCAACGTAATTAGCACTTCATGATTTGTTGCAACTTGCCACATAAGATTTTCATCCAGAGGTTTCGCAAATCTAGCATCTATAATTGTTGGATTAATTCCCATTTTTTTTAAACCTTCTTCAGCCAATAAACATTCTTTTAATCTGTTACCAAAACTTACTAAGGCAACTTTCTTACCTTCTCTTATAACTCTACCTTTTCCAATATCTATTTTTTCGTTGATATCAGGTAATTCTAAACCTGCTCCATTTCCTCTTGGATATCTAAATGCACATGGTTGATTATTAATATCTACTGAAGTATTGACCATTCTTACCAATTCTGCTTCATCACTTGCTGCCATAACAATAAAATTAGGTAAAGTTGATAAATATGTAATATCAAAAGCACCTGCATGAGTGGCTCCATCGGCGCCAACTAAACCAGCTCTATCAATTGCAAATCTTACTGGTAAACTTTGAATTGCAACGTCATGAACTACCTGATCATAAGCTCTTTGTAAAAATGTTGAATAAATTGCTGCATAAGGCTTATAACCCTCTGTTGCTAATCCTGCAGCAAAAGTAACAGCATGTTGTTCAGCAATTCCAACATCAAAAGTTCTGTCTGGGAAAACTTTACTAAATGCGTCCATTCCTGTCCCAGATGGCATAGCAGCAGTTATACCTACAATTTTACTATCTTTCTTTGCATGCTCAATTAATGTATTTGCAAATACCTTTGTAAAAGCAGGAGCCTTGGTTGTTGATTTTTGTTGAACTCCAGTTTGAACATCAAATTTTGTAACTCCATGATACTTATCATCAGATTTTTCAGCAAAACTATATCCTTTCCCTTTTTGAGTTTTTATATGAATTAGTATTGGACCATTATGATTGCTTTCTTTTGCATTTTTTAATATTGGCAATAGTACATCTAAATCATGACCATCAATTGGACCAACATAATAAAAACCTAATGAATTAAATAATGTACCACCTGTGACAGCTGATCTCAAAAAATCTTCAGCCTTTCCAGCCTTTTTGCTAAATCTTTTTGAAAAAGATGAAATAATCATTTTAACTGTTTCTCTGAAACTAAAATAAATCTTACCTGAAAAAATTTTAGCAAGATAAGATTTCATTGCGCCAACTGGTTTTGCAATTGACATATCATTGTCATTCAAAATTACGATCATTTTTGTTTTTGAGTCTCCAGCATTATTCATAGCTTCATATGCCATTCCTGCGCTCATGGCACCGTCACCAATAACTGCTATAACCTGATCTGATTTATTTGATAATTTATTTGCTGTTGCAATACCAAGTCCAGCAGAAATAGAAGTGGAACTATGAGCTGCACCAAAAGGGTCAAATTCACTTTCCGATCGCTTTGTAAAACCAGATAATCCACTTCCTTGTCGTAAAGTTCGTATTTTATCTTTTCTTCCTGTTAAAATTTTATGAGGGTATGATTGATGACCAACATCCCATATCAATTTATCCTTAGGTGTGTCAAAAACATGATGAAGTGCTACTGTTAATTCTACAACACCTAAGCCCGCACCTAGATGACCACCTGTTTTTGAAACAGCATCAATCATTTCGCTTCTTACTTCTTCTGATAGAACTTTTAATTCTTCATTGTTGAGTTTTTTTATATCTGAAGGAAAATTAATATTATTTAAATATTTATAATTCTGCATTTATTTATTTCTACTTAATATAAATTCAATTGTCTCTTTTAAATCACTAGCATTATTTCCATAGCTAACTAAACTATTAAATATTTCTTTTTTTAGTTTTGATGCATATTTAATAGCATTTTTATATCCTAGTAAACTTATTAATGTCGCTTTTCCTCTTTTTGAATCTTTATTTGTTTTTTTTCCTGCAGTTTTTGATGTACTGCTATAATCAATTAAATCATCTACAATTTGAAAAAGTAAACCAATTTTTTCACCAATAATTGAGAATTTTTTTATTTGATCTTTTTTATTTGTCAAAATAACTGGAGACAAACAGCTGAATGAAAATAATTTTCCAGTCTTTTTAACCTCCATATCTATAACTTTTTGTTTAGAAACTTTTTTTCTTTCATAATTTAAATCCAAAAATTGACCTCCAGCTATTCCTTGGTGACCAGATGATTGAGATATTAGATTTATTAGGGATATTTTTTTATTGTTATTTATATTGAACTTTGGATCAGATAAAATTTCAAAAGCTAATGTCAAAAGCGAGTTTCCAGCTAAAACAGCTGTTGATTCTCCAAATTTTTTATGTGTAGTTAGTTTACCTCTTCTAAGATCATCATCATCCATACACGGTAAATCGTCATGTATTAGTGAATAAGCGTGTATACATTCAACAGCTGAACTTAAATATAAAAGATATTTTTTTTCGACATTAAAAATTTTTCCAACGTCAAAAATAAGCTTAGATCTTATTTTTTTTCCTCCAGGAAATAAACCATACTTAATAGGTATAATTAGATCTGTTTTTTTTTGTTTTGCTAAGTAATTTTTTAAAAATTTATTTACTTCATTAACAGTTTTAACTAATTTTTTTTTCATTTTTTTTTGAGGTTAATTCTTCTATTTTTAGCTTCGTACTTTCAGATATATTTTTTGAGTCCTTTTGAAATTTTTTCTCTATTAAATTATTTAACTTTATTAAATATTGATAATCTTCAATAGATTCCTCCAAATTTTTTTTATTTTCTAATTCTTGAATTAAACGATATGCTATATCTGTGAGTTCACTCAAAGATTTTGACTCAATATCATCTGGCAAAATTTTTTCATTCATATAATAGTTTGTAATATTATATGAAAATAAATGATTCAAATATTAAAAAAGCAGTAAAATATTTAAATAATAACGATTGTATTGGGATACCTACGGAAACTGTCTATGGATTAGCTGCTAATGCTTATTCTGATAAGGCTACCAAAAGAATATTTAAATTAAAAGGAAGGCCAGCTGATAACCCCTTAATTGTTCATTATTATAATATTAAAGATTTGGAAAAAGATTGTGAGACAAATACTTTGTTTTATAAACTTTATAATTCATTATGCCCTGGACCGATTACATTTATATTAAAACTAAAAGATGAAAGTAAAATCTCAAAAAACGTTACTAATAACAAAAAAACGTTAGGTGTAAGATTTCCAAGTCACCGAACCGCTAGAATATTATTAAAATCTATAAAATATCCTTTAGCAGCACCAAGCGCAAATATCTCTGAAAGTATAAGTCCAGTGACAAAAGATGATGTATATGATGAATTTGGAAAAAAAATTAAATTTATTCTAGAAGGTGGAAGATCAAAAATAGGTGTTGAGTCTACGATAATAAGTTTAGTAAAAAAACCCCAAATTTTAAGATTGGGTGGTTTAGATATTTCTACATTAAGTAGAAAATTAAAAACAAATTTAGAAACTAAATTACATACTAAAAGCAACATAAATTCTCCAGGAAGAGGAAGAATTCACTATTCGCCAGGTATACCCATTAGATTAAACGCACTTAAAATAAAAAAAGATGAGGCTTTTATTCTAATTAAGAAGAAAAGAGAGAATAATAAGAATTATTTTTACTTAAGTAAGACAAATAATCTAATGGAGAGTGTTAAAAATTTATATAAAACACTAAGAAAAATTAAGAAGTTAGGCTACAAAAAAATAGCTGTACAAAGAATACCAAACCAAAACTTTGGATTAGTAATTAACGATAGACTTCTTAGAGCATCAAAAAAATGAAAAATTTAGTAGAAGTTAAAAATATAAAAAAAAATTACGGAAAGAATGAGGCTGTCAAAGGAATTAGCTTTAACATAAAAGAAGACGAAATTTTAGGCCTATTAGGTCCAAATGGTTCGGGCAAAACAACAACTATAGGCATGTTATTGGGACTTTTAAAACCAACTAGTGGAGAAATTTTTATAAATGGTCAAAAATTAGAGGGGAATAGAATTGAAATCTTAGAACAGATTAACTTCATATCTCCATATATAGAATTACCAAAAAAACTTACAGTTAAACAAAATCTAACTGTTTATGGAAAATTATACAAAATAAATAATATTAATGAGAGAATTGAATTTTTATCAGGAAAATTAAGACTAGAAGGATTACTTAATAGTATTACAGGAGAATTATCCTCTGGACAAAAAAATAGAGTAAGTTTGGCAAAAGCACTAATCAATGAGCCTAAAGTATTGCTATTAGATGAACCAACCGCATCTTTGGATCCAGAGGTAGGTGATTTTGTTAGGTCCTTTTTGGAAGATTACAAAAAAGAAAAAAAAATATCCATACTTCTTGCTTCTCATAATATGAATGAGGTCACTAGACTTTGTAAATCAATTCTAATGATGAAAGACGGAATTATAATCGATGAAGGAAATCCAGAAGAATTAATAAATAAACACGGTAGAAAAAACCTTGAGGAAGTTTTTTTAAAATTATCAAGGAGTAAAAATGAGCTTAACTAGAATGTACGGTCTTTTTTTAAGACATTTTTATTTAATAACTAGATCTTTTCCAAGAGTTTTAGATCTTGTTTATTGGCCAACTATTCAAATTACTTTGTGGGGATTTATCTCAAATTTTTTTGCTACGCATACAACATATTATAATAATGCGGTAGGAGTTATATTAACTTGCGCAATCCTTTATGATTTTCTTTTTAGAACAAGCATTGGATTTAATATGCTGTTTCTTGAGGAAATTTGGAGTAGAAACTTTACAAATTTATTTATTGCGCCAATGAAAATTGGTGAAATATTAACATCACTTGTTGTTACAGCTTTAATAAGAGCTCTTATTGGTTTAATACCAGCAGTGCTTTTAACTTCTCCATTATTTGGTATTTCAATTTTAGATTTAGGAATATTTTTATTCTTTTTATTTATGAGCCTATATTTATTTGGAATAACACTTGGCATCCTGGTATCTGCTGGTCTATTAAGATATGGGCCCTCTTTTGAGAATATAGCGTGGTCTACAATGTTTTTATTAGCTCCGTTTGGATGTATTTATTATCCAATTGAAATATTACCAGAAATGTTTCAAAAAATAGCTTACTTATTACCGTTAGTATATATTTTTGAAGAGGCAAGAAATATTTTGATTAATCAAACTGTAGATATTCAAAATATCTATTATGCATTCTTGTGGAATGGGGTTTACTTTGTACTATCGATTGTATTATTCTATTATTCATTCAATGTCGCAAAAAATAAAGGGACACTTATTAATATGGGTGAATAATGGTGCGCCCGCAAGGAGTCGAACCCTGAACCTCCAGAGCCGAAATCTGGCGCTCTATCCAGTTGAGCTACGAACGCATTATTATTTAATATAATAATTTATGAAAAATATCATTAATTTTATTGTTAAAGAAGACGATAATAACAAGAGAGTAGACTTGATATTAGCAAATCATGATAAAAGCTTAAGCAGAACTAGAGTAAAAAATTTAATACTAAATAGTAAATTAAAAATTAACGAGAGAATTGTCCAAGACCCTTCAATTAAAACTAAATTAAATGACAAAATTGAACTTGAAATTGTTGAACCTAAGAAACAAAGCTTAAAACCTTATGAGTTTAAATTAAATATAATTTATGAAGATGAAGACTTAATCGTAATTGACAAGCCTTCTGGAATTTCGATGCATCCTGGTGCTGGTAATTATGATAATACAATAGTTAACGCATTAATGAATTATGATAATAAAAATTTGTCTAACATAGGAGATGAGCTTAGACCTGGTATAGTTCACAGAATTGACAAAGATACATCTGGATTAATTGTAATTGCAAAAAATAATTCAACTCATGAAAAATTATCAATTCAGTTTTCCAAACATACTATAACAAGAGTTTATCAAACTTTAATATGGGGAAAATTAAGACCTCAAAAAGGAACAATTGAAACATTCATAACTAGAAGTTCAAAAAACAGACAAATGATGGAAGTGTCATCTATCAAAGGTAAAAAAGCAATTACACATTATGAAACTTTAGAGCTTTTTGAAAATAATAAAGTTCCAACTTTTAGTTTTATAGAATGTAAATTAGAAACTGGAAGAACTCATCAAATAAGAGTTCATATGTCATACAAAGGTAATAATATTCTTGGAGATAAAAAATATAAAAAAAAATTTAAAAAATTTAAAAACATTGATGAAGATCTTAATAATAAAATTTTAAATCTAGATAGACAATTTTTGCATGCAAAACATTTGGGATTTGACCATCCTAAGACAGAGGAAAGATTAGAATTTTCATCAAATATCCCAAAAGAGTTAAGTGATATCCTAAAAAAACTAAGAAAATTAAGTAAATAAAACGATTGTAAAAAAAAATTTCTCTATTACATAAATACTTCCGATGAGTAATAATACATACAACTTGCCTACACTTTCAAATGAAGGTGGCTTAGCAGCATATCTAGCTCAAATAAAAAAATTTCCTATGCTAGATGCTGAGGAAGAATACATGCTTGCTAAAAACTGGCAAACGACAGGAAATGTTAAATCAGCTGAAAAACTAGTAACAAGTCATTTAAGACTAGTTGCTAAAATAGCAATGGGTTACAAAGGCTATGGTTTGCCTCTTAATGAAATGATTTCAGAAGGTAACGTAGGTTTGATGCAAGCTGTTAAAAAATTTGAACCAGAAAAAGGTTTTAGACTTGCAACTTATGCAATGTGGTGGATTAAAGCTTCTATTCAAGAATATATTCTAAGATCATGGAGCTTAGTAAAAATTGGAACTACAACAGCTCAGAAAAAGCTTTTTTTCAACTTGAAGAAGTTAAAAAATCAGATTGCACCTAGAACAGAGGGTGACTTACGCGATGAACACGTAAAAGATATTGCAAACAGATTAGATGTTAGTGAACAAGAGGTAGTATCTATGAATAGAAGGCTATCAGGTAAAGAGCAGTCATTAAATGCGCCAATTGGAGAAGATGGTGATGAGTGGCAAGATTGGGTTGTGGATAATGATATGGATCAAGAACTTAAATTTGCACAAAATGAAGAAATGGAACAACGAAAAGATCTTCTTCAGGATTCTATTAAAATTTTAAATGAAAGAGAAAAAGAAATTCTTTACTCTAGAAGATTGACAGATGTTCCTATAACTTTAGAGGACTTAAGTAAGAAATTCAAAATAAGCAGAGAAAGAATAAGACAAATTGAAAATAAAGCATTTGAAAAACTTCAAAAACATATGCTGAACTCAGCTAAATCAAAAAATCTATTACCAGCTAATTAAGCTTGTTAAAATTCTTTTCTAATATTTGCAGTTAAACTGGTATTAAACGCCTCGTTATCATTTCTATAATGATCGATCATGAAACTTAAATTTAAACCATCTTCCAACGTAGCCCCTATTCCAAGGGTTAGCTTTGCATGTGATGTATTTTGATCAGATATTGCATTAGCATAAATAGTTGAAGAATCATTTACATAATAAGCTTCTGATAGTGAATTTATTGTTTTATTTTTACCAATTTCAAACTGTATTAAAGGTGTAATAAATCCTTGATCTATCTCTAATATATTTGAATAATTAAATCCTAAAGATAATGACGAACTTTTTATATATTGATCATTGTAATTAATTGAATCACCATCACCACTTTCAATGTAATGATCTAATATCGTATAACCCAAATCTATTCTAGAATAGTAATTTAAGTTTTTACTTTCTTTTTGTTCTAATGGTTCGTACAAGTAAGTGAAGCTTCCAAATAATTGTTTTCCATCTCTGAGGCCTTTATTATTTCCTCCAGATACTTTTCTATTGATATCGATTTCTGTTTCTCCAAATCCAATGGCAGCTTCGAAATATCGATTTTCAAAAAATTGGTTGCTTCCATAGATTAATAAAGATTTTGCTGTTGCATCCATATGTGCATCATTACTTCCAATTTGAGTTTCTTGCTCAGATTGATTTAATGCTAAACCTATAGTTTTTAGATCTGTAATTTTTTTATCAAATCCTGCTGTAAAACCTTTGGCGCTAAGATCTTGACCTAAGTCTTTACCTTTATTGTTTATTCTACCAAAAGAAAGATTGCCTTCACTCCAAAAAGCAAATTTTCTCTGTTTTTTTTCGTATTTTATTAAGTTGGCGGTTAAAGCATCAACTAATTTGTTTGCATAGGGGTCGTTAAAATTTAATGCTATTTTATTTTTTGAAGTGTTGCTATTTTGAATTGGTCTTATAAAATTTAAGCGGCTATTTACTCTATTTAATGACTGTGTCATTGATTGAATTGAAGCTGTTGTTTGATTTTTTACTAAAGTTTTTACAGTATCGTTAAAAATTTGTCCTTTTGCAGTAGTAAAATTTAAAGTTGTTGTGTTTGAAATACCAGCGTAAGAGTTTCCAACTGCATCATCAAATGCTGTTGCGTCTATTTTTACGTGATAGGATGTGTCATTTTCTAAGTCAGATGATGGATTAATAGTAATTTCAGTTGTTCCACTTCCAGATAATAAAGATCCTGTTACATCAATCTCTATCGCTTCGCCTGTTGATGTATTTATTATATCAATATTTCCACTTTCGGCATCTACACCTTCATTAAATGTAAGAACTATATTTGATGATACACTAACATTAGATGCATCATCAGATGGCGAGGTAGATGTTAAATTAGGATTATTATTATCTACTGTTTTAAAATTTAATTCTGTTTTACTTGAAATACCATCAAAATTATTAAATGCTGAACTATCTACTAGGATATAATATTCAGTATCCTCATCTAAATTTGATGATAAAGAAAATGTAGCTGTAACTGTTGCTGGAGCAGACAAACTCATAGCTAAAAACATTCCATTAGTTGAAAAAGTTTCAACAGTACTGTCATCTGATTTTTTTTTTAAAATTACATTTCCGTTATTTGCTGATACAGACCCTGATGCTAGCCACACGAATTCTATTCCGGTATTCACTGCAATCTGTGTTGCATTATCTGCAGGGGTAGTTGATGATAAATCAACAGCGAATACATGCTTAGGATTGATTAAAATAACAAAAAAAATAATAAATATGTGAATATATTTATTGATCATATTACTAATATACGATGAATTTTATAGTTAATTAAATTAATTCTAATATTAATTAAAAGGATCTATTAAAAGAATAGTATCTTCCCTCTCTGGACTTGTTGAAATACTTGATATTTTTGTCTCAATGAACTCTTCAATAGCTTTTACATAAATCTTTGCGTTATTAGGTAAATCTTCCAATTTTTTTATTCCTTGAGTTTTACATTTCCAACCTTTGAATGTTTTATAAACTGGTTTGACATTTAATTGATCTTGTACAGCTGCAGGAAAATAATCTATTTCTTTATTATTTAGCTTATAAGCCACACAAAGATTTATTTCATCAAGTTCATCTAATACATCTAATTTAGTTAATGCTATTCCATCAATGCCTGAAATTTTTATAGTTTGTCGTACTAAAACTCCATCAAACCATCCACATCTTCTTTTTCTGCTGGTGACAGTTCCAAATTCATGTCCCTTTTCACCTAAATGATTACCAATATCATCTGTTAATTCTGTAGGAAAAGGTCCTTCACCTACCCTTGTAGTATATGCCTTTGTAATTCCTAATACATAGTTTATTGAGTTTGGACCACATCCTGATCCTGTTGCTGCTGAAGCTGCAACTGTGTTGGATGAAGTTACATATGGATAAGTTCCGTGATCGACATCAAGTAATATTCCTTGAGCTCCCTCAAATAATATTTTTTTAGAATCTGATTTAAATTGATCTATCTTTCTCCAGACAGGTGCGGAATATTTTAAAATATTTGGGGCTATTTTTAATAATTCTTCAATTAGTTTATCTTTTTCATATATTGGCTTTCCCAATCCTTTTCGGATGGCGTTATGGTGTTCAAGTACTAATGATAATCGATTTTCAAGATTTTGTTTTGATGCTAGATCCATTACTCTTATAGATCTTCTCCCTACTTTATCTTCATATGCTGGACCAATACCTCTTCTAGTAGTTCCAATTTTCGATTTACCTGCAGAGTCTTCTCTTATTTCATCCATTTCTCTATGAAATGGTAAAATTAATGTGGCAGCCTCAGATAAAATTAGATTATTTTCATTGATTTCTACACCTTTAGATTTCGCTTCCTCGATTTCATCCAGAAGTGCCCATGGATCTACTACAACTCCATTTCCTATAATAGAAATTTTATTTTTTCTTACAATTCCTGAAGGTAATAATCTTAATTTATAAGTAACACCATCTATTACCAGGGTGTGACCAGCATTATGTCCTCCTTGAAATCTTACGACAACGTCTGCTTCACTAGATAACCAATCAACTATTTTCCCTTTTCCTTCATCTCCCCACTGCGATCCAACAACGACTACATTATTCATCTAAATTTCTTTTCTATTATAAAACTATTTAAATGGTTTATTGGTCCATTTCCTTTTCCAAAGTTTGGCCTTGTCTTAATGGCATTGTTTACATATCTAATACCTAACTCACAAGATTTCTTTAGAGTTTTTCCACATCCATAATATGTTGCAATTGCGCTAGATAATGTACATCCAGTTCCGTGAGTATTTTTTGTTTTAATTTTTTTATTTGTAAATATTGTAGTTTCTTTTTTATTAACGAAAATATCTTTCATGGTTTTAGAACTTAAATGACCACCTTTAATTAAAACATTCTTTGCACCTAAATCTAATAATATTTTAGCAGCATTTTTCATATCCAGCATAGAATTAATTTTAATTTTAGTTAGTATCTCTGCTTCAGGAATATTTGGTGTTATTAAATCAACTTTTTTCATTAGTTTTTTTTTCAAAACTAAAATGGCTTTATTGTCAATAAGCTTGGTTCCACCTTTGGCTACCATAACGGGATCTAATATTATTTTTTTTAAGTTTGATTTTTTTATTGATTTTAAAACTGAGTTTATAACTTCAGTAGAATGCAGCATTCCTATTTTTACTGAATCTGGTTTAATGTCTTTTGACGTAAATTCTATTTGATTATTAATTTCCTTAATAGGCATTGGTATTATAGACTTAACACCCGTAGTATTCTGAGCAGTAACTGCAGTAATTGCTGTCATAGCGAAAGAACCAAGAGAAGTAACTGATTTAATATCTGCTTGAATGCCTGCTCCTCCAGAGGAGTCTGATCCTGCAATAATTAATATTTTAGATTTAATTTTCAATTTACTGAATAGATTTTTTAATTATATTAACACACAATTTATTTAAACTTGAATCCTCTGACTCGCTCATAATTCTTATTTTTGACTCAGTACCAGATTTTCTAACTAAAATTCTACCTCTATTTTTTATTATTTTATTTGCTTCCCTAATTGCTTTTTTGCATTTTGGAGTATTAATAATTGATTTATCTTTAACTTCAACATTCTCTAATATTTGAGGAGTTGGTTTAAATTTGTTAAAAAGTTCACTTGCTTTCCTTTTTTTTCTTAATGAGAAAAGGATTTCTAGTGCAACCAATAATCCATCTCCTGTAGTGGCAAACTTTCCAAGAATTATATGACCAGATTGTTCCCCCCCTAAATTAAATTTATTTTTTTTCATTTTTTCTTTTACATATCTATCTCCCACATCTGATCTTAAAAATTTAATTCCTTTATTTTTAAAAAAATTTTCTAAGCCATAATTTGACATCAATGTACCTATAACGCCTCCTTTTAAAATATTTTTTCTTTTCCATCTCTCGCCTAACATTGCAAGAATTTTATCTCCATCAATAATTTTACCTTTTTCATCACAGACAATTATTCTGTCAGCATCTCCATCCAATGAAATACCTATATGGGCTTTATTTTTTTTTGTCATTTGACAAATTTTGCTTGGATAAGTAGATCCGGATTTAAGATTTATATTTAAACCATTAGGATTTGTGCCAGAATCATATACTTTAGCACCTAATGATTTAAATAAATCTGGACCAGCTTTGTAGCCAGCTCCGTTGGCACAATCTAAAGCTATTTTGATACCTTTTAAACTAAATGTGGATGGGAAATTTTTTTTTAATATTTTAATATAACTATCGTTAGCATCTTCTAACCTTTTGACTCTCCCCAATTCTATTGGTTTTGATAGATTTTTAGTAATTTTTGAGTCAATTAGCTTTTCAATTTTCTTCTCAATTATATCAGATAATTTAAGACCGTCAGGTCCAAATAACTTCAACCCATTGTCGTGATATGGATTATGAGATGCAGTAATCATTATTCCCATATTAGCTCTCATTTTTTTTGTTAGCATTGCCAAACCATTTGTCGGTAGAGGTCCTAAAGTATAAATATGCATTCCTGCTGATGCTAATCCAGACACTAAAGCTGGTTCAAGTGTATATCCTGATAATCTAGTGTCTTTTGCAATAATCGCTGTTTGTTTACTCTTTTTTAAATTTTTAAAGTATGTTCCAGCTGCTAAGCCAAATTTGAAAAACATTTCTCCATTTATTTTAGATCCATTAACTTTTCCTCTAATTCCATCTGTTCCAAAATATTTTTTAATCATTTTTAATTTTGTAATTCTTTAAACACTTTAAATGCTTGATTAATTTCTTTAATATCATGAACTCTTAGAATTTGGACTCCTTGAAGATATGCCTGAATGCATGAAGATACAGTTCCGCCAATCCTTTCTCTAGTATCATTTTCTCTTGAAATGTCCTTAATAAATCTTTTTCTAGACAAGCCTAACATTACAGGAAGGCCTAATGAATGAAAAATGGAAATATTCTTTAAAAGAGTAATATTATGTTTCAAATTTTTTCCAAACCCGATACCTGGATCTAATATAATATTATTGTGCTTAATACCTTCGTTTCTTAAGTATTTTAATTTATTTTCAAAGAAATCATAAATATCAAGCAGTACATTATTATATGTTGGATTTAATTGCATGTTCTTTGGTGTTCCTTTCATATGATGAATGACAAAAGGTTTTTTTGTTTTTTTTAAATAATTTATAGTCTCAGGATCATAACTTAGTCCAGATACATCATTGATAAGATCTACCTTTATTTTGGAGGCATTCTTCATCACAAAACTTTTTCTAGTATCTAATGAAACAAAACTTTTTTTATTTTTTAAAATTTTAAGAATAAATCTTATTCTATCCCATTCTTTTCTAGAATTAATATCTTTTGCACCTGGTCTTGTAGACTCTCCACCGACGTCTATTATCTTTGCACCATTTGATAACAAGTTATTCACATGTTTTAACGCTAAATTTTTTTTATTATATTTGCCACCATCTGAAAAACTATCTGGAGTTAAATTAACTATGCCCATCAAAATTGGGATATCAGATAAACTTATTTGTTTAAAAATTTTCTTTTTTTTTATATTTTTTAAATCGCTGTTGACTTTTTTTTTTATTTTAGATGAAAGTTTACTAATATCTTTGATACTGATGATTCTGTTTTTTTTTCTTTCTATGATTTCTATTTTATCAAATGATATTTTAGTATTTCCGTGAAGAGGAATTGATTTATTTTTTTTAATGTTTTTTTTTGATACTGATCCAAAATAAAAATTACACGCTCTTGTGTAATATTTATTCATTAGTGCTTAGTGCACTATCTTTGGTTTTAAGCCCATTGAACCAAGTGCTGAGCTTTGGTCGTCATCTTCAACTTTAAGATCTTCTTTATTTTTTGGATATATGTTCTTATTTATCAAATCTTCTATTTCTGCTCCGGTCAAAGTTTCATAAGTTAATAAAGCTTTTGCTAATTTATGTAAGTCATCGATTTTATCAGTTAATACTTTTCTTGCTCTTTCATAACCCATATCAACAAATTTTCTAATTTCACTATCAACTTTTCTTGCAGTCTCTTCAGACATATTTTGCTGTCTAGCAACGGATCTACCCAAAAATACTTCTTCCTCATTTTCACCATATGCTACTGGACCCATTTCTTTACTTAATCCAGCTCTCATAACCATTGCTCTTGCTCTTTTTGTTGCTTGTTCGATATCACTTGAAGCACCTGTAGTTACTTTATCGTCTCCAAAAATTAATTCCTCTGCAACTCTGCCTCCCATGGCTATTGCCATTTGTGCATGTAGTTGTTCTCTTGTTTGTGAAACCTCATCTCTCTCTGGTAGTTGCATTACCATCCCTAAAGCTCTCCCTCTCGGTATAATCGTTGCTTTGTGTATAGGATAAGCAGCTTTTTCATTTATGGTTACTATAGCATGACCTGCTTCATGGTAAGCTGTTAATTTTTTCTCCTCTTCAGACATTACCATCGATCTTCTTTCGGACCCCATCATCACTTTATCTTTTGCTTCTTCAAATTCTTGATAAGTCACAATCCTTTTATTTTTTCTTGCGGCTAACAATGCAGCTTCGTTAACAAGGTTCGCTAAATCTGCACCAGAAAATCCGGGTGTACCTCTAGCAACTGTTCTCAAGTTTACATCGGGTGCCATAGATATTTTCTTTGCATGTACTTTTAAAATTTTTTCTCTTCCAATTAAATCTGGATTTGAAACAACAACTTGTCTGTCAAATCTCCCCGGTCTTAAAAGAGCTGGGTCTAATACATCTGGTCTATTAGTTGCAGCAATAATAATGACACCCTCATTAGTATCAAAACCATCCATCTCAACTAGTAACTGATTAAGTGTTTGCTCTCTTTCATCATTCCCACCACCAAGTCCTGCTCCTCTGCTTCTTCCAACTGCGTCTATTTCATCAATAAATATTATACAAGGAGAATGTTTTTTTCCCTGTTCAAACATATCTCGTACTCTTGAAGCTCCAACACCAACAAACATTTCAACAAAATCTGATCCAGAAATCGTAAAAAAAGGAACACCAGCTTCTCCAGCAATTGCTCTAGCTAATAATGTTTTACCAGTTCCAGGAGGACCAACTAAAAGACAGCCTCTTGGAATTTTTCCACCTAATCTACTGAACTTCCTAGGATCTTTTAGAAATTCCACAACTTCCTCTACTTCTTCTTTAGCCTCCTCGACACCAGCAACATCGTTAAAAGTAACCTTACCTTTTACCTCATTCATCATTTTTGCTTTCGATCTTCCAAATCCCATTGCACCACCTTTTCCACCTTGCATTTGTCTCATAAAGAAAATCCAAACGGCGATTAATAAAAGCATTGGGAACCATGAGAGAAGTATTCCTAAAAGTGAAGGCATTTTTTCCTCTAATGGACTGGCAGAAATACTAACACCTTTGTCACTTAGCTTCTGAATTAAGTTCGGGTCTTCAGGTGCAAAGGTAGTAAATTGATTTCCATTTGATAATACACCTTTAATATTTTTTCCTTGTATTTCAACTTTTACCACTCTTCCATTGTCTACTTCACTTAAGAATTCTGAGAAAATAATTTTATTTTTTTGGGAAATAGACCCCTGAGGGTTTTTAAACATATTATATAACCCTATCGTCAAAATAACGATTATTCCCCACATAGCTAAGTTTTTAAAATTCATAAAGCATTAAATTAAGAATTATTAGTAAATTAACAAGTGTCATTTTGATCATTTATCAAAAAAAATTATCTATTTTCTGGGTAAATAATCACTGAATCTCGAATTTTTTCAATAATACATCCAGAAAGTGTTAATTTTACGTTTTTGTTTGAAAACTTTATAGAATCTAAAAGGCCTAATACTTTTTTGCCTCGTGGATAGTTTTTTTTCTTACTGATATGTTGAATTACTTGCATAAAACTTCTTAAAATAATTTCGTCTGGATTTTTAAAAAAAGATTGGTTTATAATAACTTTTTTATCTTTTTGAAAATATTTTGAGTTTTCAACAACATTTTTCTGAACAAAAAATTCAATAACTTGGTTGCTTTTTGATAAATTTTTTAAAGTTAAATAAAATTTATCAAAATTTAAACCTTCTTTGTCTAAACTTCTTAAAAGTTTTCTAATTCTGCTCCTTAAAAATTTATCATTATTATTTGAAGGATCATTTATAAAAAAACCAAATGTTTTTTTATTAATATTAATTAGTTCTTTTTTTGGAGTAGACAAAAATGGCCTGATGATCTTTATATCATTATAATCACTTAAATTTTTGTCAAAAGAAACAAGTCCTTTTAAACCAGACCCTCTAAGCAATCTTATAAAAAAATTTTCTATCAAATCATTTTTGTGATGGCCTAGTAATAGAAATTTAATATTATGCTTGATACATTCTTTATAAAACAAATCATATCTTAGGTCTCTTGCGGAAGATTGTATATTTCTATTAATCTTATTATTTTTTTTTTTTAGAATTTTGCAATTAATGCTGAAATTTTTTTTAAGTTTAAACTTTAAATTTTTCGCTTCAATAGATGATTCTTTTCTTAAATTGTGATCAATTATTACTGGATGCAATTTTACCTTATGTTTCATCGCATAGCATTGAGAAAAAAATAAAATAGATAAGCTATCAGCACCGCCCGATACTCCAACCATTACCTTTTTTTTTGCAACATCCAAAGAAGTAAGATTGTTTGAAAATAATTTATATAATTTTTTAACTTTAGGATCCTTTAATTTTGTTAAATAAAAATTAGGAGTTTTCTTTGTTGCACTCAAACTTTTTCTCTTCATATTTGGCTTTTTGAAGAACTGATTGAGTGGCATTTGGATACTGTTTTTTTACACCAGCAATCATTAAGCAACCCTGATCTTTTTCTCCTATTTGAACTAAAGATACACCAAGCTTCAAAAGGTTAATAGGTGCTTTTTCACTCTTGGGATATTTTTGGTAACCCTCTAAATAAGCAGATGCTGCATCTGTGTAGAGCTGCCTTATTCTAAAAGTTTCTGCATACCAATACTGTGCGTTTCCAGAAAGATCATTATCTGGATTTGTATCAACAAATTCTCTGAATGCTCTTTCTGCCATATTATAATCTCCCACCTTTAAAAAACTAGTTGCGAATTCATATTGCTCTAAAGGAGAAGCGTCAGGTAAAATTTTTTCTTCATTTATAAAGTTTTCTGTCAAAATTGTTTGAGTCGTTTCAACAGACTGAATTGCTTGTGTCTCATTTGTGTCTGTCATGTCCTTATATGATATTGTTCCTAAATCTTGAGGTTGAGATGTTCCTGGCATAATTTTTTTGCTGGCTAGATCATCATCAAGATTTTCATTTGTAATTAAGTTTTCTTGATTGTTATCACTTTTTTGAACGAGGTTAGAATTATTTTCCAAATCTTGAAATCTTAATTGATTATCTGCTTGAGTTTTAGAAAGTCTTGACGATAATTTGTCTACTTTAAAATTAATTTCTTCAAATTTGTTTGTCAGATTTTGAAATTGTTTTTCTATTTCAGACAATTTTAGTAGATGTCTTGTCAAGACATCTTCAGTCTCCTTATTTGTCAAAGTAGTTTCACCTACAGTTTTTTTCTGAAATGATTCTGAATAAACTGCTCTTTCCAAAGTTCTAAGATCTTTTTGAATATTTTCTAAAATTTCTCTCATGCTCAGTTCCTCAGAAGTTGCACTGAATGAAATAAAAAAAAATATAGAAATTATATAAGTAAAAATGTTGATGAACTTTTTAAGCATCTAATTATTTTTTAATTATAATGATGGCAAAAAAAAGACCCTGAAATTATTAATAATAATCTTAGGGTCTTTAAAATTTTTCAAATAGCTTTAATTAGCTTTTACGGTTACAGATCTTCTGTTTTTCGACCAAGAAAGTGGATTTGAACCTGAGTCAACAGGTCTTTCTTTACCATAACTTATTACTGAAATTCTGTCTGCAGATATTCCATAAGTGATCAGATAATCTTTGGCAGCATTTGCTCTTCTCTCACCTAATGCCAAGTTATATTCCCTTGTTCCTCTTTCATCTGCGTGGCCTTCGACTACAACGTTGACGCTAGAATTCTCTCTTAACCAGTTTGCTTGTTTTCTTAATGTGTCTCTTGATTTAGTTGTCAAAATAGACTCGTTTGTTGCAAAAAATACTCTGTCTGGAACACCGTCAGCTAAATATTTAACAGTATCAGTACCTGTATAAACATCACCTTGCATTTGACCTTCTACTTTTGTAGTGGTTTTTTTCGTTGCACAAGCTGATACGATTAAACTTAATAATATAACTAGAAAAGTATTTCTAAATGATTTGCTAAAATTCATTAATGCTCCTTAATAATTTATTAGAACTTTTTCACAACTAATTAGATGTTTCAAGCATAAAAATCAACTTAATTTATATTAAAAATTAATAAAAAAGGCCTAATTACTGAGTAAAGACGACCAAGATGGGTCGGAGGCGTCAGTCTCTGTTTGAACCTGCCTTTCATTATATCCCGTAAGATCTATAGACCAAAGTTTTGCACTAAATCCTTCGCCTTTATCGTTAGATTTGGTTTCTCTATAAAAAATTAATACCCTTCCATTAGGAGACCACGAAGGAGCTTCTTGATAGTAATTTTCAGTTAACAATCTCTCACCCGAGCCATCTGTTCGCATAACACCAATATAAAATTTTCCTTTATGTAATTTTGTGAATGCAATTAAATCACCTCTTGGAGACCATACAGGCGTGCCATACAATCCTTTACCAAATGAAATTCTTTTTACATTAGACCCATCAGATTTCATTACGTAAATTTGTTGATACCCACTCCTATCAGAATTAAATGTTATAAATCGATTATCAGGTGAGTAAGATGGCGATGTATCAATTGATGGATGATTTGTTATTCTTTCAACAATTCTATTTTCTAAATCCATAGTATAAATATCTGAGTTACCATCTTTAGCAAAACTCATAATAATTTTCTTACCATCTGGAGAAAATCTTGGAGCAAATGTCATTCCTGGAAAATCACCAACTACTTCTTGCGTACCAGTTTCAATATCTAATAAATATACTCTTGGTAGATTTTTAAAATAAGATAGGTAAGTCACCATCTGACTTGTCGGATTAAATCTAGGAGTTAAAACTAATTCATTTCCTAATGTTAAATATTTTGTGTTAAAACCGTCTTGATCCATAATAGCCAACTTCTTGACTCTTGCAGTCTTTGGTCCTTCTTCAGATACATAAATAATTCTGGTATCAAAATATCCCTTTTCTCCAGTTAATCTTTCATAAACTTTATCAGAAATTATATGTCCAACTCTCCTCCAATTACTTGGAACCGTTGTAAATGCTAAAGCCATCATTTCTCTTCCAGCTAAAATATCCCAAAGTCTAAATTCAACTTTTAATTTTTTGTCCTCAATTGTTACTTTACCTGTAATTAAAGCTTGAGCTTTAATCAATGCCCAATCCTCAAATCTTGGTTTTAAATGAGCAATATCTGGCTTTTGTAAAAATGCTTCTTTACTAAGGGGATTAAATAAACCTGAAATTTTCAAATTATTTTCTACGACTAACGAAATCTCAGATCCAACATTTTTAATTTTAAGTTCATTAATTGAATTTCTTTTTGAATCATCATCTTGAAACAGTGGAGAAACTGCAATTGGTAACGGATCTAAATTTCCCCTTGTTATATCAATCTCTATTAATGAATAAGCCTTAGTTGATAATAAAAAAAATATAATAAAAAATAAATTAATTATTCTAATCATTATCCTCCAAGCATATCACGCGCATCAAAATTTAAAATCATATTTTTCCATCTTTCATAACCACTTGTAGGAACTTTTAATGGATTGCATAGCTGAATAGCTCGCCTCACACTATCTGCTAATGTTCTAAATTTTTCTTTACCAGGTGTATTCATTTTTACATGATCTAGCATTTCAAGTTTTTCAATTGTACCGTCAGGTTTTACTTGAAGCTTAACTCTTACTAATAAATCCTCACTGAATGGCAATCCTATAGGAACACTCCAACATGTAAATATTTGGGCCTTTAAAGCATCCTCTTCACTTAAAGTTAATTTTGAATAATCCATAGTTTGGTCTGTTGATTGGGAAATCTTATCCACTTCTTTTTTTGTTTCTGCCAAATTATCTTTTTTTTTATCAATAAGAGCTGCTATTTCATTTAAATCTAATTTTTCTTTTTTTTCAAATTCTGAGACCTGTTTAACTTTTTTTTCATCCAAAATAGGTTTTTTAGTTTCAACTATTTTTTTTATATTTTCATCATTGATTTCTTTTGATGGTTTTTGCTTTTTTTCTTCTTTAGGTTGAATTATCTGTTTATCTTCCTCTGGCATTGGGACAGCATTTAATTTTTCTTTTTTTAACTTTCCTTTTTTATTTTCGTTAGTTGGCGTTTTTTTTGATGCAAGCTTAGAGATATCATTCTTTTTTATATCTGTCTGAACTTCTTTATTTTTATCTTTTTTTACTTTTTTAGGAGGAGCCTGCTCAGACAAAAGCTTTTCATTCTCTTTTTTTGCTTTCTCTATTATTTTTGATGCTTTTGGCGCAAAAGGAATATTTGTCTTTTCAGCTATTTGAATGAGTTCAACGGAGATTAAAGGTGGAATGTCCATAGGTTTTTTGGCAACAAATGGTAGAGCCAAAATACTAACCATAAGGATTGCAATATGAAATCCTGATGAGATTAAAAGACCTCGATACATAATCTTTATCTCTCTTTATTTGGTTCAGATATCAAAGCAACTTTTGTAAATCCTGACCCTGAAAGCATTCCCATAATTTCAAGAACTCGTCCATAATTAATTGCTTTATCTCCCCTAACATATATCCTTGTATCAGTTCTATTATTTGAAACTGCTAATATTTTTATTATTAAATTATTAAATTCAACTTTTGTTTCTTGAATAAAAATTTCACCTTTTGAATTAATTGTTAAGGTTAGCGGCTCATTTTCCTCAGGTAGTGTATCGGCAGAAGTTTCTGGCAAATCCACTTGGACTCCAACAGTAAGTAATGGTGCAGTAACCATGAATATAATTAGTAAAACCAACATAACATCAACAAATGGTGTAACATTAATTTCACTCATTGGATCATTTCTTGAACTTTTTTGCTTAAATGCCATTTAAATTATTGATAGAAATCTTTTTGAAAAATTTTCTAATTTTTGCGAGTACTTTCGAGAGTCAGAACTGAATTTATTATAAGCAATTACTGCTGGTATCGCCGCTAATAATCCAAGCGCAGTTGCAAATAAAGCTTCTGCAATACCCGGAGCAACTATAGCAAGGCTAGTATTTCTTGAAATTGCAATTGACTGAAACGAATTCATTATGCCCCACACAGTTCCAAATAATCCTATAAATGGAGCTGTTGATCCGACGGTTGCTAAAAAACTATTATACTTTTCTACCACCACCATTTGTTTTTCAATATTTACCTCTAAAACACTAGATAGCCTTTCAGATAAATTTGATTTTGATCTGGTTTTCATAACTGTTTGCATTGAACTTTTAAATAATTTTGCCATTGGATCTTCTATATTCGAAGGCAAACTATTATAAAATGTTTCTGCAGATTTTGATTTCCAAAATTTATCCTCAAATTCTTCAGCGCTTTTATTTATTTTTCTAAACATCCTTATTTTCTCAAATATTATTGCCCATGAATATATAGAGCTCAAAATTAATATTATAATGACTGACTTGACAATTATATCTGCGCGCAAAAATAAACTAATTAATGAGAAATCTGTGTTACTTGCCAAACCTAAACTTTGTGTTGCAATATCTGAGTCCATTCAATCATTTCTCATTAAAATATGTCAGTAATTTGACTTCAAATAGCACTAATGGACTAGTTATCGTTGTTTTCTCTTGTGTTTTCAAAGTATTGAGCAATTAAAATAGCATCAGCTTTATTATTATCTTTTTTTTTTGATAGCTTATGTGAAATTTTAGGAAACATTTCTATTGCTTTAGTTCTACTTGCGTCTTTTTCAGAATTAATCAAATTAAAATATTTTTTCCATTTTACTGGTCTGACATAGAAAATTGGCAATTCCATAGCTGAGCATATACCTTTAATAACTCCAAAAGATTGCCCAAAATTAAACATGCTAGTAACACCTTGTCCAGGCATTGCCGAGACTTGTTCAACAACTACACCTATTTTTTTAGTAGAATATTTATTTTTTATAGATGTTATTTCATTAAATATTTGTCTACCATTAACTTGTCTTTTGTTTTTTTTCCCTTCAGCCATTGTGGGCATATCAATTACATCGATTACATTACCTTCAGAGAAAAAACAAATTGCCCCTGCTATTCCAGGATCGATACCAATTATTATCATTTAACCTTCAAAGTTAACATTAGTATAAACATTTTGCACATCGTCATCTTCCTCAAGAGTTTCTAAAAATTTTATCATGTTTTGACTTTCTTCACCTTTAAGCGATACTCTATTTATTGCTTGCCATTCAATTTCAGTAGATAAAAAATTGAAAATAACTTTTTCAAATTTTTTTTTAACTTCATATATTTCATCAATATTAGTATGTACTTCATGGAACTCATCACGAGAAACACAATCATTCGCCCCTGCCTCAATTGCTAATTCAAATATTTTATCTTGCTCAATTTCACTTTTATCTATCTTAATAACGCCTAGTCTTTGAAAATTATGCGATGCGGAACCTTGGGTTCCTAAAGAGCCATTATTTTTTGAAAAAATTGTTCTAATATTAGATGCAGTTCTATTTTTATTATCGGTCAATGCCTCAACAATTACAGCAGACTTGCTTGGTCCAAATCCTTCATATCTGATATTTTCGAAATTTGATTGATCATTATTAGATGATTTTTCTATTGCTCTCTCTATATTTTCTTTAGGCATATTGGCTGATCGTGCCGCCTGCATTGCTGATCTTAGCCTGGCGTTCATTTCAGGATTCTTATCACCTAGCTTCGCTGCAACAGTGATTTCTCTTGATAATTTAGAAAAAATTTTAGATCTTTGTTTATCAGCTTTACCTTTTTTATGTTTAATACCTGCCCAATGTGAGTGTCCAGCCATAATTAATTAATATTTTTTAAACTTCCACCAAAAATGAAACTTTCAATATTTTTTGCAAGTCCATTGCTAGTATCGCATTCTACCACTACTCCACTCAGAGATGCATCTCCATTTGCTGGAAAATGTTTTGTAGCCTCTTTTTTTAAAAATTTGTTAATTGAATTTTGAGCGTCCATTCCAATTACAGAGTCATAGTCTCCACACATTCCAGCATCTGTTATATAGCTAGTTCCATTTTTTAAAACTCTTGCATCATTTGTTGGCACATGTGTATGTGTACCTACCACTAAAGTTGCATGGCCATCAAACAACTTACCTATTGCCATTTTTTCACTTGTTATTTCTCCATGAAAATCAACAATTAAAAAATCATAATCTTTAGAAATTTTTTTTTTTGAGAGAAAATTAGATGCAATTTTAAATACATCATCACACTTTCTCATGAAAACATTGCCCATTAGGTTAAGCACGCCAACTTTTAAATTTTTTTTTGAATTATATACAGAGAAACCTTTACCCGGCAAATCTCCACTCATATTTAATGGTCTTAATAATTTGTTTTCAGTTTTAATAAATTGATAAATTTCTTTTTGATCCCATACGTGGTTGCCAGTTGTGATTACGTCTACACCAGCATTAAAAAGTTCGTTTGCAATATTTTCAGTTAAACCCACACCTTCAGAAGCAGCATTTTCTCCATTAACACAAACAAAATCAATTCCTTTCGTGGATATTATACTGGGTAAATTTTTTTTTACAGATATAAACCCTGTATCTCCAACTATATCACCTAAAAATAAAATCTTCATTTTTGTATTAATTTTTCTGTTAAAATTAAGTCTAGTTTTTTATCAAAATTTTCAATTTTAATTTTATTAACTTTTTGATGTGAAAAAGCCAGACCAATTGTTATACAATTTTTTTTTTTGGAAATTTTTTCTAAATATCTATCATAAAACCCACCTCCATATCCAACTCTATTCCTGTATTTGTCAAAGGCAACGATAGGCACTAATAATACATCAGGATATACTTTTTTTAATTTTTTTGGCTGCGGTATCCCTAGTGAACTTACAGTTAAAGGAGTATATTTTTCCCATATATAAAAATCCATTTGCTGGTTTTTCCTTATAATTGGCAACGAAATAGAATACCCTTTAGAATAAAATTTATTTAGTATTTGTAAACAATCAATTTCAAAGTTAATTGGAAAATAGCCACCAATTATTTTTTTTTTCGAAAAATCAATTTTGTGAAGAATGTTATTTAAAAAGTTTTTACCTATTTTAATTTCAAAGTATTTCTTTTTCCTTATTTTAAAAATTTGTTCTCTTATATTATTTTTTGACACTAAATTTTATCAAACAGAAGAATTTAAACTATTTTTTTTAATAAAATCTTCGATTTCTAATGTTACTTTATCAATTAAATTTTCATAATTATTTTTTTGATTTTCAATATTTTTCATAAGCTCCTCTTGAGTTAAATCCAAATTTTTAATTTCATTTTCTTTATTTTCTTTGTATTGGTAAACTAAAGACTTTAATTCTTTAAATTTTTCTTTTAATTGTTGAAGCTCTTTTTTTTGTTCTTCTACTTTTTTTTTAGTTTCATAATACTCATCCATAACTTTAATAGATGATATTAGTAGTAATTTATTTTCACCAATGTTTCCAAGATCAAATTTTAAATCGTTGAATTTTTTACTCAAATTTAAAGACAATTCTTCTAAATGTTCCTCCTGGCCGTCCTCACAGGACAATAAATACTCTTTTCCGTTAAATTTTATATTTACATTTGCCATTTATCAATTTCTTCCAACAAACTATCCGTTTCTTGATTTAATTCATCTATTTTTTCAGAAAATTGATCTTCTTTTCTCTTTGATATTTCAAAATTCCTTTTTAATTCGTTCACTTGACTTTTAAGTTTTAAGTTCTCTTCCTCTAAGCTTTGATGAGATTCAGTTATCTGATTTTTTTCAATTTCTAATTGATTTTTTTTATCTCTTAAAACAGCAACTTCTTCTATTTCTTTGCTATCTTGAATATTTATTTCTCTTAGTTTTTGTAAAGTTTGTATCAATTTTTTTTCTTTTTCATCAATGTTTTTCATATATATATCTATATTAATAAATTGAATCACCTAAGTCTAGATAGGATACTTTTTGAAAAACAAGGAAAAAAATTTATCAAACGCTATTCGTTTTCTATCAATGGATGCGGTGCAAAGAGCTAATTCTGGTCATCCTGGTATGCCAATGGGAATGGCAGATGTAGTAACTATTTTATTTAAACATTTCCTTAAATTTAATCCAAAAAATCCAAACTGGCTTAATAGAGATAGATTCGTATTATCAGCAGGACATGGATCGATGTTACTTTACTCACTTTTGTATCTCACTGGCTATAAAAAAATAAAGATTAATGATATTAAAAAGTTTAGACAATTAAATTCAATTTGTGCTGGTCATCCTGAGTACCATCCCGGTTCTGGAATTGAAACGACCACAGGTCCTTTGGGTCAAGGAATTGCAAATTCGGTGGGATTTGCAATTGCTGAGCAAATTTTGAAAAGTAGATTGGGCAAAAATATAATTAATCACAAAACTTATGTGTTGGCTGGTGATGGATGTTTAATGGAGGGGATAAGCCATGAAGCAATGAGTCTAGCAGGTCATTTAAAACTAAAAAATCTCATAATGCTTTTTGATAATAATTCAATTTCAATTGATGGGCCCACTAGTCTAGCTGTTTCTGATGATTATGAAAAAAGATTTAAAAGTTATGGATGGAACTATATTTTAATAGATGGTCATAATACAAGACAAATTTATAATGCATTAAATAAGGCCCAAAAATCAAAAAAACCAACAGTCATATCTTGTAAAACAAAAATAGGATATGGATCGCCAAATAAAGTTGGAAAAGCCTCTTCTCATGGAAGTCCTCTTGGAGTGGAAGAAATAAAACTCGTGAGAAATAATTTAAATTGGGAACATAAACCATTTTATATTCCAAAAAATATTCTAAATGAATGGAGACATATTGGAAAAAGATGTTTAAAAATTGAAAAAAAATGGAAACTAAATTTCAAAAAAAATAAAAAAAAATTTAATAACATTTCTAAAAACAACTTTAAAAATTCAATCATCAAACTAAAGAAAGATGCAGTAAAAAATTTAAAGGAATTGGCAACGAGAAAATCATCAGAAGCTTTTTTAACAGAAATATTTAAAACTAAAAATTCTTTAATTGGAGGTTCGGCTGATTTAGCTGGATCAAATAATACAAAGACTAAATTTCATAAAATTATCAATTCAAAAAATTTCGACGGGAATTATATTCATTATGGAGTGAGAGAACATGCCATGAGTGGAATAATGAATGGATTAGCACTTCATAGTAATTTTATACCTTATGGGGGGACTTTTTTAATTTTTTCAGATTATTGCAAACCATCCATAAGACTTTCTGCAATGATGAAACAAAGAGTGATTTATGTCATGACACATGATTCTATAGGACTGGGAGAGGATGGGCCAACGCATCAGCCGATAGAACAACTTGCTTCGTTAAGATCTATACCAAATTTAAATATTTTAAGACCAGCTGATCAAACTGAAACAATAGAATGTTGGGATATTGCATTGAATAGTAAAAGAACTCCTACTGTGATGGCATTAACAAGACAGAACTTAAAACCTGTTAGACGTAATTTTAGTATAACTAATAAATGTTCAAATGGTGCGTATGAAGTCCTAAGAATAGGAAAAAAGATAAATTTAACTCTTATAGCCTCAGGATCAGAGGTTAATTTAGCAGTTGAGATATGTCACAAATTGGCCAAACAAAAAATTTATTCAAAAGTAATATCTATGCCATGTCAAGAAATTTTTGATAATCAAACCCAAAGCTATAAAAATAAAACTCTTAGGGAAACCAAAAATGTTTTTGCTATTGAGGCCGGATCAAAAATGTCTTGGGAAAAATATATCAAAAACAAAGGTTTAATTTTTTCTATAGAAGACTTCGGAAGGAGTGCTCCATATAAAGAGATTTATGATCATTTTAGTTTGAATAGTAAAAAAATTTGTAAACAAATAAAACTATATATTTAAAAATGGCACTTAAAATCGGAATAAACGGAATGGGAAGGATCGGTAGAATGATTGTTCGATCTATTTATGAAAATCATAGAGGAAAAATAATAATAAAACATATTAATAACAGATCGAATTCTGAAGTTTGTGCGGGTTTATTAAAATATGATTCTATTCACGGAAAATTTAATGGTGAAATTAAATCGGGTTCAAATTATTTAAAAATTATGAAAGATAGAATATCATATTCTCAACATTTAAGAGTAGATGACATTAATTGGAAAAAATATGGGGTCGACTTTGTATTAGAATGCACTGGAAAATTTAATTCAAAAGATCAATTACAATCTCATTTAAGGAATGGAGCAAAAAGAGTAATAGTTTCAGCACCATGTAACAAAGCTGATAAAACTGTTGTTTTTGGGATAAATCAAAAAACAGTCAAAAAAAATGACAAAATTATCTCTGTAGCATCCTGCACAACAAATTGTTTAGCACCAGTTGTAGATGTTCTAAATAAAAATTTTATAATTTTAAACGGTTTTATGACTACTATTCATGCATTTACCAGCGATCAAAGAATTCTTGATAACTCACATAAAGACATAAGACGTGCTCGCTCCGCAAGTCAATCAATTGTGCCTACATCTACTGGAGCATCAAAAGCAATAGGAGAAATAATTCCATCTCTTAAAGGGAAAATAGATGGTATAGCAATGCGAGTTCCTACCCCAAATGTTTCATTGATAGAATTTGTATTCAATGTAAGAAAAAATATTTCTACAGACAAATTAAATAGATCATTCATTAAAGCATCTAAAACATATTTAAAAAATATTTTAAATGTTACCGAAGAAAAACTTGTTTCAATAGATTTTAACCATAATAATGCGTCTGCAATTATAGATGCTTCTTTAACTAAAGTTATAGGGAATAAAATGGGAAAGATTACTGCATGGTACGACAATGAGTGGGGTTTTTCTAATAGGATGTGTGATATTGCTAAGTACATAAGCAAAATCAAATAATGAAATCTATTAAAAATTTAGAAAATATTGAAAATAAAAGAATTCTTTTAAGATTAGATTTAAATGTTCCAATAAAAAATGGAAAGATTAAAGACACAAATAGAATAGATAAAATTATACCAACAATAAATTTTTTATTAACTAAAAAAGCAAGAGTTATTATTATATCTCATATTGGAAGGCCTAATGGTAAAATAGTAAAAGAGCTCTCATTGAAACCAATAACTTCCTATTTAAAAAAAAAGATAATAAAAAATGTTTCTTTTCAAACAGAAAATATTTTTAAATTGAATAAAGATAAAATATTTAAAAATTCAGCTGATAGAATAATTTTACTTGAAAATATTAGATTTTATCCCGAAGAAGAAGCTAATGATGATGAATTCTCAAAAAAATTAGCAAGTTTTGCTGAATTATACGTTAATGATGCATTTTCATGCTCACATAGAAATCATGCTTCTGTATCGAAAATTACAAATTACATTCCATCTTATTGTGGTATTCAAATTAATAATGAAATTAATGCTCTTAATAAAATTACCTTAGAAATAAAAAAGCCTATAACATGCATAATTGGAGGTTCAAAAATTTCCACAAAAATAAATATTATAAAGAATTTGATACCTAAATTTGACAATATCGTAATATGTGGAGCTATGGCGAATAACATATTTAAGTATAAAGGTTTAAATACTGGTAAGTCATTTATTGAAAAAAATATTAACAATACGATTCAAGAAATATTTTCATATGCTGAGATTAATGGTTGCAACATATATTTTCCAGAAGACATCAGAGTAGGAAAAAAATTAAGTGATAATTCCACTGAAAAAAATTTTAATGATTTAGAGCATGATGATATAATTCTTGATGCAGGGACCAAAACAATTAATCAAATAAGAAAAATTATTGATAGTTCATCTACAATATTATGGAATGGACCATTAGGATATTTTGAAAACCCAAATTTTTCAGTTGGCAGCTCAGAAGTAGCGAAACATATTGCAGAAAAAGGTGAAAATATTTATTCAGTTATTGGTGGTGGTGATACTGTTGCGATCATTAATTCTCTAAATATGAAAGATAGATTTAATTTTGTTTCAACTGCAGGTGGAGCTTTTCTAGAATATCTTGAAGGTAAAGAGCTCCCTGGTATAAAAGCATTAAGTTAAATGTCAGAGTTAAATAAAATAGCAATTAAAATATTATCAAATGGTAAAGGTATCCTCGCTGCAGATGAAAGTACAGCAACAATGACAAAAAGGTTGCAGAAAGTAAATGTTGA
Organism: uncultured Pelagibacteraceae bacterium; assembly: GCA_902542975.1. Classification (GTDB taxonomy): domain Bacteria; phylum Pseudomonadota; class Alphaproteobacteria; order Pelagibacterales; family Pelagibacteraceae; genus Pelagibacter. The sequence continues at coordinate 17,882 of CACBWM010000004.1, read as the reverse complement.
ATCTAACGAAAAAAATAGGTTGCTTTTTAGAGAAATACTTTTTTCTGCATCTGAAATGAGAAACTGTATAGGAGGTGTAATTTTATATGACGAGACTATTAGACAAAAAACATCTTCAAATAAAACGATTCCCGAGTTAATTAATTCAAATAATTCTTTAATTGGTATTAAAGTTGATACTGGAGCTAAAGTTTTGGCTGGCTCTGAGAATGAAACAATTACAGAGGGCCTGGATGGATTGAGAGAAAGATTGAAAGATTATTATGCATTGGGAGCAAGATTTACTAAATGGAGAGGTGTTTATCTAATATCAGATAAGTATCCAAGTAAATTATCAATTTCAACCAATGCACATGCTCTCGCTAGATATGCTGCTTTGGTTCAAGAAGCTGAAATGGTGCCTATTATTGAGCCAGAAGTTTTAATGGATGGTAATCATACTGCGAATGATTGTTTAAAAAATACTTCAGAAATAATTAAAAAATGTTTTGAAGAATTAGAACTTAATAAAGTTGATTTAAAAGGAATAATTCTTAAACCGAATATGATATTACCTGGTAATAATTCTAGTGAAAAAATTTCAAATGAAGAAATAGCAGAACTAACTTTAAGATGTTTAAGAGACAGTGTACCATCAGAAGTCCCTGGTGTTGCATTTCTATCAGGAGGACAAACCGAAGTTGAAGCAACAGCGAATTTAAACCAAATAAATTTACAAAATAATACAAATTTTATTATGACTTACTCCTATGGAAGAGCCTTGCAACAGGAAGCCTTAAAATTTTGGTCTAAAGATACAAATAATATTGTTGGAACTCAGGAAACATTTAATCATCGTGCTAAAATGTGTTCTTTGGCAGCTCAAGGTAAATGGTCAGAAAATTTTGATAAATCAAAGTAAAAAATTTATCTATTTAATTTCACCAAGTAAAATAAATAATCTTACTTTTTTTAAAAATTTAAATTTAGTTTTAAAATCAAACAAAGTTAATTTTTTTCAACTTAGACTTAAAAGAGTAAATATGAAAAAAAAAATTTTACTTGCAAAAAAAATCTATAAAATTTGTAAAAAAAATAATGTAAAATTTATAATAAATGATGATCCTTATTTAGCCTTAAAGGTTGAAGCAGATGGTTGTCATGTTGGTCAAAACGATACAAGTATTTTTAAATCTAGACAACTTTTAAAAAAAAAAATTTTAGGTGTAACCTGTCACAATTCTAAAAGATTAGCCTTAAATGCTAAAAAAGAGAAAGCAGACTATATTGCTTTTGGATCATTTTATAAAACTACTACAAAAAAAGTAAAATACTTTGCGAAAAAAAGTATTTTAAAATGGTCAATTAAAAATATTAATATTCCGACGGTCGCAATTGGAGGTGTGAATGAAACTAATTATAAGGAGCTATTGAAAAATGGGGCATGCTATGTAGCCTTTTCCAGCTATATATGGAATAATAATAAATATTCACCATTTGAGGCAGTTTCGAAAATTACTTATTTAGACAAATTCATATAAAAATCTAAAATCTTCATTACAAATTTACTGTCATTTATAAAATCTTTATTTGATGATTTGTTAAATTTTTTATTTAAAAAGTCTTTATATTTATTCTTACTTTTGCAGGAAATTTTATTTTTAATAAAGCTGTTAAAATTATTATAATTTTCAAATTTATTGAATATAACTCTATTTTTTATATTTTGGGAAAAAAATATTTTTTTGTCATAATTTTTATAAAATCGGTCTTCAAAGTGTTGTTTCCAGAATACTTTATTACAATACATTGCATTCGTAAAATTTACTCCAATAATATTATTTTTATTTTTATAAACAGTCTCTTTGAAATTAATCATATTTTGAAAATCAAAATTATCATCGGAGTAAGTAGTATATTTAAATAAATCATTGGCATCAAAATTATCGTAATGAATTAAGAATATTGAATGAGTTAAATTTTTTTTTGATTCAGAAATCAAGTTTTTAAAAGATAAATTTCTTTCTTTTATATAAATAATATTATTATATTGAATTGGTAAATAATTTGTAATTACAATAAAAAAACAAAAGAAAAGATAAATTAAATATTTTTTCGGCAAATAATTAAATAAAATAATTAAAAATAAAGGAACAAAAAATGATAAAGATACAAGCGCTCTGTTATTAATGCCATAAAGGTTCATGGCACTTTTAGATATAGTATGCATAAAAATTAACAAAAAAATGAAGAATAGTGACATAATTAATAAAATAAAATTTTTCTCTCTATGTTTTTTTATTACATTGGATTTTTCTTGATAAGATTTATAACAAATAAAAATAAATAGTATTAAACAAGTAAAATATTGAAATATTAAAAATAAAGTACCAAATATTATTTTTAAACTTGAAAAAAAATTTGCAAAGAGCAAATAAAAAATATTTAAGAAAAGGATTATATTACCTGAAAAAAAAAGTAAGAAAGATCTGATTTGAAAGTTTTCTATTCTTAATCTTGATATATCTGCATTAAACATTTCTGGTAATATAATTTTTTGAAAGATAAATGAAATTATCAAAACAGTAATAACTGTAATCAATACATGTTTAAATGCCTTTGTGTTGTTTTGTAAAAATGGCATCGTTAAATTGATAATTAATAATGGAAAAGCGCTTTCGTATGTCAAAAACATTAACGTTAAATATGAGTTTGAATAAATTAAATGACGTAAACTATTTTCTTTGAGAAATCTATTTAGATAAAAAATTGATATAGACCAAATAAATATTGATAAATTTCCAGTAATTTGCATTCCTGTCGAAAAAATAACCGAATAAGAAAAAACAGGTATTAAACAAAATATTATAAAAATTTCTTTAAAAAAAATTTTAATAAAATATTTTTCAAATGATATAATTATAAAATTACAAGATAGAAGAATAAGAGCTATATTTAAAATATAAGAGAATTCATAGGAAAAAAAAAATCTAGTAATAAATGAAAAAAAAATAGCGGCAAATGGTCTATTTGAAAATTGCAAAATTACTTCTGAAAATGAATCTCTAAAACTAAAGTTACTTAAGTTAAAAATATAAAAATCATCTTGTTGGAAATCTCCATATAATAATAAAGGCAAATGTATAATTAAAATAAATAATAGAATAATAAAACTTTTAGAGTAAGGTTTAGAATAACTCATAATTGATTGGGTCAACTAAAATATTTAATATCTTTAGTTCAGTTACAGTTAAAAAAATAAATGCTAAAAATATAAAAATTGTTAAAATAACTAACTTTATATTTTTAAATAATTTTTCTGGTGTTTGAGTTATAGATGATTTTTTCAGTCCCAAATGAAGATAATAGGTAAATAGTAAAGAAATTAATGGAAATAATAAAAGATATTCAATTCTATATTTTATCAAAAAAATGCCTAGAAAAAAACATGCCATCAAAGAATAAAAAAAACTTTTCAGCAATAGCTTGTTTTCTGTGTAATATTTAAATGTTATTCTATATTTTATTAATGTTTTTCTTTTTACATATCGTAGTTCCGCAAAACGCTTTATGGTCATCAAAAAAGCACCTCCCATCCAAAAGCATAATATAATACTTACAGGAGGTAGATAAATTGGCTCAATTATAGTCCATCCTAAAATTAATCTAACTGGATTATTTAATGACTCTGATAAAATATCTAGATATGGTCTATCTTTAAATCTTACTGGTCTTACATTATAGAACACTCCCAAAATTGCAAAAATAACTAATGAAATAATAAAATTTGTATTTGAATTTATTGAGATAATTAAACTTGTGATTATTAAAATTGAATAAACTATAATTACGGTTGAAAGTCTTATTGGTGATTTAACAGAAGGTCTATTTTTTTTAATTGGGTGAAATTTGTCAAAAGTAGAATCTAAGTGCTCATTTATTAAATAATTTGCTGAAGCTATAAGACATATGCTCAAAATATTAATTACAATGAATAAATAATCAAGAGGTATTAGTACTTTTTTAGTAAAAAAAAGGGCGATAATTATCCCAGGAATTACAAATATATTTTTAAACCAATGATCTACTCTACACATTAAAAAAATAGGATTTTTAAAAATCATAGGCATTAAGTACTATTAATATGATATACACTTTGTATTAATTAAAGTTAAAAATAAAGCAAAAAATGAAAATTATAGCTAGTGATATAAGAGTCGGAATGCTAATTGAGTATAAAAATGATTTATGGCAAGTTTTAAAAACACAGCATGTAAAACCTGGCAAAGGAGGAGCCTTTGCTCAAGTTGAGATGAAAAGTGTAAGTAAAAATACAAAGCTAAATGAGAGATTTAGATCAAGTGAAAACATCGAAAAAGCATCAATCGAAGAGATAAAGTTTAATTATTTATACAAAGAGGGAATCAATTTTTTTTTTATTAATCCAGTTTCATTTGATCAAATCGAGATTAAAGGAGAGACCATAGGGGAAAAGTCTAAATTGCTAGTAGAAAACCTAGAAGTTTCAATAAGTTTTTACAATGATATTCCAATCTCGGTTGACCTTCCAAATCAAGTTCAATGTAAAGTAGAAACGACAGATTCTGTAATAAAGGGTCAAACAGTTTCCTCTTCATATAAACCGGCTAAATTATATAATGGCATCAATATTCAAGTCCCTCCATTTATAGAGGCAGATGATGAAATTATTGTTGATACAAGAAATTTTGAGTATGTGAGAAAAGCTTAAAATGATAACAATTTCTCCAAACATCAATTTAATGCTAAAAGCTTGCGATAAAGCATCCAAAGTTATCATAAGAGATTTTGGGGAAATTGAAAATTTACAAGTTTCAAAGAAAGGACCTAATGACTTTGTTACAAAAACAGATAAAAGGGTTGAGAAAATTTTAATTGAAGAACTAACAAAATCAAAAAAAAATTATTCATTTATTACAGAAGAAACTGGAAAAATAATAAATAAAAATAAAGATGTTTTTTGGATTATTGATCCAATTGATGGTACAACAAATTTTTTACATGGTATTCCTCATTTTGCGATATCAATTGCACTTCAAATTGAGGGTGAAATAAATTGTGGTTTAATATTTGATGCTATTAAAAACGAGTTTTTTTTTGCTGAAAAAAATAATGGATCATTTATAAATAAAAATAGAATTAGAGTTTCAAAAAAAATAAATATTGATGATTGTTTGTTTGCTTCAAATAACGAGGGAATAAAATCGATATATCCAAATCTAAACCTTAGGAACACTGGTTGTGCGGCTTTAGACTTAGCTTACGTAGCTTGTGGAAGATTTGATGGTTATTTTCACAACGCAATTAATTTATGGGATGTGGCTGCTGGTAAAATAATAATTGAGGAGGCTGGAGGTTTGGTCAATAATATCAAAGGGTATGAAATTAATAATATAGATTTTAGAGCTGCAAACCCTAATATTTATGAAAAAATGCTCAAAAAATTAAATAACTTTTAATTGTTTTTAAATTTCCTTTTGTTATAACGCAGCAGAAAATGAAAAAAAATATCCACCCAAAATACCATAATATTAAAGTCGAAATGACAGATGGAACACAATTTGAAACCAAGTCTACCTGGGGATCTGAAAATGATATACTAAAACTTGAAATTGATCCTAAATCTCACTCTGCATGGACAGGTGGAAAACAGAAAATCTTAGACAAAGGAAGAATTAGTAAATTTAATAAAAAATTTCAAAATTTTAGATCCGAGAATAAAAGTTAATGTCTAAAGCTCCCTTAATGCCAATGGCTACAGCTGTATGGCTTGTTGAAAATACTACTTTAACATTTAAACAAATCGCACAATTTTGTAAACTTCATGAAGTTGAAGTACAAGGTATAGCAGATGGAGAAGTTGCAAAAGGTATAGTTGGGTATAATCCTATAATCTCAGGTCAACTGACATCTCAAGAAATTGAGCTTTCCTCTAAGGATGAAAACAGACCACTTAATATCTTAAATATGGAAGTGAATATAAAAAGTACAGATAATAAAATAAAAAAATATATTCCACTATCTAAAAGACAAGATAAGCCAGACTCAGCTTTATGGTTATTAAAAAATCACTCAGTATTAAAAGACTCTCAAGTAGCGAGGCTTGTTGGTGTCACAAAAAATTCAGTGACTACAATTAGAAATAAAAGTTATTGGAACTACAACAATTTAAACGCCAAAGATCCAGTTGCGATGGGTTTGTTTGCTCAAAAAGATTTATTAAAAGAAATAGAAAAAGCTGAGAGAAGAATAGCAAAAGAAAAAAAAATAAAAGAAAAATTAAGCACAATTGATAAAAATGAAAATTGAAATATATAGACAAATATTGTTTAAAGTGCTAACTACACGCTTTTTTGGAGGTTGTTATTAAAATAGAAGTAAAAGATAATAATGTTGAGCAAGCACTGAGGGTATTAAAAAAAAAACTTCAGAGAGATGGATTCTTTAAAATTATCAAGTTAAAGAACAATTATGAAAAACCATCAGAAAAAAAGAAGAGGATCCTTCAAGAAAACATTAAAAGAGTAAAAAAACTTAACAAGCTCAAAAACAGAATTTAGAGATCGCGGGGTGGAGCAGCCTGGTAGCTCGCAAGGCTCATAACCTTGAGGTCGGCGGTTCAAATCCGTCCCCCGCAACCAATTCTACAATTTAAATTTTGATTTCCTAGTATCTTTAAGAAAACCTTTAACAGTATCAATAGTAAGATTTTGGAAAGTTTTGCCAAATTTTTCGATTTTCTCGATAATAATTGGAGGGATTGTAATTACATGACATCCAATTTTTTTTGCCTGAAAATAATTGTATGGTTCTCTAGTACTTGCCCATAAAATTTGGACATTTTTAAATTTTTTTGAAATTTTAATACTTTCTTTAAACTGTGGGATTGGATCTTTACCACAATCAGCCATTCTTCCTGCAAATATGGATATGATTACTTTTGATTTCTTATCAATTATTTTTAAGATTTTTTTTGTTTGTTTTGAAGTGTAAACAGCAGTTATATTTAATTTAACTTTATTTTTATTAAGAGTTTTAATTACTTTTCCCATGAATAAACCTTTGGAATTTGTTATTGGTACTTTTACATAGACATTTTTGCCCCATTTGCTGATTTTATATCCTTGTGAAATCATATTTTTTGCGTCGTCCGCAAAAACTTCACATGATACAGGTTTATTTGTAATTTTAAGAATTCTTTTTGAGTAATCAGTATAATTTTTAGCTCCAGCTTTTCTCATTAAACTTGGATTTGTTGTAAATCCTTTAACAATTTTTTTTTGATTAAATTTCTTAATTATCTTTTCATCAGCAATGTCACAGAAGATTTTAGTCAATTATAAACTCTTAACAATTTCTTCTGTCATTTTTTTTGCATCTGCAAATAACATCAAAGTATTATCTCTATAAAATAGATCGTTATCAATTCCAGCATATCCAGGAGACAAGCTTCTCTTAACAAATAAAACTGATTTGCTTTTCTCTACATCTAAAACTGGCATACCATAGATTGGACTTTGTGGATCAGATTTTGCAACCGGATTTGTAACATCGTTAGCTCCAATTACATAAGCAACATCACAATTGGCAAAATCATTATTTATTTCCTCCAGTTCAAATACCTCATCATATGGGACATTAGCTTCCGCTAATAAGACATTCATGTGTCCTGGCATTCTTCCCGCAACTGGATGGATAGCATATGATACTTTTACACCATTTTTTTTTAAAGAGTCTACCATCTCTCTTAAAGCATGTTGTGCTTGTGCTACTGCCATTCCATAACCAGGAACAATAATAACTGAAGAGGCGTTCTTCATTAAAAAAGCCGCATCATCAGCATTTCCATTTTTAACTGGCTTTTGTTCATTACTTTTGGAACTAGATGTTTGATCTGTTGCCCCCCACCCTCCTAAAATTACATTAAAAAATGATCTGTTCATCCCTTTGCACATTATATAAGAAAGTATAGCTCCAGATGAGCCAACAAGTGCTCCGGTAATTATAAGAGCTGTATTTTCTAATGTAAATCCAATTCCTGCTGCTGCCCAACCTGAATAAGAATTTAACATAGAAATAACCACTGGCATATCTGCTCCACCAATTGGTATTATTATCAATACTCCTACCAAAAATGATATTAACACTACTGTCCAAAATATATTTGAAGATTGTGAAATGCATAAATAATATATTAGAAATACTATAGCTAAACCTAAAATTAAATTTAGGAGGTGTTGGCCTTTAAATGTAATAGGCGCACCAGACATAATTCCTCTGAGTTTCAAAAAAGCTATTATAGAACCTGAAAAAGTAATTGCACCTATAGCAGCTCCTAAGGACATCTCGATTAAACTTGCTAACTTTATATTGCCAACCAAACCTAAATTAAATGCTTCAGGTTTTAAAAAAGCTGAAATTGCAACAAAAACAGCTGCAAGACCAACAAGACTGTGGAAACCAGCTACAAGTTCAGGCATCGCGGTCATTGGTATCCTAAATGCAATAAAGGCTCCCACCGAACCGCCGACTAATAGAAAAGCTAATACGTAAATAAATCCTGGTCCAAAATTTCCTACAGATAAAAAGGTTACTATAATTGCAATAACCATTCCAGCTATACCAAAATAGTTTCCTTTTCTTGATGTTTCTGGTGATGAGAGGCCTCTTAAAGCCAATATAAATAGGATGCCTGAAATTAAATAAAATAAAGCTGATAAATTTGCTGACATATTTATTTCTTCTTTTTATACATTTGCAACATCCGCTGCGTTACTAAAAATCCACCAAAAATATTAACTGCTGCTAATAATATTGCTAAAAAGCCAAAAATATTTGAAGTTTCAAAAAAATTTTGAGAAGAGCCTGCTAAAGCTGCTATAATTGCCCCTACTATTATCACTGATGAAATGGCATTAGTTACTGACATTAAAGGTGTATGTAATGATGGTGTTACACTCCAAACGACATAATAGCCAACAAAGATTGATAAAATAAATATGCTTAATCTAAATATAAAAGGATCAATTTCCATTATTTAACCTTAGTTTTTTCAATTATTTCATCTTCTAAATTAATATTAAAAATTTTTTTTTCTTTATCAAATAAATTATTTATAAAATTAAACATATTTTTCGCATAAAGGTTAGAAGCTGATATTGGTAGTTTATTTAAAATATTTGCTTCTCCCATAATTTTTACCCCATTATTTTCTATAATCTCATTAACAACTGTTAATTCTGAATTACCACCTTGCGATGCTGCAAGATCATAAATTACTGAACCATTTTGCATTACTTCTATCATATCTTTATTAATTATAATGGGAGCTTTTTTTCCAGGTATTAAAGCTGTACAAACCACTATATCAATCTTTTTCAAAGTTTCCTTTAGTAAATTTTCTTGTTTTTTTTTAAAATCATCAGATGTTTCTTTGGCATAACCACCTTCTGTCTCTAAATTTTCTGAACCTTCCACAATTAAGAATTTGCCTCCTAAGCTCTCAACTTGTTCTTTAGAGGCCATTCTTACATCTGTGGCAAACACAATTGCTCCCATTCTTTTTGCAGTTGCAATAGCCTGCAAACCTGCAACACCAGCTCCTACAACAAGAACTTTGGCAGCTGAAATCGTACCTGCAGCAGTCATCATCATTGGAATAGCTTTTTGGAAATAAGAAAATGAATCTAAGACAGCCTTATATCCCGCTAAGTTTGCTTGCGACGACAAAATATCCATAGACTGTGCTCTTGTTATCCTAGGTAAAAGCTCAAGTGCAAAACAATTTACTTTTTTTTTTGTAATTTCTTTTAGTTTAGCTTCGTTTAAATAGGGGTTTATTACACCAATTAAATTTTGATTTTGTTTGAGTTTATTCAAATTTTCATCATTTAAAATACCCATTTGAGCAATCACATTTGATTTTTCAAGAACTTCCTCTATGGTTAAAATATTTGCTCCCTCAGAAATATATTCATCATCTTTTATACCTAAGTGAGAAGCATAATTTTTACATAAATTAACATCTAGTCCAATTGATTTATATTTTTTTATTATTTCAGGAGTTATAGCAACTCTCTTTTCAATATTCTTATCTTCAGATACGGATCCAACAATCATATTATAACAAGAAAATTGCCATTAAAATTAAAACTACTACTACAGCTATAGAACCCCAAAGTACAAACTTAGTAAAATTATTCCAGGTATTTTTGTGGCTTTCATTATCCATTTACTATTTTTGTCTTGCTTTAAATTTAGGATTTTTTTTATTTATTATATAAACCCTACCTCTTCTTTTAACTAATTTTGAGTTTAGATCTCTTTTTTTTAACGATTTTAACGAGCTAGCAATTTTCATATTTTTTTTTTTTTCTTTAATAAACGATGTGATGTAATCTTTCAAACTTATTTTTCCAAACTTTTTAATAATTCTGTTATTAAATGTGGTTTTCGTTAGTGCAGATGCATACCTTTCGCCTCTTCTTGGTGGTAAATAAACTATTTTTGATTTAAACATCTTCGCTACTTCTTTGATCGAATATTCTTTTTTATTAGAAATACTATACTGGATACATTTATTACTTTTCCATGCATCATAACAAGTTTTGATTGTATCATCTATGTGAGTGAACCTTCTAGTCTGAGTACCTGGTTTTACAATTGTTAATGGTTTTTTTGACAAGAATTGACTTTCAAATATTCCAATTACAGTAGCCATTTCACCACTGTCAATTTGTCTTTTGCCATATACATTATAAAAATAAATAATTTCAAATTTAAAACCAAACCAAATTTTTAAATTGTTAAGTAGTTCAATATTTTTAGACTTTGTGAAAGCGTAAGGAGATAAATTTTTATCATTTCCTTTGTTGCCAATGCTTGCTGAAGTTGCTGAATAAATGAGTTTAATTTTATTATCTAAACAAAATTTAAAAACTTCCTTAGATCCGATTGAATTAGAATCAAAACATTCTGAGAAATACTTAAAACTTTGAAATATTCTTGCAAATTCTCCAAAATGAAATAAGGAATTAATCTTTCTTTTATATTTCTCCAAAATTTTACTTATATTAATTGTATTTCCAGCAAGATATTTAATCCTTTTAGATTTAATATGATTTTTTGATTTTCCTGAAGAGTAATTGTCGATACTAATAATTTTGAAGTTTGTTTTTTTTAAAAAAAATTCTATTAAATTTGAACCAACAAAACCTGCACCACCAGTGACAACTATAATATTTTTCATTTAGGATTTAGCCTGGCAACGTCCTACTCTTCCATGTCTTAAGACAAAGTACCATTGGCGCAGAAAGGCTTGACTTCCGAGTTCGGAATGGTATCGGGTATTACACTTTCGCAATAATCACCAGGCAAAGTACTTATATTAAAAAAATATATTTTGTAAACAAACTTATTATTTGCGTAAATAAACAAATTATTGATAGTTTTTATATATTAAATTTTATTTTCCCAAAAAAGAGAATTTCTTAAAGATTTTAATATATCAGATTTATATGATTTTCCTGTAAATTTTATCAATTTATTACTGTTCGCCCTAATTCTCTCAACATCTCCTTCTCTTCTTTCTTTAATATTGGTTTTGATTTTTTTTTTTATTATTATTTCAAAGTTTTTAATAATATCTAGAACAGAAAATCCTTTGTTATAACCACAATTTAATATTTCAAAATTGCCTATTTTTAACTTTTTCATAACATCAATATGAATTTTTGACAGATCATTTACATCTATATAATCTCTTATGCACGTGCCGTCTTTAGTTGAATAATCATTACCAAAAATATTTACTGTATAATTTTTGTTTTTAATATTATTAGATAATTTTTTTACTAATTGATTGCTAGGTTTGATTATACCTGTCCTTAATTTATAATCTGCACCTATGACATTAAAATATCTTAATATTGCAGCACTACAATTATTTTTTTTTATATAATTCTCAATTATTTTTTCAGCAACTAATTTACTTGAACCGTAATGACTTACAGGGCTACAATTATTTTTTTCATCAACTAATTCTTTTTCCACATTTCCGTATACAGCACAAGTAGATGAGAATATAAATTTTCTTATAGATTTATTACCATGAATACTTTTAAGTAGATTTTCAGTCCCAACAACATTATTTAAATAATATTTTATCGGTTTTTTCATTGATTCATTTACATCTAATGACGCAGCTAAATGAAAAATAATATTGATTTTTTCTTTTTTTATAATTTTTTTCAAATTTTTTGATTTTGAAATATCGAGTTTGTAAAATTTAGCTTTTTTATTTAACAACTTTTTAGAACCTGTTGACAAATTATCAAAAACTACAACTTTAAAACCCATATCTGTTAAATCGTAACTTAACTTGCTACCAATATAACCTGCACCTCCAGTTACTAAAATTTTATTTTTCATAGTTTCTTATTATTGATAACATTATACCTAAATGAAGCCAAAAAAATGTTGCGTTCCAAGTAGTAAAGAAGCTTCCAGCCGGAATAATGCTCGGAAAAATATAGTAAATTGACACGACGGCTGATCCACAAAAAAAAGTTTTTTTTTCTTCATTAAGTAACTTAAAATAATTTTTTCTTTTATAAAAAAAATTTAATAAATAAATAACAAAAATATAAAAAATTATTGTACCAATTAATCCTAGTTCTACTAAAAATTGCAATATGTTGTTATGTGAATGGGTTGGGGAACAATAAGAATGAATTGATTGTGGATTTGGGTCAATAAGTTTTTTACAATTTACATAATAGTTTTTATTTCCAACACCAAAAGCTAAATTATTTTTCCAAATGGCTAACGATGAGGAATAAATTCTTCCATAACTTGAGTCTGGTATGTCATTTAAAATTTTATAAGCTTCAACGTATCTTAATTTTAAAAAATTGGTATTTATAAATAACATGTAAAAAGAAATTAAAATAACTAAAAAAGAAATTATTATAGTTCTAAACTTTAAGCTGTAAAAAAATCCTAAAATAAATGTCAAAAGTGTAATTACAAAGCTCGTCCTTTCTCCTGTAATTAAAACTGTTTCAAATATTAAAATTAAAAATAAAATTGTAATAATCTTAGATCTATAATTAAAATTTTTTAATTTAGCTAAAAAATAAAATATTAATGGAGCAGATATTTTAGAAATAAATGAGCCTACAATCAATTCCTTTCCAAAAGGTCCGCTAAGCCTTCCGATTTCTTTGGAGAATAAGATCCTTTCATTACTAATAAATCCCTCAGCTCTATATCCAAATATATCAATTCCTGTAATAAATTGTAAATTTGTATCCAAACAAACTAAAAAAATTATGACTGTCCAAATTGGTATGATTAATGATTTTAAGAATTTGGCATCAAAAAAATAAAATAGAAATAATGTAAATATGAAAAATCGAATTTGTGAAATACTTGATCTAAGGCCATTATAATTATCTATTGCAAAATTATTTACAACAACTGAGTAAAAAAAAAAAATTATAAATAGGAACTTCCATTTTTCGTCATACAAATAAGTAAATGGAATTTTTTTTGAAATTATATACCAAAAAAAAAATACTAATATTAAAACCAAAATAAAGTTCAGCGATGCAGACCCCAATATGAATAGAGCTGGAAACAATGCAAGAATTAAAGAGGGAAAATTAATATTAGTCATAAACAATAAATTATTTTATTAAATATTTAATAACCTGATGTAAACTAGAAAAACTCCTTTTCTGTCCAATCTTATCAGATAAAATTTTATTATTAATAATATATGGCTTTATATTCGATTTTATCGCTGCCTTGTAATCTGCTTCACTATTTCCAATAAAAAAAGATTTTTTAAAATCAATATCATATTGTTTTTTAGCTTTTAATAGAAGACCAATTTTAGGTTTTCTGCAGTTACAAACTATTTTATATTTTTTATTTTCTCCTTTAAATCCTTTATGAGGATGATGGGGACAAAAGAAAATATCATTAAGATAAACATTTTTATTTCCTAAAAATGTTTGTAAAATTTTATGACTTTTTATTACAAATTCCTTTGTAACAAAACCTTTTGCTATTGCTGGTTGATTAGTTATTACTATCGAAAGATAGTTACTTTTATTAATTTTTTTTAAAGATCGGATAACACCAGGATAAAGATCGAGCGGGTTAGAATATTTATAGTTTTTTTTTTCTCTATTGAGCACCCCATCTCTATCTAAAAAAATTGCTTTATGATTTTTTTTTTTAAATTTGAAATCAAATTTTTTAGTTTTTAAATCACGTAAAACTTGGAAATATCTTTTTTTTGTTCCCATGTCTTTTACATAATCAAAAGACTTATAACCAAATACTCTCTTTTTTCTTTTAAGAGAAGTAACAATAAGATCTTTAGATATATCTTGTTTTATATTTTTTTTTAATAATTTTAATATATTTGCTTTAATTAAATATATACCAGCTGTTGCGAGGTTATCTGAATAAAACAATTTTTTTCTATTTTTTGAGTAAAATTTTATTACCCTGCTATCCTCATCAAGATTAACTATATCGCTATCTAATGGATGGTCGTTTGGGTGAACAAACAAAGTTATATCCGAATTTTTTTTTTTATGATAATCATAAAATTTTTTTACATTAAAATTTGTTGCTATATCACCCATTATAACTAATAAATCTCCTTTAGGATTAAAATTTTTGTTTACAAGACAACCCGCTGTACCTAGCGCTCTCTTTTCAGTAAATACTTTGCAATTAACGTTTTTTTTTTCTATGTACCTTTCAATGATTTGAGCATTGTGACCTAAAAAAAAAAAAATTTTTTTTATTTGATTTTCTTTAAAAATTTTAAAATACAAATCTACAAGGTTTTTTTTTCCAAATTTGCTCAATACTTTTGGTTTTTTTGAAAACTTACTAAATCTTGTGCCTTTTCCACCGGCTATAATTGCTAAATCCATATAAACAATTAATACATATTAATTTTTTAATTATAAATAAAAAAAATATCTATTGAAAAAACAATTTATTAATTTAATTCTTTTAAATCTTCACAATGGAATTACAATTTTTAGCTTTTTCAATACTTTTTAGTTCTTTAATTACATTCGTATTACTTTATTTGTATATACGTTACAGTAGCTTTTTTAATATAAATAACAAACCAGAAAATATTTCTAAGTTAATTTCAAAAAAGACAGTTCCGACGTCGGGGGGAATAATTATCTCTTTTGTTTTTTTGATTTTAATACTTGTTTGGTACATTAATGATCCCAAATTATTCTCTTCGATACCAAGACTTGAAGTATTTATTTTTTCAATTATTGCCTTAACTGTAATATCTTTTATAGACGATTTTAGACCAATTAATCCAATATACCGATTTGCTATTCAAGTTACTGTAGTATTTGTATCTCTATCAACTATTGAAACTCATGTTTTTCAATTTTTACCTTTAAAACTTAGTGTGATTTTATCTGTTTATTTTTGGGCATACTATATCAATATAAATAATTTTATTGATGGTATTGACGGATTTGAAATTTCTAATGTGATATTTTGTTGTCTCGCAGTTGTACTTGCAACCACAATGATGAAAATAAATATTTTAGAAAAATATCTTGCCATTGGAGTGCTATCTGCATCAATACCTTTTCTTTATTTCAATAAACCTTCTGCAAAAATTTTTATGGGAGATAGTGGAAGCATATTTTTTGGATATATAATTGGTTGGATTATTTTAAGGTTGATAAGTATTGATTTATGGTTTGTAGCTATAATTATATCGATCTACCCAATACTTGACGTAACTATAACTATATTTAATAAAATAATAAGAGGTTATAAACCTTGGGATAGATTATTTGATTATTATTTTTTACAAGGAGTAAAAAATAATAAACTTACTCATGCTAAAACATTGCTTTACTTTAACATTCATAATACGTTCGGGATATTTTTTATATATGGCTGTTTTTATTTTTCACCAATTTATATGATAACGTTATCGTTTCTAAGTAGTTTATTGTTGTTATTTAAATATAAAACTTACAAAATTTAAATTTTCTTTCGAAGAAAAAAAATATAAATATTTTTAATCAATGTTACGTTAAGCAGATATATTAATCCTCTTAAAATAATTAATATTATAAAATCAACACTAGTTATAAATTTAATTTTTAGGCACCTTCTTAAAAATTTGAAGTAATTTACAAAATAACTTTTACCTGACCTTCTTTTATAAAAATCTTCATCAATTCTCGCTTTTACTAAAATCTTTTTTAAATTTCCAAATTTATGGTTATTTCTGGCCATTTTTACCCACAAATAGTAATCTTCAAAAAAAGGTAAATTTTCGTAATTACCTGAAATTAAGACTGCCTTTTTTTTAAAAATAACACTCTGATGATTAATGGGATTTCGAAATTTTAATTTTTTTTTTATTTCAAAGTCTTTTAATGGATTCGACTTAATCATCTCAATTCTATTGTTTAGATCTATTTCAAGTGTTGAGGATCCGACCAAATCTAAATTATTTTTGATCATCATACTAATTTGTCTTTTAAATCTATCAGGTAAATTAATATCATCACAATCTACTCTGGCAATTATTTCATTTTTACAA
Organism: uncultured Pelagibacteraceae bacterium; assembly: GCA_902542975.1. Lineage (GTDB taxonomy): Bacteria > Pseudomonadota > Alphaproteobacteria > Pelagibacterales > Pelagibacteraceae > Pelagibacter. The sequence continues at coordinate 1,243 of CACBWM010000004.1, read as the reverse complement.
TAATTAACTGCTTTTTTTAAAGTTTTTCCTAACCCTAAGTTTTTTTGATTTTTTAGCAATTTGATGTTGTATTTTTTTTTTTGTTTTTTTATAAAACTTTCAATATTTGAATTTACTTTACCATCGAAAATAATTACTATTTCATTGGGCTTTAAAGTTTGATTGATAATACTAAAAAATGTTTCTTTAAATTCGTTAAATTCATTTTTCCAGTAAATCGGCAGAATAACAGAAAATTTTATACTCATAAATTAAATTAAAATTCACAAATAAACCTATTAAAATTAATTATACAAATTTGTCTTTTTTTCGTATTTAATCATATCATCTATTAATTTATCAAAGGTTATTTTAGGTCTCCATTTCAGTTTGTTTTGCGATTTTTTTGAGTTACCTATTAACTTATTTACTTCGTTTGGCCTGAAGTATTTTTTATGAATTTTGATAATTACTTTGCCAGTACTTTTATTTATACCCACCTCTTTGATACCTTTATATTTCCAAATAACAGTTATTCCTAATTTTTTAAAAACTATATAAACAAATTGTCTTACTGAATAACCTTTACCCGAAGATATAACATAATCATCAGGTTCTTTTTGTTGCAAAATTTTCCACATAGATACTACATAGTCTCTTGCATCTCCCCAATCCCTAACTGCATTTAAATTGCCCAGATAAAGAGTTTTTTGTTTTTTAAATTTTATTTTTATAGCTGCTTGGATAATTTTTTTTGTGACAAATGTTTCTCCTCTTGCATAACTTTCGTGATTAAACAAAACTCCATTAGACGCATGAATTCCATAAGCCGACCTGTATGATTTTGTAATCCAATAAGCATACAATTTTGCAACTGCATAAGGACTATTTGGTTTAAAAGGAGTATTTTCGTTTTGTGGAGGTTTTGAATCTCCATACATTTCTGATGTAGAAGCCTGGTAAAATCTCACTTTTTTTTCTAAATTTAGTATCTTTATAGCTTCTAAAATTCTCAATGTTCCCAATGCATCTGCATTAGCGGTATACTCTGGAGTTTCAAAACTTACTTGCACATGACTTTGAGCTGCTAAATTATAAATTTCCCTAGGTTTAATTTTTTTTATTAAAGAAATTATATTTGTTGAGTCTGTTACATCACCATAATGCAAAAAAAAGTTTTTATTTCTTTTATGATAATCCTCATATAAATCATCAATTCTCTCTGTATTAAATGATGAGCTTCTTCTCTTAATGCCATGAACAA
>CACBWM010000003.1 GCA_902542975.1 uncultured Pelagibacteraceae bacterium | reverse complement strand
TTTTCCATATAAGCCTCTTGAATATGAAACATTGTTAAACACTGTTTCAAATTGTTCTAGTGAAATTTCTTGGGGGACCAGTCCTATTCTTGATCTTGTTTCTCTATAATCTTTTATAATATCAAAACCATCGACTGTAATTACTCCAGAAGTTGGTTTAACTATACCACATACAATACTTATCAGTGTAGTTTTGCCAGCTCCATTTGGTCCAAGCATTGCAATAATTTCACCTTGCTTTATATTTAGATTAACAGTTTTTAAAGCGTTAAATCCATTGTCGTATACCTTTGAAAGGCCATCAATTGTTATTAAATCTTTAGTCATTATCTGAGGTCTTAATTTGATATAGAGATGTTTTTAGTGACAAGCAATATTATATTTTTTTAATCTCCAATAATTGTATGGCCATGGAGTTAAAAATCCAACTAAAAGCATTATTGGTACTACCCACCAATTTAAAATAGCTCCACCTGTTAAAATTACATCTGTGAGGTTCATGGCTATTTCCATACTGACCATTGATATAAAGCTCATACCAAGCGCAGTCTTTAATGCTTTGGAAAAATCAAGTTTTTGTCTTAGTAAAATTATAGTTTCTAAAATAATACTTGTAATCAAACCATTTATAATTGCTAAAGTCATGATGGCTAAAACAGGCCAAGGAATTCCTGTTATCTGAAAATACAATATAGTTCCAAAGTCACCAATTGCACAGCCTAGTAAACACCAAGCAGTATTTTTTGCGCTTCTTTTCCAAGTATGTTTGCATGACCAATTAAAATTAACTGCTTCTGAACTCATTGTTTGCTCATTTCTAAATGATATTCATAAATATCATCTTTCCAATAAGATTTAATATACGAAAGAATGTTATCAATACCTTCATCACTTATTTTGTCACCAAATCCCATCATCTTGCCTTCATAATTTTTTATTAATTTAGCAAATCCATACTTTATCATTCTATGTAGTAACTCATCTGTATGATGCCAAGTATGACCAGTCCCATTTAAAGGTGGTGCTTTTCTATGCCCATCCTCATCTAAACCTTGCCAATTTGTAGCTCCAGCTAAATTTGCTTGGTGACAAGAAACACAATATTGATTGTATAATATCTTGCCATTTTTAATTGCTTCTAATGAATCTCTAGTTATGGGGTAGTGCGAATGAGAGAAAGCAGTATCTGCATAAAATAAAACAATAAAAATAAAAAAATACTTTTTCATTAGTGTGGAGCCCGATATCTGCTATGACAAGCTTTGCAGCTCGACCACATATATTGTTTCAAAGCTGCTCTAAAATCATCTTGGTCCTCGATAATTGAAGCTAGCTTTATCATTTGATCAGATGATTTTTTCATTAGAGCATTAAATTCATCTTTTTCTTCCCAAATAATTTGTAAAGCCTCTGTTCCGTGTCCCTCTTTTGTATTTTCTGGAAATAAATTAAGTAATTCTAAATAATTATCACTCATTCTAATCATCAGTTTTTTTGAGTCCTCAATTTCAACTTCGTTAAGTAAAATACTAATTCTTTTTGCTAGTTTATAATTTTGACTGAATAAAGATTTTCTTTTCTTTATAATGTCTTTTGCGCTTTCTTCTGATAAAACATTAGAATTAAATGAAAAAGAGAGTGCTACAATAAGCATTATTTTGAAAATATTATTTATTTTTATAAAATAGCTCATGACGAATGGTATAACATTACAATATAGTTGGTTAGCTAAATTTTTCCATTGGTTCACTTTGCTCCTTCTAATTGCTCAGATACCAATGGGGTTTATTTTGGTCAGATTAGATTTTTCGGATTTAAGAATAACTATTGAAAATGTACATGTAATTGTTGGAATATCCATATTTTACATAACCTTATTTAGGTTAATTTATAAATTATTTAGCAAGTCCCCAAAACTAATGCCTGAGAATTTCTTTGGACAGAATTTGATTGCGAAATTGAATCATTTCGCTCTTTATGTCGCACTTTTAACAATAACAACATCAGGCATTTTGAAAAAGCTATTTAATGGTGAAAAACTAAATTTTTTTATTTTTAAATTAAGGATTGAAGATAACTTTGATTTAGCAAATCAATTTTACAATGTTCATGTTATTTCAAATTATACATTAATAGTTTTAATCTCATTGCATATTTTAGCAGTTTTGTTTCATCAAATATTTTTGAAAGAAAACATCTTGAAAAGAATGACCAGATAATTAAATAGAGCTCATGAAAAAATGTTTTGTCTTTCTTATTTTATTCTTGATACCAAATATCTCATTTGGTTTTGAAAAATCTACAAATTTTGATCTGAAAAAATTATTAGAAATTCAAAAATCTGGTAAAACAATTGTAATTAATTCTTGGAACGAATATTGTTCAACTTGCGCAGCACAAACAAAAGTTTTCGATCAAGCAATGAAAGACTTTAAAGATGTTGAGTTTTTATTCTATGAGCAAACAGAACATGAAGATATTGCTAAAGCTTTAGGTGTTAATTATTGGACCACAATAGTAGTTTTTAAAGGTGAAAGTGAAGTAGCAAGAGAAATTGGTTTAACTGACAAAGACCAAATATATAATTTAATAAACAAAGGGATATAATTCCTTTTTACCTCCCCTTTCGAGGAGGTGAATTCAACAAAAAAGAGAGAAATAAATGAATGTTAAATTCAGGAATAATTTTCAAATTATAATTGCTATATAGAATTAATTTTTTTTTTGTCAATTTATGAAAAAGCAAGAAAAATTAGGGATTTTAATTAAGCAATGCTTTTTGAGCTGGTAAATAATCATGACCAAATAGATCAGCTACAGCTTTATGAGTAACACCTCCTTTAAATACATTTAATCCTGCTTGAAAATTTTGATCATCATTTAAAGCTTTTAAGTACCCATCTTTTGCTAATTTAGATAAAAAAGGAAGCGTTGCTTTATTCAATGCAATTGTTGATGTTCTAGGAACACCACCAGGCATGTTTGCAACGCAATAATGAATTATATCATCTATTATAAAAGTTGGTTCTGCAAAAGTAGTCGGTTTACTGGTTTCAACACATCCTCCTTGATCAATTGCAACATCTACAATTACTGATCCTCTTTTCATTTTTTTTAACATATTTTTTGTAACTAATTTTGGTGCCTCAGCTCCTGGTATCAAAACTCCACCAACTAACAAATCACATTCAGAAATTAATTTTTCTAAATCAGTTTTATCACTTAAATTAGGTATTATTTTATCTCCAAACATTTGGGTAAGTTCGTTTAATCTTTTTTCAGATTTATCTACAATATTAACTTTGGCTTTCATGCCTGTTGCAATTATAGCAGCATTTTCTCCTACTACTCCACCTCCAAGTATAACTACATTTCCAGGCTCTACACCAGGAGCTCCTCCTAACAAAAGACCACGACCTTTTTGATTTTTTTCTAAACAATGTGCACCTGCTTGTACTGACATTCTTCCAGCTACAGCGCTCATTGGTGCTAGCAAAGGAAGTCTTCCGTTATTATCTGTGACTGTTTCATAAGCGATGCATATTGATTTGCTGTCTATTAAGCCTTGTGTCAGTTCTTTTGCTGCAGCAAGATGAAGATACGTAAAGACAACTTGATTTTCTCTTATCATTTTTACTTCGCTAGATTGTGGCTCTTTAACTTTAACAATGATGTCAGAGTCATTAAATATATCTTCAGCTGTATTAACTATTTTTGCTCCACTTGATACGTAATGATCGTTTTCAAATCCTGCTTCAAACCCTCCATTGTTTTCAATTAAAACTTCGTGGCCGTTTGAAGTCAATGTCTTTACACTTTCGGGAGTGAGTCCAATTCTATTTTCCTGAGGCTTTATTTCTTTTGGAACCCCTATTTTCATAGAATTAAATTAATTTTTTTTGCTTTTTGAATAGTTGGTTATACCAGTTCTTAGTTTCTCGATAATTTCATCAATATGTTTTTTTTCACAGATAAACATTGGAGCAATAATTAAACAATCTCCAGTCGCTTTGAAGTTAACCCCAGCATCATAACAGTGTTTGAAACATGTAAATCCTGCTGCGCCAGGTTTTTTATGCATTTTAATATCAATACCACCCATCATTCCATATCCTCTTATGTTATCAACAACGTCAATATCTTTTAAAGACATTAAACCTTCTTGGAAATATGGAGATAAATTTTTTGCTCTATTAAAGATGTCATCTTTCTCAAAAATATCTTGAACCGCTAAGCCTGCAGCTACTGACACTGGAATTCCTGAATAAGTATAACCATGAAACAATTCTATTGTTCCTTTTGGAGATCCATCCATAACAGTATCGTAAATTTCTTCTTTGCACGCTACTGCACCTAAAGGACTTATTCCATTTGTTGTAGCTTTAGCCATTGTAATAATATCTGGAGTAACACCGTATTCTTGCGATGCAAATGGCGAACCTGTTCTTCCCCATCCAGTAATAACTTCATCAAAAATTAATAAAATTCCATGCTTATCGCAAATTTCTCTTAGTCTTTGCAAATATCCTTTTGGTGGAACTAATGTTCCAGTTGATCCAGCAATTGGTTCAACAATGCAAGCTGCTATATTTTCTGAACCAAAATTTGTACAAATTCTCTCAAGGTCTTCTGCCATTTCCGCACCAGTTTCGGGTTGACCTGAAACAAATTTATGCTCTGGTAAATGTGTATGTCTCATGTGAAGAACGCCTGGCATCAAAACATTGGCAAATGTTTTCACATTGTTAATCATTCCACCAACAGAAGTAGCTCCGATATTCATGCCGTGATAACCTCTTTCTCTTCCAACAAACCTAAATCTATGTCCTTCACCTCTTGCTTTATGATATGCAACTGCAATTTTAATTGCTGTTTCAACAGCAGTAGATCCACAAATTGTATAAAAAATTCTATTTAAATTTCCTGGTGTATGTTTAGAAATTTTTGTTGCAAGTTCAAATGAACCACCAAAACCTTGTTGAAATGGTTGAGCATAGTCTAATTTTTTTAATTGATTTGTAATCGCATTAATTATTTCTTCTCTTCCGTGACCTAAAGGATTGCAAAATAATCCCGAGCTTGCATCTATCTGGGTTTGACCTTGATGATTTTTTAAATAAACACCTTTTGCCTCTACAATTAATCTTGGGGATTCTTTAAAATCTCTATTAGATGTAAATGGCATCCAATGTTCATTTAAAGAATTAGGTATTTGAGGTTTTTCTGAACTCATAATTATGTTTCGATTCATAGACTAAATATATAAATTAACCAGTAAATTTTAGTCATACTTGCTATGTTAAATGACCGCAACTATAGGTTGCAACTTATGACTTTTGAAGCCTGTGTAATTTATTCATCATTTACTTAAAAGAAAATTTAAACTTAAATATCCATAATTAAATTTAATTAACAGGAGAAGAAATGAAAAAAATAATTAGTTTCATTTTAGGAAGTTTATTTGCTCTAAACTTAACAATCACAGCAGTAAACTCTGCTGCGAACGAAGTTAGAGTTGCATACTTTCTAGAGTGGCCAAGTCCAAATTTAGAGGACATGCAAAAAAAGAATTTTGCTAAAGCTTTAGGAGTTCCAGTAAAATGGACAAACTTCACAAATGGTGGAGCAATGACAGATGCAATGTTAGCAGGAGATATTGATATTTCTTACTCACAAGGTTTAGTACCATTTATTAATGCTGTAAAATCAAATGCACCTATCAAATTAGTTGATATTGCAATGGAATACGGAATGGGTGGAACAACTTGTGTAACATCTAATGCATCAGGAATAACAAAAGCAAATGCAACTGAATTAGAAGGTAAAAAAGTTGCTGTTCCGTTAGGTACTATGGCTGAGTACGTTTTCGATGAAAGTATGAAAGTTGTCGGAGCTGACAGAAGCAAAATGGATATTATTCAAATGGATCCAGAAGAAGGTGCGGCTGCATTAGTAAGTGGAGATGTAGTGATGGCATGTTTATTTGGTGGTAATTCTATCAAAGCTGCGGTTGCTGTAGGATCAAGACTTCTAACAGTTCAAGAAGCAAGAGATGCAGGTATTTTAGGAATAGATATAACTTCTGTAACAGACAAGTTTATGAAGGAAAATCCTGGAATGTTGAGAACTTTTATTGAAGTAACTCACGAAGCAAATGAAAGATATAGAAATGGAAAAAGTGATATGAATTCTATGTCAAAAGCTTCAGAGATGAAAGTTGCTGATATGAAAGAAACTTTAAGTGGTTTCAAATTTTTAACTCCAGAAGAAACTAAAAAATCTATGGAAAGCGGAAACTTAGATGCATTCTTAAAAGGAATGGGAACTCCAGGTGGAGCAGTAGACACTAGTTTCTTACCTTTATAATTTAAAGATTAGAATAATTAAATAGGCGCCAATTTTATTGGTGCCTATTTTTTTAAGTAAATATTTTATATAAAGTCAGCTAATGAGTGATTTGATATCTCAAAATCTAAACATGATTTTCAAAACTCCAAAAGGAGAGACTGTTCATGCTTTAAAAGATTTAAATTTCAAATTAAAAAAAGGAGAACTGTTAACTGTTCTTGGGCCTTCTGGTTGTGGAAAAACAACTTTGTTAAATATTGCAGCTGGTTTCTTAAGACCAACATCCGGAAATATAACTTTGAATGGTAAAGAAATTGACGGACCTGGAGTTGAAAGGGGCATGGTTTTTCAACAAGGTGCATTATTTGAATGGTTGACTGTTGCAGAGAACGTAAACTTTGGTCTTAGAATGAAAAAAAAAGATCCTGTAGAAACTTCAAAAAAAGTTGATGAGTGGCTGGAGATTGTTGGCTTAAAAGGATTTGGAAATACCCCAACATATCAATTATCTGGTGGAATGCAGCAAAGAGTAGCTCTTGCAAGGTGTTTAATCAATGATCCTGATTTGATTTTAATGGATGAGCCTTTAGGTGCTCTTGATGCTTTAACAAGAGAAAAAATGCAATCTTTAGTTTTGAAAATATGGAAAGAAACTGGAAAAACAATTATTTTAATTACGCACTCAGTTGAGGAAGCACTGTTGCTTGGTGAAAGGTTGTACGTAATGGCACCAAGACCAGGCAGGATACATAAAGAATATAATCTTCCATTTGCAGAGATGGGATTAAAAGAAGATTTAAGAGAAATAAAAAAAAATAAAGATTTTTCGTCAAAAAGAGAAGAAATTTTATCCATGATTTGGAACATGGAGGAAGAAATTATGGGAAAAGAAAATTAAATGTTTACTCAAATAATAACAATATTAATTCTAGTATCAATTATCGGGTGCATACTTTATGGAAGACGTTTAATAAAAACTGAAAAAGTTGATGCAGTTTTTGGAAATCCAGAAAGAGCAAAAGGTGGAACTCATTGGATAATTGTCGGAAGCAGTGCAATATTGTTAGTTTGGCTTTATTATTCTTGGGATATTGCAAAAGGATTTTATCCAAAATCAGCAAATGAATTATGTCAGGTCGCAAAAATAAATGAGTCTTTATTAGGATTAAAATATCAATTTCCAATTGAAGAAAGAGAATTCAAAAGTACATCAATAATAAAAATAGAAAATAAAAATCTTCAAAAAATAAGTTTAGAAATTCAAAATTCGGCAGATTTAAGCAACATACAGAAAACTGCATTAGTTGGTTTTATTAATAAAACAAACAAATTAATTCCATTACTTACTAACGATAATCTTATGGAGATTAACACAAAAATTAAAATAGATGAGATGACTAATGAAATTAGATTGTTAAGCACTAATTTTCAAAAGAAAGATTATCCATTTGAAACACCAGAGCAAAAAAATGAAAGACAAAAAGCAATTGCTGAGCAAGGAAGCTGGGGCATAGTAACTGTAAGTGCCGGAACAGGATCAATAGAAAATACTATTGAAGTGCCTTTAGTGCCTGAAACAGATAGAGGGTTAAAATTTCACGCTGCAGCTGAACAATTAAAAAAAATTAATGATAAATTTTTTAAATTAAGAAACCATAATCCTCAATTCAAAAATGCAATAAAAGAACTTAAATCAGAGATAAAATTATATAGAAAAAATTTAGATGACACTGAGGAAGTGGCATCTACTTACGCAAAAAACATTGTAAAAATTGCAAGAAGAATTGAATTTGCAAGTATTTATCCACCAAATGCTCTTAATGAAATGCAAAATGCAATTATTGAATTTGATAATCTTCAAAAAACTGAGCAAGGAGGTTTAAGATTAATTGACATTCTTTTATTCCCTGCAGGAACTATAGTTGCAAGTGGTCCTAGTTGTTCTGAGCAAGGTTCAGGTAGATGGTTACCAAAACCCTCGGATACACTTAATAAATTTATTTTAATGTCTAAGCCAAGTGTAGGTTACAAAAATATCCCACTTCTTTGGATTGATTTGATGGATGTAAGCCAGATAATTGGCTTTATATTGCCAGATTGGATAGCTGATGTTTTGCCTGGAGAATATCCGGTTCACACTAAAGACGGTGTGGTAAAGCAAAATTTTAAAGGTAAAGTTTTAAAAATTGTTACTGGTGATTTTAAATTATTTAAAATCCCTGTTCCTTATGGTCATATTTGGGATTCATTTTTAAGAGTCTTTCTTGGATTAGTTTTTGGAATATTGATTGGTGTACCATTAGGACTTTTCATGGGCTTAAATAGATTTGCTAAAGGTTTCTTTGATCCATTAATTGAACTTTATAGACCAGTACCTCCTCTTGCATGGGCTCCTTTAATAATCTCGGTTTTAGGGATTGATAATACTGGAAAAGTATTTTTATTATTTATGGTTTCATTATCTATAATGATTATTTCAGCCAGAGCTGGAGCATCAGGTACACAGTTATCTAAAATACATGCAGCGCATTCTCTTGGTGCTTCTAAAAGACAAATACTTAGATATGTTATTTTTCCAAATTCTTTACCTGAAATTTTAACAGGTATTAGAGTAGCTGTTGGTATGTGCTGGGGCACTTTAGTTGCAGCAGAATTTTTAGCAGGTACAACTGGAATTGGATTTGTTGAAAATGTTGCCAAAAAGTATTTTCAATATGAAGTAATTTGGATCACAATTTTTATAATGGGTATGTTGGGTCTTCTTTTTGACGTAACTTTGAGAAAAATTATAGATAAGACCATACCTTGGAGAGGTAAAGGTTAATTTCATTCTATTAATGTCTGTAAATCATACAAAAATTAAATCTATTATTAAAAAAATTTTTATAAAAAGAGGGTTAAAAACAAATCATGCTATTATTTGTGCAAATGCAATTATCGATGCGGAACTTGTAGGTGCGCCTTCACATGGATTGTCTCGCTTAAAAATGTATTGTGAAAGAATCTCAAAAAAAGTCATTAATCCGAGACCTAAAATAACTGTAAAAAATATATCAAAATCTATATCAATAATTGATGCTGATAATTCTATTGGTTTTGTTGCAGCAGATGAAGCAATTAAAAAAACTATACAAAATGCAAAAAAAACAGGGATTGGGTTAGTTGCTGTAAAAAACAGCGGACATTATGGACTATCAGGGTATTACGTTGAGCAAGCGGTTAAAAAAAATTTAATAACATTCGCATTTACAAATGCTCCTCCAGCTATTGCGCCTTTTGGTGGAAAAAAATCAGTCTTTGGAACTAATCCAATATGTTTTGGAACTCAAACAAATAGTAAGGTTCCGTTTATACTAGATACATCAATGTCTATGATTAATAGAGGTAAAATTAGGATTGCAGAAAAGTTAGGAAAAAAAATACCATATGGCGTTGCTTTAAACAAATTTGGTAAACCAACTACAAATGCAAAAGAAGCTCTAGCTGGGGTACAACTTCCAATAGCTGGATTTAGAGGATCTGGATTAGCTTGGATGGTAGATATTATAACTGGAGTATTTGTTGGAAGTAATCATGGTGGCAAAGTAAAAGACCCATTTGATGATTTCTCTGGGCCACAAAATATCGGTCACTTATTTTTAGCATTTAAAGACAATCTATTTGTTAAAGATTATAAAAAAGAGATAAAAAAAAATATTAAAAGAATAAAAAAAATACCTAATTTAAAAGGACAAAAAATCTTTTATCCTGGCGAGCAAAAGTTTTTAAGAACAAAAACAAACTTTAAAAAATCTATAAAAATTCCAAAAAATATTAAAAAGGATTTAGATATTCTCTTAACTAATTAACCTGCAAAATAACCTAGTATTCCGATAGATAAACAGACTGAAAGTATTATTATTTTTGACTGAAGTGCCTCTTTTTTCTTTTCAGTGATTACTCGTTTCTTTAGAACATCTATATTTACTTTACGAGGGGACATTCGAATTACTCTTCGTTTTTTTTCAGGTATTTCAATATTAGATGTTCTGTTTAAGCTTTCAGTACTCATTTAATTATTAAAACATAAAGTAAAAAATTTTACAGATTTTAACTGTTCAAAATGGGTTGACTCAAGTTTTAAAATTGTTCAAATTGGGTTTTGATACATTATGAAGCAGCTACCAAGTGTAAATTCCGAACTAGATGATGAACTGATCGATAAAATTTTCAAAAATCATTTTGATATTTTAAGTCCTTTTTTTTTAAAACTTATGTCTGAATGGACAATCGGTGCTTATAAAGTGTTTAAAGATATAGATACTTACACGATTTTAATTTATTTGATTAGTAAGCAGTTTGATTTTTACAGACGAAATAATTTAAATATTACTTTCAATGATTTTTATAAGGATAAAACATTAGAGATTGAGAAAATTAACCTTATAAGAATATCAAAGGATCTTAAAATACCAAAAGAAAGTGTCAGAAGAAAAGTTATATCCCTGGAAAAAAAGGGAATAATTAAAAAAAAAGGCAAGAAGATTACAATAGATAGAAGTGCTTACAATTCAACACAGCCAAATGATACATTAAAAAATATATGCACACTTTTGTCTGTTTTTAGTCAAATTTTAAAAGAAGAAAAAGTTATAAAAAATGAAATGTCCAGTAATGAAATTAATAGCTTAATAAAACATAATTTCTCATTTTGCTGGTATCAATTTTATAAATTTTTATTCCCTTACTGTTTAAGGTGGAAAAATTATTTTGGTGATATGGAAATATTTACTATTTTGGCAACTATAATTTTGAATAATAATTCAAAAATTGGGAGGCAACTTAAAGGAGTTGATAGTTATTTAGATAAATGGAGAGATAAAATTATTAATAAAAAAATAAAAGGAATTAATGCAATGTCTATTTCTGAAATAACAGGAATACCAAGACCAACAGTAGTAAGAAAAATCAAGAAATTAACTAAAAATAAATTTATTTCTTTAGACAAAAATAAATTGATAAATTTTGATGTTAGCAAACAAAATTTTAAAGATATGTCGATAATCCAAGATGAAAATTTAAAATCAATAAATGTTTTTATAAAAAGAACCTACAATCAAATAAATCTTAATTAGAATTTTTAAGAATATATATAAATATAAATCCGGTTATATACATTATTAATGCATAAGCAGCGGTGGGAACCATGTAAGCGACATCATTGAAAATTTGTGTTGCTACAAATACAGCTAAAGTTCCATTTTGTAATCCACATTCTAAAGAAATACACTTTCTCTGTGGTATTCCAGTTGAAAAACCTTTTGCAATGTAAAATGCCAAAATCATCATGACTACATTTAATATTAAAACAGCTAAACCCGCCTGACCTAAGTATGATATTATATTTTCTCTTTCCTCAATCCATATTGCTGCAAATACAACAATAAACAAAATACCTGTAATTCTATTTACAATATTAATATTAGAAGAAATAAAGTTTTCAGCGAATCTTCTAATTATCATTCCTAAAATTACTGGCACAGTTACAACTAGTGCCATTTTAAGAGCAATACCAGTCATCGTAATGTCTGAAGATAAATCAGTTACACCTAATAACTTTGCTGAAGAAAAAACAATAAATGGAACAGAAAAAATACTAATTAAACTACCTACTGCTGTTAACGAAATAGATAATGCAACATCTCCATTTGCAAATTTTGTTAAAACATTTGATGTTACTCCTCCAGGAGCAGCAGCAATAATCATTAATCCTAAAGCTAATTCAACTGGTAATCTTAATATTAGAAGTAAAATATAAGCGACGATTGGGAGAAGGATTAATTGACAAATTATTCCGACTGTAAAATCTTTTGGATTATTTATAACTCTTAAAAAATCTCTAGTTGATAAGCCCAATCCAAGACCTAACATTATAAGTGCTAACGCTATAGGTGCAATTTTTGTAACTATCTCCATCGTTTATTCAATTTTAAACTATTTTTATATCGAACGTAATAAAAAATATTGATATTTAGAACCATAACAAATATTTAAACTCATATGTTATCTGATAAATCTACAGTTTGCCCTGTTAATCTACTTAATATAGCTCATCAAAAAAGAGGAGTAAAAGCAGCCATTGTAAATGCGGGTAAAAAATTACCAATGATGTCGGTAATGGATGCTGTCTCTGAAAAATTGATCACCCCAATATTAATAGGTGACAAACAAAAAATACAAGAATGCGCAGATGAACTTAAATTTGATATATCAAATTTTGAAATAATTAATGAGCCAGTTGAAAATAATACAGCTGGAATTGCAACCAAACTTGCATCGGAAGATAAAGTAAAAATTATAGTAAAAGGACATATTCATACTGATATATTGATGAAAGAAGTTCTTAAAAGAGAATATAAATTAATTGGAAAAACAAGACTAAGTCATATTTGGCATATGACATTACAAAAAGATGATAAACCATTAATCATAACCGATGGAGCGTTGAATGTTTCTCCTAACCTAAAAACTAAAATGCATATTTTAAGAAATGTTATAGACTTTAGTCATAGAATTAATATTCCAAGACCAAAGATTTCTGTTCTTTCAGCAACAGAGGAAGTTATTGATAGTGTACAGAGTTCGGTTGAAGCTAAAGAATTAACTGAATTGGCAAGTAAAGAAAATTTTAATGCTGATATATTTGGACCCTTAGCATTTGATAATAGTATTTCAAAAAAATCTGCTTCTATTAAGGGAATTGAGAATATAGTTGCTGGGGAAGCTGACGTATTATTAGTTCCAAATGTCGAAACTGGAAATGCGCTTGTAAAAATGATGATTTATTTTATGGGAGCATGTGCAGCAGGTGTAGTTGTTGGAGGTAAAGTGCCTGTTGTTATAACTAGTAGATCAGACGATGCGACAGCAAGGCTTGCTTCAATAGCTGCAGCTGTTGTTGCTTTAGATTAAACTTCTGTTGAATAAACATCTTTTATAATTTAAACATTTATAAAATTAGAGGAAAGATAATGGCAATTACTTATATAAAGAAAGCTGAAAAAACTGCATTTACAGGTGAAGATGAAACAAGAACAAAAGTAAGTTCTATTTTAAAAGATTTAGAAAAAACAAAAGACCAAGGGGTTAAAGATATTTTAAAAAAATTTGATAATTATGAAGGTGATATAATTGTTAGCAAAGAAAAAATTGAGGAAATAAATAAAACTTTAGATCAAAAGATTAAAGATGATATTCAATTCTCTCATGAAAGAGTAAGGAAGTTTGCAGAACATCAACTAGAAAATCTTGGAAAAGACTCAGAAGTTGAATTATCGCCTGGTTTAATAGCGGGACAAAAATTAATACCTGTAAATACCGTTGGGTGTTACGTGCCTGGTGGAAGATATAACAATATCGCCTCTGCTATAATGAGTGTGACGACTGCAAAAGTTGCTGGAGTAAATAATGTAATTGCAACAAGTCCACCAAAAGATTCAAATGGTGCAAACCCAATTATAATTTATACAGCTAACCTTTGTGGTGCAGATGTAATTATGAATATAGGTGGAATAGGAGCAATTGGTGCACTAGCTTATGGTTGCTTTGGTAATCCAGAGGTAGATATGATTGTTGGACCTGGAAATAAATTTGTAGCAGAGTCTAAAAGAATTTTATTTGGAAAAGTTGGAATTGATTTATTTGCAGGACCAACCGAAATAGGCATTATTGCAGATCATACAGCTGACAAAGAAATAATCGCTTATGATTTAGTTGGACAGGCTGAACATGGTCCTGACTCTCCTGCTTGGTTATACACGACAGATAAATCTTTATGTGATTATGTTATGAAAAGAGTTCCAGAAATTATTCAAGAACTACCTGAACATAACAGAAATAATGCTGATGCTGCATGGAGAGATTATGGAGAAGTAATTATGTGTGATACCAAAGAAGAAATGATGAAAGTAAGTGATGAATATGCACCTGAACATTTAGAGGTTCAGGCTGAAAACTTAGATTGGTATTTAAAAAATTTAAAAAATTATGGTTCATTATTTTTAGGTGAGGAAACAACAGTTGCATATGGTGACAAATGTTCTGGACCAAATCACATTTTACCAACAAAGGGAGCAGGAAAATATACTGGCGGCTTATACGTTGGAAAATTTATAAAAACTGTTACTTACCAAAAAATGAGTAAAGAATCTAATAAAGAAGTCGGTGCTGCAGCAGCTAGAATTTCTAGATATGAAGGTATGGAGGCTCATGCTAGAACTGGTGATGTGAGACTTAGAAAGTATGGTTTCTCTAACTAAATAAATAATTTTATTTTTTTCCATTACACTCAAAAACTATAAACTTATTTAAATCTAAGTATTTTTAATTTTTTCAAACACATCAATACCTATTTGTTTTAAAATATGAACTATATCTATAGGTACCCAATTCTCTCTAATTAATCCTTCATCATGATGATAAAAGTCCATTACTCTCATAACAACGTCTTGGTTATCTGCTGTATATCCAAGCCAATCATTTGATCCATACTTTGCCTTTAAACTATGCCATCCACCACATAAAGAAAATTTTCCGTCTCCAATTTCGCAATAATGTCCTAATTCCCAATAATTTCTCTCAGAAAATGATTTTCTAAAAGGTAGCTGATGCATATCTACAAATCCTTCTAATGACCTCGATGTTCCAATTCCACAAGGACCGTACCAAATCATATCTTTGTGCCAAAACTCTTTTTGAGGATGATTTATTAACCTTTGCCTTAATTCATCTTTAGAAATATTTTCTTTCTCAGGTTTAATATCTAAACTTCTATTCATGCTCAAAGCCTGTTGTAATGAATTCTTAGATTTACTCATGTCTTCTTCAAAAAAATTTACTCCATCTGTATTAAACGGAGGTAGCCATGCTCCTTCGGATCCTCTTGATGGATTAATAACCCATTTGTCAGCTTGTCTTAAAAAATCTATCACATCAATTAAGATATGACTTTCAATAATTCTTTCATTTTTAATTTCATGAATTTCACAACATTTAAGATTAATCATTTTAAAATTTGGTTTTATACCTAACCAAGGCTTTAAAAAGAGACCTGATAAAGTAGAATAAGAACCAACTTGTACTTTGTCTCTAAAAGAACCTCCAAGGATGATATTTTCTCTTCTTTCGATGTCTGGAAATGCATCAAATAAAGGATTCCAAAATTTTTCTATAAAATTATCTATGCCATTAAATTCATTTAATGGTTCAAAACAATTAACTTTGATATCTTTGTTAAATATATCTAGTAAATTTTTTTTAAGATTAATCTTTTTTAATCGATAAATATTTCTAAAATTCTCAATAACAAATTTTTTATTATTTAAGTTTTGGATAGGTGTAATTTCTACATCTTCAATGTTTTTCTTAATTTTAAGACCTGTATCAAATTGTTCTATTTGCATAAATTGCAATTTATAATTAAATAGACATAAATAACAAGAATATGATTGATAGATTGGCAAAATTTAATGAACTGGTTCCAAGCAGTCTTCCTTTTGTAGAAGGGAGGCTAGAAGGTCATAAAGAAAGAAAAAATTATACAATTATTGGACGTGGAGTTGCTGAAGACACCAAACAATTAATAAAAATACAGTCCTTACATGGGTATAATTTAGGGGCTGTGAGCGCTATGCCAAAAAATGGATCTGGTCTTCACAGTCATACTACGGCTGAAGTGTTTGTAATTTATTCAGGTAAATGGAGATTTTATTGGGGTGCTGATGGAAAACAAGAAACAATATTAGAAGCTGGCGATATAATCTCAATGCCTACAAATATGTTCAGAGCATTTGAAAATGTTGGAGATAAAGAAAGTTTAATGTTCGTTGTATTAGGCGGAGATGATCCTGGTATAATAACATGGGTTCCAGAAATTTTAAAAAAAGCAAAAGAGACTGGTATGGCATTGCTTGATGATAATTCGTTAATAGATTTAAAAAAGGTTGAGGTACCTAAAGGTAGAAAGATGATAGAGCCTATCACTCAAGATGAATTAGAAAGATTTGATAATTATTTGCCAGAAGAATTAGAAAAAAATATTTATAGAAATAAACAAAACAATATCAGCGATGAAGTTAATGGTATTAAATTATATCAAGTATTAGGAAACAAATTTAATAAAAAAACTTATGAACCTTCAATCAAACAAGATACTGGATTTAATTTAACAACACTAAATTCTATATCTGGTGAAATTAAAGATATTGAATGTTTAAAGCCAACCGTTCTTTTTGCTCAAGAAGGTAATTGGAAAATAATAATAGGAAACTCAAATATAAAATTAGAAAAAGGAGATACTTTTTCAGTTCCTTTGAATAGCAAAATAAATATCTCTTGTAATAATTCAGAAAATAGTATTTTAAATTTTGTTAGTCAGATCTAATGAAAGGATTTGATAGTGATTATAAAAATTTAACTGATTACATTTTAAAAATTACTAAACAAATTTGGGAAGGGAAAGATGTCGAGTCGATATCTAAATATTATTCAGAGAATATCCCTGTAAGATCACCCTTTGGAATAACCTATGGTTTTAAACCTGTTATTGATGCAACTTATAAAACTTTAGACGAATTTCCAGACAGACAATTACTAGGTGAAGATGTAATTTGGAGTGGAAATGACGATGAGGGATATCATTCATCTCACAGAATTCTGAGCAAAGCTACACATTTAAATGACGGGTATTACGGAAAAAAAACAGGAAACAAAATTGTTTATAGAGTTATAGCTGACTGTGCATGTAAAAATAATCAGGTTTATGATGAGTGGATTGTGAGAGATCAAGGTGCAATGGTTCGACAGCTAGGTTATACACCTGAGCAATTTGCAAGGCATTTAATTGATAAAGAAGGTGGCGTATCTAAAGCTATCAAAGTTTTTAATAGATCTTCTGATAAAAAGTCAGATTATACTCCAGTAAAAGTAAATGAAGTTTCATCAGGTTATATATATTCCAATATTTTAAAGAAAATATTTAATAATGATTATGATTTTGAAGATTATGATAGAGCAGCCAGTCTATTTTGGCCAAGTAATAAAGTTGGAAATGGCAGTGAAGATATAATTAAATATTGGAGCTCTTTAAAAAATATATTTTCTGAAATAAAGTTTACAATCGAACATGTTGCATCATTAGATGAAAAAAATAACAATCAAAAAGCTACAATCAGATGGTTTTTAAGTGGTAAGCACTCTAAAGACAGTGAAGAATTTGGGAAAAAGACTGACAAAGATTTATTTATAATGGGTATAAATCATGCAGAATTAAGAGATGATAAAATTATAAGAGAATGGGTATTGTTTGATGAAGTGGCTATTTGGAAACAAATATTAATGTAAAAACTATGGATAAAATTAAAACCACACATGTTGGAAGTCTACCAAGATCAAAAAAGCTATCTGAGATACTTTTTAAAAAAGATAAAAATGAATTATTCGATCAAGGAGAACTTGATAAGATAATTGAAGAAGATGTAAACAAAATTGTAAAAAAACAAATTGATATCGGAATTGACATTATAAGTGATGGTGAAATGTCAAAAATAAGTTACGCTACTTATGTCAAGGATCGATTACATGGCTTTAGTGGCGAAAGTGAGAGAAGAGCTCCTAAAGACTTAGATGATTTTCCATCATATAAAGAAAAAATTGCAAAATCAGGAGGTACGCCTACTTATACAAGACCATGTTGCACAGCTGATTTAAAAATTAAAGATACTAAGTCTCTAACTAAAGATATCAGTAATTTAAAATCTGCATTAAAAAAAAATAATCATTCGCAAGGATTTATTAACTCTGCATCACCAGGAGTAATTTCAAATTTCCTTCCAAACAAATTTTATAAAAATGACGATGATTATTTGGTGGCATTATCAAAAATGATGAAAACTGAATATGATCAAATAACAAATAATGATTTATTATTACAAATTGATTGTCCAGATCTTGCACTTGCAAGACATATGACTTTTAAAAATGTATCAGATGAAGAATTTTTAGTTAGAACTGAAAAACAAATCGAATGTCTTAATGAGGCAATCAAAGATATCGATGCCTCTAAGTTGAGAATGCATATCTGTTGGGGAAATTATGAAGGACCACATATTCATGATATTGGATTAGAAAAAATATTACCTATAGCTTTAAAAGCAAATATCCAAACTTATTTAATTGAAGCCTCGAATCCAAGACATGCTCATGAATGGCAGGTTTTTGAGAATATAAAACTTCCTAGTGATAAAGTAATAGTTCCTGGTGTGATAGACTCAACATCAAACTTTGTAGAGCATGTAGAGTTAGTAAAAAATAGAATAATTCAGTATTCAAAAGTAATTGATAAAAACCAATTAATGGCTGGAAGTGATTGTGGATTTAGTACTTTTGCTGGCTTTGGAAATGTTGATGAAAATATTGTTTACAAAAAATTTGAATCTTTGGTCGCAGGTGCAAAGCTTGCGTCAAATGCGATTTAAAAAATACTTTTAAATTCCTTTTGGAATATATATCCTTCTGATCATAAATTTAAATTTAATAAGGGAAACAAATATGAAAAAAATATTAATATCTTTATTGTTTCTTCTTTTTGGAACTTCTGCTTACGCAGATTGTAACATTAAAAGTGGATCAATAAATATTTTAGCTAATGATTTTCCAGCTTTAAGAACTTTCGTGGAAACAGCTAAAGGATGTAAAGGAAGTGCGGATTTTAAAGTCACACACTCATCTGAGCACAATAAAATTGCTGTACCAGCTCTAACTGCAAATCCATCAGAGTTTTCTGCAAGAATTGCAGCAAATAGCTCTATAGTTCCTTTGATGAACCAAGATTTAATTAGACCACTTGATGATCTTGTTAAGAAATATGGAAAAGGAATACAAGACTCTCAATTGATAACAATTGATGGAAAAATAATGGCAGTTGCTTTTATGGCAAACACTCAGCACTTATATTACAGAGAAGATGTTTTAAAAGAATTGGGTATAGCTGTTCCTAAAACATATGAGGAAGTAGTAGCGGCATCAGAAAAAATAAGAGCATCTGGTAAAATGCAATATCCTTACGCAGCAGCATACAAAGCTGGTTGGAATTTAGCAGAAGAATTCGTTAACATGTATATTGGACATGGAGGAGAATTCTTTAAAGCAGGAACTGCTCAACCAAGCATTAACAATGCAAAAGGTGTAGCAACATTAAATATGCTAAAAAAATTAGCAGGTTTAAGTAACCCAGATTATTTAACTCACGATAGTGAAGCTATTAAAGTTGAATGGGAATCTGGAAATGTTGCATTAATGACTCTTTGGGCATCAAGATCAGGAACATTGCTTGATGATGATGGTGATGCAAAAATTACAGCTGCAACTAAATTAACTGGACCAGCAACAGTTGCTGGAGGAAACATACCAGCAGCGACTTTATGGTGGGACGGTTTCACATTAGCAAAAAATAGATCTGACGCTGATGCTGAAGCAACATTTAGAGCTTTGGCACACGCAGCTGCTAACAAAAAGATGGTTGCAGATGCAGCGGATCAAGCTGTTTGGTTAATTGAAGGTTTTAAGCCTGGACCAAAATCAATTGGAGTTATCGAAGCTGTTAAAATGAAAGCTAAACCATATCCAATGTTACCACAAATGGGTTTAATGCATGGTGCATTAGGAAGTGAGATTGTTGAATTTTTACAAGGTAAAGAGTCAGCAGAACAAGCTTTAAAAGATGTGGAAGCAGCTTACATGAGTAAAGCAAAAGAACAAGGCTTTCTATAATCTATAAATTTTAAGTGGGGATGAAAATCCCCACTTATTACATTAATGCCTAACAAAACTTTTTTTTGGTTTTTCTTGCCAACTGGATTGGCAATGATTTTATTTATAGGTCTTCCTATTATTTCAACAGGGATACAATCATTTTATGCGCAGCACGACCAAGTAGTTAAGGAAGTAAAAAAATGTGATCCCTTTGGATGTACAGTTTCTATAGTTGTTGACCAAGAAAAAACATCAAAAATTCGAGAAGAAAAGCCTTTAGGAAAATTCAACGGATTTGGGACTTATGTCGATAGAAATCATCTTGCAATAGAAGAAATTGGAAAATTTTGGAATGAAACAAATAGTTTTGGGGAATTTGTAGATCAAGTTACCAACCTACCCTTTTACAAGGCTCTAATTTTTACTTTAACCTATTGTTTGTTTGTAACACCTAACGTCTTACTTTTAGGTTTTATAATTGCTTTAAGTCTTAATGCAGTAACTAGAAGAATTAGAGGACCACTAATATTTGGAACCATATTGCCGATGATTGTTACTCCATTGGTAGGTTCTTTAGTTTTATTTTGGATGATAGATGCAGAAGGAATTATTGGTGCAAATTTGCAGATGTTGATGGATGATCCTTATTTATCGTTAAAATCCTCAAAAACTCTTACTTGGATAACTATAATAATTTATGGAATTTGGCACCATTCACCATTTGCTTTTGTAGTATTTTATGCAGCTTTACAAACAGTTCCACAAGAGCCTGTTGAGGCAGCTATTATTGATGGAGCATCAAGATGGCAGAGAGTAAGACATATTGTTTTACCTCATATTTATCCTGTAGTTACATTTGTTGCTCTCATATCCTTGATGGATAATTTTAGAGTTTTTGAGCCTATAATTGGTTTTAGTGCTGAAGGAAGTGCTCAATCTTTATCTTGGTTAATTTATGATAACCTCGTTAATGAGGAAGTAATATTATTTGGTTCGGCCGCAGCCACCTCAATGATGACGATTGTTGGGATAGCCATACTTTTAGCACCAGTTTTAATAAGAACATGGAAGGAATTTAGGACAGCGAGATAAATGGAATACGGACTTGATAAAAGATCAAATGCTTTAAAAATTTTTAATACAACCTTTATAATAGTTTGGCTTTTGGTTGCATGCTTTCCCTTTATTTGGACTTTCTGGGGGTCATTTAAAGTAAGAGCTGATTTTTTTTCAAGAGCCGACTGGTGGTATGCTATTACGGCATTCAATACGTTGTTAGAAACTGGAGGAAAGTTTACAACAGATGCTTATAGTCAAGCATGGACTGAAGGAGAGTTTTGGAAAGCATCTAGGAATACAGTTATAGTTACATTTTTTGTTGTAACCATTTCATTGTTCCTCGGGACCTTAGGAGCTTATGCTTTATCCAGATCAACAAGAAATTATGCATTTTGGATTTTAATTGCGGCATTAATTTTTAGAGCAATGCCACACATTACTCTGGTCTCTGGTTATTTATTTCCCTTTTTTCAATTACAAATTTGGGGAATACTACCTACGACCATCGTTGTTCTTGTTGCGATAAATCAACCATTTACTTTATGGTTATTGTATTCATTTTTTAAAACTGTTCCTAAAGAACTTGATGAAAGTGCTTTAATTGATGGCTGTTCTTATTTTCAAGCATTTAGACATATCATTATGCCAGTTATGTGGCCTGGAGTAATAACAGCTGGATTATTTAGTTTAATGCTTGCGTATAACGATTTTACTGTGACTGCTCTTTTATTGAATCAGGAAAATCATACTATGGTTCCTAAAATACAAAGTTATCTTGGAACAAATCAACATGAAGGTAATTTGATGTGGGCTGTTTCAGCAGTTGTTTCAGCTACTGCTCCTTTATTTATGTTAGTTATGTTTTTCCAAAGACAAGTAATCAGTGGATTAACAGCTGGTGCTGTCAAGGGATAATGAATTACAAAGCTGTTTTATTTGGTTCTATTGGAACTTTAGCTGAGACATCAGATCTTCAAAGAGATGCATTTAATCAAGCTTTTAAAATAAGTGGATTAGACTGGTTTTGGGATGAAGATATATACAGAAAACTATTGTCAAAATCAGGTGGAACTACGAGAATCAATGATTACGCAAAAGATACTAGTGTTGAAATAGACGGAAAAAAAATAAGAAATTTAAAAACCAAAATTTTTAATGAATATTTAAACAAACACAAAGTTGAGCCTAGAGACGGTGTAAAAGAAATAATTCAATTTTGCAAAAAGAACAAAATAAAAATTGGGCTTGCTAGCTCAACAACGAGTAACAATATCAATTCTATTTTTAACTCGTTAAGAGGAAGAATTGAAAAAAAAGATTTTGATTTTATCGGCAATAATGAATTCATATTAAGAGAAAAACCATATCCCGATATTTATAATTATGCTTTAAAATACTTGAATATTAACTCAGACGAATGTGTGGCAATTGAAGATACAGAAGAAAGTTTAAATTCTGCTTTAAGTGCAGACATAAAATGTGTTGCATTTCCTGGAAAATATCACACTCAATACGGATTTGATGGGAACCATTTAAAGGTTAATAAATTATCAAAAAAAATCTTTAATAAATAATATCTCTAATAATGTAAAAAACTATACCTGACATAAATATTATAATAAAAATATTTATGTATTTCCAAAAACTTCTATTATTTAATTTGTTTGAGAAAATCTTAGATAAGTATCCTAAAGAAAAGAAAAATAAAAAAGAAGCTATAGAAGCACCTATTCCAAAGTAAAATTTGTTTTCAATATTAAAGGATTTTGAGAAATTTCCTAAAAAAAATACTGTATCAGAATATACGTGAGGATTTAAATATGTAAAACCTAAGGTCTTAATAAAGATATTAAATGAGCTCTGTGCTATGACATTATTTTTAAATTCTAAAGATCTAAATTTAAATATTTCTTTAATTTTTCCATAAATAAAAAAAGATAAAAAAATAATTAAAAGGATATTTAAAATCAGCTCCACTACATTATTAAAATAATTAGAAAAATAATTAAATAAAAAGATACCTAAGAAAATTAAAATCAAATCAGATAACGCACAGACTAAGCAAACTAAAAATATATATTGTTTCTTTAGTCCTTGCTCTATTACAAAAACATTTTGAGGTCCTATTGCAAAAATTAATGTTAAGCCCGTCAAAAAACCTAAAAAAAGGAAAGACATGTTTAAGAAACTGATTTTTTATCAGCAACAAAACTTACTAAAATAATTAATATTAAAAAAGGTATACAAATAATATTCATCATTTTCCATCCAATAGAATTTAGTAAAATTCCAGCAGATAAACTGGCCAAAGCCATAGTTGAAAAAACAATTAAATCATTTATCCCTTGTACTTTAAATTTTTCTTCTTTGTTATAAGTCAAAACTACTAAGCTGGTACCTGATATAAACAAAAAATTCCAACCGAGACCTAGAAAAATTAATGAGAGCATATAATTAAGATATGTCTGTTCAAATAAACTTAAAAGAACTGTAATAAAAAAAAATAAAACTCCACCATAAATTATTGCACTGTGTCCATATTTTTTTATTAAATTACCCGTTATTAACGACGGTAAAAACATTGCAACTACATGAAATTGTAATACTAACCCAGTTTCTTTTAAGCTCATATTTTCCATAACATGCATACTTAAAGGTGTTGCTGTCATTAAAAATGACATTACTGCATAAGCAAAAGCAGCTGCGGTAATTGCTTGTAAAAATCTTGGTTGTAATACTATAGATTTTAGATTTCTTACATTTCCTTCCTTTAGACTATCCTCCTGAACATTTTCTACATTTTTAAAAAAAAATAAAAAAACTCCAGGCATAAAAGATAGGAAAGATAGCAAAAGATAAGAACCAACATACAATTGATCTTGAATTAAATCTTTAGTGTAATTTGCAAGAGTTATACCTAAAAATGCAGAAACAATTCCTGCTAACAAGAGAGTAGAAACTGCTTTTGGTATTTTGTCTTTTTCAACACTTTCAGCTGCTGCAAATCTATATTGATGATTAAATGCAGCGCCCATTCCAAGAATTAAGCAAGATAGACAAAATAAATTAAAACTTTTCTGACTAATTGCAAAAGCAGCAAGTAGTCCTGAACAAGAACTTCCGATAGCCGCAAAGACAAAACCATTTCTTCTTCCAATTTTACTCATAATATTTGCCGCTAAAACAGTAAAGCTTGCTGTTCCAACTACGAATAAAGCGGTTGGTAAGGTTGATAAAGATTGATTTGAGCTAATTTGAGAACCAACTATTCCGCTAAGAAATACTGTTATTGTTGCTGTGGTAAAACCAAATATCTGACTTAACGTAAGTAAAGATAAATTTCTATTCATAATTAGCGTCAATATATTTTTGCTGTTATTTAAATATCTATATAGATGTTTTGAATTTTAATATAGAAGATATTATTTAAATTATGATTGGAATATTAGGTGGCATGGGGACTCAAGCAGGCTTAGACTTTTGCGATAAGCTTGCAAAATTAAACAGGGGAAAATTAGATCAAAAATATCCGATGTTTGTCCTCTATAATAAATCAAATACACCACGAAGAGCAGAGAATTTAAAACAATACAAAAATGTTTTAAAAGAATTAATTGCTGGTTGTCAAATGCTGGAAAAAAATAAGTGCAAGTTTATTGTAATGCCTTGCAACACAGCACATTACTGGCATGAAGATATTCAAAAAAAAATATCAGTACCATTTCTTAGTATGCCAAAAGAGGTATATTTAAACACAAAAAAAAAATTTAAGAAAAATTCAACTATAGGATTATTATGTACTGAAGCTACTTTAGACACAAAAATCTACCATAAGTATTTTGAAAAAAATTATAATTTGATAAGTCCGAGTGAAAGGTTACAAAAGAGTTCAGTAAATACTGCAATTAAATATGTGAAAAAAGGTAAAGTAAAAGATGCTGAAAAAGCTTTAAGACCAGCAGTTAAATTTTTAATGAAAAAAAAATGTAAAAAAATAATTCTTGGTTGTACAGAACTACCAATAGCTATTTTTTCATACAAATCTTTTAAAAAAGCAAAAGATTCAAAATTATTTATAGACCCAAATCTTTTGTTAGCTCAAGTTTGCATGAAAAAATACAAAAATTTAAAGTAAATTCAATTTTTTTTATTACAAATAAAATATAATTTTCTTGGAAATGATCCTTCTTCAAAATACTCAATATTTAAGTTTTTAAATCCATTTGTTAAATTCAGTATTTTATCTTTAGAAAAAAAATGAATAATAAAACCATCTATTTCGTATAGATCTTCTCCTCTATGAATTCCTTTTTTATAGTCTCCATCATCAGTATTTCTGACTGTGTAAATATTTAATCCTCCAGGTTTTAAAATTCTATGAATTTCGCTATTAAGTTTGTCCAAATCTTTCTGGGTTAAAGCCATGCAATAAAGCATATGTGAATAACAAGCGTCAACTGAATTAGTTTCAAATGGTAAGTCTTCTCTTATGTCAAATTTTAATGTTGAAATTGAAGATGTTAAATTTTCTTTTTTTATTTTTTCATTGATAATTTTAATTCCATTTTCACTATAGTCTAATGCTGTCACATTTATCGAATTCTTTCCAAAGTAAATGCTATCTCTTCCTAGACCTGCTCCTAGCTCAACAATTTTAGAATAATTATTTTCTTTGAAAATATTTAAAGCTTTTTTTGCAGGTAAACTTGGTTCTAAACCAAACATCTCAGGCTTATTTGAGAAATTAGTTTCCCAATGCTGAGATTGTCGGTTTAAAATATTTTTATCCAATTTACTTAGAAGGATCTGGAACCTTTCTTAAATAAGGTTTTACAGTTTCCCATCCATCTGGATATATTTTTTTAGCTTCATCATCTTTAATCGCTGGCAAAATAACAACATCCTCTCCCTTTTTCCAATTAGCAGGAGTAGCTACTTTATGTTTAGCTGTTAGCTGCATAGAGTCTATTGCACGCAAAATCTCTAAAAAGTTTCTTCCAGTTGCCATAGGATATGTAAGATATAATCCAATTCTCTTATCAGGTCTGATTACAAAAATAGTTCTTACAGTTTCATTATCAACTGCAGTTCTACCCATTGAGGTTGTTCCAGCATCTGCTTCCAACATATTAAACAATTTTGCTACTTTTAAATCTTCATCAGCAATAATTGGATAATTTGGTTTTGTACCAGATACATCTTTAATATCATCTAGCCATTTTTTATGATCCTCTACCCCATCAACGCTTAAACCAATTACTTTGACATTTCTTTTATCGAATTCATCTTTCATTAATCCTAAAGCACCAAGTTCTGTAGTACAAACTGGTGTAAAATCTTTAGGGTGTGAAAAAATAACTCCCCAACTATCACCTAACCATTCGTGAAAAGAAATATCTCCTTCAGTTGTTTTAGCTTGAAAATCAGGACACATACTATTTATTTTTAACATTGTCTCCTCCTTATAAAAAAAATATTATATGAAAGATTGTTTTACTAAGCAAACTTTTATAAAGTTAAGTATTTATGATATTTGAACAACTTTTCGATCAAAAATCTTCTACATACACTTATATAATTGCAAGTGGTGAAGGTAGAGAAGCATTAATAATTGATCCAGTCATTGAACATTCTGATGAGTATTCAACTATATTAAATAATTTAGATCTTAAACTTGTAAAAGTAATTGATACTCACATTCATGCTGATCACATCTCAGCATTAAATGAATTAAATAAAAGAACAAACTGTATAAGAGTTATGGGAGAAAAATCTAAATCAGAAGTGATAGATCTAAGAATTAAAGATGGTGAAAAAATTAAAGTTGAAGAAGTTGAACTTCAAGCAATTTATACTCCTGGTCATACTGACTGCTCTTATAGTTTTTTGATGAATGATAGAGTTTTTACTGGAGATACACTTTTAATAAATGGAAGTGGTAGAACAGATTTTCAAAATGGTAATGCTTACGATGCTTATGATTCTATATTTAATAAATTATTAAAATTACCCGAAAAAACTCTCGTATTTCCAGCTCATGATTATAATGGCAAGAAATTTTCCACTATTGAAAATGAAAAAAATAATAATCCAAGATTACAAGTAAGTTCAAAGGAAGAATACGCGGATATAATGAATAATCTAAATCTTGCAAATCCAAAAATGATGGATGTCGCAGTGCCAGCTAATGTAAAAGGGCTTACTTTAGACAATATTAATTAACTTTAAATTCCAACATTAATAACTATATAGGCAGTCTATGAATGACTATTTGCAATCAATTATTGATAGGGATCCAGCGGCAAGATCTAAGTTAAGTGTAATATTAACGTACCCTGGCGTTAAGGCTGTATTTTTTCACAGAATTGCAAATTTTTTTGCTACTGCAAAATTCGATCTTATCGCAAGAATAATTTCTCAATTTTCAAGATTTTTAACTGGTATTGAAATTCATCCAAGAGCTAAGATAGGTAAAAATTTATTTATTGATCACGGTATGGGCGTCGTTATAGGTGAAACATCTGACATTGCAGATAACGTAACAATTTATCATATGGTTACTTTAGGTGGAATATCTCCAAGCATAAATTCCAATGATCAAAGAGAAATTAAAAGACACCCTACTCTTCATGATAATGTTGTTGTTGGATCAGGGGCACAAATTTTGGGGCCTGTAGTTGTAGGGAAAAATGCAAGAATTGGTGCTAATGCAGTTGTAACAAAAAATGTTCCTGAAAATGCTGTTATGGTAGGAATACCTGCTAAGAATGTTGGAACAGCAACTGAAGAATTTAAACCTTATGCTGTTACAAATGGCAATGAGGAAAAAGAATAATGAAAAATTACAAGGATGATTTTATCCAATCAATTGGAAATACGCCTTTAATAAAACTGAAAGCTGCATCTGAAATAACTGGCTGTAACATTTATGGTAAAGCCGAATATTTAAATCCAGGAGGATCTGTAAAAGACAGAGCAGCACTTGCTTTAATAAGGGATGCTGAACAAAAAAAATTAATATCTAAAGGTGGAATAATTGTAGAAGGAACTGCAGGAAACACTGGCATTGGTTTATGCCTTATTGGAAATTCACTTGGTTACAAAACGATTATTGTAATGAATGATAATCAAACTCAAGAAAAAAAAGATACATTAAGAAATATTGGTGCAGATTTAAAATTAGTTCCACCAAAACCTTATAAAGATGAAAATAACTTTGTTAAAGTTGCTGCTAGAATGGCTGAAGACCTAAAAAGTTCAAATAATCACGGAGTTGTTTGGGCAAATCAATTTGATAATACAGCAAACTCAAAAGGTCACTATAATACAACGGGTCCTGAGATATGGGAACAAACTGAAGGTAAAGTTGATGGATTTGTATGTTCTTCTGGAACTGGGGGAACAATTGGTGGAGTAAGTAGTTTTTTAAAAGAAAAAAATAAAGATATAAAAATTTATCTATCAGATCCAAAGGGATCCTCTCTTTACAATCACATTAAAAACGGTGAGTTAAAAGCTGAAGGTGGATCAATAACTGAAGGCATTGGATCCAGCAGAGTAACTGCTAATTTTGCAGAAGCAAAAATAGATGGAGCCTTTTCAATTGAAGATAAAGAGTCTTTGCCAATACTATATGATTTAATCAAAAATGAAGGTTTAAGTCTTGGAACAAGTTGTGGAGTAAATATTGCAGGCGCAATTAGATTGGGTAAAAAATTAGGACCAGGAAAAACTATTGTCACTATTCTTTGCGACAAATCAGACAGATACAACTCAAAGATGTTTAATAAACCTTTTTTAATTGAAAAAGGTTTACCTTATCCCGATTGGATATAATCACGCATATCAGCACTGTAATAAAACCATTACATTTTTAACTTAGAATAAATAATAATAATTAAAAAATTAAGGAAAATTTATGGACGCAAAAGAAGTAGTTAAAAAAGGATATGAACTTTTTGGCAAAGGAGATATGGAGGGATTTATGGAAATGGTACATGATGATATCACTTGGATTTATCCTGGGGATAAGCATCCAATGTCAGGAACTCATAAAGGCAAAGAGGCATATATGAAAACCATGATGCAAGTTCCAAATCTTTGGAGTAATTTTTCAGTAACCCCTGATATGATGATTAGTGAGGGGAATAAAGTGTTTGTTAAAGCAACTGCTAAGGCAGATGGCATGGATACTATTTTTGGTCATTATTTTGAAGTAGGCGATGATGGTAAACTGACATTATTTATTGCGTTTGATGACACACTAAGCATGTTCAATGCAATTAAGAAGTAAGAGTTTATGAAAAAATTATATTTTATTTTAATTTTCGTATTTATGTCGAGTACAGCTTTTGCTGAGCAAGGACAAATTAAACAAACTGGTTTTTTCTCTGGCACTTCTAAAGTTATAGGTGATGATAAAGGCAATTTTTCGATAATATATGAAGGAACTATTGGTAATAAAGCTATTGAGGGAACAACTTTTGGTGACAGATCTTCATCATATTGTGTTGGATCAATTGTTGGACTTAAAGGAAAAGGTTTTGAGACAGGCGTTTGTATAAACAAATTTGAAGATGGTAGTACTACAACAACACATTACGAAGGCGTAATGGGAAAAATATTAAGATGGAAGTTTGTAAGTGGAACAGGGAAATATGAGAATATTTCTGGAGGTGGAACAACATCTTATGCGCAAATTGATTCAGCTAAAGATGGAGTTGTACAATCTTACAATCAAATCGTTGGTACTTATAATTTGAACTAATTGAAAGGAAAAAATGAAAAAAACAATTTTAGTATTAATTTTAAGTTTATTTACAGCTAATGTTTACGCAGATAGCCATGTAAAGAGAATTTTATCAACAAGTCAAACAGGAATGGGAAATGATATTGTATACCCTACAGGAAAAGCAAAAATAACAGCTTTTGAATTTACTGTACCTGTAGGAGCTCCAGTAACTCCTCATACGCACTCATTTCCAGTTCTAATTATGATTCAGCAAGGTGAAATTGAATTAATTCATGAAGGAAAAACCCAAGTATTCAAAGCTGGTGATGCATTTGTTGAAGATGTTGGAATTGTACACGAGTCGAAAAATATTGGAAATGTTCCAGTTAAAGCGATTGTAGTTGCAATTGGTGTCGAAGGACAGAAAATTATGACACCGGTAAAATAAAAAGGAAAAAGAAATGATCATAAAAATAGAAGAAAATATAAAATCATTTTCATCTTGGATGAATATGGTAAAAGCGAATGCTGAAAAAATTAAAGGATTTGGTGCTACGATTATTTTTGCAGGTGTATCAAAAGAAGACCCTACAAAATTTACTGTAATCGTTAAGTATGCAACCATGGAAGGTTTTGAAGCATTTAAAAATGACAAAGAACTTCATGCAGCAAGAGCTGAAGCAGGCGTGGATTTAGATTCAGCAAAGGTTACACCGATGCATGAAGATTTTATG
Organism: uncultured Pelagibacteraceae bacterium; assembly: GCA_902542975.1. Lineage (GTDB taxonomy): Bacteria > Pseudomonadota > Alphaproteobacteria > Pelagibacterales > Pelagibacteraceae > Pelagibacter. Next base: position 57,653 of record CACBWM010000003.1, on the reverse strand, counting down.
GAAAATTTTAGTGGATAAACAATCAATATAAAGAAAGGATAAAATATGGAAACAGAAACACTAGTAGTAGCTCATTTAAAAGAAGGTATGTTAGAAAAATTTATGGGCTTTATGCAATCAGATGCTGGTATGGCAGAAAGATCGAAAGTTGCAAATGTATCAAAAACAATTGGAACAGTTGCACCTGACAAAAAAACAGTAATGTTTAAAATTTTTGTGACCGATAAAGCTGCTCTTAAAGCTTTTATAGATGGAAGCAATCCAGTATCAGCTCCAGTTATGAAAGAAGTTATGGAAAGTTACAGTGTCTACGAATTAAATAAAGTAGATATGTAATAATTTTTGTAATAAGGTTTGTAATGCCTTCAGGATATATCATATTAAATATTAATGTGTTAAATCCTGAAAATTACAAAGAGTATTTGGAAAAAGCTCCTCCAACTGCTCAAATGTTTGGCGGCGAGTACATAATAAGAGGTGGCGAAAATGAAGTCATTGAAGGTGAGTGGAAATATCCAAGAACTGTTGTAATTAAATTCCCATCTTATGAAAAAGTTTTTGAGTGGTACAATTCAGAAATATATAAACCTATCAGACAAATTAGATTAGATAATACAGTATCAAATACATTAATAATTAAAGGAGCATAAAGGAGAAAAAAATGTCAATATTAGAAAAATATAGTGCTGCAATTAAAAATAAAGATGAAGCAGCAATGAACGAACTTTTGCATGATGATTTTAAATTCACAATGCATAAATCAGGGAGTGTTTTAACTAAAGGTGATGTTATCAAATGGGCAATGAGTGGTGATATCAAGCAAGATAAAACTAGAATTGTTTATGAAAATGATGAAGTTGGTGTTCACCATGCGTTCGTAACATTTGATGATGGTAATGTAGAAGCAGTTATGGCAGTCTACAAATACAAAGATGGTAAAATGATTAGTTTAGAAACTGGCGCAACGCCAATGCCAAAATAAGTGAACAACATAGATTTTTATTTTTCTATTGGAAGTACTTATACTTATCTTTCAGTTGCTCGAGCACTAGAAGCAGAAAAACAACATCAAATTAAGTTTAACTGGACTCCTTTTAGTGTGAGAGCAATAATGAAAGAGATGAACAATGTTCCCTTTCCTAAAGAAAAAAAAAATAAAGTAGATTACATGTGGAGAGACATAGAAAGACGAGCAAAAAATTATGGATTTTTTGCCAAAACACCAGTCCCTTACCCTTTAACAGAATTTGATTTAGCTAATAAAATTGCAATATTAGGTTTAAAAAATAATTGGGGTGTAGATTACATTCAGCTTACGTATAAACGATGGTTTCAAGAAGGAAAAGAGCCTGCTGTTGAACCCAACTTGAGTGAAATCTGCAAAAAACTAAGCTTAGATAAAGAAAAGATTGTTTCAGAGGCAAGCTCTGAGGAAATAAATAATATTTATTTATCAAATACAGAAAAAGCTAGAAAAAATAAAATATTTGGAAGTCCGTCATTTGTTGTAAAAAATGAAATATTCTGGGGAGATGATAGAATGGAAGATGCAATCAAATGGTCGAAGGCAAATGAATAATATAACTGCTTATATAATTTTATTAATCGCAGTAATTCTTGGAACAGCATCTAACAGTTTTGCTAAAAGTGCTCAAGGTTTTACATTATTAATACCTAGTATAATCACAGCAGTAACAATTGTTGGATGCATGTATACTTTGTCTTTAGTTATGAAAAGTATACCAGTTGGAATAACGTATGCCTCTTTTGCGGGCCTATGTATAATTGCTACAGCTGCTGTTGGTGTTATAAAATTTAATCAAGTACCAAATTTTTATACAATAATTGGATTGATTTTAATTATATCGGGTGTCTTAATAGTTAACTTATTAGGAACAAATAAATGAAACCATTATCTGGTTATATTTATTTAGTATTAGCTATATCAACAGGAATTGCCGCAAATAGTTTTGCTAAAATTTCAGATGGATTTTCAAAATTAACTCCAACGATATTATCAATAGCTTTTATGTGTATAACTATGTATGGACTTGCAAAAGCTATGTCTATGATACCAGTAGGTTTTACTTATGCTACTTATAGTGGGACAACAGTGGCTGCTATTTTAGTCTTTGGGATGATTAAATATAATCAGATACCAAATATATACGGTTTAATTGGGATTTTTTTAATTATTATTGGTGTTGTAATGGTTAATTATCTTGGGAGAATTAATTAGCTCTTATTAAGTAATAAAATTAGTACACCTACTACAAATATAATTATCCCTAAAATTTCTGTAATTTTGACTTTTTCTTTAAACATATACTTTGAAGACACATAGCTAAATAATAATTCTATTTGGCCGATAGCTCTAACAAATGAAGACTGTATTAATGTAAAAGCATAAAACCAAGATAATGTTGCAAGAAATCCAGCTAACCCTGCTGTCAAACATTCGTATTTGTTTTCATATAATTTTTTAAACTGTGACTTTTCAAATATAATTAAATAAATAGTAACTAATGTTGTTTGTATAACTAAACCAAAAAATAGTGTTGCTATAGCTTTTTCAAAGTTATTACTAAAATTTTCCAATGTTAATGCTGCAGCTCTAAAATATACAACGCTTAAACCTAGGAATAATCCTGCAGATAAACCAATTAAAGTTGTTTTTGAAAATAAGTTTTTTAGAAATAAACTTAAATCTTTAATCGAAAGTATAATTACTCCAATTGTAGATACGATAATACCTGTTATTCCAAATTTATTTAATTTGTCCCCTATTATCAAATATTCAAAAATCGCAACCTGAATAACTTCAGTTTTGCTCAATGAAGTTCCAACTACAAAATTAGCAAATCTAAATAAATAGAGTAAAACAAATGTAAAAATTATTTGGAAAATTGAACCTAATAATACGTTAAATATAAATTTTTTTTGACTAAGGATTTCAGGAATTACATTTAAGTCTTGAAAATACAAAAAAAATAAAATTGTCCCAAATGGTAATGCAAAAGCAAATCTTACATAAGTAGATGCAATAGTTGATACTTTTTGATTAAGTTTTTTCTGTAAAGTTGATCTAAGATTTTGAAAAAAAGCCCCAGAAATAGCTACAATTATCCAATTCATTGATGATTATTAATATTGTATTTAATTTTAAAGTCGACTTAAATAGTCTCATTTAACAAAAAAGAGGGAAATAACATGAAAATCTTTAAAAGAATAATATTTTCTCTAATTTTCGTTTCTTTTGCCAGTGCAAGTTTGGCTGAAACAAAAATGAGAATTACACTTCAATTACCATTAAAGGCTCACTTAGGTCAGAACCTTTTGGTATTTAAAAAAGAATTAGAATCAAGATCAGACATTAAAGTAGAGATTTACGACTCTGCACAACTTTACAAAGATAAAGAGGTTCCACAAGCTGTAGGTTCAGGAGCGATCGAAGCTGGTGTTGCATCTATAACAAGATTTGCAGGAACTAATCCTGAAGTTGATGTTTTCTATCTTCCATTCTTATTTGATTCAGAACAAAAAGTAAGAAAAGCAACTCAAGCTGGATCTGAGATAAGAGCTATTCTTGATCCTGCAATAGCAAAGACAGGAGCAGTTCCACTTTATTATCAAGCTTATGGATCAGCAATTATGTTATCCAATGGTGGTCCAATGAAAACTCCGGCTGATTTTAAAGACAAAAAAATCAGAGTTTTTGGAAAAACACTTGGAGCTTTTGTGAGTTCTTTAGGTGGCAAACCAGCATTAATATCTGGATCTGAGCAATATTTAGCTTACCAAAGAAATACTGTTGATGCAGGTATGACTGGTGTATCTGGTGTAAAATCTAGAAAATTATATCAAGTAATGGATACTTTAACAGTTACAAATCATGGCGATATCGAATTCGTAGTTGTTGCTAATGACAAATGGCTAAGCTCATTAACTCAAAAACAAAGAGACGCTATAGCTGAAGCATCAAAAGTAGCTGAAAAAGCTGTAAGAGATGACATGGCTAACATCGAAGCTGGTGCTTACAAAGAAGCAAAAGCAAATGGAATGAACATTGTAAACCTAAGTAGTTCAGAAGTTTCTGCTCTTAAAAAAGCATCATCATCTGTTATTGATGATTACATATCAAGAACAGGTGGAGCTGGTGGAGTTGGTGATCAACTTGTAAAAGCTGCAAACAAACTTTAAATCATATAAATACCCCGCACTTAAGTGCGGGGTTTTCAAATGAATACCTACGACAAAATTGTAAAATACTCTGGCTATTTGGCTTCAGCGTTATTTATTATGATAGGCTTTATAGTTTCTTATGAAGTTATCATGAGATACATATTTAATTCACCTACTATTTGGGTTAATGAAATTTCTCGATTTTTACAAATTTGGGCTACTTATTTAGCTTTAACTTATACTTTTCATAAAAATGATTTTATCAGAATAACAGTTATATATGACAAAGTAGGAGATAAAGGAAAAAAGATATTAGATTTAATAAGTGCAATATTCATTTTAATTTTTAGTGGATTTGTGCTTTATTATGGATGGTTAATTGCTTACGACTCTCTTAAAGTTGGGAGAACAAGCTCCACAATTTTAGATGTTCCATCTTTTCTTACAGAATTTGCAATACCATTATGTTTTGCATTTTTGGTATTAAGAGTGCTTTTTGAAGTACCTAAATACATAAAAGATATAATTAAATGACAGTAGCAATAATCTTATTTTTGTTATTTTTTGTACTTTTTTTAGGAGTGCCAATAGCATTTGGTTTAGGCTCTATAGGATTGGGTTTAATGTTATTTGGAGATATTTCTCCTTTAATGATCCCACAAACTTTTTACAGTGTGGCAGATAACTTTATTTTATTAGCTGTTCCGATGTTTTTGATGATGTCTAATATATTGTTAAAAGCAGGTGTTGGAGAAGATCTATTTAATTTTGCTCAAAGCTGGGTTGGAAATTTTCCAGGAGGTTTAGCAATAGCAACTATAGTTTCTTGCAGTATTTTTGCTGCTATATCTGGATCATCAGTGGCTACAGCTGCAACAATCTCAACTGTAGCATTTCCTGCAATGATTAATAGAGGTTATCACAGAAATTTTACTTTAGGTATTTTGGCAGCGGGTGGCACTTTAGGGATTTTAATTCCTCCATCAATTCCAATGATTGTTTATGCATTTGTTGTTGAAGAGTCTGTACTAAGTATGTTTCTTGCAGGAATTGGGCCAGGAATAGTTTTAGCATTATTTTTTATTATTTTTTCAGTTTTTTACGTAAAATTTTTTAATAAAGAAGTTCAAAATGTATCCAGTACTTTAGAAGAAAAAATTAAGTACACAAAAAGAGGTTTGCCAATATTATTAATGGCCTTCATCATGCTAGGTGGAATTTATGCTGGAATTTATACACCAACAGAGGCAGGTGGTATTGGTTTTTTAATATCATTTATCTATGTTGTGGCTAAAAAAAGATTAGATTTTAAAGGTTTTATCGAAGCTGGTTTGGAGACAATGAAAACTACAGTTACTATATTTATAATTATTGCAGGAGCTAAAGTTTTTGGTAAAGCAATTTCTCTTTATAGAATTCCTCAAGATTTATCATCTTTCATAGTTACTAATATTAATGAGACTGGTTTATTTATACTAGTTGTTTGTATTACTTTGTTAATCCTAGGATTTATAATGGAAACTCTTTCATTAATTTTAATCATGATGCCTATATTTTCGATTTCAATCGCTGCAATGAATATTGATTTAATTTGGTTTGGAATAATTTTTACACTAATGATTGAGTGTGCATTAATTACACCACCCGTTGGACTAAATATTTATGTTCTCCAAGCAATTGGTAAAGCAAAAATGTCAGAAATAGCTAAAGGTGTGATACCTTTTGTCATTATAATGTTATTTACAGTATTTGTTATTTACTTATTCCCTGACCTAGCATTATATATACCTTTTAAATTATAAATATGTTTTCAAAAATAAAATCAAAAGATAAAGCAGAACAATTAAGACAATTATTAAATGGACCAGAAATAATTGTAATGCCTGGATGCTTTGATGCATTATCAGCAAAATTAATTGAAAGAGAAGGTTTGAAAGTTGGGTTTATGTCTGGCTTCAGTGTTTCATCAACAAAACTTGGTATGCCGGACACAGGTTTAATTTCTTTTTCTGAAATGGCAGAACAAGTAAGAAATATATGTAATGCTACATCAATTCCAATAATATTTGATGGGGATACTGGATATGGAAATTCAGTGAACGTATTTAGAACTGTAAGAGGATATGCGGATGCAGGAGCAGCTGGTGTGATGATTGAAGACCAAAAGTGGCCAAAAAAATGTGGTCACACAAAGGGTAAAGATGTTGTCGAACTTGATGAGGCAAACTCAAGAATTAAAGCTGCGGTGGATGCAAGAGAATATGGAAATAAAGATATCTTAATAATGGCAAGAACTGATGCCATAGCAACTAGAGGATTAGATGATGCAATTAAAAGAATGCAATCTTTTTCAAAACTTGGTGTTGATATTTTATTTATTGAAGCTGTTAAAAATAAAGAAGATATGAAAAGAATTATTAAAGAAGTTCCAGGTCATCATATGTTAAATTTGATCGAAGATGGTGAAACCCCATTATTGGAAATTAATGAAATAGAGGAAATTGGTTATAAAATTGCTGTAATGCCTCTAACCCTAATGAGTGCATCAGTAAAAACGATGCAAGAATGTTTGAATAATATGAAAAATAAAGTTTATAATAAAAATGTTTCTAAATTTTCAGACTTAAGAGATATAGTTGGCTTCAACGAATATTACGATATTGAAGACAAATATAAATAATGTTTCCAAAAAAATTTTCTAAAATTCTTTTCGTTTTTTTTATGGGTTTAGGAATGAGTTTGTTAATGACCCTAATTATTACATTTATAAATACAGGTTATGATGAATTTTATTATAAAAGATTTTTCAAAGCTTGGTCTATTAGTTTGCCAGTTGCATTAGTTGCAACGACTTTTGTTGCACCATTGGTTAATAAATTAGTGGAAAAAATTACTAAATAGAGAGGATGTCATATGAGTGAAAATATAGCTTTTATAGGAGTTGGTAATATGGGAAACCCAATGGCCTGTAATTTAAAAAATGCTGGGAAAAAAGTTAAGGTTTTTGATGTTTCTAAAGAGATGATTGATAAAGCCATTGAAAATAATCTTGATGTTGAGAAGGATTTTGGAAAGCTAATCAATAGTGAAACGTCTATTGTAATCACTATGCTGCCTGAAGGCAAACATTCGAAAGAAGTTTATTTAAAAGAAAATGGTGTTCTAGATAAAGTTTCTAAAAATTGTCTACTAATAGATTGTTCAACAATCGATATAGATACTTCTAAAGAAATAGGAAAAAAAGCAAATGAAAAAGGTATTAAGATGATTGATGCACCAGTAAGTGGTGGAGTGATGGGTGCACAAAAAGCAACATTAAATATTATGGTCGGTGGATCAAATGATGCATTTAATCAAGCTTTACCTATTTTAAAATTAATGGGTAAAAACATATACCATGCTGGAGAAATAGGAAGCGGAAACGGTGCAAAGATTTGTAACAACATGTCTCTTGGAATAACAATGATTGCTGCTTCAGAGTCGTTAATGTTAGCAAGAAGATTGAATATAGATATAAAGAAAGTTCATGAAATTATGAAAAATGCCTCTGGAAATAGCTGGCCTATTTCAGTTTATCCACCCTTGCCTGGATTAATTGAAGGAACTCCATCTAACAACAAATATAAGCCTGGCTTTTCTGCAGGTATGATGAACAAAGATTTAAAACTTGCAAATGAATGTGCTAAAAATGCAAATGCATCTACTCCATTAGGAGAGATGGCATTAGAAATATATTCAAAGTTTTGTGAAGATGGAAATGGTTCGAAAGATTTTTCCGCTATATCAAAAGTTATTGGTGGAGATGCTTGGGATTATCCAATAGAATAATTACCACGAGGAATTTGGACTTTCCAAAAATTTTAACTCATCTGGTGTAGATTTTCTTCCCATAACTTTATTTCGATGAGGATATCTATGAAATCTTTTAATTGCAGCTGTATGATCTTTCCAAAATTTTTTTATCTCATTATAGTTTGGATGGTTAGATAAATAGTTATCCAACAATTTATATGCTCTATCATGATCTATAACTTCTTCGCTGTGAATGTATGGCAGTAGCATGAAAAAACGTTGATATTCATCCATTTGATCAAGATACCCGTTATAAACTGCATCATTTACTATCAGTCTTGCTTTATGGTCAAACTCGAAAGCTTTTTTATCGTCTCTATATAAATTTCTTGAAAATTGATCCAATAAAATAACTAAAGCTAGAGTACTTAATGGTTCATCTTGCCAATCATCATATTCATTCAAAGTAGCTTTTTCATGATCATCTTTGAATTTGTCTTTAATCAATTGATCAAAATTATCATCTCTTTTAAATCGCTTTTCAACAACCATATCATCAAACCAAAAATCTAATATTGCTTTGGCTCTATCATTCATAAACTTTATCAACTTTTACCTGATATGACTCAACAAGTCTGTTGGTTTCATTTGCCATTGCAACGACTGCTATAAGTTCACTTAACATCTCAGTAGTAGCACCTTTAGATTTAGCAGCGATACTGTGAGATTTAATGCAATACTCACAACTATTTGTCATTGAAACTGCAACATAAATAAGCTCTTTTGTCATTTCATCCAAAGCACCTTTTTTCATCACTTGCTGTATAGAAGTCCAAGTTCTCTCTAAAGTTTCTGGGTTGTTGGCTAACATTTTCCAAAAATTGTTTATGTAATCTGTGTTTCTCTTCTTTTTTATATCTTCAAATACCTCTTTCACCTTTCCTGTAGCATCAGCTTCTTCAATCATATTAAAAACTGCCATTTCACCTCCTTAATTGTAAATTGTTTCTATTTTAGGCATTAATCTTAATAATTCCTTAGTATATTCATGATTTGGATTTTTAAACAACTCTTCTGTCTCAGACACCTCGCATAGTTTTCCATTCCTTAAAACTCCAATGTCATCACACATTTGTCGTACAACTGGTAGATCATGACTTATAAAAAGTATAGTTAAATTAAGTTGTTCTTGTAAATCTTTAAGTAAATTTAGTATTTGAGCCTGAATACTCACATCCAAAGCAGATGTTGGTTCATCACAAACTAATAATCTTGGTTTTGTTGCTAACGCTCTTGCAATAGAAATTCTTTGTCTTTGTCCTCCCGAAAACTCATGCGGATATCTTTCAGCTGAAGACTTGGATAACTCTACCGAGTCTAAGAGATCATTTATATATTCATTTAATTCATTAGAGCTAATATTTGCATCATGTAAATTTATAGGTTCAGCGATGATATCTTTAACCTTAAGCCTACCATTTAACGAAGAGTATGGATCTTGAAATATCATTTGAATTTGTTTTCTGAATTTAAGCAATTCTTTATTACTTTTTATATTATTAATACATACATCATCGAAATAAATTTCACCTGAGGTGGGTTTAAATAAATTAACAATCATTTTTGCAATTGTAGTCTTTCCACTGCCACTTTCGCCAACAAGTCCAAAAGATTTTCCTTCTTGTATATTAAATGAAACAGTATCAACTGCTAATACATTATTTTGAGATTTTTCTGTAAAAAAACCTTCATTAAAAGTTTTAGAAAGATTTTTTATTTGAACTAAATCTTTTTTTGAAATTTCTCTTTTATTCCATCTGTTTAAAATTTTTAAATTAATATTTTCCTGGTTATTATTTTCTTTCTCTATAATTTTAAATCTGGATATCTTTTTATTTGTGGGAGGAACAGAACTAACTAAACTTTTTGTATAAGTTTCTTTTGGTTCTGTTAATATTTGCTTTGTTGTTCCCAATTCTACCAAATTACCATTTTTCATGACAGCAACTCTATTGGTAGTCTCTGCTATAACTCCCATATCATGTGTAATTAATATAACTGCTAAATTTCTTTCTTTAGTCAGTTTTTTGATAAGTTCTAATATTTGCGATTGTATTGATACATCAAGTGCAGTTGTGGGCTCATCTGCAATTAACAACTCTGGTTCACAACACAGAGAAAGCGATATAACAACTCTTTGTCTCATGCCTCCTGAAAATTGATGAGGATAATCATTAAATCTTTTTTCAGCATCTTTTATGCCTACTTCTTTTAAAAGATTTATTGATTTTTCTTTTGCTTCTGAGTTACTGAGGTTTAAATGAGTTTGGATTGTTTCAATAAGCTGTTGTCCAATTGTTAAGATAGGATTTAAAGATGTCTGAGGATCTTGAAAAATAAATCCAATTTTTTTTCCTCTTAAACTTAGAATATTTTTTTTATTTTCATGAATATTTATATCGCTTAAATAAATTGATCCTTCAGATACTTTCCCTGGTTCGTCAATTAAATCAATTATTGCATTTGCTACAGTACTTTTTCCAGACCCAGATTCCCCAACTAGTCCTACAATTTCTCCTCTTTTTATCTCAATATTAATATCTTTTGCAGCATGAACTGTCTCTTTTCTCAATTTATAATCCACACTTAAATTTTGTATTTTTAAAAAACTCATTTTTTCAATTTAGGATTAAGAGTGTCTCTCATCCAGTCTCCTAATAGATTAATGGAAAAAGCCAAAACAACTAAGAATATTGCTGGAAAAAAAGTTATCCACCATTCACCAGAAAATAAAAAGTCATTTCCAAGTCTTATTAATGTTCCTAAAGAAGGAGTAGTTGGAGGAACGCCAACACCTAAAAAACTCAATGTGGCTTCTGCAATGATTGCTAATGCAAGACCTATAGTTCCAATAACAAGTACCGGTCTCATTATATTTGGAAGAATATGTTTAAACATTACTATAAAATTAGAAACTCCAATAATTGTTGAGGCTGAAACATAATCTTTATTTTTTTCAACTAAAGTTGCTGCTCTTGATACTCTTGCAAACTGTGGCCACTCTGAAATACCAATTGCAAAAATTAAAACATATATTGCCATCTCGTCATGAAGTTCACGCGAAATTATACCTCGAGCAATACCATCAACCAGAAGAGCCATCAAAATACTTGGAACTGTTAACTGAACATCAGTTAATCTCATAACAATCATTTCATACTTACCACCAAAAAAACCAGCAGTAAGACCTAATCCAACTCCTAAAATTAAACTAAATAAAATTGCTGAGAAACCAACAATCAAAGATATTCTAGATCCATAAAGAATAGTTGATAACATATCTCTTCCTTGTCCATCAGTACCAAGTAAAAATTCTACTTTTCCATCACTAGTCCAAGATGGTGGGGTGAATGCATCCATTAAAGATAAAGAAGATGGGTCGAATGGATTATAAGGTGTAATAAATTCTACAAAAAATGAAGAGAAAAATATTATTGCTAATAAAATTGATGAAACTATTGCTGTAGGAGATTTTATAAAACTAAAATAAATTTCACTATCTTTTATTTTATCCAAAGTTGTTAAAGCTTTGTTATCCACTAGCTGAATCTCCTTTAACTCTAATTCTTGGATCTATAAAGTAATACAAGATATCGACTATAAAATTTATCATTACAAAAACGAATGCTATAAATACTAAATATGCTGACATAATTGGAATATCTACAAACTGAACAGCTTGAATAAAAAGAAATCCCATACCTGGCCATTGAAATACTGTTTCCGTAATTATTGAAAAAGCAATTAATGTTCCAATATTTATTCCAGCAATAGTTATTACTGGAATTAGTCCATTTTTAAGTGCGTGCTTATAATTAATGCTTTTTTCATTAATGCCTCTAGCTCTTGCAAACTTTATGTAATCAGTCTGAAGTATTTCCATCATTTCAGCTCTGACGAGTCTTATTATATATGTCATTTGAAAAAGACTTAAAGTAACTGATGGTAATATAATTGCTTTTAAACCTGATATGGTTAAAAAGCCTGTCGACCAAAATCCTAGATCTACTACCTCACCTCTTCCAAACGATGGTAGAACGCCTAATATAACTGCAAAAAGATAAATAAATAAAATACCAATTACAAAAGTTGGAAGAGAAACACCTAATAAAGAAACTGCTAAGATAAAATCACTCAAAAAACCTTTTCTTTTTATGCCTGTATATACTCCCAATAAAGTACCAGAAACCAATGCAATTAGAGCAGATATTAAAACTAATTCAATTGTCGCAGGTAATCTTTCAATGATTAATTCTGATACAGGTCTTCTTAATTGATAAGATATTCCAAATTCTCCTTTAGAGGCATTAATTATAAACCTAGTAAATTGTACATGAATTGGGTCCATTAAACCCAAGGTTTCTCTTAACTCAGCTCTTTCTTCATCTGATGTTTCCTCACCCACCATGTTATTTATTGGGTCTCCTACAAAATTAAAAAGAGAAAAAGATACAAAAGCTACGACAAGCATAACCATTGCAGATTGAAACAATCGTTTAAAAAAATACTTTATCAATTTATGAAATTTTATTTTTATACAAGCCCTTTAATTAAAAAGGGCTTGTAATAAATTGTTTAGTCAAAGCTCGCAAAACGGAATAACGGCTCGTTATTCGGTCTTATCGGAACATTAACATCTTTTTTTGCAGCCCAAGATATAACTTGGTGATGTAAAGGAAGATAAGAAATATCATCTTTTACTATTTTCCAAGCTTTAGCTATCGCAGCATTTCTCTTATCTAGGTTAACTTCACCTTCCATAACTCTTATCGCAGCATCTACATCAGAGTTACTAAAGTTAACTCTGTTCCAGCTTGCTCCACTTTCATATAAGTAATGGAAAACATAATGACTATCTAAAGTTGGAACTCCCCAACCTAACATATAAAAGTCACCTTGATTATCTTTTAGTTCTTTAAAGTGCTTACTTTTTGTTTGGGCAAATAAATTTACTTTAACACCGATTTTACCTAACATACCAACAACAGCTGTGCATATAGCTTCATCATTTACATATCTGTCATTTGGACATCTAAGCTCAACTTCAAATCCATTCGGATATCCAGCATCAGCTAGAAGTTTTTTTGCAGCAGCTACATCATAAGGAAGTCTTTTATCAAGTTCTTCTGTGTATCCGTTAACACCTGGAAAAGTAATTATTCCAGCAGGTTCACTTAAACCTCTCATTACTTTTTTCTTAATAGCTTCAATATCTATAGCTTGATAAAGAGCTTGTCTAACTGCTTTCTTTTTGAATGGATTATCACCTGTATTACCTGTTCTAAGTTTATCTGCTCCCTGATCCATACCAAGGAATATAGTTCTCATTTGAGCAGTGCTTTCAACTTTGTGAGCAGGTGAATTTTTAATTCTAGCTAAATCTTGCACAGGTGCATCAGTAACAACATCAATTTCACCAGATAAAAGAGCTGCAACTCTAGTAGCTGCATTTTTTATAGGTAGTAGATGAATTTCTGTTACTTTGTCATCCTTCATAGTACCCCACCATTTTTTATTACGTTTGAAAACTGTTTTAGTATTTGGTTCTCTTAATGTAATTTTAAATGGTCCAGTTCCCATAGCATTTGTAGCTGAAAATGTTTCTTGTCCAGCATCCCAGTTCTGCGCCATGACTGCAAAATTCTTTTCACTCCATTTTTTTGACATTATAAAAATGTTTGAAAGTTGGTTTAAAAGAATTGGATTTGGTTTACTTGTTGTAATTTCTACTGTGTAGTCATTAACTGCTTTTACACCTGATACTGTACTAATATATTCTTTAAAATCAGATGTTCTTTGTTTTGCTCTTAAAATACTAAATACAACGTCTTCAGATGTAAATGGAGTTCCATCAGAAAATTTAACATCTTCTCTTAATTTAAAGATCCAAGTATTAGGACCTTGAGTTCTCCACTCTGTTGCTAGTTGAGGTCCAATTTTCATATCTAATCCTCTGGTAACTAGAGCTTCGTATACTTGTCTAGATACTTGAGTGGTAGGACCTTCGTTTTGAGCATGAGGATCAAGTGTTAAACTATCACCCTGCATTGACCATTTAATAGTTTTTGCAAACGCTTGTGTTGGAGCAAAAGCTAGAAAAAAAGCCAATAAAATTTTTATAAAATACCCATACTTCATTTATCTCTCCTATATTATTAAAATAAAAATCTAACTTATTAATTATGTAAACTAAAGTGATTTAATTCACTATTTTTTTGAAGTTTTCGTAAAGAATTTTAGAATATTTGTTCATAGATTGAATGTTGTCTTTCGCATCACTATCAAATTTATCAAGAGCTCCCTGTCCTAACTGTTTCTCTAAAGCAGACTTATATTCAGGCACACATCCCCATTCTCCTACAGTGGTATCTTTTATTTCTATATGAAATTGAATACCGTAAGCATGTTTTTTGTATTTAAAAATTTGGTATTTCGTTTCGGGAGATGACGCTAAAAGAGTTATATCATTATTATTTTCTAGATTTTGAACTTCATATGAATGCCATTGGAGTGATTTTATAATATCTGGATATTCTTTAAATAATAAATCGTTTTTTTTGCTGGTTAAAAAATTAATATCAAAAATACCTATTTCTGGATTTTTTGATTTAACTACTGTACCTCCAACTACCTCTCCCAATAATTGACAACCTAAACAAAAACCTAAATATGGTTTATTTAAATCTACAACAAATTCTTTGATTTTTTTTTTTTCTTCTATTAACCACGGGTAATCTTTTTCCATCCAAGTATCCATTGGTCCACCCATACAAAACATTGCATCAAATCCAGATAGATCATCAGGTATTTTTTCTCCTTCGTCGAGTTCTACAGTTTTAATATGAACTTTATCCTCTAACATTAAATCTTTAATATAGCCGGGATCCTCAATTTTAATGTGTTGAAGAACAATTATATTTTTCATGTGGCTGGCTTGAGCAATTTTATAATTTTTTTATGATTTGATAAATTATTTGAAACAATTATTTTTCCACCCAATGAAGCATCCCTATTATCCCATGTAGTAATTATTCCACCTGATGCTTTAATAATTGGTATTATTGGATGTATATCCCAAATTTTGTTTGCACATTGAGCTACAATATCTAGTCTTCCCTCTGCTAATTGGCAATATGTTAGTGCATCGAAACATGGAAACTGCATTCTCTTGATAAATTTCATTATTTTTTTTTGTTTTTGAAAAGATAAAGTTCCGTGAAAAGCAGCAGCTACTTTCAAATAATCAAATTTTATATTTTTGTTTACTTTTAATTTTCTTTTTTTTCCATTTTCAAACACAAAAGCAGATTTATCATCTTGATTTAAATAGTATCTTTTCATTCTTGGAAAATTTGCTAAACCAACTACAGGGGCGTCGTTATAATTTAGAGAAATTAAATTGCTCCATGTAGGATTACCAGCGACAAATGATCTTGTCCCATCAATTGGGTCAATTATCCATGAAAATAGACTTTTTGTCTTTTTTGCTCCAAACTCTTCACCGATAATTTGATGATCTGGGAACTTATCATTAATCTTTTTTCTTATAAATTTTTCAAAAGCTTTATCGGCACTGGTAACGGGATCATAACCTTTACCTTTTAACTTGTTATTAATTGTAAAAGTTTTGTTAAGTTTAGTGTAATAAAAATTAGTTAAATCCTTAGCAAGCTTATTCAAAAAGGTGTAATAAATCTTGAAATCTTTTGTTTTTTTGAAGGTCATTTATCTGATGAGTAATAATTAAAATATACAACTAGTTCAAATAAAATATCTTGAAAATTTTAGAATTTGATAGAAGAATCCAGGTAGATGAAAATAGAAATCGATTCTAAAAAAGTATTTATAAATAGTGGAAATAATAAAGAAGAAATACATCCATTTTGGCTTAGAGAAAGAATAAATAACGAAGATGCTCTGGATAAAGGAAATCAACAAAGATTATTTGATCCAAATTCTATAAATACTAACATTCATATAGAAAAAATTGAGAATGAAGATGGATTACTTAATTTATTTTTCAATGATGGAACCAATTATAAAATAAAAGAAGATCAAATATTAAATGAGTATAAATCACAAAATCTTGATCCTATTTCAATTGATAAAATTAAATGGGATTCAAATTTTAATAATTTTCAAAAATTTAAGTTTGAAAATAATATTTTTGAAAAAAAAATCATGTATGATTTATTAGTATCATTCTATAAATATGGTTTTGTAGTTTTAACTAATGTTCCAACTGAAGATAATTTTATTCTTAAATTTGCAAATTCAATTGGTAGTGTCAGAAGAACAAATTTTGGGGAATTTTTTAATGTAAGATCTGTGCCTAATCCAAATGATTTGGCTTATACATCATTAGCATTATCTCCGCATACAGATAATCCGTATAGAAAACCAGTTCCTTGTGTTCAATTATTGCATTGTATTATAAATAATGTGAGTGGAGGAAATTCTACCTTGGTTGATGGTTACACAGTAAGTGAAAAAATCAAAGAGGATTATCCAGAATATTATGAAATTTTATCTTCAGTTAAAGTAAAATTTAAATTTATAGACAATACAGTTGTTCTAGAAGATATGTCTGAGTTAATTAAATTGGATGAAAAAAATAATTTTAAACAAGTTAGATTTAGTCCAAGATTAGATTATGCTCCGATATTAGAAAAATCAAAATTGGATTTATTCTATAAAGCTAGAAATAAAATTTCTGAATTATATAACTCTGATAAATATAAAGTTGAATTTAAATTAGAAACTGGAGATTTATTAATGATGGACAATCATAGATTACTTCATGGAAGAACAAAGTATGATGTTAACGAAGGTGATAGATATTTACAAGGATGCTACATTGATTTCGACAGTACAGAAGGTAAACTTAGACATTTAAAAAGAAAATTTAATCTTTAAATAATTCTTTTATTTTTTCTTCAGCGTTTTTTATCGACTTTTCATAATCTAAAGCCATTTGATCTGCTGCAACTATATCGATTTTTTTAATACCAAAAAAATTTAACATATGTATCAACCACGGGGTTAAAAAGTCTTCTTCACCTTGTATTTTTGTTCCGCCAGAAGTAATTACTAAATATACCTGCTTATCTTCTAATAAACCTTTTCTTCTTCCGTCATCCCCATATTTAAATGTCAATTTTACTCTGGCTGCAAGATCAGCCCAAGCTTTAAGGGTTGCTGGTGGGCCAAAATTATAAATTGGCACTGATATAATAATTACATCACATTCTTTTAACTCCGATACTAACTTATCAGATAATTCAAACATTTTTTTATGTTCATCTGTTTGCTCATTCTCTGGAATTTTCATTCCAGACTCAGTTAAGCCAGATATAAAGAGCATTTCGTCATCTAGGTCTCTATAAATGACCTCATCATTATCTTTTTTAACTTTATCAAGTATTTTTTTTGCAAGCATCCTTGAGGTAGAACCTTCTTTTCTAGCACTGCAATCGATTTGGTATATTTTCATTTTTATCCAAGTTTTTGAAGTATAGGAAAATACTTTAATATGTAAAATCCTAAAGCTTGCAACTGGTTTGTAATCATTAATATTCCTGTTATCAATAATAATCCTCCACCAACTCTTGAAATAGTTATCATTTTTGATTTTAGATTTTTTGTAACAACCATAAAACGTTGAATCAAATAACCTGATGCAATAAAAGGCAGTGCTAAACCAAGTGAATAGAACACAAGTAACAATATACCTCGGTTCAAACTTTGCTCAATTGAAGCTAGAGCTAATATTGATCCTAAAATAGGCCCAATACATGGAGTCCATCCAAATCCAAATGCCATACCAACTAATATTGAGCTAAAATTTCCTGATTTAATCTCAGTATTAATTCTTTTTTCATAATTTAAAAACTTAATATTAATTAATCCCATAATATGAAGGGAGAAAATAATTATAATACTTCCTGCAATAATTCTTAGTTCAAAAGAGTTACTTAAAATTAAAGAACCTAAAAAAGTTGCGGTAGCTCCAAAGCTTATAAAAACAATTGAAAAACCAAAAGTAAATAAAACTATAGGGAATATATTAATCGTTTTTTTTTCTAATAATTCATTTAAAGAGCTTCCAGAAATATAAGATATATATCCAGGTATTAATGGAAGTACACATGGAGACAAAAAGCTTATCAATCCAGCTCCAAATGCAACAAATAATTCTATCATTTAACCAGTATTTTTCATTGCAGCTGAAATACCTGCAATAGATGTTAATAATGCATCATTAAGATCATTTTTTTTATCTGAATTTAATTTTTTGTTTTTAATTTTATTCATAACTACTGCTTGAATTATATTTAAAACCTCTGTGTAAATATTTCTTACAATAACTCCTGATCTAAATTTTTTTCTTTCATTTATAATTTCTTTTGGCGTAATTTTTTTATTTAATTTCTTAATAACTTCGAATTGGAACCTAAGTTTTTTTCCAACTCTTTTTAAATCTTTGTCTGCTAAATACTCCTCATATATTTTTGAAATATCTGGGTCCACTTTTGAAATTACCATATCCAAGATATCCATCATTGAATTGAAGAAAGGCCAGTTTTTTTCCATATCTATTAGTGTTTTTTCAAATTTTTTAATTGATGAATATCTTAAAGCTTCTGCACTTCCAAGCCATGCTGGGAGCATTAGTCTTATTTGTGTCCAAGCAAATACCCAGGGTATTGCTCTTAAACCTTTGATATTATCAATATTCTTTCTTTTAGACGGTCTTGATCCAATTGAAAGTTTTCCTAAAGACACATGTGGCGTAACGGTTTTAAAATATTTAATAAAATCTGAACTTTGATTAATATTTTTTCTATATGAGCTTTTTGAAATATCAGACATTTTTTCAATTAGATTTCTCCAATCTTTTTTAGGGACTGGCGGTGGGGTTAATGTTGCCTCCATTACCGCTCCTATATAGCTACATAAATTATAAATTGCTAAAGGCTGATATCCATATTTCTGTTGAATTACTTCTCCTTGATCTGTTATTCTGATTTTTCCATTTACAGTATTTGGTGGTTGAGATTTTAAAGTAGCTTGAATTGGACCTCCTCCTCTACCCGCAGAACCTCCTCTTCCATGAAAGAACGTAACATCTATGTTATATTTTTTAGCAATTTTAATAATTTCTTCTTGAGCCTTATATTGATGCCAACTTGCACAAATTTTTCCAGCATCTTTACTTGAGTCTGAATATCCAATCATGACTTCTTGTTTATTTTTTATTAAATCTCTGTACCACTTTAATGAAAACAAACTGGCCATTATTGATTTTGCGTTAATTAAGTCATCTAATGTTTCAAATAAAGGGACAACTCTTAATTTGTTTTTAATATTTGCTTCTTTTTGCAAATATAAAACAGAGAGAATGTCAGATGCAGATGATGTCATTGAAATAACATAAGCTCCTAAACATTCAGGCGGCTCTTCAGATAAAATTTTAAATGTTGACCAAACTTCTTTATTTTCTTTATTTTTAAAATTAAAGTTTTTTATGAAATTTGATTTTTTTTTCATCTTAGAAGATAAAAATTTAATTTTTTCCTCCTCACTCCATTTTAAATAATTAAGTTTATTTTTTTTCTTAATAAGTTCATTAATTAACTGTGAGTGTCTAGTTGACTCTTGTCTAATATCTAGTTTTGCAAGATTAACTCCAAAACATTTTGCTCTTCTCATTAAATCTAATAATTCGCCACTTGCTATATTTTCACTTTGATTTTCCTCTAAAGACTCACGGACAATTCTAAGAGGTTTTAAAATTTCCTCTTTTGAGTTTAGCAATTTTTTATAGTCCAAAGGTTTTTTATTCACTATGAACTGTTCAATTGCTCTGTGAGTAAATCTCATTTTATCCCTTAGAGGTCTTAAGAAAACTCTGTAAGGCTCAAATGATTTTCCTGTTAGTTTTTGAATTTTTTTAGAACATTTTCTCATTGAATACGATCTAATTAATTTAGTAAGTTCTTTTTCATACAATTTTGCTGCTTCCCATCTTGATAATAACAAAACTTCTTTGGTTACTTTTGAAGTTACATTTGGATTTCCATCTCTATCACCTCCCATCCATGATCCAAACTCAATAGGATTAAAATTTTTTGGCAAACCTTTACCCATATTTTTCAAAAATATATCATTGAGTCTTCTGTAGACTTTTGGAATAGTTTCCCAAAGACTATCCTCTATTATTGCAAGACCCCATCGCGCTTCATCGGCTGGAGACGGTTTTGATCTTTTTAAGTCATCTGTATTCCAGATAATGGTAAATTCATCATGAATTTTTTTATTTAAAGATTTTATTTTTAAAGCGTGATCTTTAAATAACTCTCTTTCTTCAAGTATTTCTGTAATTTTATGATATTTTTGAATTAAAGTTCTTCTTTTGACCTCTGTTGGATGAGCTGTCAAAACTATTCCAATATTTAAATTTTTCGCAAAATTATATATTTTATTATTATTAATTTTTTTATTTTTAAATAATTTCTCAAAAATTTCTTCTATAAAAATATTTTTTTGATTTTTACCGTCTCTTTTATTTTCATATTGGTTGAGTTGTCTAGATGCATCAATAGACTCGGCTAGATTTATAAAATTCATAAAATGATTAAATGCTCTTGCAAGCTTGTAAGTATTTTTAGGATTGATACTTTTTATTTCACTAGAAATTTTTTTATATGATCTTTTTTGGATTTTATTTGCTTTTGATAACTTTCTAATTTTCTCAACAAGATTATAAAAGCTTTTACCTTCTTGTTCTTTAATTACATTTCCTAATGAATTTCCTAAAAACCTAACATCCTCTCTTAAAGATTTTGTTGGAATTCTTTCATAATATAAGTCTCTTTTGATCACAATTTATTATACCAAAAAAGAGATTATATTTGGATTAAATTGCTACTACTTTTGATTTTTGTTCACCAAGAAGTTCAATTGAAAGCCTCATTTCATCACCTGCTTTTAAAAATTTTTGTGGCTTCATTCCCATTCCAACTCCTGGGGGTGTTCCTGTGGTAATGATATCTCCTGGTTGAAGGGACATATATCGACTAACATATGAAACAATATGATCTACATTAAAAATCATTGTTTTTGTATTACCTGTTTGCATTCGTTCACCATTTAAATCTAATTCCATGTTTAGGTTGTTTACATCATTAATCTCATCTTTGGTCACAAGGTATGGACCAATAGGACCAAATGTATCGTGCGACTTTCCTTTTACCCACTGTCCCATTTTTTCTATTTGCCACTCTCTTTCACTTACATCATTCACTAAACAATAACCTAAGATATAATCTTGTGAATTTTTCTCTGGGATATTTTTAGCATTTTTTCCTATAACTAAACCTAGCTCAACTTCCCAATCTAGTTTTTTTGAATAGCTTGTAATTTCAATATCATCATTTGGTCCATTGATTGAACTACTGGCTTTCATAAACACAATTGGTTCTGTTGGTGGTTTTGCTCCAGTTTCCGCTGCATGGTCAGAAAAATTTAATCCAATTGCAATAAATTTTCCTGGTTTAGTTATGCATGAACCAATCCTTGTATTATTTGAAATCACAGGCAAGGATGATAAATCAATTTGTTTAATTTTTTCAATTGTTTCAAAATTTAAATGAGTTGGATCTAAATCATTTATATGTTTGGATATATCTCTCAACTTTCCATTTTTATCTAATATAGCTGGCTTTTCTTGACTTTTTTCTCCCACTCTTAGTAATTTCATTTTATCTCCAATAATTATTTATAGCTTTTGTATAACGAACTATGATCATAATTACCCAATCCTTTTTTAACGAGATTATTATACATTTTTTTAACTATTTTAGATAAAGGTAATTCTAGCTTTTTATTTTTTGCACAATCAAGGATGTTGTTCATATCTTTTAATTGAGAAAAATTTTTTCCTCTTGGTTTAAAATCTTTTTTGATCATTCTTAATCCATGAGTTTGTAAAACTTTACTGTCAGCCCACCCCCCTTTTAATGCTTTGAGAATATTTATTGGATTTACATTATTTTTTTGTGCTAATTTAATAGCCTCTGCAACAGATCCAATTGTAATTCCTACTATTATTTGATTAGCTAATTTTGCTATTTGACCTGCAGAATTTTTTCCAACTAAAACAGGATTGCCTAATTTCTTTAGTATATTTAAATTTTTAGAAAAAACTTTCTTATCTCCGCCAACCATTATGGCCAGCTGAGCATTCTCTGCACCATTTGTGCCTCCAGAAACTGGCGCGTCCAAAAAATTAACTTTATATTTTTTTAATAATTTTGATAAATTAATTGCTGTTTTAGGATTTGCAGAACTCATATCTATAACTGTAGATCCTGCTTTTAAATTTTTTAAAAATTCTAAGTTTGAATATATTTTTTTTAGAGCCTTATCATCAGATAACATAGTAATTATTAAATCCTGGTCAGAAACAACTTCCTTTAATGAATTACATACTTTTGCGCCATAATTTTTTAATTTATCAGCTTTTTTTTTAGTTCTATTAAAAACTTTGACTTGATATTTAGATTTTAGAAGATTTTTTGCCATAGGAGCACCCATTAATCCAATTCCTATAAAACCGATTTTTGTCATATTAATAATTCAACCGTGCCGCTCCTCTTACTCCACTTGCATCTCCATACTTAGCCTTTAAAAATTTCGTATTTATATATTTAATTTCCATATTTTTTGTAACCATTTTCTTTAATTCATTTAATGAAGAGATTTCATTAGATAATCCACCTCCAAATACAAATACATCAGGATCAATTGTATAAATTAAGTTAACAAGTGCTCTAGCCAACCGTATTTTAAAATGTTTAATAAAAATTGATTTTGTAAACTTATCAGATTTATTAAATATTTCTCTCGCAGTAATTTTTTTATGATAAAGTTTTTCCAAACCTTTTCCTGAGGTAAACTTTTGTATTTGCATAAGTGATATCTTTTTTTTAATATATTTTTTATCGTTTAGATTTCCAAAAATTGGTAGAGGAAGATGTCCCCACTCTCCAGAAATATAATTTGCACCTTTTAAGATTTTCTTATTAATAACTATTCCACCTCCAGTGCCTGATCCAATAATTATTCCGAAAACAACATTATAATTTTTTGCAGCTCCATCCATTGCTTCAGATAATGCAAAACAATTTGCATCATTTTCACATTTTATATTTCTTTTTAAAGCTTTTGATAAATCTATGTTTAATTTTTTATTATTTAATTGTTTGGCATTTACTGAATTTTTAAGTAGTCCAGTTTTATAATCTATAGATCCGGGATGACACACGCCTACTTGAAATTTTTTTTTATACTTCCGATCTAGTGAAAAAACTATTTTACTAACATCTCTTATTATTTTTTTATAACTCTTTGGGCAAGGGATCCTTGATCTCTCAATTTCATCACCATTTTTTTTTAAGATGACGCTTTCAATTTTTGTTGCCCCAATATCTATTCCAATTTTCATTTTAGTAAGAGCTTGATTCTTTCCAAATATTTATATCCCCTTCTTTAGCGGTTTTATTAATTATTCTCATTTCAGAAGGTGTAAAATTAAGTTTGTTTAGACTTTCTATATTTTCTTTTAACTGGTTAATATTTCTAACTCCGATTAGAGCAGATGTTACATAATTATTTGACAAGACCCAGGAAATTGCCATTTGAGATAAAGATTGACCTCTTTTATTTGCAATCTTATTTAAATCTGAAACTATCTTTAAGTTTTTTTTTGTTATTAAAGATTTATCTAAATAAGATGTAACATCACTCGCTCTTGAAACTCTAGGTATCTTTTTTAAATATTTGTCTGATAGCATTCCTTGAGCAAGAGGAGAAAAGGCAATACATCCAATTTTAAGTTTTTTTATAGTTTTAGTTAAATCTTTTTCAATCCATCTATTAATTAAAGAATATGAAGGCTGGTGAATAAACAATTTAATATTTCTTGATTTTAGAATTTTGTAAATTTGGTTCGTCTTTTTGGAAGAATAAGATGATATACCAACATATAAAGCTTTTCCCGATTTATAAATACTCTCTAATGCATCTGCTGTTTCTTCTAAAGGTGTATTTGGATCAAATCTATGTGAGTAAAATATATCAAAGTAATCAATTTTCATTCTTTTTAAACTTTGATCACAACTTGCGATAATATGTTTTTTTGACCCCCATTCTCCATAAGGTCCTTCCCACATATCATAACCAGCTTTTGATGATATAATCAGTTCATCTCTATATTTTTTTAAATCTTTGCTTATTATTTTTCCAAAATTACTTTCTGTACTACCGTAAGGGGGGCCATAATTATTTGCCAAATCAAAATGAGTGATGCCTTTATCAAAAGCATAGAATAATATTTTTTTAATATTAGAAAGTGGAACTTTACCTCCAAAGTTATGCCAAAGCCCAAGGCTTATTAGTGGTAATTTAACTCCACTATCGCCACAAGTTCTATATAACATCTCTGAATATCTTTTATTATCAGCGTTATATTTCATATTTAGTAAACCTCGACCTCTTCATATGTTGGCATGGAATTCGCGGCTCCTTCTTTAGTTGTAGAAATACCAGCAACTTTATTAGAAAATTCTAATGCATCAACAATTTTTAATGATTTGGCTAATGCTACACTAAAAGCTCCATTAAAAGCATCACCTGCTCCAGTAGTATCTTTTACATCCTCTTTTAATTCATGGGCGTCTACAAAATGGCTTTCAGTTCCATTTGAAAAATAAACTCCTTTAGAACCTAGGGTTATTAAGATATTTTTTATTCCTTTTTTTAAAAATTCTTTAGCTGCATTTTCTATTTCAGATTTTGTTTCTATTTTTTTTTCTAAATAAAAACTAGCTTCAGTTTCATTTGGTGTAAAATAGTCTATATTTTTAAAGTCATTCTCAGATATTTTCGAAGCAGGAGCTGGATTTAATATTGTAATTGAACCAGTATCTTTAGCTTTTTGTAAAGCATAGCTTGTAACATCATATGGTGTTTCTAATTGTGTTAAGAATATATCTGACTTGTCGATTGCTTTTAAATTATTATCTATATCAGAACTATTTAAAGTGCCAGCAGCGCCTGGTATGATGTTTATTGCATTATCACCTGTATTAGCATTAATCATAATACCAGCAACGCCAGTTGATTGATTTTTATCTTTGATAATATAATCGGTATTTACTCCAGAGGATTTATATAAATTTAGTGCCATTTCAGCATTATTATCATCACCTATTTTTGTAATAAAACTTATGTTTCCGCCAAGTCTTGCTGCGGCAATGGCTTGGTTAGATCCTTTTCCACCAGGTCCTATTAAGTGTTTTGTTCCTAAAATAGTTTGCCCCACTTCAGGAATTTTTTCACCAATAAAACATAAGTCTGCAACAAATACCCCAAATACACATATAGACTTCATTTAATTAAGACCAGACTTTACCGTCAGGAAGAATAACTCCTTTAGTTATAATAAAACATCCAAAAGGTCGAGCATCTGTAGTGGTTACAATACAATATGCTTTTTTTGCTTCTTCATAAAAATTTTGTCTTGAAATTGATCCAACTTTCCATTGGGGACCAGAATTATTTTTTACTGCTTCAATAAATTCTTTATGAGTTTCAGTTAGTTCTTCTGGTTTATCATCTACTTCCATTCTAAGTGCAGGTGAGCCCCCTTGTGATACGGTAAAACTATCTAATGGAAAAACAGATAAAATTGCATTTGCTGCACTTTTAATATCTACACCATCTAATCGTATTACATTCTTGTTCATAGAGTTTGCAGGAAAATTAGCATCAGCAAGAATAATTTTCTCACCATGACCCATAGATCTTAAATGAAAGAGTAAATCAGGGCTTAAAACTGGGTTAATATTTATTAACATTAAAAGATTATATTACATAAAAAAAAAGGGTGGAATAAAAATTCCACCCTTTTTAAATGTTATATACTAATGATTATTTAAAATCGTTAGCGTTTTCTTTTGTCACTAGTTGTGTTCCAGTATCAATGTTTGGATCAATACTTCCACCATTAGCTAGCTCAAGTGCATATTTAACACCGTAAGCACCCATGTTATATGAGAACTGAGCAATAGTTGCAGTCATTTCACCTTTTAAGATACTTGTAGCAGCATCTGGAGTTGCATCAAAACCAACAACAACAACATCATTCATATCTGCATCTTTAAGAGCTTGCATAGCACCTAAGCCCATATTGTCATTTGAAGCAAAAATTGCTTTGATGTTAGGATTTTTCAAAATAATAGACTCAGTAACTGATCTACCTTTTGCAGTATCCCACTCAGCTGTTTGAGTAGCAACTATATTTAAACCACAATTTTTAAATCCTTTAATTGCACCGTCTCTTCTTAGTAAAGCTGTTGATTGAGACTCTATTCCAGTCAAAATTGCAACATCTGAACCTTTTGGAGTTTTATCACAAATGAATTTAGCAGCTAATTCTGCTCCATTCATATTGTTAGTTCCAATAAAAGTAACACCTTCATTAATCCCTTTTGTATCTACGAATACAACTGGAACACCACTTTTGATAGCGTCATCTACAATTGGAGCAAATGCATTTGGATCTCCTGGTGCAAGAGCTAAAGCATCAACACCTTTAGCAAGTTGGTCTTCAACTTGGTTAATTTGTGCTTGAACATCACCTTCTTGAGGTGGCGCAACCAAGATTAACTTAACACCTAATTTTTTAGCTTCTTCTTCAGCACCTTTTGTAACAGAAGCCCAGAAAGGATTTCCAGACCCAGGACCTTTAATACTGAACAAGATTTTTTTACCATGACCATCAGCAAAAGAAGCTGAAATCATGCTTATCGATAAAAAAATTGCTGATACTAAAACAGCAATTTTTCTTGATAGTTCTCTCATAAATTTCCCCTTTAATAATTATTAAAGCTTAATTTAATAAAATTTTTAAAAAAAATTCAACTGTTTACAGGGTCTCTTATGATAGCATCTATTCAACTTTGACGTGTTTATTTTCTCGTACCGAAATCTCTTCTTAAAACATCCACGTAAACTGCTAATACAATGATCGAGCCAATCAATACCTGTTGCCAGAATGAGCTTACATCCATCAAATTAAGTCCATTTCTTAAAATTCCCATAATCATTACTCCGGCAAAAACTCCAAGAACAGTTCCTCTACCACCAAAGAAACTAGCTCCACCAATTATACATGCTGCGATAGCATCCAATTCAGATTGTAATCCTGCATTAGGATAACCAGAGTCTGTTCTTCCTGCTAAAATTAATGCTCCAATACCTGATAAAAATCCACAAAGTGAATAAACAATTATTAAAATTTTATTAACATTAATTCCTGAAGCTCTTGCTGCGCTTGGGTTGCCACCAATTGCATAAATCCACTTTCCTGTTCGACTATGATTCAAGAAAACCCAAAAAACAAAATATACAACCGCGATTAAAACTAAACTTACGGGAAGATATTGAGATTTCTCTAATCCTAACCAAGTAAGATCTATTCTACCATGACCTAAGTACCTAACTTCATCGGTAAATCCACTTATGGGTGTTCCGCCTGAAATTAAGTTTCCTGTTCCTCTAAAAATATAAAGAGTTCCTAAAGTCATTATAAAAGGATGAGGCATTCTTAAAAGTGTTATCCCCAAACCATTTATCAACCCACATAAAAATCCAGCAAATAAAGGAACTAGAACAACTATAAACCAAGGTGCTCCAGCTTTAGCTACTATTGCTAAAATCATCAATGAAAGCATCATTATTGAGCCAACTGATAGATCTATTCCCGCAGTCACAATCACCATAAAAACACCTAAAGCTAACATTGATTGCCAAGATATTTGTTTGAATACGTTTGTTACATTTCTCCAAGACAAGAAGACATCTGGTTGCAAAATATGCATTACCAAGATCATGATAACTAATAATAGTAAAATCCCATATTTTTCAAAATATGGAATAAGTTTTACATATAAGCTATCTTGTTTTTTTTCCTTATCGTCCATTTTATTTTTTTCCCATAATCCAACCAATGACTTCATCTCTTGAAGTTTTATCTAATTGAGACTCAGCAAAGTTTGTTCCTTGAAAAAGTGCCATTACTCTGTCGCAAACAGTAAAAATATCATCCATTCTATGACTTATTACTATAACACCTACGCCAGTACTCTTTAATTTATTAATTAAGTCTAATACTTTTCCAACTTCTTTTATTGCTAAAGCTGCAGTTGGTTCATCCATTATAACAACTTTAGCATTAAATGCTGTTGACCTAGCTATCGCAACTGCTTGTCTTTGTCCTCCAGATAATTCCTCCACTTTTTGGTCAGCACTTTTAACATTTATTTTTAGTTTCTCTAAGTGAGCACTAGTCATTTCTTGAATTTTTTTAAAATCTAGAAATTTTAAGAAGCCAATATTTTTTGTAGGCTCTCTTCCTAAGAATATATTTTCTCCAATGGGTAAATTACCTGCCAATGCAAGATCTTGATAAACCATTTCTAAACCTAAATTTTGAGAGTCTTTTGGGCTATCTAATATATGTTCTTTGCCCTCGAAAAATAAAGCGCCTGCACTCGGTTTGTACAAACCAGATAAAACTTTCATTAGTGTAGATTTGCCTGCACCATTATCTCCCACAACACCTAAACATTCACCTTCGTGTACTTTTAAATTTACATTTTCTAGAGCAGTTATTGTTCCAAAATACTTTGTGATACCTTTAGCCTCTAAGAGCAATTTATTTGTTGAAGTCATTTAATTTAAATTAAAAAAAAAATTAATTAATTGCAACAGGTTTTGACCTTAAAAGATGAACAGTTTTTCTTAGAGCTTTTTTACAAAATCTTGGATTAAGATTTTTTGAAATTAATTTCATATCTTCAAAAACAATATTGCCCATTTCCTTGAATGCCTCGTCTAAAGCACCCGCTCTATGTGCAGAAAATAAAACATTTTTTAATTTTCTTATTGGGTCATTTTTTTTAACTGGTTCTTCCGGAAAAACATCAAGCGCTGCATAAATATCACCTTTTTTAAGCCTATTTTTTAAATCTTCAAAGTTAACAACTGCAGCTCTACTCATTAATATAAAAAGTGAGTTCGATTTCATAAGATTGAGTAATTTTTTATTAATCAGTCCTTTGTTTTTTGTAGTAATTGCAGCAAGCACATAAATAACTTCGCATTCTTTAAACATTTTTTTTAAAGTAATTGGTTTAAATCCTTGATTAATAATTTTTTTGTTTGGTATCCAAGGATCATAGATATTTATTTTACTCGAAAATGGTTTCAATAATGGAACCAAAGCTTTCCCTAGGTCTCCAAATCCCAATAATCCAATTTTTTTGTCTGATAATAATGAAGCCTTAAGATTTCCATCTAATCCATACTTTTCCTTTTTATTAATGAAATCCTGATTTGCTCCATGAATATTTCTAAGAAGAGAAAGTGTAAATCCAAGAGCAATTTCTGCGACTGGTTTCGAGAAAACGGGTGAAGTTGCAATAACATGAATACCTTTATCAAAGCAATAATTATAATCCATATTATCTAGAAAGTTACTTTCGACATTTATTACTGCTTTCAACTTTTTTGCTTTCATTAATAAAAATTTAGGAAGATTAGGCTGTCCAATTATAAATTTCGCTTTATGAATATTATTAATATAAAATTTTTGTTTATTTGTTTTTGGTGCGAAAATAAGATTAAATTTATTTTTTAACTCATTTAATTTAGGTTTTGAAAAAATAAGCTCCATGGTTCTTGGATATGGATCAACAATTGCAATATCTTTCATGATCTATAAGAGAATTTTTTTTACTTCTTCTTCTGTAAATCTTTTTGGCTTTTCACACTTAGTTTTTATTTTTTGAGGTACTCCAGTTGTTGCGGCTTTCATAGTAGACTCAATTATATCTAAAACATGAAGAGATAGTTCTCCTGAACATCGATGTTTTTTCTTTTTTTCAATTGAATATAACATCTCAGACATTCCAACACTTCTATAGTTAGCATTTGTTGGTGACTCATTGGATCTACCACTTGCAGATGTAACATTTATTTTTCCTAAATGCATTTTATCAGTTTTATGTTCGCCCCAACGACCACCTTCAGTAACAGAAATATAAACAGATCCACCAAACATATTTGGATCAGGAACAATAATTGAACCTTTAGTTCCATAAAGTTCCATATGATTTCTTTGATGATTTATCACATCAAAGGATAAAGTGACTTGAATAATTGCTTCATTATGAAATTGAATCGTTGCTAAATAAGTTGTTGGTGTTTCAACCTTAAATGTTTTTCCTTTATTTGGACCTGCTCTATAATTTCTTCTTTTAAATGCCGTTAATGTTCTTCCTTGCACCTGCTTAGCTGGACCTAATAGATTAACAAGCGTTGTAAAAAAATAAGGACCCATATCTATGACTGGTCCTCCCTCTTTTTTATACCAAGACTCTGGTTTTGGATGAAAGTTTTCAACACCAGGAAATGCAAAGATTGCGTTTCCAAGTTTGATTTGTCCAATTAAATCAGAGTCGATTAATTCCTTTGCTTTTTGTCCACCTCCTCCAAGAAAAGTATCTGGCGCATTACCAATGTATAATTTTTTTTGTTTTGCCAAAGCCACTAGCTCTTTTCCTTTTTGAAAGTATGTTGCTAATGGTTTTTCTGAATAAACATGCTTTCCTGCGTTTAATACTTTTTTTGACACAGAATAATGTGATTGAGGAATTGTTAAATTTAAAATTACCTCGATATCTTTATCTTTTAGTATTTCATTAACAGTCATTGATTTGATGTTGTATAATTTTGCGCATTTTTCAGCTGCTTTTTGATTAATATCTGCACAAGCAATAATTTTGAAATTATTAAAATGTTGGTGTCCTCTAAAATATGTTTCTGCGATATGGCCACATCCTATGAGACCAACCTTAAAAACTTTATTCATGAATTTTAGACACCTTGTCTTTGCTTAGATTTTCCTTCTTTATGAAGTTTTAATGCCTCTTCATTTTCTTTTGTAGATGGCATTTCTAAAGTAGGACTTTCCCAATAAGCTGAACCTTCTAGCCACTCATAAGAATGAGTTTTTATTGAAATTAAGTAAGTCACATCAGATTTTTTAGCTCTTTTAAATGCTTCCTCTAATTCAGAAATAGATGATACCTCCTCAGATTTTGCACCCATACTCTCTGCATGTTTAGCAAAATTAACAGGGACTAGATTTGGAGCTTTTGAACTATTAAATAGACAATTAAATTCTTTTCCACCTTTAAATAATTGTAGCCTATTAATAACGGCATGGCCTCCATTATCACATAAAACTATTATTAATTTATTATTTGTTATAACTGATGAATAAATATCTGAATTAAAAAGTAAATAAGATCCATCTCCTACAAAAGCTATTACTTCCTTATCTGGGTTGGCCATTTTAACTCCTAATGCACCAGAAATTTCATAACTCATACAACTAAAACCCCATTCGGTTTCATGTGTATTTAATTCTTTTGGCCTCCAAATTTGTACAACTTCTCCAACCAATCCCCCTGCAGCGGTAACAGCAATGTCTGTTGGATCTGAATTACGATATATTGCTCCTACAGCATGTGCATAACTAGGTAGTTCTTGATTTGTTGGACCGCTTTCTTTATCTACATAATCATTCCAATTTTTTAATTCATCTCTTGATTTTTTATGCCATTCATCAGGTGCTTTCCAATCTCCCAATGCATTTGATAGCTCTTGTAAGCTTACTTTTGCATCACCTATTACTGATTGCGCCAAATGCTTACTGGCATCAAATCTAGAGACATTAACACTAACAAGTGAAAAGTCTGGGTTCTCAAAATTTGCCCACGAACCAGTTGTGAAATCAGCTAACTTTGTTCCAACAGCAATAGCTAGGTCAGTTTGTTTTGCTAAATTATTTGCTGCTTTGCCACCAAGACCACCTATGGGACCTAAGAAATGAGAGTGGTCTCTCTTCATTGTAGAGTAGCCCATAACTGTTTGTGTAACTGGTATATTGTGTTTAATTGCAAAATTACTTAGATCTTCCATTGCATCAGAGTAGAAAACCCCTCCACCTGAAATCAATAAAGGATTTTTAGATATTTTAATTTGCTCAGCTGCTTGTTTTATTTGAAAATCATCGGGTCTTGGTCGTCTAATATTGTGAACTCTCTCTTTAAAAAATTCTTCAGGATATTCATATGTTTCACCTTGAACATCTTGTGATAATGATAAGCAAGCAGGTCCACAATCTGCTGGGTCTAACATTGTTTGGATTGCTTGAGGTAATGTTTGTAAAATTTGTTCTGGTCTTGTAATTCTATCAAAATATTTTGTTACTGGCTTGAAAGCATCATTCTGAGTAATGCCAGGATTATTAAAATGCTCAACTTGTTGAAGAACTGGGTCAGGCATTCTGTTTGCATATGTGTCTCCAGGTAAAAATAAAATTGGTAATCTGTTGCTCATAGCAACAGCCGAGGCTGTAACCATATTTGTAGATCCTGGTCCAACTGAACTAGTTGCAACAAAAAATTGTTTTCTTCTTTTAGCTCTAGCATATGCTATTCCAGTCAGAGCCATATTTTGCTCATGATGCCCTCTATAAGTTGGTAATTTATCTTGATTTTCTTGTAGAGCTTGTCCTAAACAAGCAACATTGCCATGTCCAAAAATACCAAAAGCTCCAGCAAATAACTGCTCTTTTTTACCGTCTATTAAAATTTTTTGAGCAATAAGATGTTTTATTATTGCATGTGCACAAGTGAGCTTTATTTTTTTCATTATTCTATATATAAATATTTAACTTTTAACAATTAAACACAATTTAAAAAATATGTATAGCAATTTTGGTCAATTCATTAATGGTCAGTGGCAACAAGCAGAAAAAAAAGAAACTTATAAAGTTATCAATCCAGCAACAGAAGAAGTTTTAGGAGAAGCATCAAAAGCATCGTCTGTTGACGTTCAAAAAGCATTAAAATCAGCAGAGAAAGGACTCGAAACTTGGAAAAATACTACTCCATGGCAAAGGTCTTATGTAATAAGAAAAATTGCAGATTTGATGCGTGAAAGAAAAGATGTATTGGCCAAATGGCTTACACTTGAAGTTGGAAAACCTCTTAAAGAAGCAATTGGAGAAGTTGGTG
The DNA here is from genome assembly GCA_902542975.1 of uncultured Pelagibacteraceae bacterium. Lineage (GTDB taxonomy): Bacteria > Pseudomonadota > Alphaproteobacteria > Pelagibacterales > Pelagibacteraceae > Pelagibacter. Next base: position 24,405 of record CACBWM010000003.1, on the reverse strand, counting down.
GTGGAGCAGATATATTTGAATGGAATGCAGAAGAAACTAAAAGAATTTATGGTGAAACATTACAAAGTAGATTTCCAGAAACAAGAGTTCATGTTTACTATCAGCCAGTAGGTGTTGTAGCAGCACTTGTGCCATGGAATTTTCCTATAGTTTTAGCATCTAGAAAAATTTCAACTGCACTGGCTGCTGGTTGTTCAGTTATTTGTAAACCAGATGTGATTACGCCTGGAGCAGTTATGGAACTTGTAAATATTTGTAAAGATGCTGGAGTTCCTGATGGAGTAGTCAATTTATTATCTGGAGACCCAGCTGAAATATCAAATGAATTACTTGAATCAGATATAATAAAAAAAGTTTCTATAACTGGCTCAACACGTGTTGGAAAATTAATACTTAAAAAAGCTGCAGATAAAGTTCAAAGAGTTACAATGGAATTAAGTGGTCATTCTCCATTTATAGTATTTGACGATGTTGACATGAATAAAGTTGCAGATATGGCAATAACAGCAAAATTTCGTAACAATGGTCAAGTTTGTATATCCCCAAATAGGTTTTACATTCAAGAAACAAGAAAAGAAGAATTTATAAACGCTTTCGTAGATAGAGCAAAAAAATTAAAAATTGGAAATGGTATGGATGAAGGCACTGACTTAGGACCTTTAACAACAGCAAAACGTTTGGAGGAGATTGAAAAATTAGTTGAAACGACAAAGAGTGAAGGCGCAAAAGTTGTTTTAGGTGGGGGTAGACCTTCAGGATTTAATAAAGGTTATTATTTTGAACCAACTGTATTTGATGAAGTGCAGGACAATTTTACAATTATGAAAGAAGAACCTTTTGGTCCCTTAGTGCCCGTTTTAACTTTCAAGGATTTTGACGAAGTAGTAGAGAGAGCAAATAATAATGACCTGGGGCTTTGTAGCTATTTATATACAAACTCAATGGACAAAGCTAATAGGGCATCAGAGATGATGGAAACCGGTTGTGTAGCAGTAAATACAGCTGCAGTTGCAGTTGCTGAAGCTCCATTCGGTGGAATAAAACAAACCGGTTATGGTCGTGAAGGTGGATCTATGGCTATAAAAGATTACCTTAATATAAAGTATACCCATATGGGTCTCAAAACCTGACTTAATGAGAAAAAATAAAGCCAAAGAAATAATTAAAAATGGCAAAGCTGTAATCAATGGTTGGTTACAAATTCCAAGTACTGTTTCGGCAGAAACAATGGCTCAACAAGGATGGGATTCATTAACAATTGATATGCAACACGGGCTCGTTGATTACACGAATGCAATGCCAATGATGCAAGTGATTTCAGCGACTGAAGTCGTGCCTTTGGCAAGAGTTAATTGGAATGAACCTGGTCAAATTATGAAAATTTTAGATGCCGGATGTTATGGAATCATTTGCCCAATGGTAAGTAATCGAAATGAAGCAGAAAGATTTGTTCAAGCATGTAAATATCCACCAGATGGATATAGAAGTTTCGGTCCAATGAGAGGGTTAATCTATGGAGGACCTGATTATGGAGATCATGCAAACGATGAAATATTAAAAATGGCTATGATTGAAACTAAAGAAGCTTTAGAAAATCTTGATGAAATTATGAGTACCCCAGGCCTTGATGGAATCTATATAGGGCCCGCTGATTTAAGTTTGGCTATAGGAGAAAAGCCTGGTTTTGACAAAGGTGAAGATACTAAAGCTTATTCAGAAATACTTAGAATATTAGAGCATGCAAAAAAAAATAATATATTTGCTGGAATTCATAACGGAAGCACTGACTATGCAAAAAAAATGATTGAAAAAGGTTTTCAATTTGTAACAGTTGGAGCAGACTCCAGATTTATAAGTTCGGGTGCGAAAAATACAGTTGAAAATTTAAAAGGCACAGTGAAATCAGAATTATCTAAAGCCTATTAATAAATAAAGTATAAACTTTTACTTATGAAAAAAATCTTAATAATAGGATCGATACATAATCATGGTATTGATTTACTAAAAGGAAATAAAAAATTTGAATTTGAAGTTGTAGACAATACAGATAAAGAATTTTTGAAAGATAAAATAAAAGACTGTGATGGAATAAGTATTAGAACATCTAAATTGTCAAAAGAAATTATAGACTCAGCTAAGAATTTAAAAGTGATATCTAGACATGGTGTAGGCTATGACAATATAGATCTTAAAGCAACCAAGCAAAACAATATCACATTAGCAATAACAGCTACAGCAAATGCTCAAGCTGTAGCAGAACATGTTTTATTCATGCTATTCAGCATTGCAAAAAGAAATAATATGTACAACGAGACTGTAAAAACTGGAAAGTTCAGTGATAGAACTAAGCTTCCTAAAACAATTGAGTTATGGAATAAAAGTATCTTAATTGCAGGTTTTGGTCGAATTGGAAAATGCTTACTTAAAAAATGTAAGGGTTTAGAAATGAACATTTTTGTTTATGATCCTTTTGTCAGCGAAGAGGAAATTAAAAAAGTTGGTGGTACTAAAATTAATGATTTAAATGAGAGTTTAAATAAAATGGATGCAATTTCAATTCATATGCCTCTAAACGAAAATACAAAACATTTAATCAATTATGAAATGATAAAAAAAATGAAAAAAAATTGTATTTTAATTAATGCTGCAAGAGGTGGTATTATTAACGAGGAAGATCTTAATAAGGCATTAAATGAAGATTTAATTTTTGGTGCAGGGCTTGATGTTTTTGAAAAGGAGCCTCCATCTTTAGATAATCCATTGCTAAAAAATAAGAAAGCATTTTTAAGCCCTCATTCAGCAGTATTTACCGAAGAATGTTTGTCTAGAATGGGTATTGAAACAGTCCAAAATATTATTGATTTTTTTGACAATAAATTGGAAAAGTCAAAAATAGTAAAAATCTCATGAGCTTAAAATTAAAAAATTTTGGATTGTTAGAGTTTCTTATCATTATATCAGCTGTTTATGTGGTAGGAATGTTGATATGGACAGCGAGTACAAGGCCTGAAGTTGAAGCTCGTGCAAATTTAGTAAAAGAAAATCATAAAAAAGTTGTCGATTTTATTAATGGCGAAATTAATAATTGTGGAAATAATGATGAAGGGAAGATAACAGTTTGGGGTGATCCATGTAATGCTGAATGGATAGCTGAAAAGGTTGTTAATCATATAAATGATAATCTTAAGATTGAAAATCCATTTTCAGATGACAATAAAGTTAAAACAGACCCTGACCCAAGAATAAAAGCAGAAGGAAAAGCTGGTCAGTCAGTTGAAATGGGAGTTATTTTTATAATGTCATCAAATTTTTTAGCAGAACCAGGATCAGAATGGATAGTTGGTACTTGTTTTAAATCTCCATGTGTTGCTGCTGGTAATAATGAATTAACTTCTTTATATAGATAGCTAATTATTTTCAATTTCTAAATTTGCACTTTTTAAAGTTTCAATTAAATATTTGTATCCAATTTTAGCATATTCAAAAGGATTTGCTTTTGCTGGATCTTGCTCCGCTTCTACAACTAACCATCCAGAATAATTTTGTTCTTTTAACAATTCAAAAAAAGGCTTGTAATCAATGCAACCATCTCCTGGAACAGTGAAGGCTCCTTCCAAAAAGGCCTGTCTAAAACTATAATCGTTATTTAACGAATTATCTAAAACATTTTTTCTCATATCTTTGCAATGTATATGAATTATTCTTTCTTTAAATTCTTTATAAATTTTCAAACTATCTCCTTTTGCGAATAACATGTGTCCAGTATCTAAAGTTAGTTTGACACTACCATCTGTGTTTTCTAATAATCTTCTTGTATCTTCTTCACTTTCAATGCAAGTTCCCATATGATGATGGTAAGCAAGAGGCATGTCTTGGTCCTCTAGATATTTTCCCATTTCTGAAATTTTTTTATAATATTTTTTAGACTCGTCTAAATCCATTCTAGGTCTTTTAGACAGATTTATATTTGGATCACCTTGAATAGAACCATAAACTTCGGCAAAAACCATGCAGGGCGCTTTACAATCTTGAAATAGTTTCAATTGGTTTTGAATTTTTGATTTTTCCTCTTCAAAAGTATTTTTTCTTAAATTTGCTCCATACCAACCTGAGCATAATTTTAAATTATATTTATTTAATATAGGAATTAATTCTTTTGATGTTTTTGGAAATTTCCCCCCAGACTCTATTCCTTTAAATCCTGCTTCACTAGCTTCGGAAAGACATTGTTCAAGCGGAGTATCACCACCAAGCTCAGGCATGTCATCATTGCTCCAAGCTATTGGGGCTATACCTAATTTTACTGACATAAATAATAGTTTTGTTATGATATTAGATGCTTCAAAAAATTAAACCTAAAAAATTTAAACTTGGAATTGTTGGAGGCGGACCTGGATCTTGGATTGGGCATGTTCATAGAATTTCATCTAGATATGATGACAAATATGAAATCGTTGCAGGGGTATTTTCTAGAAGTGTTGATAAATCTAGGAAATTTGGACAAAGTATAGGCTTAGATAAATCGAGATGTTATTCAAATTACAAGGAGATGTCTGAAAAAGAAGCGAAAAGAAAAGATGGTATCAATGTAGTAGCAATAATGACTCCACCATCAAGTCATCAAATTATTGCAGAGAATTTTATAAAAAAAAATATACATGTAATTTCAGACAAGCCATTTGCTGGAAATCTTGAGCAGGGAAAAAAACTTTATAAAGCAATTAAAAATAACAAAAAAATTAAATATGCACTGACTCACAACTATTCATCTTATCCAATGGTAAGAGAAGCAAAAAATTTAGTGGAAAAAGGAAAAATTGGAAAAGTTGAATATATCAATGTTGAATATATTCAGGATTGGACGGATGGTAATAAAATTTCAAAAACAAATTCAAAAAAGGTTTTTAAATGGAAAGTTGATAAAAAAATTGTTGGTGTATCAGCAGTTCTCAATGAAATAGGATCACACGCATATCATCTAGCAATTTATATTACAGGCCTTAAAGGAGAAAAACTGATTGCCGATGTAAGTAAATATTCGAAGGACGTTAATATGGATAATAACGCACAAGTTTTTGTTAATTTTAATAATGGTGCTAAAGGAATTGTATGGACATGTGTAACAGCTAAAGGTGGTGTTTATGGTTTAAGAATTAGAGTATATGGGTCTAAAGGAAGTTTAGAATGGGTTCAAAATGATCCAAATTATCTAAAATTTAATCCAAGCAAAGGAGCAGTAAAGTTTTTAGAAAGAGGATATACAAAGGCAAATTTTTCAAAAAAATTTTCTAGAGTAAAATTTGGTCACCCTGAAGGATATTTAGATGCTTTTGCAAATATATATAAGGAATTTGCTGAATATTTAAAAACAAATACAAAAAAAAGATTTTATTTTCCTAACGAAGAAGAAGGTTTGGAGACTGCTAAATTCATTGATGCATGCAAGAAATCATCATTAAAAAAACAATGGGTAAAAATTTAATTAACGTAGCATTATTCGGTTTGGGAAGAATAGGACTAATGCATGCAAATAATTTAATAAATAATAAAAATTTTAATCTTAAATATATTTTTGATGTTAATAGAAAACTTGCAAAAAAAGTTTCAAAAAATCTAAATTGTCAAAATATTGAAAGCCCTCAAATAGCATATAAAGATAAAAAAATTGATTGTATTTTTATATCTTCTATTACATCAACTCATCTTAAATTTATATATGAAAGTATAAAAAGTAATAAAACAGTATTTTGTGAAAAACCTTTAGATTTAAATTTAAAAAAAATTCAAAATTACGAAAAAAAAATAAATAAATTTAATCATAAAATTCAAATTGGATTTAATAGGAGATACGATCCAGGTCACAGTTCTCTAAAAAGTAATTTAATAAAAGGCAAAATAGGAAAGCTAGAGAAAATTATTATTACTAGCAGAGATCCGGCTGCTCCATCTATAAATTATTTAAAGGCTTCAGGTGGTATTTTTAAAGATATGATGATCCATGATTTCGATCTAGCAAGATATTATGCAGGTAAAGATGAATTTGTTTCTATATTTGCTACAGGGAGTAATATTTCTAATAAATACTTTAATAAACTTAAAGATTTTGAGCTTGCTACTGCAATTTTGAAAACAAAAAATGGTGTTCAATGTATTATAAGTAATTCGAGACATTGTAGTTTTGGATATGATCAAAGAGTAGAGCTCTTTGGAAGTAAAGGAATGATTATTTCTGATAATATCAAAGAAAATGAGATTAGTTTGTATTCTAATAAAAGTACGAATGCACGTTCAAACTTTAAACATTTTTTTATAGAAAGATACGATCAGGCATACAAAGAACAATTAAATGATCTTGCCAAATTATTTAAATCAAATTCGAGACCTAAAAGTGGTTTTATTGATGGAAAGATTTCAATTCAAATTGCTGAAAGTGCTATCAGGTCATTAAAATCAAAAAAGTTTGAAAAAATAAAATACTAGGAATCAACTTTAGGTTGAATACAACCTGCTTCTTTACAATCTAAATAAATTTATGTTAGCTTTAATGTTTAAAAGTTAACTTTTATTTAAGAGAGGAAATTAAAAATGAAAAAAATAAAGAACTTTATATTAGCTGTTGCTGCATGGGCAATGATGTCTGTATCAGCATTAGCAACTGATATAATTGTTGTTTCACATGGACAAGCTAATGACCCTTTTTGGTCGGTAGCTAAAAATGGAGTTGATGCTGCTTGTAAAGATATGGGAGTATCTTGCAAATACACTGCGCCTGGAACTTTTGACATGGTTGAAATGGCAAAACTAATTGATAACGCTGTATCACAAAAACCAAAAGGTATTGTAATTACTTTGCCTGATGCAGCTGCATTAGGAAAATCTGTTAAAGCAGCAATAGCTGCTGGTATACCAGTAGTCTCTATGAACTCTGGTTCGGATGACTATGCATCATTAGGGATTAGTGCACACGTAGGTCAAACTGAATTTGAAGCTGGCGTTGGTGGCGGACAAAAAATGAAAGCTGCTGGAGGAAAAAAAGCTTTATGCGTTAACCACGAAGTTGGAAACGTAGCGCTTGATAGAAGATGTGCAGGTTTCAAAAAAGGTTTTGGTGGATCTGTTGATATTCTTGGAACATCAAATGACCCAACTGAAATTCAAAAAGCTGTTGCTGCAAAATTAGGTGGTGGATATGACACTATTCTAACTTTAGGAGCTGGTTTATCTGGTGAAGCAGCACTAAAAGCTTTAGAAGCTGCTGGTAAAGTTGGAAATGTTAAATTAGGAACATTTGATATGTCACCTAACATGTTAAAAGCTGCTGCTGCAGGTAAAGTAGAGTTTTTAATTGACCAACAACAGTATCTACAAGGTTATTTGCCTATAGCTATTTTTGCTCAGTACATGAGATGGGGAACAATGCCTGCTGGTGTAGTTATGACTGGACCTGGATTTGTTACTCCTGATAATGCTGCTAAAGTAATTAAATGGGCAGCTCAAGGTTATAGATAAAATCTATATTTAAGGCCTGACTAAATTTTATAGTCAGGCCTTTTTTCAAAATATAAATGTCATTAAAATCAAAAAGTATTTCATCAAAAAGTAGTCTTAATGAAGACGAGCGTCTAAAAAAAATATCACCACTAAGAGTTTTATTGAATAGGCCTGAGTTAGGTGCATTAGGTGGATCAATACTTGTATTTATATTTTTTGGAATCGTAGCTGGTGATACTGGTATGTTTAGCGCCTATGGAATGCTTAATTTCCTCGATGTTTCAGCTAATTTAGGAATTATAGCAATAGCAGCAGCGATGTTAATGATTGGCGGTGAATTTGATTTGTCAATTGGATCAATGATTGGCTTTGCTGGAATTTGTATTGCAATTCCTGCAATTTACTGGGGTTGGCCTTTATGGATGAGTATAATTTTTGCTTTCGCTATGGCAGTATTGGTTGGATACTTTAATGGAATAATGGTCGTCAAAACTGGTTTGCCATCTTTTATTGTAACACTTGCAATGCTTTTTATTTTAAGAGGTTTGACATTAGCAATAACAAGATTGATTACTGGTAGAACTCAAGTTCCAGGACTAAGAGTATTAATTGAAGATGATCCATTAGCTTGGTTATTTGCTACAGATACTTTTAAATGGCTTTTTACTTGGTTGGGATCATTAAAATTAATTGAACTAAGAACTGATGGAACTCCTCTTGCAACTGGAATACCTCCATCAGTTATTTGGTTTATTGCATTAACATTGTTTGCAACATGGATATTGATGAAAACAAGATACGGGAATTGGATCTTCGCATCTGGAGGCGATAAGGTTGGAGCAACAAATGTGGGTGTGCCTGTTGGAAGGGTAAAAATAAGTCTATTTATTGGTACGGCAGTCGCTTCTACTATTTTTGCTTGTATTCAAGTATTAGATGCGGGTTCTGCAGATACTATGAGAGGTACTTTAAAAGAACTAGAAGCTATTGCAGCTGCTGTTGTTGGTGGGTGTCTCTTAACTGGAGGGTATGGATCTGCAATAGGTGCTGCTTTTGGTGCAATTATATTTGGCACTGTATCTATGGGAATATTTTATACAGATGTTGACACTGATTGGTTTAAAGTTTTCTTAGGAGCAATGATGTTGATAGCTGTAGTGTTTAATAACTATATCAGAAAGAAAGTGACTGAAAGTAAATAATGTCAGACTATCTCGTTCAATTTAATAATATTAGTAAGTTTTTTGGGAAGGTAATAGCGCTTAAAGATGTCACTATGAGATTAAAAAAAGGTGAGATCATGTGCTTACTTGGAGATAATGGAGCAGGAAAGTCGACTTTAATTAAAACTTTAGCAGGTGTTCATAAGCCTGATGAAGGAGAAATTATATTTGAGGATAATAAAATTGTTTTTGACTCACCTAAAGATGCTTTAGATATTGGTATAGGAACAGTTTATCAAGATCTAGCATTAGTTCCTTTAATGAGTGTTACTAGAAATTTTTTTATGGGAAGAGAGCCTCAAAAAGGTATTCCTTTCCTTAAAACTTTTGATGTGGAGACAGCAAATAAGATAGCAGCAGATAGAATGGGACAGATTGGTATCGATGTTAGAGATCCATCTCAGGCAGTTGGAACTATGTCCGGTGGTGAAAGACAATGCCTAGCAATATCAAGAGCTATATATTTTGGAGCAAAAGTTTTAGTTTTAGATGAACCAACTTCTGCTTTAGGAGTTCATCAAGCATCAATGGTATTAAAATATATTGTAAAGGCTGCGTCTGAGGGATTGGCTGTAATTTTAATTACTCATAATGTACATCATGCTTACCCTGTTGGTAATAGTTTCACTGTACTTAACCGAGGAAAAAGCATGGGAACATTCCAAAAAAAAGAGATTTCTAGAGAAAAGCTTCTTAGTATGATGGCTGGTGGTGAAGAATTAGACAAACTTGAAGTCGAACTTCAAGAAATGGATAGAATTCACAACAAAAATTAGATATTACGCCATATATCTTTAACATGACAAAATCATTTCCTTTGCTCTTTATATTATTATGGTCGTCGGCATTCATATCTGGGAAAGAAATTGTTCAAAACGCTTCTCCATTTGCAGCTTTAGCATTTAGATTTGGGATTGTAACAATTGGTTTTCTTGTATTTGCTTATCTCAGTAATGATAAAATTTTCGGAAAATTAAAAAATATTATTGAAAGTCTTTCAACAGGTATTTTATTTCATGGGATTTATTTAGGTGGATGTTGGTATGCATTTTCAATTGGGATGCCAGCTGCAATTGTAGCTTTAATAGTTACACTTCAACCGATTTTAACAAATATTTTATCTGGTCCTATTTTTGGAGAAAAAATATCTTGGAAACAGTGGGTGGGTATCAGTTTAGGGTTCATTGGTTCTGTCACTGTCTTAGGTATTGATTTTGGAAAAGAAATTCCTCCTTTAGGATTGTTAGCTACTGTCTTAGCTTTATTTGCAATAACGGCTGGAACATTGTGGCAAAAAAAATTGAGTGGAAATTTAGCTTTGTCAGTTAATAACGCATATCAAGCAATTGGTGGTTGCCTTTTTAATCTATTATTAATGTTTATATTTGAAAATGCTTACATAAATTTTACAACTAGTTTTATATTGGGTATGTCTCACCAAATTATATTAGTTTCATTTGGGGCTTTTACTATTCTTATGTTTTTAATCAAAAGGGGTACTGTGGGCAAAACTACTACTTTATTTTTTTTAGTACCTCCTACTTCAGCAGTGATGGCATGGATATTTTTAAATGAACAATTAACATTTACTGACATAATTGGTTTTTTAATAACAACCGTTGGGGTATTTATAGCTACAAGGGATAAAAAGAATGGATAACAATTTTTTTAAAAAAATAAGAATTTTAGATGGTGGTATGGGTCAATTATTACTTGAAAAAGGAATGTTATCTATGGGGACTTTATGGTCTGCCAGCGCTTTATTAGATGAAAAATATCATCAAATGTTAGTTGATACTCATCTATCATATATCAACGCAGGCTCAGATGTTATTGTTACTAATACCTTTAGTTGTAGAAAATTTAGATTAATAGAAAATAAAGTTGGTGATGAATTCAAAAAATTAAATGAAATTGCATGTAAACTTGCAATCAAAGCTAAAGATTTATCTAAGAAAAATGTATTAGTAGCTGGATCAATTCCAAGCCAAAGAGACACTTATATTACTGATAATCGCGATATCAAATTAATAGAGGAAGATATGTTTGAACAAGCTGATATTTTAAGTGAATTTACTGATTTTTTATATTTAGATGTTATTAGCAGCACTAATGAAGTTAAAGCTGCTCTTAATATATCTAAAAAATTAAACAAAAAAGTTTTAATTGGAATACATTTAAAAAAAAATGGTGACCTACCCTCAGAAGAGAAAATTGAGCAATTACTTGAAATTATTCAAGATGAAAATACACTTGGTGTAGTTTGTGCGTGTATTTCTCCAGAAATATCTCTATCCGTATTAGATAAATTTTTAAATTGTGAAGTACCATTTGGATTTAAAATAAATTTGTGGGGAGTTGATGAACCAGGCCCAATTCAGACATTTAATACAGCAAAACCTAATGAAATTGGAGTAAATCCTAATCAATCTTTAGGAAAAAGAGATAATTTTGATACAAATGCATTTTATAATTTATCAAAAAAATTCATAGAAGGCGGGGCAACAATTTTAGGTGGGTGTTGTGAGACAAAACCAGAACATATTAGCTCTATTTCTTCACTTAAATCATAATTTTTGTATCTGCCTTTCTAACAAAATAAATTCCTACAACTACAGCCAATAAAGATATTAATACCTTGTAAGTTATTAATTCATTTAAAAATATATAGCCTAAAATAATTCCAAAGATTGGGATTAAGTATGAGACCTGAGATTGAAAAATTAAACCATTCTTTTTTAAAATTTTAAACCTTAAAAGCCATGCAACTCCTGTTGGTACTATACCAAGATAAATTACTGACATAGTTGAATTTAATGATGGAGTATTTTCCAATGGAGTTTCTAATAAACACATTAAAGGAAATAAAATCAGAGTTGCCCAAATTAATATTGATCCAGTAACGTTTTCGTTTTTTTTCTTACTAATTTTAAGTGTTAAAACTCCACCTATTACATAACATGTTGATCCTACTAAAATTAATATTGCTGAAAGAAAATTATTTTCATCAATTAAAATATTATCAGAAAATAAATAAACAATTCCTGCAAATCCAATTAATATTCCTATAGTTTTGGCAACATTAAATTTTTCGTTTTTTGTATAAAAGTGACCTAATATAGTAGAGCTCAAAGGAGTAGTAGACATCAAAATTGCTGCCAAATTACTTTGCACAGATTTTACCCCGTAAGCAATTAAAAAGAATGGTATAACTAAATTTATTAATCCTATTAACATGAACCAATGCCAATCTTTTGAAAATGCTTCAATTACTATTTTTTTATAAAAACATAAAATTAATACTGGTATAGATCCAAAAAATACTCTCAAAAAAGCAATTGTCATTGGACCGAAAGATTCTGTTGCAATTTTTATGTTAAAAAAAGCAGATGCCCAAATTATTGATAATAATGTTAATAAAATATAATCTGTTAAATTAGCTTGCTTCATTCTGTAATATCTTTCACATCACCATTTGTAATTTGAATTAGTTTTTCATAATTGATCTTAAAAATTGCATTAGGATGTCCAGCTGCAGCAAAAATATCTTTAAACCTACTCAAAGAATTATCTATAAATATTTGAATTTTATTTATATGACCTACAGGAGATACACCTCCAATTGTATATCCTGTTTGAGATTTAACCTCGTCAGCTGAAGCCATTCTCACATTTTTTTTTTCAGAAATTTTTTTTAATTTATTTAACGAACATCTTTTGTCACCAGAAACTAAACAAAGTAAAAAATCATTTTCTATCTTAATAAGTAGACTTTTCACAATTGCTCCAACTTCACAATTTAATGAATTTGCTGCATCCAAAGCTGTTTTTGCTGAATCTTTTAATTCTACAACTGATAAATTTTCATCAAACTCTTTAAGACACTTCTCTGCTCTTTTAACTGGTTCTTTGTTTAATAAAGTCATATTCAACTTATGATTGATAAAAAAGCACTGAAATTATTGGCATAATTATATGTTTAAATTGCATAGGTGATATCCTCATTATATGTATTCTTTATTATAACAATATTGGTAATTAACCCAGATATTTAATTCTACAGGAGATTATATGAGCGCAAGCAAAGTTCTAAAAATGATGAAAGACAAGCAAATTGAGTTTGTCGATTTAAGATTTACAGACCCAAGAGGTAAATTACAGCACTTAACTATGGATGCATCGGTAGTCGATGGGGACATGTTAACCGATGGTGTATTTTTTGATGGATCATCTATTGCTGGATGGAAAGCAATAAATGAATCTGACATGATATTAAAACCAGATTTAAACAGACAAATTGTTGATCCATTCACATCTCATAATACTCTTGTTTTATTTTGCGATATTTTAGATGCAATTAAAAGAAATCCTTATGAAAGAGATCCAAGAGGGATAGCGAAGAAAGCTGAAGCTTATTTAAAGAAGACTGGTATAGGTGATAAAGCTTACTTTGGTCCTGAACCAGAATTTTTTGTTTTTGATGATGTAAAAATCAAAAACGATATGAACGAGACAAGTTTTTCGATAGATAGTACAGAAGGACCATATAATTCTGGTAAAAATTATGAAAATGGTAATATGGGTCATAGACCTGGAGTTAAAGGTGGATATTTTCCAGTTCCACCAGTAGATAGTGCTCAGGATATAAGAGGTGAATATCTAAAAGGTTTAAGAGATGTAGGGATCACAGTTGAAAAACATCACCATGAAGTTGCCCCAAGTCAGCACGAACTTGGAATGTTATTTGGTACGTTAGTTGATCAAGCTGATAATGTTCAGCTATACAAATATGTAGTTCAGATGGTTTCGCATTCATTTGGTAAAACTGCTACTTTTATGCCTAAACCTGTAAAAGGTGATAATGGATCAGGAATGCACGTTCACCAATCAGTTTGGAAGGGAAAAACTCCAGTTTTTTCCGGAAATAAATATTCAGGTTTGTCACAAACTGCACTTTATTATATTGGTGGTATACTTAAACATGCTAAGGCGATTAACGCGTTTTCAAATGCTACAACAAATAGTTACAAAAGATTAATACCAGGTTTTGAAGCTCCGGTATTACTTGCTTATTCTGCAAGAAACAGATCTGCATCTTGTAGAATTCCGATAACTCTAAGCAAAAAAGGAGCAAGATGTGAAATTAGATTCCCAGACGCTTCTGGTAATCCTTATTTAACATTTGCATCTATGTTAATGGCGGGAATTGACGGTATCAAAAATAAAATTGATCCAGGAAAATCTTTTGATAAAGATCTTTACGCTTTATCAGAAAAGGAAGTTAAAAAAGTTCCAACTGTTTGTGGATCATTAAGAGAAGCAATGGAAAGTTTAGATAAAGATAGAAAGTTTTTAACTCAAGGTGGAGTATTTACTGACGATCAAATTGATGCTTATATTGCTCTTAAATTTGAGGAGATACACAACTTTGAACATACACCTCATCCTATTGAGTTTGATATGTACTATAGTTGTTAAATAGCTTTTTTATTTTTTAGCTATTTTATTTTTTCCTAAACCTTTTTTAACCACGTAGTTGAGGGTGCCATGTGCGCCTGCCTCTACTGGTTTAATTAGACTTCTGAATAAAGATTTTCTTTTTTGAGTTTTAACTTCAGAGTTAATTAGGTTTTTATGCTCAAAAGTATTCATATGAATGATTATATCATAGATATGCAATAAACGCAATGCTGATATGCGTATATTAAATACTATATTTTAAAGGATTCTCCACATCCACATCTTTCCGTTTCATTCGGATTATTGAATACAAATTGTGAAGAAAATTTTTCTTTTTTAAAATCCATTTCTGTTCCAAGTAAATACATTACCGCTGCAGAGTCTATGAAGACTTTCACACCCTTATCTTCTACTACTTCGTCATTTGGGTTTGCCTCTTTTGTATACTCCATAATATAAGACATCCCTGCGCACCCGCCTGACTTAACTCCAATTCTAACACCCAAAGAGTCTTTTTCAGCATTAGACATAATTTCTTTTATTCTTTGAGCTGCGTTATCGCTTAATGTTATAATTTGTTTTGTCATAAATTTAATTCAAGTTTTGCAGCTTCAGACATCATTGATTTATCCCATGGTGGTTCCCAGACTAAATCAAGATCTACTTTTGAAACTTCTTTAATTTCTAATATACTGTCTTTAACTTCTTTAGGCAAACTTTCAGCAACTGGACAATTTGGTGTGGTTAAAGTCATTTTAACCTTAACTTCAGAATTATTAACGATAATATCGTATATCAATCCTAATTCATAAATATTAACAGGTATCTCAGGATCATAAATTTTTTTTATTTCAGCAATTACTTTTTCTTTAAGATCCACTATTAATCCTCTGTTTTTACAATTTGATCTGAATTATCTAATGCTGATGTAAGAGTGTGCCAAGATAAAGTTGCGCACTTTACTCTCATAGGATATTGTTTAACACCAGATAAACTCATTAATTTAGTTTTTTCGTCGTCTTTTAAAATATTAGTTTCTAAAGAGTCTTTTTCTTTTATCATTCCTAAAAAATCTGTTACAATTTCTTTTACTTCTTTCTCTTCTTTGCCTCTAACCATATCAGTCATAATAGATGCCGATGCCATTGAAATAGCGCAGCCATGACCTTCAAATGCAATATCTTCAACTTTTTTATTTTCATTTAATCTGAGATAAACATGAACATTATCGCCACATAAAGGATTATTTCCCTTTGCATCTTTATTATAATTATCAAACTTTCCTAAATTCCTTGGATTTTTTCCATGGTCTAATATTATTTCTTGATATAGATCTTTTAAGTCCATTATAAGTTAAAAATTTTTTTACATTTATTTATTGCTTCATCAAGCTTATCAATATCATCTTTTGTATTATAAACTCCAAATGAAGCTCTTGCAGTTGCAGGTAAATTTAATTTATCATGTAATATTTGACAGCAGTGATGCCCTGCTCTAATAGCTACTCCATCTTCATCAAGAATTGTTGCGATATCATGTGGATGAACACCTTCAATAGTAAATGATATAACCCCACCCTTTTCTTTTGGATTTCCTATAATATTAACTGAATTATTTTTTCTTAACTTTTCTAGTCCGTAATCTAATAACTTTTTTTCATGTTTTTCGATATTTTGAATACCAATTTTTTCCATAAATTTTATGGATTCATTAAAAGCTATAACTTGAGCTGTAGCCATTGTTCCAGCCTCATATTTATTAGGTAATTCACCATAAGTGATACCTTCTTTTTTAACCTCATTTATCATTCCTCCTCCACCTTGATATGGGGGTAAATCTTCAAGCCATTTTTTTTTAGCATATAGAATACCTATTCCAGTTGGTCCGTACATTTTATGTCCAGATATTGCATAAAAATCACAATCAATATCCTGCATATCTAATTTTAAGTGGGGCGCACCTTGGCAACCATCAATTAGAACCGGTATATTTTTCGAATGAGCCAATTGTACAATTTCTTTGATAGGTAATATTGCGCCTGTTACATTCGATAAATGACTTACACTAATTATCTTTGTTTTGTTTGTAATTTTTTTTTCTATAGCTTCTAATGTTACTTCGCCATCATCGTTAATTTCAGCAAATTCTATTTTTATATTTTTTGCTTTTCTGAGAAAATGCCAAGGAACATAATTTGAGTGATGCTCGAGCTCAGTCAACAAAACTTCATCTCCCTCAGATAAATATTTTTGACCAAAAGTGTTAGCGACTAAATTAATTGCTTCTGTAGCACCTTTAGTAAATACGATCTCATCTTTATCTTTAGCGTTAATATATTTTTGAACTGAAACTCTTGTTTGTTCATATAAATTAGTGGCTGCAACCGCTAAATAATGAACACTTCTACCTATATTAGAAAACTCTTTTGTATAAAAGTCATAAATTCTATCTACAACAACTCTAGGTTTTTGAGATGAATTGGCGCTATCTAAATATACTAAATCATTATTCTGAATTTTATCATCAAAAACTGGAAATTCCCTTTTTATATCATCTATATTCATTAATTTAATCCAATCATATTTTTTAACAATTTTTTAATTTCATCATCTGTAATTTTCTCAACAACATCTAAAAGAAAACCATTAATTAATAATTCTTTTGCAGTTGTTTGATTTAATCCCCTAGACATTAAATAAAAAATAGAATTGTTGTCTAAACTTCCTGACGCAGAACCATGTGAGCATTTAACATCATCAGCATAAATCTCTAGTTCAGGCTTTGCATTAAATTCTGCTTGTTCATTTAAGAGTAGAGCTTTACTTAATTGATAACCATCCGTTTTCTGGGCTTTTGAGTCCACATATATTTTCCCTTGATAGACAGACTTTGAACTATCATTAATTACACTTTTTATTAGCTGATAACTTTTTGTGTTTTCGTACAAATGGTTGGTCCTAGTTCTTATTTCGTGATGTTTATTTTTAGACAAAAGGTGTATTCCATTAATAAATGCTGATGAATATTTGCCTTCAAGATTACAGTTGACTTCGTTTTTTATATAATGTGAACCGGATGAAAATATAAATGTTTCAGAAATACTATTTTCTTTTTGAATAATACTAGAATAATCGTACTTAATATTTGTATTACTTTTTTTATCAATTTTATAATTCTTAAGAATTGAATTTTTACCAAGATTAAAATTAAATAAATTGTTGATGAAATTCTTTTCTGAATTATCATCAGAAAGATTAATAATTTTTATTGAGCTGTTTTCTTCTAGCTCAAAGTTTAATTGAAAATTAATATTAGTATTGCTCACTTTCTCATTTGTTATTTGATAGATAATTAAAGGCTTTTTGAATGAATAATTTTTTTTAACTAAAATATTATGTATTTTATTAGAAAAAGAATTATTTAGACTTAAAAGAGAATTATCGTCATTTGAGTTTTGGTTAAAATTATCTAAAGTCGATAAATTAATCTTATCTTTTTCTTCATATTCAAAACTCAATCGCTCAACTTTACCGTTAACAATAACAATTTTATTGTGCTCAATTTCCTTTATAAAAATATCGTCATTAATTTCATTTTCTACATTATAGTCATTATAAAATGCTAGTTCTCCAATATTTTTTTGAATTATCTGGTTTATATCTGAGAATTTCCAGTTTTCTAGTTTTCTATTAGGAAATCCATTTTTCAAAAAATTATCAAGAGCTTCTTTTTTTAATTTAATCTCTTGGTTTGAGAAATTAGAAGTACTTATAAATTTATCAAAATCTGTTTTTAATTTTTGTTCCATTTAATTAAAATTTTCATATCCTTTTTTTTCTAACTCTAAAGCTAATTCGGCGCCTCCTGATTTAATAATTTTTCCACCAATAAGAACATGCACAAAATCAGGTTTTATATAATCAAGTAGTCTTTGATAGTGTGTTATTATAAGAAAGGAATTATTTTTTTTTCTTAATGCATTAACTCCATCTGCAACTATTTTAAGAGCATCTATATCTAATCCAGAGTCAGTTTCATCTAGTATAGATAATTTTGGATCTAAAATTGACATTTGTAAAATTTCGTTTTTCTTTTTTTCACCACCAGAGAAACCAACATTTAATTGTCTATTTAATTTTTCTTCATCAAATTTTAGTTCTTTTGCTTTTTCTTTAACTAATTTTAAAAATTCTAGTGCATCTAATTCTTTTTCACCTCTAGCTTTTCTAATTGAATTTAAGGATGTTTTTAAAAAAATATTTGTATTCACCCCAGGTATTTCTAACGGATATTGGAATGCCAAAAAAATACCTTCATGAGCTCTTTCTTCAGTTTCAAGATCAAACAAA
Source organism: uncultured Pelagibacteraceae bacterium (assembly GCA_902542975.1). Taxonomy (GTDB): domain Bacteria; phylum Pseudomonadota; class Alphaproteobacteria; order Pelagibacterales; family Pelagibacteraceae; genus Pelagibacter. Next base: position 5,882 of record CACBWM010000003.1, on the reverse strand, counting down.
TTTTTATTTTCATATAATATTTCCCCTGATACTTCATATCCCTTTTTGCCTGATAGAATATTCGACAAAGTACTTTTTCCCGATCCATTAGGCCCCATTATTGCGTGCACCTCACCAGGTTTTATTTCAAGATTAAAACCACTTAATATGGATTTCTCATGAATTTTTGCATTTAAATTGTTAATCTTTAACATTTAACCAACACTTCCTTCTAAACTTATTCCAACTAATTTTTGAGCCTCTACAGCAAATTCCATCGGTAATTGTTGCAAAACCTCTTTGCAAAAACCATTAACAATCAATCCTACAGCTTCCTCCTGATTTAACCCTCTTTGCTGACAATAATGTAATTGATCTTCACTAATTTTTGATGTGGTCGCTTCATGAGCAATATTAGAATTTGAATTTTTATTTTTAATGTAAGGTACAGTATGTGCTCCACATTTATTACCCATCAATAATGAATCACATTGGGTGTAATTTGTTGAATTAGATGCATTTTTTGAAATATCTACCAAACCTCTGTAGGTCATATCTGATTTACCTGCACTAATACCTTTTGAAATAATTTTACTTTTTGTATTTTTTCCTAAATGAATCATCTTAGTCCCAGTATCAGCTTTTTGATGATTGTTTGTGATTGCAATTGAATAAAACTCACCAATTGAGTTATCGCCTTTTAAAATACAACTTGGATATTTCCAAGTAATTGCAGAACCTGTTTCTACTTGTGTCCATGAAATTTTTGAATTTTTACCTTTACACAATCCTCTTTTTGTAACAAAATTATATATTCCCCCTTTTCCATCTTTATCTCCTGGATACCAATTTTGAACTGTAGAATATTTAATCTCCGCATCATCCAATGCAATCAGTTCAACGTTTGCTGCATGCAATTGATTTTCATCTCTCATCGGTGCTGTACATCCCTCTAAATAACTTACATAGCTTCCTTTATCAGCGATTATTAAAGTTCTTTCGAATTGACCGGTATCAGATGCATTAATTCTAAAATAAGTTGATAATTCCATTGGACACTTTACATTTGGTGGGATGTAAACAAATGATCCATCAGTAAAAACAGCTGAGTTTAATGTTGCAAAAAAATGATCAGTGATTGGAATAACTGAGCCTAAATATTTTTTAACTAAATCTGGATGTTTTTGTATTGCTTCTGAAATTGAACAAAAAATAATTCCTTTTTCTGTTAAAGTATCTTTAAAAGTTGTAGCAACAGATACAGAATCAAATACTGCGTCGACTGCAATACCATTTAGTCTTTTTTGTTCTTGCAAAGGTATTCCCAATTTTTTATAAGTTTCTAAAAGCTTAGGATCTAAATCCTCTAAATTTTTTGGTTTTTCTTTAAAACTCTTAGGTGCAGAATAATAATATAAATCTTGATAATCAATTTTTGGATATTTTGGTTTTTGCCAATTAGGTTCTTTCAATACTTTTAATCTTTCAAAAGCTTTTAATCTCCACTGTAGTAACCAGTCTGGTTCTTTTTTTATATTTGATATAAATCTTATAACGTCTTCATTTAAGCCCTTAGGTGCTTTAAAACTTTCAATATCAGTTGAAAAGCCATATTTATAATCTTTTAAATCTTCAATTTGTTTATCTCTCATTACAGTCTATTTTCAGTTTTATTTATTAAGTCTCCAAGTTTTTTTTCTTGAAAGAATACGTTTATATGTGTTTCTAATTCATCCCATAAATTGTGGGTTATGCATTTTGCAGACTTTCCATTACATCCCTTCTTTGAGTGCTTTTGACATCCAATGGTTTTAACCTTTTCTTCTACAGCAGAGAGAATATCGGAAATTTTAATTTCATCTGGAGTTTTGTTTAGAGTATATCCACCTTTCTTGCCTCTAATACTTTTAACAATTTCATTTTTTTTTAACTTTAAAAATAACTGCTCTAGGTAAACTAATGATATTCCTTGCCTGATAGAGATATCTCTGAGTGATATTGGCTCGTTATTTTTAAACCTCGCTATGTCAGCTAATGCCATCACAGCGTATCTGCTCTTAGTTGATAGTTTCATATTTTCCGCAATTCACGGGCTTTATATATACCTGACTAAATTAGTCAAGTTTATGTAAATTTAAAATACTTGCATTTTGTCGCTCAATTTTGATAGAAAAATATAATTTTTTTTTGAGACTGATAATCAATGCCATCAACAGATACAAAGATTAGTGAAATTTTTATTCCAGGCCCTGCTGGAAGATTAGAAGCTAAGTATTTTAAAAGCAAAAAAAATACCTCACCAATTGCTTTGGTGCTTCATCCACACCCTCAATATGGAGGAACTATGAATAACAAAGTTGTTGTTGATACGTTTCAAACTTTTGTTGATAATAATTTTTCTGTTTGCAGAGTAAATTTTAGAGGAGTTGGAAAAAGTGATGGAGAGTTTGATAATGGTCAGGGAGAGCTCGCAGATGCTGCAGCAGCGTTAGATTGGTTAGAAAGAGAAAATTTCGATAACTCACAATGTTGGATTTCAGGGTTTTCTTTTGGTTCTCTAATAGCGATGCAGCTACTGATGAGGAGACCAGAAATAAATAGATTTATTGCTATATCACCTCAGCCAAATGTATATGATTTTTCATTTTTATCACCATGTCCAACATCTGGACTGGTCATTAGCGGGAAAAAAGATGAGTTAGTTCCATATAATGATATAAATGAACTTAATAAAAGATTAAGCGCTCAAAAAGGAATAAAAGTTGAATTTGATATCGTTGCCGAAGCAAATCACTTTTTTTCTAAAGCTGATGTTTCTTTAATAAAATCTTTAAGCAAATACATAAAAAAAGAAACTGCTTTATATTAATAATTTATTTTAATTTCACCTCCTGTAACAGGATTTAAAACATTTGTCGTAGTAGGATAACTAATTATTTTATTAAGATATGATCTAATTGATAAATATGCAAATGCTTGGGACTCTATAAAATCACCATCTATACTAAATTCATCGATTAATTTAATTTTATATTTCAATAATTTCTTAATATGATTGACTAGTGTTCTGTTTTTTCTTCCTCCACCGCATAAAATAATTTCTATTTCATTATCAAAATTTTTTTTTATATTTTGTGAAATTATTAATGCTGTAAAATATGTTAACGTAGCCACAGCATCTTCAAATTCTAAACCTTTAACAAAACTAAAATCAAATTCCTTTCTATCAAAAGAATGCTTTTCCTGTACATTATAAAACTCATGTTCGTAAAATTGATTAATTATATCTTTATTTATGTTTCCAGATAATGCTATATCTCCATTTCGATCATAATTTATTCCTTTTGTTTTTTTTAAATATTCATCAATTAAAACATTTCCAGGACCAATATCTTTCGCTGCTAAAATATTTTTAAAACAATAAGTATAATTTGATATTCCTCCTATATTTAAAATTAATGTAGGATTATTTATCTTAAATTTTTTTATTAAAAGTTCATGATAAACAGGTGTCAATGGGGCGCCTTCCCCACCATTTTTAATATCGTTAGCTCTAAAGTTAAAAATTACTTTTTCTTTTAATTCTTGAGAGAGTAAATTTGCATCTCCCATTTGTATAGAATATCCATCTTTAGGTTTATGAATTATCGTTTGTCCATGAAAACCAATTAATTGAATATTTAAATTATTCTCATTAATAATTTTCTTTGATATTTTTGAATGATAAAGTGTAAGATCTCTATCTAAAGCTTTATAAGTGCTTATATTTTCCTCTATATCTAATTTATTATTTATATTTAAAATAAAAGAAGAAAGTCTTTTTCTAAATTCTTGAGGATAATTGAAATACTTATTATCTATTATGTCTAAATTATTCTCACCATCTGATTTGATAATACTTGCATCAATGCCATCAAGAGATGTACCACTCATTAAACCTAGTGCTATAAAAGAATTATCCATTATTGATTATTATTTTTATTTAAATATGTATATTAAAAATACCATTTATGAATGAATTTTTAAAAGAATTTAAAGACAGAGGATATTTTTATCAATGCACAGACGAAAAAGCTCTTTCAAAGAAGCTGAATAAAGAGAGTATAAAAGGATATATAGGCTTTGACTGCACTGCACAAAGTTTACATGTAGGTAGCTTGCTTCAAATCATGTGCTTAAGATTAATGCAAAAACATGGACATAAACCAATTGTTTTACTTGGTGGTGGAACTACTAGAATAGGAGATCCATCTGGAAAAGATAAGACAAGAAAAATTTTAGAAGAAAATGAAATAGAAAAAAATATAAAAAGTATAGAGAACATACTAAAAAAATTTTTAGAGACAAAAGATGAAAAAGTGGCTCCAATTTTTGTTAACAACTACACTTGGCTAAAAAATTTAAATTATATATCTTTTCTAAGGGATATAGGAAAGCATTTTACTATAAATAAAATGTTAAGTTTTGATAGTGTTAAGTTAAGGTTAGAGAGAGAGCAATCATTAAGTTATATGGAATTTAATTATATGATTTTGCAAGCTTACGATTTTCTAGAATTAAATAAAAAAGAAAACTGTTTACTCCAAATTGGAGGGTCAGATCAATGGGGCAATATTATTAACGGAGTTGAACTCATTAAAAGATATTCATCTAACGAAGTTTATGGTTTAACTACAGAACTTATAACTTTAGCATCAGGTGCTAAGATGGGTAAAACAGAAAGTGGTGCTATTTGGCTAGATAAAAAATTATTTTCAGTTTTCGATTATTGGCAATTTTGGAGAAATACTGATGATAAAGATGTGTTAAAATTTCTTAAAATGTTTACAGATTTAGAATTAAACGAAATTGAAGATATAAATACTAAAGACATAAATGAACAAAAAATTATTTTAGCAAACAAAGCTACTTCTATACTTCACGGAGCTAATGAAGCTGCAGAAGCAGAAAAAATAGCAAGAAATTCTTTTTCAGGAAACTCATCTGGTGAAAATTTGCCAAATACAAAGATAGATATCTCTATTATTGGTAATGATGTTGTTAATTTAGTCTCAATTATTGATAAAAACTTATCTAAAAGTGAAATAAGAAGATTAATAAAATCTAATGGTGTTAAAATCAACAATCAAATTATTTCAGATGATAAATTCATAATTTCGGATGAACTTATAAAAAAAAATAATTTTATTAAGCTCTCAATCGGTAAGAAAAAGCACTACAAAATAGTAATTTAATTTGAAATTTTTTCCAAAGTTCGAGTTATAAATCTTGGAGTTAAAGTTTTTATTGGATTTACAGTAGATTTAAGTTTTTTAGGCGGCCCTTTAATTTTAAAGCTTACGCCAAATACTCCTTCACCAATTTTTTTTCCAACCAATATATCGCCTAACATTGGTATTTTTGAAATTGTTTTATTAACAGTTGTTGCTGGTACAAGTGTTCCTTTCAAGCTAGTTAATTCATCTTTTACAATATAACCTTCCATCATAACCGAAATTGCTGGGCCTATAGCATACATCTCTTTTATTTTAGTATTATTTCCTAAAGTTTCATAATCCATCTCAAAATCAGTAAATCGTATACCTTCGCCAGTTAAAAGATCAGCTATTCCTTGCAGTGATGCCAATGTAAGAAGCCTTGCAAGAACAGGTACTTCTTGTACTTTAAAATCAATAATTTTTAGATTTGATTTTGTTTTACCCTCATAATTAAGCGCCTCGTATATTAATTTACCTTCCTTAAAACCCTTTATAAATTTGAAATTTTTAATGAAAGGTTCTGGTTCTTCAATTTCTAAATTAGTAATTTTTTGTTTTTTATCATTGGTGAAAATGCTTAAGGCAAATTTTCTCTTATTATCTAATTTTGCATTTATATTTGAACTAAAAACCTTGTTATTTTTT
>CACBWM010000002.1 GCA_902542975.1 uncultured Pelagibacteraceae bacterium | reverse complement strand
AGCGCCTGTAGCTCAATTGGATAGAGCGCTTGGCTACGGACCAGGAGGTTCTGGGTTCAACTCCTAGCAGGCGCACCAAAAAGAAGGAAAAATGAAAGTATCTTTACAAAAATCTGTAATTTATTTTTTTGTAATAGTGTTAATAATATTATTTTTAATAACTTTAATAATTTAATGAAAAAATTTAAACAAATTAGCGTTAAAAAAGGTTTCATGAGACACAATGGTGGTTTGCTACTAAGAGATATCTCAAAAACTAAATATGAATTTAAAACTAAAATAAAAAAAAACCATCTTAACAGAGCTGGCATAACTCATGGTGGATATATAGCATCGATTATAGATACCGGGTGTGGATCTGGAGCTCATAGAATTTCGGGTAATCAACCTTGTGTAACAATAACACTTAATATTAACTTTATCGGGCCTTCAACTATTGGTGATGAAGTTTTTGGATATGTAAAAATTAAAAAAAAAACAAAAAGCATGGTTTTTTTAGAGTGCTATTTAGAATGTAAAGGTAAAATAATTGCATCTGCTACAGGTATTTGGAAAATACTTCAACGTAAGTTACCCCATGCAGGTCTAAGCTAAATTCCTCTTTTTATATTTAAATAACCAAAGATTGATAAAAGAATAAGAGCAATAGGATAAATTATTTCTTTTTTTGGTCTATTCTGATTTTCAATTTTAAATTCATTAATAATATCTCCCATATCTAAACCAGATTTTTTTGCAATTCCATTCCATTTTAAAGTATCAATTATGGTTTTATTATCTTCTACAACTAAGCTCATTCCATAATCATCTAAACTGAAATTTTTATCAAAACTATTTTTTTCAATTACAAACAATTTATATCTTTCGCCGTACTCTGTAAGTCTAGTGATTTTAATTCTTATTTCTTTATTATAATCAAACTGTTTTTTGTTTATTTCTTCAATACTTAAATAGTTATATTTTGGGTAAAATTTATTAAGAATAAATTCTGGGGATAATAATGAAATTGAAATTATTAAAAATATAATAATTTCGTACCATCTCAGTTTATTTATAAACCATCCCTGAGTAGCAGATGTAAATACTAAAATCCCAATCAATGAAGTGACTATTACCATTAAGCCATGCCATATGCTTTCAATACCAATTAATAATAACTCGCTGTTAAATAAGAATACAATAGGAAGTATTCCAGTTCTCAGACTATACCAAAATGCCTGGGCTCCTGTTCTTAACGGGTCTCCACCAGAAATAGCAGCAGCTGCATAAGATGCTAAGCCAACTGGAGGTGTAACGTCTGCCATTAGGCCAAAATAGAATACAAATAAATGAACCGCAATTAAAGGAAAAATAAATCCTGATGCATTACCAACATCAACAAGAACAGTTGCCATTAGAGAAGCTACAACTACATAGTTTGCAGTAGTTGGTAAACCCATACCCAATAGTAAACATAAAATAATAGTTAAAAATAAAAGAATAATAACATTATCTTTTGCAATCGACTCGATTACAATTATTAAATTAGTACTTAAACCTGTGGATCCAACTGCACCAACTATAATACCTGCTGTTGCAATTGCTATTCCGACACTAACCATATTCAAAGCACCCTTTTCAAAACCAACAACAGTTTGGTTGTACCAATATATTAAAGCATTCTTAAAGTTCTTTTCTTTAAAAATTTTATTTAAAAGATTAACTATAACTAAAGTTATTGTTGCAAAAAAAATAGAGTAAGAAGCTGTAAGCCTCATATAAACTAGTAGATATATAAGAACAAATATTGGAACTAAAAAATGTATTCCTTCAAAAAATGTTTTTTTCAATTTTGGAATATCGTTTTCATCCATACCTTTTAAATTTAATTTAAGCGCTTCAAGGTGAGATATATAAAATAGTGCAATGTAAGAAATTATAGCTGGTAAAAAAGCATGTTTGACAACTTCAAAATATGTAACGCCGATAAAACTTGCCATCACAAAAGCTGCTGCTCCCATAACAGGAGGCATTATTTGACCATTAACTGATGAAGATACTTCGATTGCACCCGCTTTTTCTTTGGAAAAACCAGTCTTTTTCATAATTGGAATTGTAAATGTTCCAGTTGTAACTGTATTAGCAATTGATGATCCAGAGATTAATCCTGTCATACCGGATCCAAGAATGGCTGCCTTAGCAGGTCCACCTCGCATTTTTCCAACCATTGCAAAAGCTAAATCTAAAAAATATTTACCCCCTCCAGCAGTTTCTAAAAGTGCTCCAAAAAGTACAAAGAGAAATATGAAATCTACAGAAACACCTATCGGAATTCCAAAAATAGCTTCTTGATCAAACCATTGAAAACCAACTAACCTTTTTAATGATAATCCACCATGAGAAATTATGTCTGGTGCATATTGCCCAAAGTAAGAAAATAACAAAAAACAAACTGCAATAACAACTAATGGGACACCTATTACTCTACGGGTGGCTTCAAGAAGAATTAATATTCCAACTATTCCAAGTATAAGTTCTACAGGAATAGTAAAATCATCGGAAAAATTTATTTTAAGTAATATTCCACCCCTATCTACTAATTGATCATAAAAAACATAAATATATAAACAACAAACTGCACCTGTTATTGCAATTAATATATCTATAAAATTTACTTTTTTACCCCTTGCATATGGAAATATTAAAAATGCTAGTAAAAGTGCAAAGCCAAGATGAATTGCTCTAGCTGGTAAACCTTTAAACATTCCAAAATTTAACCAAAATGGAAATGGAGAAGCATACCAAAGCTGAAATAAAGACCAGGTTATTGCAATAATAGCAACTAACTTTAAATGAAAACCTGTTAGGTTTCTTGTAGGAGAAAGATCTTCTTTAATCTTATTTTCAATTTTTTTATCTATGTCTGCTGACATTCAGCTTAATATATAAAAAAAAAGGCCCAATAGATATATTGGGCCTAAATTTTTTTATATAGATTTAATTACATTAAACCAGCTTCTTTATAATATTTAACAGCTCCAGGATGAAGTGGTGCTGATAAACCATCAGCTATCATATTTTTTTTCTCTAAAGGAGCGAAAGCTGGATGTTGTTTTCTAAAATCGTCAAAATTTTCAAAAACAGCTTTTGTAACCTGATATACTAAGTCTTCAGAAACATCCACACTTGTTACTACAGTAGCTTTAACACCAAATGTAGTTACATCTTTTTTTTGTTTAGTATAAGTACCTTTTGGAATTGTTGCTGATGCATAATAATCAGCTCCACTAATAATTCCATTAATTACATCTCCTGTTAAATTGATTGGCATAGCTTTAGCTGCACATGTTGCTGCTTGTTCCATCGCTCCATTTGGAAAACCTACAGAATATCCAAACGCATCAATTTTACCATCACATAAAGCTTTTACTTGTTCTGAAGATGTTAGCTCAGTAACTGATTTAAAGAAACTGTTATCAACGCCCATAGCTTTCATCAATTCTTCCATTGTTCCTCTTTGACCAGAACCTGGATTTCCAATGTTTACTACTTTTCCTTTAAGACCCATAAAATCTTTAACTTTTGCTTTTTTTCTAGCCCAGATTTGAAATGGCTCGTTATGTACTGAGAAAACAGCTCTTAAATTTTTGAATTGTTTCCCTTCCCATTTGCTTGATCCATTGTAAGCATGATATTGCCAGTCAGATTGTGCTACACCAAATTGAAACTCACCATCTTTTATTTGTCCGATGTTATAATTTGAGCCTCCAGTTGAAGGAGCGGTACATCTGTAAGCTTTATCTTTCATACCTTTTTTTCTACCATGTTCAGCGCTAATTGCTGATTTGTGTAACATTTTACAAATAGCGTTTCCTGTCTGAAAATAAACTCCAGTTGGTCCTCCTGTGCCTATTGTAAAAAACTCTGCTGATTTTGCTATTGATCCAAATGAAAATATAGCAGCAAAAATAATCATAGAGCTTGATATTGTTGATAATATTTTTTTCATATACCCTCTCTAAAGTTTTAAAATCGAATCTAACTATTTATTACAAGGAGTGTCTAGTAAATTCAGTTAATATAAGTATTATTAAATAAGGAATTTTTAAACTGATTATTATTTTTCAACCCAAGATTTTAATTTATTTACTCCTTCTACAACCTTGGGGGCGTACAATTTTATTAAATCATCATTAATATCAGTTTTTTCATTAATATTTTTCATAAATATATCTCCGTCAAAATCTGTGAAACTTAGACGAACAATCATCCTTTTTTCATCAAATCCAAAGTCACTTCCTGGAAGTAAAGCAATATTTAAATTAGTCAAAATTTCATCACACATGAATGAAGAATTATTAAATTTCTTGTTCAAAAATTCAGGCAACAAATAAAAGCCACCCATGGGTTTGTTCATAATAATATTATTAGATTTTAAATTTCTATATACGTAGTCTCCAACAGCTTTAAGAATTTTTTTTGATTTTAAAATATATTCATCATGGTTAGCATTAAAAGCAGATATTGCAGCAAACTGTATTGGTGAACTTACTGCGGAAAATGTTTCACTCGCTAAAACTTTCATAGATTTAAGTAATTCAATCTTTTTCTTTGGAATTATAAAGTACCCAAGTCTCCATCCTCCAGCGCCACACCATTTACTAAGTCCGTTACTTATTACGACATTATCAGGGCAGTATTCGAAAATAGAAATATAATTTTCATCAAATGTTAATTCAGAATAAATTTCATCTGATAAAACTAAAATATTATACTTTTTTACTATTAAAGAAATTTCTTTTAAATTTTCGCATACTTGTCCTGATGGATTATTTGGAGAATTAAGAAATAAAAGATATTTTTTATCTGGTTTTTTCAAAATAATTTTTTCTATTTCTTGAGCTTTAGGAAACCAATTATTTTCAGCAGATGTTTGCATCCAGTTATAGTTATTTTTAGCTATTATTGATTGAGGCTTGTAAGATACCCAACTTGGAGCTGGCAATAAAACTTCACCTTCAAATGCTAAATGCATCAAGAACATAAGCTCTTTGGTACCAGGACCTATTATGACTTGATCTGAGTCAAAATTATAATTTTTCTTTTTTGACTCATATTTTGCGATTGAATCTCTCAATTTATCTAATCCTTGAATAGGTAAATAACTTTTCTGATGTGCATTTTTTTTTAATTCTTCAACAATAGTAATTGGAACTGGAAATGGTGATTGTCCAAATCCAAACTTAATAATATTTTTTCCTTCATTTTCAATAACTTTTGATTTTTCATTTATTTTTAGCGTTGCTGATAAACTTAAGTTTTTGATTGTATCTTTGATCATTACGATTTTAATTCAATTAGATTTTTATATTCATTTAAAGCAGATGGATTGGATAATGCTTCAATATTATTTATTTTGTTTCCGTCTATTATATTTTTAACAGCTACCTCTACAATTTTACCATTTTTAGTTCTAGGAATATCATTTACTGCAATTATTTTGGCAGGTACATGCCTGGGAGAAGCCTCATATCTAATTGTTGTTTTTAGTTTAGAAATTAATTTTTCATCTAATTTATTATTTTTTGATAAGACTGTGAAAAGTATAATTCTTACATCGTTATCCCAAGATTGACCGACTACTATAGACTCTTTTACTTCTTTAAATTTTTCTACAACAGAATAAATTTCAGCTGTACCAAGTCGAACACCACCCGGGTTTAATGTTGCATCTGATCTCCCATAGATAATATAAGACCCATTATTCTTTCGCTCAGCATAATCTCCATGATGCCAAATATTTTTAAACTTTGAAAAATAAGCTTTTTTATATTTAACTTTTCCAGGATCATTCCAAAATTTTAAAGGCATAGATGGAAAAGGGTTTCTGCACACTAATTCTCCTTTTTTATTTAAAATTGATTTTCCTTTTTCAGAAAATACTGCTGTGTCCATGCCAAGACCGTTATTTTGTATTTCACCGCTATTTACAGTTGAATAAATGTTTCCATTTACAAAACAGGAAACAATATCTGTTCCTCCAGAAATAGATGCTAAATGAACATTTTTTTTTATATTTCTATAAATAAATTCAAAACCATCTTTTGATAGCGGAGACCCTGTAGAGCAAATTGTTTTTAAAGGCTCAAGTTTAATTTTTTCTTTTACCTTAACGTTGTGCTTTATAAGTTGATCAATATACTTTGCACTTATGCCAAATAGAGTAACTTTCTCTTTATTTGCAATTTTTAACAATAGCTCTGGAGATTTATACATAGGAAAACCATCAAATAGCAATATTGATGCTTTAGATGCTAAGGCTGTAACAAGCCAATTCCACATCATCCATCCACAAGTTGTAAAGTAAAATACATTATCATTTGGTTTTATATTGCAATGTAATTGATGTTCTTTCAAATGTTGCAATAAAACTCCACCAGATCTATGGCAAATACATTTTGGCTTACCTGTTGTGCCACTTGAGTATAAAATTGCTAATTCATGGTCAAAATCAAATTTTTTTAATTTATTTCTGCTAATTTCATATTTTTTAATCTCATTAAAATAATAAATTTTTATATTTTTAATTTTTTTTAATTTTCTTAATTTTTTTCCAGGATAATTTAAAATTAATACTGATTTTATGCTTTTTATGTTTTTTAAAATTTTAGGCAATCTTTCAATAATATTTATTTCTTTTCCGTTATAATAGTATTTGTCAGTAATAATTAATAATTTAGGTTTAATTTGGGAAAAACGTTCTATAACTCCAGGTACGCCAAAATCAGGTGAGCACGAGCTCCAGATTGATCCTATAGCGCTCGCACTTAAAAAACACTCAACTGTTTCTATCTGATTTGGAGTATATGCCGCTATCCTATCTTTTTCAGAAATATTTATTTTTTTATAGAATGTAATTATTTTTTTTACTTCAATATTAAGTTCTTTCCAGGACTTTTGTTCTCTGTAACCATTTTCACTAACAAATGTTATAGCTTTTTGATTAGAATTTTTAACTAAAAGATTTTCTGTAAAACTTAATTTTGAATTTACAAAAAACTTACTATTAATAAGATCCTTGGTTAATTTAAATTTGTTAGTTTTAATTCCTATTACTTCAAAATATTTCCAGATGGAGTTCCAAAAATCTTTGGGATTGTTTACACTCCATTTTAATAACTTTGTATAATTTCTAGAAAGATTATATTTATAATATTTTGAAATAAATTTCTCATATGCAAATAAATTCGAATTTTTTATTAGTCCTTTAGACGGTTCCCAAAGTTTTTTTGGCATTAAATATTTATATTTATATTGTAAAATTTATGCTAACCTTAGATGATATAAATTGAAAATGAGAACTTTTTCCTATCTGATTCGGACTAGTTTTAGTCTATTTTTGTTCTTTTTGAGTAACAAAATATAGTAGGCTTAAAAAAGATCATACTAAAAGTTGATATGTCAAAAAATAAGATCACCGCAGTTCTTGGGCCTACAAATACTGGTAAAACTTTTTTAGCTATAGAAACGATGCTTTCATTTGACTCCGGAATGATAGGATTTCCTTTAAGACTTTTAGCAAGAGAAGTATATGACAAGATTATACAGAAGATAGATGTATCTCAAGTTGCTCTTATTACTGGTGAAGAAAAAATTATACCAATTAATGCAAAGTATTTTTTGTGTACTGTTGAGTCAATGCCTGTGGATAAAGTTTTAGATTTTGTGGGAATAGATGAAATTCAAATGTGCTCAGATCATGAACGAGGTCATATTTTTACAGATAGATTATTAAATCTCAGAGGTGAGAAATTAACAATGCTAATGGGTTCCAATACTATAAAAAATATTATTCAAAAACTAGATGATGATATTGAGTTTATAAATAAAGAAAGATTGTCAAAACTCTCATTTGGAGGACACAAAAAAATTTCAAGAATTGACAGAAAAAGTGCTGTAATTGCTTTTTCTACAGAAGAGGTATATGCAATTGCAGAACTCATTAGAAGACAGAAAGGTGGTGCAGCAATTGTTATGGGATCTCTCAGTCCTAAAACGAGAAATGCTCAAGTAAGTTTATATCAATCAGGAGATGTTGACTATCTTGTTGCTACTGATGCTATTGGAATGGGGATAAATATGGATCTAGATAATGTTTATTTCTCAAACATAAAAAAATTTGATGGAAAAAAAATTAGACGATTAAAAATCTCAGAAATTGGACAAATTTCAGGAAGAGCTGGTCGATATTTAAACGATGGTAGATTCGGTATTACAGGAGACTGCGATGAAATAAGTCCAGATGAAATTGAATTATTAGAAAATCATAATTTTCCAGAAATTCAAAATATATTTTGGAGAAACTCTAATCTAAGTTTTAATAATAAGGAGAGCCTTTTAAAATCTTTAGAGGAAAAACCTAATAAAGATTGGTTAAGAAGGGTTGGAGAATGCGAAGATGAGAAAGTTTTAAAATATTTTTTAAAAGAAAATAATAACAATATAGAAAATAATTCATACATTTTAAAAATTCTCTGGGAATGTTGTCAAATACCTGATTTTGTCAAAAAAACTTATGGTCACCATTTGGAAGTTGTGGATAAAGTATTCAATTTTTTAACAGGTGAAGAGAGTAAAATTCCTAACCATTATATGAAAAAGCAACTGTCTATGCTTGATAAACTTGATGGAAATGTGGACTCAATTTCAAATAGAATATCGAATGTAAGAACATGGTCATATGTTGCAAACAAATCTAGTTGGGTTGAAAATCAAGATTACTGGGTCGAACGAACTAAAAACTTAGAGGATAAATTATCAGACAAACTTCATGAAGAATTAACCAAAACTTTCATAGATAAAAGAGCTAGCGTGTTAGCTAAAGGATTAAAACAGGATATTGAATTAAAAACCGAAATTATTGAGGAACAAAAGGTATTGATTAATGGTCAATATATTGGAATTTTAAAAGGTTTAAAACTTCAACTAGATTTGAAAATAGATGCCCTAGATACAGATATTAAATCATTAAAGAAGGCTGCAAGACAGAATGTGGGTCCAGAAATAATTAACAGAATAAAACAAATAACGGATACTGGACTGATAGAATTGAAAGATGACTTTAAAATTTATTGGCGAAATGATCCAATAGCAAAACTGATAGCTGGATCTGATTACCTTAATCCAAAAATTGAATTAATTATTGATGAAATGATTGAGAATAAAGAAAGATATAATTTAAATGAGTACCTAAATAAATGGATAATTAAAAAAATTGAAACTGAACTTAATAGCTTGATTGAATTGAAAAACATTAAGGAGGATAACCCAGAACTTAGAGCTTTGGCTTACAGACTTTATGAAAATAATGGTGTAATAAAAAGATCAAACATTTCTGAATACATAAAAAAAATAAATCAGGACGACAGAAAAAAATTAAGGAAAATAGGTGTGAAGTTTGGAAGATATCATATTTTTTTGTTTAAGTTATTTAAACCAAGTTCAGTTTCATTGAGAATATTATTATGGAAAAACTATAATAATAATTATTTGAATTTATCGCCTCCAACATTTGGATTAAATTTTTTAAATGGCATGAAATCTGCAAATAAAGATTTTATGTTACTTTGTGGTTTTGAGAAATTTGACGATATTTATGTTCGTATAGATATACTTGAACGTTTATTTTTATTAATATTTAATTCAGAAAAAGATAATAAAAAAGAGATTAAAGTTGTGCCTGAAATGCTAAACTTACTTGGTTGCTCTAAAGAGAATTTTATGAAACTTTTAAAGAAAATGAATTATAAAATTTATGAGAAAGAAAATGAGTTTTTTATAAAGTATCTTCCATCAAAAAATAAAATTTCTAAGAGGCATGACAAAAAAGACTATTCTAATAATCCATTCAGTGTATTAAATCAGTTAAACTTAAAATAATGTTTAATTTATTCTCTAAAGAACAAAATGAAAAAAAAGACAAAAGTCATTTATCTTTAATAAGTGTTGCTGCACTGTTAATTCACTCGGCAAAGATTGATGAGAATTTTACGCAAAAAGAACGGGATATCATTAAAAGAGCTTTAATTGAAATGGGAGCTAGTCATGATAATTTAGATGAAATAATTAAAGATGCAGAATTAAAAGAAAAAGACTCAAACCAAATCCTAGAATTTACTAAAGAAGTAAAAAATAAAAGTATTGAAGAAAAAAAGATAGTTATTGAAGCTTTGTGGACAATAATTTATTCAGATGAAAAAGCTGACATGTATGAAACTAATCTAATGAGAAGATTATCTGGATTATTATATCTCGATGCAAAGTCAGTCGGCGATATAAAAGAAAAAGTTAAATTAAATCAATGACATATTTGGTCAATGATAAATGCATAAGATGTAAACATACTACTTGCGTAGATGTTTGCCCTGTGGATTGTTTCTATGAAGGAAAAAATATGCTTGTAATTAAACCTGATGAGTGTATAGATTGTGGCGTTTGTGAACCAGAGTGTCCTATTGATGCTATAGTTTCAGACACTGAACCAGGCAGTGAAAAATGGTTAGATATTAATAAAAAATATTCTGAAATATGGCCAAATATTTCAGTAGCTAAAGAACCTATGCCGGATCACGAGAAATTTAAAAATGAGGAAAATAAGTTTGATAAATACTTTAAAGAAAACATTTAAAGCAAAGAGTATCTCTAAGAATAAAAAACAGAGTAAAAATAAGAAAATAAAAACTATAAGTAAAACAAAAAAAAATAAAACTGCTTTAAAAACAAAAAAAATAAGAACTGTTAATAAATTAAAAAAATCAACAATTCAAAAAAAGGTTACTAAAGTAAAACCATCTAAAATTGAAAAAAAAGAGAACACCGAAACAAACACTAATTTACTAAGAATATCAAAAAATAACGAACAAAAACCTGAAATTAAGAAAGTAAAAAAACAAGGTACTGAAAAAAAACTATATAAAATTAAAGATTATGTTGTTTATCCAAAACATGGTGTTGGACAAATAACAGAATTTAAAAAGATGAACATTGGTGGTATTGAAATCGAAACTTATATTCTCAAATTCGAAAAAGACAAAGCTAATGGCATGGTCCCTGTTAATAAACAATCTCATTTGAGACCTTTGGCAACCATAAATCAAGTAAATAAATGTATTAGTATTTTAAAAAGTAAACCAAAAATTAAAAGGAGTATGTGGAGTAGGAGAGCTCAAGAATATGAAGCAAAAATTTCATCAGGTAAAATTTATGAATTAGCAGAGGTGGTTAGAGATTTAAATAAAGGTGATGACCTTATGGTTGATCAATCCTATAGTGAAAGGCAATTATTTGAAAAAGCTTACGACAGAATACTTACAGAATTTCAGATTGTTCTAAATTTAAACTTAGAAGACACCCAAAAAAAACTTGATAAAGCTCTAAAACGAAATCTTGAAAAACAAATTCAAAAAATTGAAAATAAACCACCAGAAGAAGAAATTTCACAGGGTGTAGCAGAGTAAAAAAAAACGCTCCCCACGCAAGCGCCATGAGAAGCGTTATTTAATAAAAAGAATACTAAACTATCTTCTTTTTTTCTTTTTAGCTTTTTTCTTAGCTTTTTTCTTAGTTTTCTTTTTAGCAGCTTTTTTTCTTCTTTTAGCCATCTTTAGCTCCCTTTTTTAATTACGAATCTTTTTGATTCGTTTAATTACCTTTTTGTAATTTTTTTGAATAGTTATGTCAATTACATAATTTTTTGTACTTTTTTAATTTTTTTTTTTTTAAAATAAAAAAATTAATAATTAAAAAAAGTTCAGTAAAATAGCGGTAATTAAACAAATTTTTTCAATTAATTATAAAGATTTTCAAAATTTTTTTTGTATTTACTAATAATTTTATATCTTTTTAACTTTAATGTTGGTGTTAACATTCCATTTTCAATTGAAAATTTTTCATTTATTGAAAAAAACTTTTTAATATTTTCCACTTTTGAAAGATTGTTATTTAAATTATTTATTGCGTTATTAATTTCTTCATTTTTAATATTAATAAATTCATCATTTAAAACTAATAATGCTACCAGATAAGGTTTATTATCTCCATATACTACTGCTTGATCAATAAATTCCAGATTTACTAGTTCATTTTCAATTTTTAATGGAGAAATATTATCTCCTCCAGGAGTAATGAGAATATCTTTTTTTCTATCAGTAATTTTTAAAAAATTATTTTCAAACACACCAATATCTCCTGTGTGAAGCCAGCCATCTATCAAAACTTCATCAGTTTCTTCTTTATTATTCCAATAGCCTAACATAACATTTTCACCTTTTACTAGTATTTCACCGTCTTCGGCTATTTTGACATCATTTCCCTTAAACGGTGGGCCAACAGTATCTATTCTAATATCATCTATTGGATTACAGCTAACTACTGGAGATGTCTCAGTTAGGCCGTAACCTTGAAGAGTTGGTAAACCAATCGCATTTAAAAAATATCCAACCTCTTTGTCCAAAGCACCTCCACCAGAAACAAATGTTTTGAGAGAACCACCAAATTGTGATTTTATTTTTTTTCTTACTAATTTATCCAGAATGTTATCTTGTAGTTTCTCAAAAAAGGTTAAATTTTCTTTTTTTATTTTTTTTAGACCTAGCTCTAACATTTTATATATTAATTTTTTTTTTAATCCTGTCGCTTTTTTAAAACTTGCATTAATTTTTTGATATAGGTTTTGATAAAATCTCGGTACAGCAGTCATAATTTCTGGTGAACAATCAACCATATTCTTTACTAATTTGTCGATACTCTCAGCATAAAAAATTCTAGCTGCTACAGTGATTTGTACAAATTGGACAGTGTGCTCGTAAGAATGTGAAAGTGGAAGCCAAGTAAGAAATCTGGGCTGCTGTTTAGTTAATAATGGTTTTAGAATATCTATTGCGCCCTCGCAATTATTTAAGATACCTCCATGACTTAAAATCACTCCCTTGGGATCTCCTTGCGTACCCGAAGTATATATTATGCAAGATGGATCTTTTCTTGATGCTAACGATTTGTGAATTGATAAATTTTTTTTATTATTATTTTTTATTAAGTCTTCTAAATTAATATATTCAAATTCAACATTTGGTAATTTTTCAAAGGAAAATATTTTTTTTATAAATTTTTTGTCATTAATAATGTTTTTTAATTTATTGAATTGTCCAATGTTTGAAACAAAAATTACACTGGGAGTACAATCATTGATAATATAATTATAGTCATTTTCTGCATAAGTTGTGTAAGCTGGAACAGTTATTCCATCAGATAACATAATAGATAAGTCTGTGATAAACCATTCAGGTCTATTTTCAGAGACTAATAAACATCTATCACCTTTTGATATTACTTTTCTTAATTCATTGGAAACTAAATTAATAAAATCGTAAGTTTCCTGCCAAGAATAATTTTTTCTTTTATCACCTAAAGTTGATAATAAGATTTTGTTTTTATCGATTTGTTTATTAAATTGATCAAAAAATAATTCAGTTAAATTATTAATTTGTTTCAAGTTCATATTTTTTTTGGTGGGCAAAGAGAGAATCGAACTCTCACAGTATTGCTACTATTGGATTTTGAGTCCAACGCGTCTACCAGTTCCGCCATTCGCCCATATATTTTTAGTTTCATAGAATATAAATAATAGTATTAAAACACTATTTATATTAAAAGAAAATATGTTTAAGGAACTATTTAATAAAACAATTAAACTTGCAGGACATAAAAATTCAAAAAAAATTTTAGGATTTATATCTTTTATTGAGAGTTTCGTATTTCCTATTCCACCAGATGTTCTTATTATACCAATGACTATTGCCGACAGACAAAGATGGATGAAGATAGCAATTATTGCTACAACAGGATCCGTCTTAGGTGCATGTTTGGGATATTTCATCGGATATGTTTTTTTCAATGAAATTGGAATTAAGATTTTTGAGCTTTACGGTGTAGATAATACTTCATTTTTAAAAGATAAAATTTCATCAGATGGAGGAGTTTTTGCATGGGCAACTTTGCTGGCTATAGCAGGTTTTACACCCATCCCATTTAAGTTACTCACAATAACTAGTGGTTTTGTTCAATTTAATATTGTTTATTTTATAATTGTCTCCTTACTAACAAGAGGATCTAGATTTTTTATAATAGCTTTTCTTGTTGGAAATTTTGGTCCAGCAATGAAAACAATAATTGAAAAAAAACTGCTTAAAGTTTCAATTTTAATCTCAATTGTATTAATATTTTTTGCTTTTTTAATTTATAAATTTTTACAAAACTTTATGAGCTAAAATGAATTTTATTTTAAAAAGAAAAAATATTTATTTGTTAATTTTTATACACTCAATTATTGCCATATTATCTGCGATCTACATTGAAAAAGTTTTAGGGTATTTGCCATGTAAATTATGTATTTATCAAAGAATTCCTTTTTTAGTAGCGATCTTCGTTTGTTTTTTAGGATATAACTATTTTAAATCTGATAGAATATTAATTGCTTTAATCATTACATTCACACTAAGCACTGCACTTGCAGGATATCATTTTGGTATAGAAAATGGAATTTTTGATGAATATGCTGGTTGTACAAACACAAATATAGATATCACAAATAAAGAAAAAATAATCGAAAGTCTAGGAATGGTTAAAAATTGTAAAGATGTAGAGTTCACTATTTTAGGCATCTCTTTATCTGGATTGAATTTTTTAACATCTTTACTAATTGTGTTATTTTCGTTAAGAGCTCTTGTTTATGAAAAAAACTAACAAAAGAAAATTGGAAGAATTTATTAGAGTTGATCACGCTGGAGAAAGAGGTGCAATTAAAATTTATGAAGGTCAACTTTTGGCTCTTAAAACGTTCAAAAAAGATCCTGAACTATTAAAATTAGTAGAGGAAATGAGAGAGCATGAACAGGAACATAGTGATTTTTTTGAAAATGAAATTAGAGAAAGAAAAATAAAACCAACTAAATTTTTACCACTATGGGATTTATTAGGAGTAGGTTTAGGTTTTGGCTCAACAATATTAGGAAAAAAAGCAGCAATGCTTTGCACAGCCTCGGTTGAGGAAGTAATTGATAAACATTACCAAAGTCAAATAGATCAATTACAAGATGATGAGAAAAAACTGAGAGAAAAAATTAAAAAATTTAGAGCTGATGAATTAGAACATAAAGATATTGCATATGAACACGGCGCAACAAAAAAAGGATTATATTCAGTAATGGATAAAATTATCAAAACTGGCTCGAAAATTGCTATAAATATCTCTGAAAAAATTTAACTAGGATCTAGTTCCACATCCCAATATAGATAATCCATCCAACTGCTGTGTAGAAAATTAGGTGGAAAATTCTTCCCATTTCTATGAAGATCTTCTGTTGTTGGTTGAAAAGGCCATTGATTTAACTTCATTCCAGAATTTTTTAACAATCTTCCACCTTTTTTTACATTACATGCTGAGCAAGCAGTAACAACATTTTCCCAATCAGTTTTCCCACCTTTTGATCTTGGAAGAAGATGGTCAAAAGTTAGTTCATCATTACTTCCACAATATTGACAACTAAACTTGTCCCTTAAGAAAACATTAAATCTTGTGAAATTTGGATTTGAACGAGGCTTTATAAAAGATTTTAATGCAATAACACTCGGTAACTGCATAGAGAATGATGGACTTCTTATCATTCTATCATAATGACTTACAATTGAGACTCTATCTAAAAATACAGATTTAATAGCGTCTTGCCATGACCATAATGATAAAGGATAATAACTTAGTGGTCTATAATCTGCATTAAGAACTAGAGCTGGACATTTTTCAAGTGAAAGGTTTTCATTGATCATCAAAGTCATAATTATCTAATATATTATATATTGTTATTAATCAATGTAACAAAAAAGTTAATTCTCTTTAAATATCAAAATTATCTTTGATAAATTTTAATGCATTACTTGAAGCTTCAATTGGTATATGATGGTCGCAGTCTTTGATCATTAAAGTTTCTATACTAATATTATTGCGTGTAAAAAAATCTTTCGCTTCCAATAAATTGTAGGGTGGAACTATTTCATCTTTTTCACCATGAATTAATAAAGTTTTTGTTTTAGAAATTAATCTTAAACTAAGATCCTCTTTATCTATAATCTTTCCAGAAAATCCAACAATACAATTAAATGGATCTTTAGAAGTTAAGCCCAAGTTTATTGACATCATACAACCCTGACTAAATCCAGATAAACATATCTTTGAATTTTCTAAATTATATTCTGCTTTAACTTCTTCAATATATTTTTTTAATTTATTTTCAGCTTTTTTTACTTCATTTAAAATATAATTTTTATCATTTGTTTCTAAATCAAACCATTGATAACCAATTGGATTAATTTTACATCGTTCGTGTCCATTCGGACATAAGAATACTGTATTGGTTAAAAACCTTTTCCAATTAAGAGTTAACATGCTGATATCATTTCCATCTCCACCATATCCATGAAGTAAAATTACTGCATTTTTGATGTCAGACCCATTTTCAGGTTTTATAATTGTTGATTCAAGGCAAAATTTCATAGATAAGTAATTATGTTTTTTTATTTTAAAAAGAAACTAAAATCAAAGTATGATTTCTGAAATATTTGTTAAAATTGCAGCAATTGTTTTGCTTGCAGCTGTCGCTGTAGTCTTAATTCTTGGAATTAGAACACTTTTTAAAGGAGACGGAGATAAAAAAGCGTCTAACAAATTAATGCAGCTTAGAGTTTTATTACAATTTGTTGCTATAATTGTACTTGTAGCATTAGCTTACTTTTATAAGAATTAATTTAATTCATTTAACCAATTTAAAAATTCATCACTGTTAAAATCTATTGAGCCAACAATTCTTGCAAACTCATAACCATCTTTATCAATGAATAGTGTTGTGGGTAATCCTCTTAATTTTAAATTTTTTGCAATTCCAGCGCCATCACCAACGAAAATTTGTAATTCTTCTATGAGCAAGTCATCGAAAAACCTCTTAGATGTACTTATGTTTTCTCCACCTATATTTATTGGAATAATCTTTATTTTTTTTTCATCATTAAGTATTTGAAGATTGTTTAAAGATGGCATTTCATCTCTACAAGGGGCACACCATGTTGCCCAAAAATTCAAAATAATTAATTCAGATTTAAAATCTTTCAAATTAACTTTATTTCCAGCCTCATTTAAAAAGTCAAAAAACTTAATTTTTTGTTTTTCTTCATAAATTATTAGATTTTTTATATTAGGCGCTTCTATTGAATATGAAGAGCTAAATGATATGAAGTAAAGAAATATTATTTTAATGGATATAAATATAAATTTCATAGATTTGTAACTGAATAACATGAGTAAAAATAAAAACAATAAACCAATTTGGGGTACAAGAATTAATAAAAAAGCCTCGACTTTATTTAAAAAAGTTGGAGGATCATTGCCAATTGATAAAAGACTTTTTAAAGAAGATATCGAAGGCTCTATTGCTCACGTCGAAATGCTTCACAAGCAGAAAATTATAAATTTCAAGATAAAAAATAAAATAATTTGGGGATTAAAAAGAATAAAAAATGAAATTGTAAAAAAGAAATTCAATTTTAATTATGATTTAGAAGATATTCATATGAATATAGAAAATAGACTATTTGAGCTTATTGGAGATGATGCTGGATATGTTCATACTGCTAGATCTAGAAACGATCAAGTAATTACCGACCTTAAATTATGGTTAAAAGAATCAACAAAAAAAATAATAAGTTTATTAGACAAAACCAATTCAAATATTCTTAATCTTGCACAAAAAAATGTCAGAACAATTATGCCAGGATTTACGCATTTAAAAAATGCACAACCATTATCTTTGTCACATTATCTACTAGCTTATGTTGAAATGTTTAAAAGAGATAAGAAAAAATTTAATAATAACTTGGAGTTTTTGGATGAAAATCCTTTAGGTGTTGGAGCTTTATCTGGTACTTCATTTAACATCGATAGAAATTATACAACAAAAAAACTAAAATTTAAAAAACCAACAAGCAATTCTGTAGATACTGTATCAGATAGAGATTTTGTATTAGATTTTTTATATTCTTCTCTAGCTTGTTCCTTACACATCTCTAGAATTGCTGAAGAACTTATTATTTGGAATTCTGATGCATTCAATATGATAACTTTGAATGATAAGTTAGTAACCGGTTCTTCTATTATGCCACAAAAAAAGAATCCTGACCCATTGGAATATTTAAGAGGTAAAACTGGAATATTTGTAGGAAATATCAATTCTATGATTTCGATATTAAAAGGGCTACCTTTATCATATTTTAAAGATTTACAGGATGATAAAGAAATTGTGTTTAAAACAAATGATCAATTAAAAATATCACTATCACTGTTAAATGATGTGGTTAAAAATTTAATAATAAATAAAAAAAGTATGCTATCCCTTGCGGAAAAAGGTTTTACTACAGCTACAGATTTATCTGATTACATTGTAAGAGAACTTGGATATCCATTTAGAAAAGCATACATACAAACAGCGAAAATAATTAATCTAGCTGAAAAAAAAAACAAAAAACTTCACGAACTAGAATTGAAAGAAATAAATCAAATTGAGCCAAAACTTACATTAAATGTTTATAAAATACTAAATCTAGAAAATTCAATTATTTCAAAAAAATCTTATGGCGGAACTTCTTTTGAGAACGTTAAGAAAATGATAAAAAAAGCAAAAAATGATTAAAAAAATTTTAATTATTATACTTTGTTTATATTTTGTAGTTGCTTGTGGGCGTAAAGGCGATCCAGAGTATAAATCTGAATTAAGTAAGAATATTCAAAAAGTATTATGAGATATTTAAACAATAAATTTTTTATTGAAGGAAAAAACGTTAAGAGTCTGACAAAAAAATTTAATACACCTCTATACTGCTACTCTTATAAAAATTTAAGAGAAAATGTAGAGAATTTTAAAAAAGCTTTTAAGGAAATTAAACCTTTAATTTGTTTTTCTGTAAAATCTAATTCTAATATTTCACTATTAAAAGAAATAAAAAAACTTGGCCTTGGAGCAGATGTGGTTTCAAAAGGTGAATTATATGCATCACTTAAGGCTGGTATTAACAAAAACAAAATAGTTTTCTCTGGAGTTGGTAAAACAAAAGATGAAATTGAGTACGCAATTAAGCAAAAAATATTATTAATAAATTCTGAGTCATTGAGTGAAGTTTTGGCAATTGAAGCGGCTGCAAAAAAACTAAATAAAGTTGTTGATATAGGACTAAGATTAAATCCAGATACAGATGCTGAAACATTGAAACAAATTTCAACTGGTAAAAGTGAAAATAAATTTGGTGTAGATAAAAAGACTTTTGTAAATATTATTAATTTGATGAAACAATCAAAATTTATAAATATTAAATGCTTAAGCGTTCATATCGGTAGTCAAATCTTAAACCACAAACCCTACGAAAAAATGCTAAATGTCCTTGATAAACTTTTAAAAAATTTAGATTATAAATTTGAGTTTATTGATTTAGGTGGAGGGATGGGGATTAATTACGACAATAAAACAAGAAAACTTAATTATACAAAATATAAAAAATCAATAATTAAATTTAAAAATAAATATAATTGTAAAATAATTTTTGAACCTGGAAGATCTATAATTGGAAATGTTGGTATACTTGCATCTAAAGTAATTTATTTAAAACACAATAAAACAAAAACATTTGTGATATTGGATGCAGCAATGAATGATTTAATAAGACCAGCTTTGTATAATGCAAAACATAGAATAATCCCGTCCCAAAGAAATAAATCGCGATCAAATAAAATATTAGAATTTGTAGGCCCAGTATGTGAAACAACTGATAAATTTTTAACAGAAAGGAAATTTCAGAATATAAAAGAAAATGATATTATGATTATTTGCGATACAGGTGCCTATGGTTATTCATTATCATCTAATTATAATCTTAGATTAAGGCCTGCTGAAATTTTGATCAAAGGAAATCAAGTAAAGATTATAAGAAAAAGACAAAAAATAACAGATATTATCTAACTTAAAACTTATAATGAGAAATATCCTCTTTAAAAGTATATTTTTTTCTGGATTAATTTTAATATGTATTATTTTTCTTCCATCTTTATTACTACCAAAAAAAATCACTCTTTTTGGAGGTAAACTTTTTGGATACTGGTCCTCATTCTGTTTAAAAATTTTTTACTCAACTAGCATAGTAATAAAAGGTCAAGAAAACATAATTAATAAGGAAAATTTCTTCATCGCATGCTCTCATCAATCGATGTTTGAAACTTTTTTTTTACAAACAATATTTAATTCACCAATTTTTATTCTTAAAAAAGAACTATTAAATATTCCAATATTTGGTTGGTATTTAAGAAAGATAGATTCTATTTCTGTGAATAGAAATAAAGTTTCTAAAGAAAACCTTAATTTTACTGAAAAAATTAAAGAAGTTATGGAAAAAACAAAAAGACCTGTAATAATTTTTCCACAAGCTACTCGAGTTCTACCAGATGAAATTATTCCTTTTAAAAAGGGAGTTGGAAGAATTTACAGAGAATTAAATGTAAAATGTCAACCCGTAGCTATTGATTCTGGAAGAGTATGGCCAAAATCTGGAAAGATGATACCCAATAAAACGATTACTATTTCTATTTTAAAACCAATTAATACAGGTATCGAAGAAACAGAATTTGTAAAATTATTGCAAAAAGAAATTTATTCCGAGCTTGGTCTTACTAACTAACCTTTCATAGGCATTACAACATAAATACTGTCAAAGTCTGCAGGATCTTTTATTAACGCAGGAGATCCAGTATCTTTCAAATATATTTCAATATTATCACCGTTTAGTTGGGATGCTATATCAAGCAAATATCTAGAGTTAAAACTTATATCTAAATCTGTCTCAAATTTTACAGATAGGCTTTCTTTACCATCACCACTGTTAGTGTTATTGACAGATAAATCTAAATTATTTTTAGTCAAATTAAATTTTACACCATCTTTTTTATCTAGAGAAACTGATGCTACTCTGTCGACGGAATTTAGAAAAGATTTTAGATCTATTTCAAGTTTTTTTTGATTCTCTCTAGGGATAACTTGAATATAATTAGGGAATTTTCCATCGATTAACTTTGATATCAAAATACTATTATTAAGTTCAAATTTAATTTTGGATTTAATATTTGAGACTTTAACCTCACCATCATAATCTTCTAGAAGAGAACATAATTGAAATATAGTTTTTTTTGGAAGTATTATTGGTTCAAATTCAATTTTATTTTTTAGTCTTATTTTTGAGATAGACATTCTATGGCTATCTGTTGCGGCTGCAGTTAAAAAATTCTTATCATCTGTTTGGGTCTGATGGAAAAAAATACCACTAAGATAATGCCTTGTTTCATCATTTGAAATCGAAAATTTACATTTGTTTAAAAGTTTTAATAAATCTTTTGAATTTATAGTAAATTCATTTTCATTGAAATTTTCATCTGTAATTGGAAATTCAGAAGCATTTATAGAATTTAAATTGAATAGAGATTTATTTGATTCTAATTGTAATTTACTTTCTCCGGAGTTTTCAAAATTTATCTGACTACCAGAGGGTATTTTTCTTACAATATCAAACATAATTGATGAAGAAGTAGTTGTTTTGCCTTCATCAAAAATTTTAATATTTGAAATTTCATTTACAAATATTAAATCTAAATCTGTTGCTGTAATTTTTAATTTTGAATTTGCTGCTTCTATCAAAATATTTGAGAGAATAGGTAAAGTGCTTCTTTTTTCTATTACACCCTGACAGTAACCTAAAGATTTTTGCAAATCTTGTTGATTAACACTAAATTTCATTTTCTTGTTTGTATAATATTTTATTCTTTAGGCTATCAATGCTTAAATTTAATTCATTATCATCTTTTCTTAATTTTTCTATTGTTTTAACTGAATGAATAACGGTTGTGTGGTCTCTATTGGCAAATGATCGGCCAATCTCTGGTAAAGATTTAGATGTCAGCATTTTTGCTAAATAAATAGCAGTTTGTCTTGGTCTTACAAGATATCTTGACCTTCTCGGAGAAAGCATTTCGTTTTTACTTATTTTAAAATATTTACAGACTATTGTTTGAATATTATCTATATCGACTTTATTTTCAGTTAAATTTAAGAGATCTTTTAATATTACTTTTACCTCTGACATTGAAGGAGTTTTTCCATAAATTCTTGAGAAAGATACTACCCTATTAAATGCACCTACAAGTTCTCTAATACTAGTATTAACTTCTGTACTAATAAATTTTATGATTTCGTCACTAATTTTAATGTTATTTGGATCATGAATTTTAAGATCATCGTTTTTAGATTTTATTATATTGTATCTTAATTCAAAATCAGCATTTTGGATATCAACTACTAATCCTCCTGAAAATCTTGATTTAATTCTTTCTTGTATTCTGGTTAATTTATTCGGAGGTCTATCTGCTGACACAATAATTTGGGATCCTTTCTCTAGTAAAACATTAAATGTATGAAAAAACTCTTCTTGCATAGCCTCTTTTCCATTCATAAACTGAATATCATCAATCAAAAATATATCGGTATTTCTAAAATACTCTTTAAACTTTACCATATCATTGGATTTTATCGATTTTACAAATTGATACATAAATCTTTCAGCTGAAATGAACATTACTTTATTTTTTTCTTTCAAACTTAAACCAATTGCATTTAACAAATGTGTCTTGCCCATTCCAACTCCACCGTAAATATATAGAGGGTTATAGTGAGCTATTTGTTCTGAAACTTTTTTTGCAGCTTCAAAAGCTAGTTTATTACTTTGACCAAGCAAGAAATTCTCAAAGTTTTTGTTTGGATCAATTCGATTATATTGAAGATATGAATCTTTAATAAACGAAATCTTTTCATTATCAGATGAATTGACTTGTTTTATTTCACTATTATTTGTGATCTTTATATTCTCGTTAATTACAAACTCTATTCTGGATATATCTTTTTTAAATAATTTAATTATTTGTAATATTTGATCTAAATATCTTGAAGTTATCCAATCTCTAATGAATCTTGTCGATACAGACAATAAAACGTAACTCTTAAACTCATCAACCAAATCAATTTTTTTTAACCAACTATCATATATCTCAGAACCAAATTTATTTTTCATTTCATTTTGTAATAAATTCCAATCAATTTTATTATTATTGTCTGATTTAATATTAGTGAGATTATTTTTCATGAGAACCTGTTAAACTCCTATTCATAATCCAATGCAATAAATATATTTTTATTCTCAAAAAAAAATAAAATTTACAATTGTATAAATTAATAATTGAATCTCTTTTTTAGGGACTTAAATTTAGTAATCTTAAATTTACTTTTTTTATTTTATTTATCTTAGTAAAGAAATTAATAAAAAACTCTTTTTTTAATTGAAAAAATAATCTCTAGAGTTGTAATTTCTACAAGTAAACTAAAAGTTGTTATAAGGAATTAATTTTTTTTGTTATTCTAGAAATATTTCTTGACGCATTTTGCTTTTTTATTACTCCTGTCTTTGCTATTTTCATCAATTCAGAGTTTAATTTTGGCAAAAAAGCTAAAGCTTCTTTCTTGTCCTTCTTATCAAGAATTAAATTCATTTTTTTTATCGCAGATCTAAACCTACTTTTTCTAGACTTATTTACAGTTGTTTGGCGCGTTATGCGTCTTATTCGTTTAATAGCTGATTTAGTGTTTGCCATAAGCGCGATTGTATATAACGAGAAATTTATACGGTCAATATAATAATTTTTTATTTTTGACAAATATTACAAAAAAATGTTGATCTATTAGTGATAAATTTTTTTTTTATTATCCCTTTGCATCCTGGTGAAAGACAATTCTTATTTTCTCTGTTGTATACTTTAAAGTTATCTTGAAAAGATCCATTTTTACCGACTATATTTTTAAAATCTCTAATACTAGACCCTCCTTTTTTTATAGCTAAATTTAAAATTTTTCTTGAGTATTTAATAATATTAATACAATCGTTTTGACTTAAATATTTTGCTTTTTTTTTTGGATTTATTTTAGAGCTGAATAAAATTTCACTTGCATAAATATTCCCCAAACCTGAAACAAACTTTTGATCTAAGAGAAAATTTTTTATATTCTTTTTCTTTTTATAAAAATATTTTTTTAAGTAGTTGAGATTAAATTTTGAAGAAAAAGGCTCAGGACCATAGTTATTTATAAAATTTTCTAAATTATTCTTATTTTCAAATAATTTAAAATAACCAAATCTTCTAGGATCATTGTATATAATTTTTATGTTATCAAATTCCAAAAATACATGGTTATGTTTTTTTGGCAAATAAGGACTATGATAAAAACTTGCATTTGTTTTTTGATTTAAAATATTTTTTCTTAAGAGATGTATAGTGCCAGACATTCCAAGATGAATTAAGCAAAATTTTTCATCATTTAAAACTAGTATGATATATTTTGAAAACCGTTTAACTTTTTTTATTGATTTTGATTGAAGTCTTGTTTCAAAACCTTTTTTTATTTTGTACCTTAAATTCCTATTCTTTATACTTACTTTTTTTATTTTTTTTCCTGTTATTGTTCTACTTAGTGACTCTTTAACAACTTCTACTTCTGGCAATTCTGGCATTTATTATTATATTAATTAGTATTATTTATTTTATGCAACAATATCTTCAAAATAAAAAAGGTCTAGTCCAAGGTGTGTTTGATAAAGTTTATGATAAATACGACATCATGAATGATTTGATGTCACTTGGAGTTCATAGAATATGGAAAAGAAATTTAATAAATTGGATGAACCCAGGTAAAAATAAAATTCTAGCAGATGTTGCATGTGGCACAGGTGATATAGCAAAACTTTTTATCGATAATAGTTCAAATAAAAATATAGAATTATTTTGTATTGATCCCAATGAAGGAATGATGAAAAAAGGAAAAAAAAGATTATCAAACTACAAAAATATCAAGTGGATGAAAGGATCGGCAGAGAAATTACCTTTAAAATCTGATTCATGCGATTATTACACAATCAGTTTTGGTTTAAGAAATACAAAAGATATTAATAAATCCTTAAGTGAAGCCTACAGAGTTTTAAAGTCAGGAGGTAGATTTTTTTGTTTAGAATTTTCAAAAATTCAAAATTTAAACTTAGATTTAGTCTATAAAAGATACTCTAAATTAATTCCAGAAATAGGAAAATTTGTGGTTGGTGAAAAAGAACCTTATGAATATCTAATAAAAAGCATCCAAGAATTTGTTAATCAAGAGGAATTAAAGGGTTTAATGGAGAAAAATAATTTTATTAAATGTGAGTATAGAAACTTTTCTGGTGGAATAGTAGCTATTCATTCAGGTTGGAAAATATGATTAAAAAATTATACGTACTTTTTAAGCTTGGAAGGAAATTAGCAAAATCTGACGCTTTAAGTATATTCACAAAGTTTCATAATCCACCGATTGGAATAAAAATTTTGTTCTATTTGTTGTCTTTATCATTTTCAAAAAAAGATAATTCTTTTGTAAATGAAACCGAAGGTGAAAGATTATCAAACTCCTTGCAATCTATGGGTACAACATTCATTAAATTAGGTCAATTTCTAGCAACTAGACCAGATATTATTGGAGAAAAGTTATCAAAGCAACTGGAGAGTTTACAAGATCGTTTGCCTCCCTTTGAATTATCTAAAGCTAAAGAAATAATCAAAAAAGATCTAGGGGAAGATAATTTTAATTCAATTTTAAATCTATCTGAACCAGTGGCAGCAGCATCTATAGCTCAAGTTCATAAAGCGCAAATAAATGATAATGGCACAATTAAAGATGTGGCTATAAAAATTTTACGACCTAATATAAAAAAAATATTCAACGAAGAAATTGATGCTTTAATGCTTTTTGCTTTTTTAACTGAATCAATTATCAAAAAGACAAAAAGACTTAAATTAATTGAGGTTGTTTATTTGCTAAAAGAAATAACCAATTTAGAAATGGATTTAAGATTTGAAGCCGCTGCAGCTAATGAGTATTCTGAAAACACTAAGAATGACAATGGATTTCAAGTTCCTAGAATTTATTGGAATTTTACAAGTGAAAATGTAATGACTTTAGACTGGGTTGAAGGTGTCTCTATAAGAGAAACAGAAGAGTTAGAAAAAAGAAATATAGATACCAAAAAAATTGCATCAGATATTATTCAACATTTTCTAAGACATGCTGTTAGAGATGGTTTTTTTCATGCAGATATGCACCAAGGTAACATTTTTATAAACAATAGTGGTCAAATAGTTCCTATCGATTTTGGTATAATGGGAAGGCTCGATGATTTGAGTAAAAAATTTCTTGCTGAGATTTTATATGGATTTATTAAACGAGATTATAAAAAAGTGGCTGAAGTTCATTTGGCTGCAGGGTTAGTTCCAAAAGAAGTGCCTGTTGATGATCTCGCCCAAGCACTAAGATCAATAGGAGAGCCAATATTTGGTCAGTCAATTAAAGATATATCTGGCGGTAAACTACTCAAACAACTTTTTGACGTGACAGAAAAATTTAATATGCAAACTCAACCACAGTTGCTCATGCTACAGAAAACCATGGTAGTAGTTGAAGGTGTTGCAAGAAGATTAAATCCAGAGACAAACATTTGGGAAACGTCAAGACCTGTTCTTGAAAAATGGCTTAAAGAAACAAAAGATCCTATAACAACATTAAATGAAACTCTAAAAAATTCTGCAGAAGTTATAAAAAGATTACCAGAAATGCCGCAAATAATGGATAAAGCAAACCAAGCATTAACATTTCTTGCAAGTGGACAAATTCCACAAAATACTAATACGTATAATGATCTAAATACAAAAAAAAATGAAATGGTAGCTTTCAGAAATCAATCAATCATTGGTTTATTATTACTTGTAATTTTAGGATTAGTAGTATTTTAATCTCGACGATGAATTATTTTGAGAATAAAAAAATACTGTTAATTATATGTGGTGGAATTTCTGCTTACAAAAGTCTTGAGTTAATAAGATTATTTAAGAAAAATGGTGCTCGTGTAAAAACTATATTAACAAAAAATGCAAAAGAATTTGTAACTCCACTATCTGTTTCATCTCTTTCCCAAGAAAAAGTTTATGACGATATATTTAGTGCAGAGAACGAAGCTGAGATGGACCACATATCTTTATCAAGATGGGCTGATGCAGTATTAGTTGCACCAATTACAGCTAATACCATATCTAAAGTAGCCTCAGGAAATGCAGAAGATTTGGCGTCTACTGTTTTATTAGCTTCTAACAAACAAATATTTTTAGCACCGGCAATGAATGTAAGAATGTGGGAGCATCCTTCTACTAAAGAAAACATATTAAAATTAAAAAGCTTTGGATACAAAATTATTGGGCCAGAGATAGGAGATATGGCATGTGGTGAATACGGTGAAGGAAAAATGACAGAGCCAAATGAAATAGTCAATACCCTTATAAATTATTTTTCTAATTTAGATAAAAATAAAAAATTAAAAGCTTTAGTTACCGCAGGACCAACTAATGAATATATTGATCCTGTAAGATTTATTACAAATAAATCCAGTGGCAAACAAGGATATGAAATAGCCAAATGTCTTAGAGACAATGGATTTGATACGACACTTATTTCTGGAAAGACAAGCATTAAACCGTTGGATGGTGTTAATTTTATAAGTGTGGAAACGGCTGAAGAGATGTTCAAAGAAAGTTTAAATAATCTACCAACAGATGTAGCTATTTTTTCTGCAGCTGTTTCTGATTTTAGAGTGAAAAATTATAAAAGTACAAAGATTAAAAAGAATGAAGAATTTAACTTAGAGCTAGAAAAAAATATAGATATTTTAAATCATATATCTAATCATAATTCATTAAGACCAAAAATAACAATTGGTTTTGCAGCAGAAACAAATAATCTCTCGACAAATGCAAAGGGGAAGTTGAATGAAAAAAATTGTGACTGGGTAATTGCAAATGATGTCTCAGATCAAACTATAGGATTTGGGTCAGATTTTAATAAAATTTCTATATTTTACAAAGATAAACCTGAAGAAAATTTTGAAAAGATGAGTAAATCATTGGTCGCTGAAGAAATAGTCAAAAGAGTAATTCAACAGATTAATTAACTTAATGGTGAAAGTCTTAATTAAAAAATTAGACAAAAAAGTTAAACTGCCAGAATATAAAACAACAGGTTCATCTGGACTAGATTTGACTGCATTCATTGATAAGAAAATAGTAATTAAACCAGGTGAAAACGCTTTAGTTCCAACAGGTATATCTATTGCAATACCTGGGGATACCGAAGTTCAGATCAGGCCGCGATCAGGTTTAGCAGCTAAAAATAATATAAGTGTATTAAATACTCCTGGAACAATTGATAGTGACTATAGAGGAGAAATAAAAGTTATTTTATTTAATCATGGAGATAAAGACTTTACAGTAAATAACGATGATAGGATTGCACAAATGATATTAATGCCAATTCTAAAAGTAAATTTTGAAACTGTAGAAACTTTGCCTGAGACAATTAGAGGTTCAGGTGGATTTGGATCAACAGGTAAGTGAAAAATTCATTATCAAAACGAAAGCTTGAGAGATACTCTAGACAAATAATACTTAAGGATATTGGTATATTAGGACAAAAGAAAATAATTAATTCAAAAGTTTTAATTGTAGGAATTGGTGGATTAGGTAGTCCAGTAGCAGATTTGTTGGCTAGATGCGGTGTAGGGTATATAGGTGCTATTGATCACGATAAAGTAGATATTTCAAATCTTCAAAGACAAATTTTGTATACTTCAAAAGATGTTGGAAAATTTAAGGTTGATATCTTTAAAAGAAGAATAAAATTAATTAACAGAGATGTAAAAGTCAAAATTTTAAAAGAAAAAGCATCAGAAAAAAATTTAGATAAAATTGTAAAAGATTTCGATATAATTGTAGATGGAACAGATAATTTTAAAACTAAATTTTTAATAAATAAATTTTCATTAAAATATAAAAGAAAATTAATTGTTGGTGCTATTAGCAAATTTGATGGACACATTTTTTCATTCGATTTTAAAAATAAATCAAGTCCATGTTTAAAGTGCTTTTACCAATCAGAACCAACTGATGAAGTTTTAAATTGTGAAAGTGAAGGAATATTAGGAACTACATCAAATATAATTGGGAGTATGCAGGCAAATGAAGTTTTAAAAAACATAATTTCGTCAGATAAAAGTCTTCACTCATCAATTCTGATTGTTAATCTGAAAAAACTTGAATTTAGAAAAATAAAATTTACTAAAAAAAAAGGTTGTTTGTGCAATTAATCTTCAAGATTTTAATCATTATATTTTTTACTTCTAATGCCATTTCTGAAAATAATGAAAAATTTTTAATGCTTAAAAATGATAAGGTAAACGTAAGATATGGTCCAAGTTTTGATTATCCAATAAAGTATATTTACAAGAAAATAAACTTGCCGGTAAAAGTGATTGATAAAAAAGAAAATTTTAGAAGAATAATTGACAATAAAAAGAATGGTGGGTGGATACACATTTCTCAATTGAAGCAATCAAAATCCTTTATAACTGTATCAAATAAAATTCTATTCAAAAAACCAACTAAATTTTCTAAACCCTTGGCTATAATAGAAACTGGAAGATTATTGATAGTGAAAAAATGCGAGAGAAGTTGGTGCTTAGTAGAAACTAAAAATTTTAAAGGGTGGGTTGACGAAGAAAATCTTTGGGGAAAAATCAACTAACCCACTAAGTTACATATATTAACTAATTATTTTTGTTGGACACAAACGTCTTTGATAACTGGAGCATTCGCACAATCAACACATTTCGTCTTTTGAACTATACATCCATCATCAAGGACTTCAACATCAACTATTTTATCACACTTAGAACAAGTTGAAGAGATTGTTAATCCACATTTTTTACAATTATAATTTTCTATTTGCATATTTTAAAAATTAAATATGAAAAAATTATTTTCAACAAATATCCTTGCGAATAATTATTATTTACGCATTTTTTTTGCGAATAATTATTATTACTACAAATTATCCTTATTAAATTTTTCCTAAATACTTATTGATAATGATTATTATTTACTTTTTGATCTACTTGCCCACCACTTATCTAAAATGAAATACCAAATAGAATTGGCAATTGGTTCTACAATTGCATCGGTCAAAGCTATCATAAAAGATACATCAGCAACTAACATCAAAACAGTTATAGCAATTGCAAAATGACCAACAGTATAAACAATTGTTCTTAAAATAGAGCCTCTGTTATTGGAATAAATCTGACCGGCAGCTTTAAAAATACCGTTGGTAACTTCCATTATTCTTTAAACGGACTTTCCAGAACACAAGCAACTAAGTGAACTCTAGCCTGTTCTCCTCCATTAAAAAAGTTATGATACTTTGTATTGTTAGTAATCCATACATGTCCATCTGCAGGCAAATGTTTTGCAACATTTTCAATGACCATTGAACAACCTGCATTAGTTACTATCGGAACATGCAATCTACACTCTGGATCTTTGTGCCAGCTTAATGTTGATCTTGGCTCTTTCAATAAAAGCCTTACTCTTCCTAGTTTAAATTTTTTACTAAGAATTTCATAAACCTCTTTAAAATAAGTTTTCTCGAACTCTGGTAGCAACTGAGTATATTTCGACTCATCAATATCAATATCTCTTGAGACTTCTTTGCCTGTCTCATCTGCAATAGTCCAATATTTACCTCTTATATTGTTCCCTTCTATAGAGTCTTTGTTATTTGGAATTTGATTTAGAGGAATTGCACCAAAGTGAGTAACTCCTGGGGAATTAAATTTCTTTTTCTCTAAAATTAGATTTAAGTCATTTCGCAATCTATTTATATCAAACTTAATTTCAGGAACTTTATAAAAGTCTTCGAAAGATAGTGATGTCATTTTTCCGCTTTCCTTAATACTAGTTTAATCTTAAATCAAATCTATCTGCATTCATCACTTTGACCCATGCAGATACAAAATCTTTAACAAATTTGTCAGATGAGTCTTTGCAGGCATAAACTTCAGCTAATGCTCTTAATTGAGAATTTGAACCAAAAATAAGGTCAACTCTTGAACCTTTCCACTTAGTTTTTTTAGACTTTCTATCTTTACCAACGAAATATTGTTCAGATTTGTCAGTTTCTTTCCAAGTGGTACTCATATCGAGAAGATTTACAAAATAATCTGTTGATAGAGTTCCAGGTTTTTTTGTGAAAACTCCATTTTTAGAACTATCATAGTTTGTATCTAAAACTCTCATTCCTCCTACAAGAACTGTCATCTCTGGTGCCGTTAATCCCATTAATTGTGCCTTATCAATTAATTTTTCCTCAGCTGAAACATTAGATTTACCTTTTTTCATGTAGTTTCTAAAACCATCCGCTTGTGGCTCAAGCAATCCAAATGAATTTACATCTGTTTGGTCTTGTCTTGCATCTCCTCTTCCAGGAGTAAATGGAACTTGAATTTTATGACCAGCTTTTTTTGCTGCCATCTCTATTCCTACATTTCCACCTAATACTATAAGATCCGCCATTGAGACTGATTTTTTATTTGTATCAAATTTTTTCTTAATTTTTTGTAAAGCTTTAATAACCTTTGAAAGTTTTTTAGGGTTATTGACTTTCCAACTTCTTTGGGGTTCAAGCATAATTCTTGCTCCGTTTGCTCCACCTCTTTTGTCAGAACCTCTGTATGTAGAAGCAGAAGCCCAAGCCGTAGAAACTAAATCAGAAACAGAGATTTTTGATTTTGAAAGCTTTGATTTTAAATCTCTTATATCTTTTGACTTAAGTTTATATTTTGGTTTATCTATAGGATCTTGCCAAATTAATTGTTCTTTTGGTACTTC
Organism: uncultured Pelagibacteraceae bacterium; assembly: GCA_902542975.1. Taxonomy (GTDB): domain Bacteria; phylum Pseudomonadota; class Alphaproteobacteria; order Pelagibacterales; family Pelagibacteraceae; genus Pelagibacter. The sequence goes on along the minus strand of CACBWM010000002.1, from coordinate 138,225 downwards.
ACTACCTAAATAACATGCTCTTGGTCCCATGTCTCTATGAGTAAGCTTAAACCAAGCTCTTGCAAATGCATCAGCAAATTCATCTGGATTTTGATAAAAATGTTTTGAAATTGGTCCATAACTTTTATCCATCCTCAAAGATAAATCGGTCGTTTGCATCATAGGAGGATGCATTTTGTTTTTATCATGAGCATCTGGTACCATTTTTATTCTCTGACCATTCTTTTTTGGAGTCCATTGGAATGCTCCAGCAGGTCCTTTGGTCAATTCCCATTCATGGTTAAATAAACAATCAAAGTAACCCATATCCCATTGTGTTGGTGTTTGTGTCCATGCTCCTTCAATACCACTACTTATTGCATGTACACCTTTTCCTGATTTGTAATTACTGTTCCAACCAGTTGCTTGATCTTGAATTCTTGATGCCTCTGGATCAGGTCCTTTATGTGATTCAGGTGCAGCACCATGAGATTTTCCAAAGGTATGACCCCCTGCGACTAGTGCAACAGTTTCATAATCATTCATTGCCATTCGTCCAAATGTTTCTCTAATATCATGAGCCGCTTTTAATGGATCTGGATTAAAATCTGGACCTTGTGGATTTACATAAATTAATCCCATATGAGAAGCCCCCAATGGTTGTTCAAGATCTCTCTTTCCGCTGTATCTCTTAACACCCAACATTTCTTTTTCTGAACCCCAGTAAATATCATCTTCTGGCTCCCAGATATCAGTTCTTCCAGCTCCAAAACCAAACGTTTTAAAACCCATTGACTCTAGTGCTACATTTCCAACTAATATAAATAAATCTGCCCAAGAAATTCTTTTTCCATATTTCTGTTTTATCGGCCACAAAAGTAATCTAGCTTTATCTAAATTAACATTATCAGGCCAAGCATTTAACGGTGCAAACCTTTGATTACCGGTGCCAGCTCCCCCTCTACCATCACCTGTTCTGTATGTACCTGCTGCGTGCCATGCTAATCTGATAAATAAAGGACCATAATGACCGTAATCTGCTGGCCACCAATCTTGTGAGTCGGTCATTAATTTGTTTAAATCTTTTTTGAGTGCTTTGTAATTCAGTTTTTTAAATTCTTTAGAATAATTAAATTTTTTCTCCATTGGATTTGATAAATTCGAGTGCTGACTTAAAATTTTCAAATTCAAACTATTTGGCCAAAAATCTCTATTTGTTTGTCCTCTTCCAGCGCTAAATTTTGCTGGTGTACCTGCACCCGTAAAAGGGCACTTACTTAATTCTGCTGATTTAAATGTTTTACTTTTATGAAATTCCGCACTCATTATTATTTGTCTCCTTTAATATTATAATTATTCTAATTCCTTGTTTATAATTATTCTAAAGAAGATTGTCAATAAGTCAGAATATTTATGATGTAATTTTGAAAATCTAGTCCTCTAATTTTACTAAAACTTCGACTGATTTAATTTTTTTTCCAGGAATGGATTTCTGAATCTCTATTGGTCCTACATCCTCATTTTTTATGTCAATAAGCTTTTCTTCTTTAACATCAAAGAAATGGTGGTGATCTGTGACATTTGTATCAAAATAAGTTTGATTAGAATTAATTGGTATCTCTTTAAGATATCCTTTTTTAAGGAATGCATGGACTGTATTATAAACAGTTGCTAAAGATACTTTCTCTCCAGTTTTATCTTTTATCAAATTGAATAAGTCGTTTATTGTGAAATGGAAAGTTTTATCTCTATTAAACAAAACCTCGCATATATTTATTCTTTGTTTAGTTGGTCTTAAGCTAGAGTTTCTTAGTTTTTCAATAAATTCTTGTTTACTAGTCATTAGCAATTTAAAACTATTCTAAACTATTTGTATATTATAATGTACCTAAATCAAGTAATAAGATTACAAAATTATGAAAAAAAGTTCATTTAATTACAAAGAACTAATTGATTGCGCTAATGGTAAGTTATTTGGTCCAGGTAATGCAAAGTTGCCTTCTCCACCAATGCTAATGTTTGATAGAATTACAGAAATAACTGAGAGTGAGGGTTTTTATAAAAAAGGATCTATGAAAGCTGAACTTGATATTAAGGATAATTTGTGGTTCTTTGATTGTCATTTTAGAGAAGATCCAGTTATGCCAGGTTGTCTTGGTTTAGATGCTATGTGGCAGCTAGTTGGCTTTTTTCTTGGTTGGCTTGGAAATCCAGGAAGAGGTAGAGCATTAGGTGTAAGCACTGTAAAATTCACTGGGGAAGTTCTTAAAAATGTCAAAATGGCAACATATGAAATAGATATTAAAAGAATTCTTGTTAAAGGAGAGACAACTGTAGGTCTTGCGAATGGAATATTGCTTGCTGATGGAAAAAAGATTTATAGTGCAGAAAATCTTAAGGTAGGATTATTTAAATAATGAAAAGAGTAGTTGTAACAGGACTTGGTGTAGTTTCATGTTTAGGAAATAATCAAGATGAAGTTTATCAATCTTTAGTTAATACAAAATCAGGAATAACATTTTCAGAAGAATATAAAGAACATAATTTAAAGAGCCATGTTCATGGTAAACCTAATATCAAATTAGAGGATTACATTGATAGAAAAGTTATTAGGTTTATGGGAGCTGGCTCAGCATATAATTATGTTGCTATGAGTGAAGCAGTTAAAGATTCTGGATTAGAGGAGAATGAAGTTAGTAATATTTCAACTGGGATGGTAATGGGATCAGGAGGACCATCAATTGAGAATGTGATATTGGCATCAGATAAAACTAGAGAAAAAAATCCAAAAAAAATGGGTCCATTTATCGTTCCAAGAACTATGGCAAGTACTGCTTCTGCCACTCTAGCAGTTCCATTTAAAATAAAAGGCACTAATTACACAATAAGTTCTGCATGCGCGACGAGTGGTCATTGCATTGGTAACGCAATGGAACTTATTCAATTAGGAAAACAAAATATTATTTTTGCAGGTGGAAGTGATGAAGTTCACTTTGCTATGACTGCAATGTTTGATGCAATGACCGCACTATCCTCAAAATATAATGACACTCCTGAAAAAGCCTCAAGACCATATGATAAAACAAGAGATGGTTTTGTGATTGCTGGTGGAGGTGGAGTTCTTGTTTTAGAAGAATACGAGCACGCCAAAGCAAGAGGTGCAAAAATATACGCAGAGTTAACTGGATATGGAGCAACATCAGATGGCTATGATATGGTTGCACCATCTGGTGAGGGAGCAGTGAGATGTATGAAAATGGCTCTAGCAACTTCAAAAAATAAAATTGACTATATTAATACCCACGGGACATCAACACCTGTAGGAGATATTACAGAATTAAAAGCAGTAGGTGAGGCTTTCCCAGACTATAAACCTAAAATAAGTTCAACAAAATCTTTGTCAGGTCATTCATTAGGTGCAACTTCAGTTCACGAAGCAATTTACAGTTTGATAATGATGAAAAACAATTTTATATCAGCGTCAGCAAATATATCAGAAATAGATGATGAAGCAAAAAACTATCCGATTGTTACACAAGTTGAAAAAGACGTAAATTTAAATGCAATTATGTCTAACAGCTTTGGTTTTGGTGGAACTAATGCAACATTAGTGTTTGAGAAAGTTTAAATCTATGAGTTTAATGAAGGGAAAAAAAGGTCTTATCATGGGCGTTGCCAATGAGAGATCAATTGCATGGGGTATATCTCAAAAACTTGCTGAAGCTGGAGCAGAGTTAGCTTTTACATATTTAGGTGATGCTTTAAAAAAAAGAGTTATTCCACTTGCAGAAAAACTAAATTCAAATGTAACTTTTAGCTGTGATGTAGAAAAAAAAGAAGAAGTCGTAAAACTTTTTGAAGATGTAAAAAGTCAATGGGGAGAAATTGATTTTATTGTACATGCAATTGCATTTTCAGATAAATCCGAGTTATCAGGAGAATATTTAAATACAACTAGAGAAAACTTTTTAAGAAGTATGTTAATATCTTGTTTTTCATTTACTGAAGTTGCTAGAGAAGCATCTAAAATAATGAAGCAAGGTGGTAGTATGATTACTTTGAGTTATGAAGCAAATAAAGCCATACCTAATTATAATGTAATGGGCGTATGTAAAGCTGCACTAGAGTCTAGTGTTAAATATCTTGCAAGAGACCTGGGAGCAAAGAATATTAGAGTTAATGCAATAAGTGCGGGACCAATTAAAACTCTAGCAGCTTCTGCTATTGGGGATGCTAAATTTCTTTACAAGTGGAATGCCGATCATTCATTTTTGAAAAGAAATGTAGATAATCTTGATGTCGGAAATTCAGCATTATATCTTTTAAGTGATATGGCTGGTGGTGTTACTGGTGAAATTCATTATGTAGATGCTGGTTACAATAAAGTTGGAATGCCAGATCCTAAGAATATCACCTGAAATTTAGTTAAATTTAGTTAAATTATGATGCAACAAATTAGTATTTATCTAACCAGTATAATATTTGGAATTATGCTTTTCTTTTCTTTTGTTGTTGCACCTGTAACTTTCACTGCATTAAATGAGGAAAATGCTAGAAAATTTATAAGAAAAATATTTCCTTATTACTACACTGTTAATTTAGCTATTAGTGTTTTAGTTTTAATTTTATTTATAATTCTAAAAACTTTTTCCTTAGATTTTTATTTAATTTTAAGTGTTGCGGTATTATTTGCTGTTTCAAATTTTGTACTAATGCCACTGATAAATAAGTTCAGAGATGAAAAGCAGGATAAAAAATTTAAACAATCACACTTTGTTTCTGTGGCAATAAATTTTGTTCAAATGATTTTATTGGTAATTATCTTAATTTAAAAAGAATTAGTAATACCTAAGCCAACAGCAATAAAAATACCTAACCAAATTAAACCTTTAATAAAAAAAAATGCAAAACTACCAAGTAATAAATACCTTCCGTATTTTTTTTTCTGTAGTTCTAACTTAAAGTTTTTTAAAAGGTTCATTCTATTATGATTTATTACAATTATTATTTACTTGATCTTTTCCCACTCTTTCATGCCACCAGTGATATTTTTGACATTTTTAACCCCCATATCCTTCATAGTTTTGGTTGCTAATGTTCCTTGTCCACCAACACCACAAAAAACTACATATTCTTTATCAGGATTATTTTTAAACATATCATTTTCAAGAGGACTTCCTTCTGCTAAATAAAATTCTAATAAACCTCTGTCTAAGTGAATTGCATTGCCGATCGTACCTTTTGAAAAGCTCTCTTTATCCCTAACATCGATAAATTGAACATTTGGGTCATTTAGCTTTTCTTTTGCATCACTAGCGCTGATATTTTCAATCTCATTGCTTACGCTCATTAAATCATCAAATTTTTTCATATTTCTCCTATAAATTTATATTGTAGCTTGTTTAATTGATAGCTTAACTTTTCCTCTATCAAAGCCAATTACTTTAACTTTAACTTCATCACCTTCTTTTACTACATCAGTTACTTTGCCGACTCTTTTATCAGCAAGCTCTGATATATGAACAAGGCCATCTTGTTTTCCTAGGAAATTAACAAACGCACCAAACTCCATAATTTTCATTACTTTTCCATTATAAATTTTATTGAGTTCAGCTTTAGCAGTTAAGTCTTTAATCATTTGCATAGCTTTGTTTCTTGCTTCCTCATCTGGAGCAGCTACTGTAACTTCACCTTCGTCATTGATGTCAACTTTGGCACTAGATACCTCAACTATTTCTCTTATAGTTGCTCCACCTTTTCCAATGACTGTAGCAATATCTTTCTTATCTACAGTAATTTTCTCCATCTTAGGAGTATGTTTTCCAACATCTTCCCTTGATTTAGATAAAGCTTTATTCATTTCACCTAGAATGTGAATTCTTCCATCTTTTGCTTGTTTTAAGGCTTGCTCCATAATTTCAAATGTTATACCTGTAATTTTAATATCCATTTGAAGAGATGTTATTCCGTCTTTAGTTCCAGCAACTTTAAAGTCCATATCACCTAGGTGATCTTCATCTCCAAGAATATCTGAAAGTACGCTGAAGTCATCGCCTTCTTTAATCAATCCCATTGCAATTCCAGCAACTGGTTCTTTTATTGGTACGCCTGCATCCATCAAAGCTAAAGATGAACCACAGACAGTCGCCATAGAAGAAGAACCGTTTGACTCAGTTATCTCTGATACAATTCTAAATGTGTAGGGAAAACTTTCTTTAGAAGGCAAAGAAGAATTTATTGCTCTCCAAGCTAATTTTCCATGACCTATTTCTCTTCTTCCAGTACCTATTCTACCAGTTTCTCCAACAGAGAAAGGTGGAAAATTATAATGAAGCATAAACCTTTCTTTTTGTAATCCTTCAAGACTTTCTATTTTTTGCTCATCATCAGATGTACCAAGTGTAGTTGTAACTATTGCTTGAGTTTCTCCTCGAGTAAACAAAGCAGAACCATGAACTCTTGGAAGAATTCCAACTTCACACATAATTGGCCTAACATCTGCAAGACCTCTACCATCAATTCTATTTTTATTTTTTAGAATATCTGTTCTGACAATCCTTTTTTCTAAATTTTTAAGCTGAGAATTTACGTCAAGATCGGTATAATTCTCATCTTCTTCATAAAGCTTTTTTGCTTTATCAGTTATTTCAGAGATTAAATTCGATCTTTCCTGTTTATCTTTTATTGAAAATGCTTTTTTAAGTTCCTCGGTAAATTCGCTTTCCAATTTATTTTTTACTTCTGAAAGATCTTTTTTCTCAACTATCCAATCGGGTTTTTTGCATTCTTTGGCTAGTTCCTCTATCATTTCAATTACTGGAACAAATCCCTCATGGCCGAACTTAACAGCGTTTAACATTTCTTCCTCAGTTAAACCACTTGCCTCGGACTCAACCATTAAAACTGCATCTTTTGTTCCTGCCACTACAAGATCAAGTTTTGAGTCTTTAAGTTCTGCTTTAGTAGGATTAAGAATGTATTCCCCTTTAATAAAGCCAACTCTAGACGCACCGACAGGGCCTAAAAATGGCATTCCTGAAATTGCTAACGCAGCTGATGAGGCAATAATTGATAAAATATCTGCTTCATTCTCTTTATCGTAAGATATTACTGTCGGTAGTACCTGAACTTCGTTTTTAAATTCATCTGGGAAAAGTGGTCTGATAGGTCTGTCAATCAATCTTGAAATTAAAGTCTCACTATCCGTTGGTCTTGCTTCTCTCTTAAAATATCCACCTGGAATTTTACCAGCTGCATAATATTTTTCTTGATAATTTACTGACAATGGAAAGTAATCCATATCTGGATTAACTTTTTTTGCTCCAACTGCAGTCGCCAAAACAACTGTTTCTCCACATTGTGCTATGATAGCACCATCTGCTTGTCTTGCTATTTTGCCTGTTTCTAAACTAATCTTCTTCCCTGCTACTTCTATTTCTTTCTTTACAACTTTAAACATTTACTTCCTTAAATTTAATTTTGATATTACTTCTTTATAAGACTCCATTTTATTTTTCTTTAAATAGTCTAATAATTTTTTTCTTCTATTTACCGCTCTTAAAAGTCCAACAGATGAGTGTTTATCTTTTTTGAACTGTTTAATATGTTTAGATAAGTTCTCAATTTTATCTGTTAGTTGAGCAACTTGAACTTCTGAAGAACCAGTGTCCTTATCATGGATTGCTAGTTCTTTTGCTTTATTTGCCATTTTTTTCCTTACTTATTTGTTTGTTTGATTAAATTTTCAATTTTTTCTGCATAATCAAAAGAGCCATCTTTTACAAAAAATAGTTTTGGTAAAAACTTCATCACTATTTTTTTTGATAAAACTTTTCTGATTACAAATGAAAATTCTTTTAATTTAGTAACGACTTCTTCAGTATCTTTTCCACCTAAAGGCATTACAAAAATTTTTGCTGTTTTTAAATCTGGAGACATTCTAACTTCAGTAACTGTTATTTCTTTTGTAGATAAATTTGGTAATTTTGCCTCATCTCTTATAAATAACATTCCTAATGCTTGTTTTATCATTTCACCAACTCTCAATTGTCTTTGGGTAACTGTTTTTCCTAAGTTAGTCATTATATCGTTCTCTCTGTTATTGTAGAATTATATACTTCAATTACGTCATTTTTCTGAAAATCAACAAAATCCTTAAGTGTTATCCCACACTCTAAACCAGCGGACACCTGCTTAGTTTGATTTTTTTCTCTAAATATTGATCCAATTTTTCCATTGAAGATAATAGCCCCATCTCTAATAACTCTTGCATTAGAGTCTTGGGTAATTTCTCCGTCTGTCACTTTAGAACCTGCAACTTTACCTACTTTTGAAACTTTAAATATTTCCAGTATCTCTGCTGTTCCTATTATTTTTTCATCTACTTCTGGAGTTAATAGACCAGACATTTTACTTTTTATGAAATCTAAGACTTCATAAATAATATTAAAACTGAATACAGAAATTTTTTCCTGATCAGCTCTTTTTTTTGCTTCTTTGCTAGGTTTTACATTGAAGGCTATAATTACAGCATTAGATGCTTTAGCTAAGGTAACATCAGTCTCAGTAACCATTCCTATATCTGACAAAAGAATTTTTGGTTTTACCTCATCATGTTTAATTTGATTTATAGCATTTTTAATTGCTTCTGAAGAACCATGAACATCTGATTTTATTATAATATTTAGTTCTTCAGATGATGTATCTTTAAATGCAGAATCTTGAGTTACAAAAGACATTGGATTTTTGCTCTCCTTTGCTTCCTGAATTCTACCTTCACAAAGGGTTTTTGCCTCTTTTTCACTCTTTAAAACTATAAAATCATCACCTGATTTTGCTGCTCCATTAATACCTAATATCTCAATTGGTGTTGCAGGTTCTGCTTTTTCAATTTGTTTTCCTTGATCGTTTATAATAGCTCTCACTTTTCCCCATTTTAAACCACTTACAAAATAATCACCCTTGTTTAGAGTTCCGGCTGTAACTATTACATTTGCAATTGGTCCTCTTCCGATATCAATTTTGGACTCTAAAACAATTCCTTTTGCATCAGTATCAAAGTCAGTTTTTAAATCCAATATCTCGGCTTGTAAAATTACACTCTCAACTAACTTTTCTAAATTTTGATTTGTTTTTGTGGATATCTCTACCATAAGTACATCCCCTGACAAATCCTCTGCTATTAACTCATATTCTAAAAGCTGGTTTTTAATTTTTTGAGGATCGGCATCAGGAAGGTCACACTTATTTATTGCTACAACAATTGGTACTTTAGCAGCTTTTGCATGTTTAATTGATTCTATTGTTTGTGGCTTTACACCATCATCAGCAGCAACAACTAAAATTACAATATCTGTTAATTTTGAGCCTCTTGCTCGCATTTCTGTAAATGCAGCATGACCAGGAGTGTCGATAAAAGTGATTTTATTTTTTTTATGTGTGATTTGATATGCTCCAATGTGTTGAGTAATGCCTCCAAACTCACCAGATACAACATTGGCTTTTCTTAAAACATCTAAAACAGATGTTTTACCATGATCCACGTGGCCCATTACTGTTACTATGGGTGCTCTACTCTTTAGATTTTGTGTTTTAATCTCTTTAATTTTATCTAAAATTTCCTCGGCTTTTTCTTCTTTAACAGGATTATGTCCAAATTCTTTAACTAAATATTCTGCAGTATCTGCGTCAATTGTATGATTAATAGTAACTGTTACTCCCATTCCCATCAAATGTTTGATTATACTACTTGATTGCTCAGCCATTCTGTTTGCTAATTCTCTAATAGTAATAACCTCAGGTATGTTAATATCTCTTTTTACTGGTTTAAAGTTCTCTTTAGTTTCTTCTTTATTTAATAATCTATTTTCCTTCTGCTTTGCCCTTTTCAATGAGGCTAAACTTCTCGACCTTATTCCTATATCGTCTCCGCTTAATGCCCGTGAAACGGTTAACTTGAGCTCTCTTCTTTTGCCGCCCTGTTTATTAAGTTTATTTTCTTTTTGGACATTTTCACCTTTTAATCTTCTTGTTGCTCTTTGTTCTGCCAGCTTTCTTTTTTCAAAATCGGATGTGATTGGTGATGAAGGTTTAGAAAAGTTTGTTTTTTTTGGAATAAACGTGCTTTGTGATTTATTGTCTACTGGTCTTACTCCTCTAGAAAAATTTGTTTTACCTCCAAATCTTGGAGATCTTTTCTCTATTACAACTGTATTCTTTGATTGAGATCTAGCTTGTTCAATACTGTTAATTGTCTTTTTGGAAGCTCCAGAAATTGATAACTTTAATTTTTTCTTTTCCATTTTTCATCTCTCAGTCTTTATAAACAATGTCTCTTGCAGACATAATTAAATCGTCTGCTTCTTTTTTTGAAAGAGCAAAATCCTCTAAATACCCCTTTATTCGTACTCTTTCACCCTTAACAATATCGTAACCACCAGTTAGTTCATCAGATGCCAAATCTGCGAAATCGCTTAATGTTAAAATTTTTTGTTCACCAAGTGTTAAAAGCATTCCAGGTGTTAAACCTTTATGATTAATTAAATCATTTTCTAAGCCCAAATTTTTAATTCTATTTGCTATTTCTTCTTGGTCTTTTTGATAAAATTCTTTAGCTCTTTCTATTAACTCTTTTGCTGTTTCCTCTTCTATTCCCTCAATTTTCATTAAGGCTTCGGGATTACTATCTTTAATATCATCAATAGATGAGAAACCTTCTGCTACAAGTAATTGACCTAATGTTTCATCTAACTCCAAATTTTTTACAAAATTATCTGTCTTCTCTTTAAACTCTATTTGTCTTCTTTCAGAATCCTCTTGATCGGTCATAATATTAATTTCATAATTCATCAATTTTGTTGCCAGTCTAACATTTTGACCTCTTCTACCAATTGCTTTACTAAGATTTTCCTCTGTTAAAATAACATCAAGTTTTCTTCCCTCCTCATCTACATTCACTCTCTGTACTTCAGCAGGTGATAAAGCATTTGCAACAATTACAGCTGGATCTTCAGACCAATTTACAATATCAATTTTTTCTCCTTGAAGTTCATTTACAACAGCTTGAACTCTACTTCCTCGCATACCTACACATGCACCGACAGGATCTAAGGAAGTATCAATTGCTTTGACACAAATTTTAGCTCTACTACCTGGATCTCTTGAAGATGATTTAATCTCGATTAGTCCATCATAAATTTCTGGAACCTCTTGTATAAATAATTTTTCCATAAATTTCGGATGTGCTCTTGACAAGAATATTTGTTGACCTCTTGGTTCTCTCCTTACATCTAAGCAATAAGCTTTTACTCTGTCGCCTGCTTTAATATTTTCTCTCGGTATCATTTCATTTTTTTGTATTATTGCTTCAGTTCTTCCAAGATCAACAATTACATTTCCAAACTCTAATCTTTTAACTATGCCACTCAATATAGTATCAATTTTATCTTTGAAATCGTTGTATTGTCTCTCTCTTTCAGCTTCTCTTACATTGAAACTAATTACTTGTTTCGCTGTTTGAGCAGCTATTCTTCCAAAATCAAATGATGGTAATGGTTGTAAAACTTCATCTCCAATTTGTTTTCCATGATTATTTTCATTAAGCTTAATTGCATCATCTAGGGTTATTTCTAAATTAGAGTTTTCGGGATTTTCTACTATTAACAACTTTCTAAATATTCCAATATCACCACTTTCTCTATCAATTTCAACTTTAATTTCGTTTTCAGATCCAAATTTAGATTTAGCTGCTTTAGCAATACCATTTTCCATCGATCCAATTATTAACTCTTTATCAATTGATTTTTCTAAAGCTACTGCTTCTGCTATTCTTATTAATTCTAGTTTGTCTGCTCTTCTATTTAACATTTTATTAATCCTAAAAAAAAATGGGCCGAGGCCCATTTTGAATTTCAATAATGTGAGTGAAATATATTTATTTTTTATTAATATTCAACTTTATTTACCTATTAAATAGGTCTGATTTATCTGTCTTTTCCCATGAAAATGAACCTTGCTCATCTGGAATTCTTCCGAAGTGTCCATATGCTGCAGTTTTTTCATAAATAGGTTTATTTAGGCCTAACATTTCTCTTATCCCTCTAGGGCTTAAATCAAAATTTTCATGTATAAGTTTTTCTACATGTTTATTTTTTTCATCATCATTATCAAATAAATCAACATAAATTGATAAAGGTTTTGATACACCTATAGCATATGCAAGTTGAATCAAACATTTGTTAGCAATTTTAGATGCAACAACATTCTTTGCTAAATATCTGGATGCATAAGCAGCTGATCTATCAACTTTGGTTGGATCTTTTCCAGAAAATGCACCTCCTCCATGTGGTGCTGCTCCACCATATGTGTCAACAATAATTTTCCTGCCAGTCAAACCACTATCACCGTCAGGCCCTCCAATTACGAAATTTCCCGTTGGGTTCACATATATTTCCTTTTCATCTAATGAACTCAATAATTCTTTTGGTATTGATCTTTCAATATAAGGTTTTACCAATTCTCTAACTTGAGCTTGATTGACATCTGGAGAGTGTTGTGTCGATATAACTACAGATTTTACTGATGATGGTTTTCCATCTTTATATTCAATTGTAATTTGGCTTTTTGAATCTGGTTCTATATTTTTTAATTTTCCAGATTTTCTATCTTGAGCCATAAGTCTTAATATTTTATGCGAGTAGTGTATTGGAGCGGGCATCAGCACATCGGTTTCATTACACGCATAACCGAACATAATTCCTTGATCGCCTGCACCTTCATCTTTATTTCCAGAGGAATCTACACCCATAGCAATATCAGCTGATTGAGAGTGTAAATGACTTTCGACTGATGTTGCTTCTTTCCAAGTAAATCCTTCTTGATCATAACCAATATCTTTGATGCAGTGCCTTACTTTTTCTATTAAATCTTTTTTTTTTATTTCTGGACCTCTTACTTCACCAGCTAAGACAACTTTGTTTGTTGTTGTTAAAGTTTCACAAGCAACTCTCGATTGAGGTTCAGCAGCCAAATATGTATCTACAACCATATCTGAAATTCTATCACAAACTTTATCTGGATGACCTTCGGATACTGACTCGCTAGTAAATAAGTAATCTTTTTTCATTTATTCTCCCTAATTTTTAAAATCACAATGAAAGTAGTATAAATTATGACAAAATAAAAGAAGATCTTATTACCGTTTTCAGCAAAATAAGTTTTATCAACACGTTTGATTTTATTAACATCAAAATATCCTTTTTCATTTATTTGTTTAATAATTTGACCTTTGGGATTAACAAAAGCAGAAACCCCATTGTTTGTAGATCTAATAACATTTTTACCTTCTTCAATTGATCTAAATATCGAATGAGATAAGTGTTGAGCGGGTCCAATAGATTTGCCAAACCAACCATCCTCAGAAATATTTAATATAAAATCGTAATATTTTTTATTTGGATTAATTTTTCCTGAATAAATAATTTCATAACAAATAAGTGGGATAAATTTTAATTTATCAATGTTCAGAATTTCTCTTTTATTATCAGCTGAAAATGATTGATACCCTTGTGTTATTTTTTTTAAACCTAATCTTTTGAAGAAATTTTCAAATGGTAAAAATTCTCCGAATGGAACTAGCTTATTCTTGTTGTATTTATACAATAATTTTGTGTCAGAATTTAATACTACTAAAGAATTATAAATTTTATTTTCTTTAATACTATTAATTCCCAAAATGACTTTATGGTTTACATTAAATTTTTTTTTGAAGATATTTTTAAAAAATTTGAGATCTCTAAAATAAATACTAGTAATTATACCTTCGGGAAAAATAAATATTTTTTTTTCAGATTTATTTGGATCACTTAAAGTAAGTAATTCATCGATATTTTTTTCAGGACTCTGATTTGTTAAGAATCTTTCAATTGGTACTTTTGGAGAAACAACCCGAATAATAGAGTCTAGCTTGTCGTATTTTTTTTTTTCAAAATTTTTAATGTTAAAATATCCATATGAATAATTTATTACTAGTAGAATTAATCCAAAACAAAAAAAGATAACTGTTGCTGAACTTTTATACTTATGAAAAAATATTATTGGTAATAAGAAAATTGTGATTGATAATAAATTTAACGAGTAGGTCCCTATATAGGATAAAATTTGTAAAGAAGGTAAGTTATTTGAAACACTAAAGACTAATAGATTCCAAGGAAAACCACCTAAAATAAAACTTCTTAGAAATTCAATCCCACCAAAAAAAATCGAAAAAATCAAAACTGATGAGAGTTTATTTTTTAAATTGAAAAGGCTACTTAGAAAAGTTACTAAACCATAAAATATTCCCAAAAATAAAGGTATTAATATTAATGCAAATGGAATAATTAATTTAAAATTTACATCAAATGTTAAAGAATTTGTAATCCAATAAAGGTTAGAAATAAAATAACCAAATCCAAAGACCCAACCAACAAAAAATGATATGATTTTTTTATGGGTATAATTTATTAATAAATAAAGTAATGTCGGAAGTGATAAAAAATTGAGAAATACAAAATTATATGGCGGTAAACTAAATGATGTTATTATACCTAAAAATAAACATGTTAAATATAGATAAGCTTTATTTTGTAGAATAGATTTCAATTTATTTTATTCAATTTTTTAAATATTAAATTTTCTCTTTTGTTCATTAAATAATAATCTTTATTTTTTTTATGATCATGTCCTAAGAGATGTAAATAACCGTGTATCCACATTTTATCTAATTCATGATCAAAACTCGTTGATTTTGCTCTTTTGTTAATTATTTCAAAAGAAATTGCTATATCTCCTAAATATAATTTATTTTTTAATTTAACTTTTAAAGGAAAAGAAAGTACGTCTGTTGAAACATTTTTATTTCTAAATTTTAAATTTAAATCTTTCATTTTTTTATTATTAGTAAGCATCACAGTAAATTCTTGGTTTTTATTTTTAAAGATGCTTAATTTAGATAATTTGTTTAATTTCTTTTTGAAGTATATCTCTGGTTTTTTTAATTTCTTTTCCCAAATTTTTTTATCTAAAACTATGTTAGCTTTAATCATTAATCTGAATTTTTATCAGAATAAGCCTTGACTATCTTGGAAACTAGTGGGTGTCTTACAACATCAGTATGATCAAAATCTACCACGGATATCTCTTTTAAATGACCAAGTAATTTTTTTGATCTATTTAAACCTGACATTGTTTTATTAGGTAAGTCTATCTGGGAAGGATCACCGTTAATTACTATTTTGGAATTTTCCCCAATTCTTGTTAAAAACATTTTTATTTGAGTGTCTGTTGCATTTTGTGCTTCATCGAGTATTGCAAATGAATTTTTTAAAGTTCTTCCCCTCATAAATGCAAGTGGTGCAATCTCAATATCTCCAACTTCTATTTTTTTTTGAATTTTTTCAAAATCTAATAAGTCATATAATGAATCGTAAAGAGGTCTTAAATAAGGATCAACTTTTTCTCTCATATCTCCTGGTAAAAAACCTAATCTCTCTCCTGCTTCTACCGCTGGTCTAGATAAAATGATTCTCTCTATTTTTTTTTCAAGCAACATTGTTAAAGCAACAGCTACAGCTAAAAAAGTTTTACCAGTTCCCGCTGGTCCTGCAGAAATAACAATATCAGATTCTTTTAAAGCCCTTATATAATTTTTTTGTTTCTCTGATCTTGGTATTACAGATTTTTTTGGAGTTTTTATTATATATTCTACATTTCCACTTTTATTTGTAACTTTTTCATCAATCATAAATTTGTTAACTGATGACTCTATATCCTTTTTTTCTAATGTTCCATTATTTAAAAATTGATCTACAAGGAATTGAATTGCATTCTTTATTATTTCATTTTTTTCAGGAGTATTTTTTAATAAAATTGAGTTTCCTCTAGAGTAAATGCTAGAATTTGTAATTTTTTCTAATTCTTTTAAGTTATTATTAAATTCTCCCAAAACACCTAAAAGTAATTCGTTGCTTTGAAATACAATACTTAAGGCATTGTTTTCTGAATATACATATTTTAAATCAGGATTAATTTTTGATTTTGCAAAATTTTTCAAATTATGCTGCTTTCATTTGATCTGTTACTTTACCAAATAAAGAATTTTGATTACTTTTTTCGATATTCACTTTAATTAATTTGCCAATATGACTTTCATTGCCATCAAAAATAACTGAACTTAAAAATTTATTTCTTCCAAAATATTTGTTTTGGTTTTTAAGTTTGTTTTCAACAAGCACCTCTAAAGTTTTTCCTTCTAAAGATTTATTTAATTCTATTTGATTGCTAAATAATTTGTCTTGAATAGTTATCAGTCTATTTTTAAGTTTATCTTTATCAGTAATGTCTAATTCTGCAGCCTTTGTCCCTGGTCTCGGGCTAAAAATAAATGAGAATGAATTTATAAATTTAATTTTATTAACTAAATTTATGGTTTCTTTGAAATCATTCTCTGTTTCTCCGGGGTATCCAATAATAAAGTCACTAGAAAATTTTATGTCAGGATTAATTTTGATTAATTTTTCATAAATGTTTAAATAATAACTCACAGTGTGCTTTCTGTTCATCATTTTTAATATTCTGTCAGAACCACTTTGAATTGGTAAATGAACAAAAGGCATTAATTTTTTTGAATTTTTATAACATTCGATAAGATCATCTGTCATATCTCTTGGATGAGATGTGGTATACCTAATTCTACTTATTTCAGAATATTTACTGAGTGTATTTATAAGATCTGACAGTCGATGCTCCCTAGACCCGTCTTTATAAGAATATGCATTTACGTTTTGGCCAAGAAAAGTTATTTCTCTAGATCCATTCTTTATCAATCTCTCAGCTTCATCAATAATGCTTTTGAATGGTCTAGAATACTCTGGTCCTCTCGTATAAGGAACAACACAAAAGTGACAGAACTTATCACAACCTTCTTGAATTGTTAAAAAAGATGAAACCTTGGTGTTGTTATTTTTAATATTATCGAAATACCTAAACTTTGAAACTGAGTCGAATTCAGTTTCTTCAACTTTATTTTCTTCTTCAAAGTTTTTCAAAAGATTATTTATTTTTTGATAAGATTGAGGACCTATAACTAAATCTATATATTTCTCTCTATTAAGCATCTCAGTATTTTCAGCTTGTGCAACGCAACCTGCAACAACCATAATTGGTTTTTTTTTGTCTTTATATAATTTTTTTACTCTCCCAATCTCATGATAAACTTTATCTTTAGCTTTATCTCTAATATGACAAGTATTTAAAATATAACAATCAGCCTCTTCTTGATTTTCAGTTTTATTATAACCTATCGACCTAACAGCATCGTATATCCTGTTGGAGTCATACTCATTCATTTGACAACCAAATGTCTTTATAAAAACCTTCTTATTCATGAATTATTTTTTTTTGATACCGTATAGTTCTAATTTATGATCAACAAGCTTATAACCGTATTTATCAGCAATTTTTTTTTGTAATTCTTCGATTTCTTCATCAACAAATTCTATTATCTCTCCAGTTTTTATATCAATCAAATGATTATGATCATCATTTAATTCATATCTTGCCTTTCCGGATTTAAAATCATGTTTTGTTAATATACCTGCTTCCTCAAAAAGCTTAACTGTCCTGTAAACAGTAGCAATACTAATTTTAGAATCTATTTGAGAAACTCTATTATATAATTCATCAACATCTGGATGGTCAGATTCTCCATATGTTTTTTTAGATTCAGATATTACTCTTGCGATTATCCTTCTTTGATCTGTAAGTTTTACACCATTTTTTTGGCATTTTTCTTCAATAGTTTCTAGCATAATATATTTTAACTCGAGTAAAGGGGTTTAATCAAATTAATATTTGTAAAATTTTTTTTATCAGTTTTTACTAACTGATTTACATCTTTATCAGTTAAATGTTCACTCAAAAATCCATATAAATCAATATTTTTTGCAAAAGCAATGCCTTTTGCAATTGCTATCGAATTTCTAATGCTTGAGATTTTCCCAGGACCTTGGTTTACAAATATTTCACTTATTTTATCTAAATTTGAATCATGCTCTTTAAGAAAATTCAAAATTAATATCATTATTTTATCAAAATTTTCTCTACTGTTTGTGTGAGCGGTAGTATAAGATTCTAAGTTCGTTATGAGAGAAAATAAAATTTTATCATCTGCAGCATTAATAACTAAAGTATTCATTTTTTTTATTATTTTTTTAAACGTTAAAGCTGAAGTAGTAAATAAAAAATATTTTAAGAATGAACAAGGAGTTTTGGCAATTATGTATCATAGATTTGAAGAAAATAAGTATCCATCAACAAATATAAGATTAGATATATTTAAAAAACATATTAATTTAATAAAAGAAAATAATTTACATTTTTATAATCCTGGTGAATTTTCAATAAATTTTGAAAAGATTAAAAAACAAAAAAAAATTTTATTAACTATTGATGATGCATTCACATCTTTCTATGAAAATGCATGGCCAATCTTAAAACAGGAAAAAATTCCTTTTATTTTATTTGTTTCAACAGAGGCGGTTGGGAATAAAGGATATATGAGTTGGGACCAAATAAAAGAAGTAGAAAAAGAGAACTTTGCATACATTGGTAATCATTCACATTCTCACGATTATTTAACTAAATTTGTTTTTCAAAAGTTTGTAGAGGATATTGAGGAATCAATTAAAATTTTTAAAAATAAATTGGGATATAATCCAATTTATTTTTCTTATCCCTTTGGTGAATATAATTTAGAGCAGAAAAATTATATTTCAAACAATTTTGAATTTGCATTTGGCCAACATTCAGGTGTTATTGATTTAAACAAAGATAGATATGAGCTACCAAGATTCCCTATAAACGAAAAATATGGAGAAATAAAAAGATTTAAAGAAGTAATATCGTATTTGCCACTTCAGTATAAAATTATTAAACCTGAAAACAAATTTATGAATGACGGAGAAAACCCGCCTAAAATGACGATAGAATTTTTCGAAGATCAAAAAAATTTAGAAAATATTAATTGCTTTTCAAATGAAGGCTCAAAATGGAGAAAAACAAAAATTATCTTGAACGATAATATATTAAATATTAATTTTTCAGAAAAATTTATTGAAAGAAGAGGGAGAATTAACTGCTCTTTAAAAGATGAAAATGGTTGGAGATTTTCAGGTTTCCAATTTGTTCAAAATTAAATTAATTTTTTAGTCTTGTTACTTGTAGGCATTACATTTACATCATCAAAATCCGTAAGAGAATTTTGCTTTATTATTTGTTTTAACACGTCAATGTATTGTTGCCCTGTCTCTGCGTATTTATCTAAATAATTTACCAGCTTTAAACTGTCTAATTTTTCATCGTTGTCCCTTTGAATTGCTCTTTCTTTTCTAAATTCGATATAACTACTATGAGTATTTAAATTTCGTTGATATGCTCTAACTGATGCTTTAAGAACTGCAAATTTCGCAACTTTATGTTTTGCATCTTTATCTACACCTGCTGGTCTAATTCCTTCACCATTCCAAGTCCATTGTCCAAATAATGCATTACCCTCTTGTGCAAATCTTGATGTTCCCCAACCAGTTTCTTTGGCGGCTTGAGCGAGTGCTAAAGAAACAGGAATTTCATCCATTCGAACTTTCAGGGAATAAAAATCTCCATCTTTTAAACCATATTGTTTAAATTTTTCTTTTAACCAATTCTTTTCTTTTTGATTATTTATGTTCTTAGCCAATATTCTAAATAATTCTTTTCTATCAAGTCGAATTTTAGCGTTCTCCTCTACGATTAGAGGTAAAACTATTTGAATAAATAGTCTCTTTCTCTTTTTTGAACTCTCAATACCTTTAATCTCTTTTGGAAGATGGTCAATTTTATTACCAATGTTAACTAACTTGGTCTCTCTAACTCTTTCAAGATTATAATTTGTATCTTTAAATAATTGCTCAATTGTTCTTGCGTCAAATCTTATTGAATTCTGTCCCTCGTCATCCGTACTGAAAAAATCAATATCAGCAAAAATATTTTTTAGACTAAGTTTATTTGTTTTAGTTTCTTCCTCTCCATCAAGGATTTTTTTTCTTTTATCTAGTTCCTGGTCAAAATTTACACCAGCATTTGAGATCACAGATTTTTTGAAATTTAAATTCTTATCTAAAAAATTGCTTACGGTTGGTAAAGAAAAGAATGAGAAAATTACAAAAATACAAATTGCAGAAAATCTAGATACATTATTTTTCTTTTGCTTAAATTTAATACTTTTATTTTTT
Organism: uncultured Pelagibacteraceae bacterium; assembly: GCA_902542975.1. Classification (GTDB taxonomy): domain Bacteria; phylum Pseudomonadota; class Alphaproteobacteria; order Pelagibacterales; family Pelagibacteraceae; genus Pelagibacter. The sequence goes on along the minus strand of CACBWM010000002.1, from coordinate 117,940 downwards.
GTCCGTCTAACCATTAATTTTAATATAATTATTATTTTTTAATTATACAGCTAAAACTTCTTTAACTTCAGGAATATAATGACAAAGCAAGTTTTCTACACCTTTTTTTAAAGTGAGAGTTGAAGATGGACAACCTGAACAACTGCCTTTTAATAAAACTTTAACTTTTCCATCCTTAAATTCTTGGAACTTTATATCTCCTCCATCTCTTGCAACAGCAGGTCTAATTTTAGAGTCTAAAATACTTATTATTTTTTTTTCAATCTCTGAATAATTTTTGTTGTTCTCGTCTTCATTTATTTTATCTATAATACAAGCGTTACCATTTGCATAATGCTCATTTACATAAGAAATAACAATATGCTGAATGTCTTCCCATTTTTTATTCTCTTCTTTATTTATAGAAAAGAAATCTTCCCCTAAAAATACTCCAGTTACTCCATTTATCTGCAGTAAGTTCTTTATCAATAAATTATTTGTATCTTCTTGGTTTAAAACTTCTAAAGGACCATTATTAGATACCTTTCTACCAGGTAGAAACTTTAATGAATTTGGGTTTGGTGTATTTTCAGTTTGTATAAACATAGACTTTATATAGTATTTATTTCAAAATATTAAATGGTTAAAAACCAACTATTTCTTTTATCTTTTTAACTTTTTTAAATGAAATATCTTGAGCTTTTGCTGCACCATCCTCTAAAATTTTATCTATGTAATTTTTATCAGTTAACAATTTATGCATTTCTTTTGATATAGGTGACAGTTTCGTCACAATTATTTCAGATAATTTATTTTTTAGATCAGAAAAATTTTTTCCCTCAAATTCATTTAATGTATCAGTAATATTTTGATTGCTTAAACTTGAGTAAATACTCATTAAATTTTCTGCTTCAGGTCTTCCTTTAAGTCCATTTTCATCACCAGGTAAAGTATGATTATCTGTCTTTGCTTTTTTTATTTTGTTAATAATTTGATCCTCGGTATCTGTAAGATTGATCCTACTTCCTTCAGCAATATCTGATTTACTCATTTTTTTTGTGCCATCTTTCAAACTCATTATTCTTGAAAAATTTTTTTGTATTAGAGGCTCTGGAGGTTTTAAGAAATCTGGACATTTATATTCGTTATTAAATTTTTGAGCTATATCTCTACATAGTTCTAGATGCTGTTTTTGATCATCGCCGACTGGCACATGAGTAGCATCATATAAAAGAATATCAGAGGCCATTAGAATTGGATAAATATATAAACCAACACTAGCTTTTTCCTTGTCTTTTCCAGCTTTCTCTTTGAATTGTGTCATTCTATTGAGCCAACCCATTCTGGCAACACATCCTAAAATCCACGAACCCTCGGAGTGTGCAGGAACTAAAGATTGATTGAATATTATACTATTTTTTGGATCAATACCGCTTGCAATAAATGCTGCTGCTGTCTCTCTAATATTATTTTTTAACTCTGTCGGATCTTGCAGTACTGTAATGGCATGAAGATCAACAACGCAAAAAATGCAATTATTATTTTTATTATTTTGTAAATCTACAAAATTTTTTATTGCACCTATATAATTACCAAGATGCAAATTTCCCGTTGGTTGAACTCCTGAAAAAATTTTTTTAGACATACTTTAATAGTTTAATTTAATATCAGATATTTTAAAGGCCTTAATGAGTACTGAAATTAACAAATAAAAAGCAAAAGTTAAAAGAACTAATAATATAATTGCTAAAAATTTATAACTATTTGTAAATAAAAAATAATTACTAAAATAATTTATTAATATTTTGAATAATCCCAAACAAATTAAATTTGCAATAAATATTTTTAATAGCTGTTTAAAAAAGGAATTATTGAAATTAAAGTAATTTTTGTTAAGGACAAATACCATAAGTAAGAATCCATTTAGCCACGAAGAAATAGTTGTTGCTATAGGAATTATAATAAAACCTAGTTTACTAAATAAAGATACACTAACAACAATATTCAAAATTACAGAAATCAATGAAAAGTAAAAGGGTGTTTTAGTATCATTTCTGGCAAATACAAAACTAGAAAATATTTTTATTATTGAAAATGCAGGTAGACCCAATGCAAAATAAAATAATGCAAGAGCTGAATTTTTAACACTTTCTTCGCTAAAAGATCCATACCCAAAAAGTGCAGAAACAATTTCTTCAGAAGCAAAAATTAATGCAAGGGTTGCAGGAAGACTTAAAAATAAACTTAACTCTAAAGATTTATTTTGTAAGATTTCCAATTTTACTTTATTTTTACTCTTAACATGTCTACTGAGGTTGGGTAAAATAATTATAGCGATTACAATCCCTGCTATTGCTAAATTTATCTGGTATATTCTATCTGCATAATACAAATATGAAACCGCACTTGCTTGAAAAGAAGCAATTATTGTTCCAACTAATATATTTATTTGTGTAACACCAGATGAAAATATACTTGGTAAGAGCTTTTTAAAAAAGAATTTTATTTTGTTATCTATTTGGAAATTGAATTTAAAACTTGGATTAAAGTATTTTCTTGTAAAAATAATTAAAAATATAAATTGTATAATTCCCGCAAAGGTTACACCATAACTTAGATAGAAAACTAAATCTGTATCATTTTTTATAATTAGGAAGCATATTATTAATATTACATTTAAAAAAAGAGGAGCAGCGGCAGCGGCAGCAAATTTGTTATGTGAATTTAAAATTGCTGAAAAAAAAGAAGCTATGCTTATGAAAAATAAAAAAGGGAAAGTAATTCTTGTTAAATCAACTGCTAATTTGAACTTTTCATCTAAATCTGAGAAGCCAGGGGCAATCAATTTTATAAAGCTTGGCATAAAGATCTCTACTAATATTGTTAAACTTAAAAGTGCTAAGACCAATAAATTAAATACTGAGTTTGCAAATTTTTGAGCCTTTTTTTTATTGGACAGAAGTTCTGATGTATAAGATGGAACAAAAGCTGCATTAAAAGTACCTTCTGCAAATAATCTCCTAAAAGTGTTTGGTATTCTAAATGCTACGAAGAATGCATCAGCAATTGGTCCCGATCCAAGATAAATAGCTATAAAAAAGTCTCTAATGTATCCTAAAATTCTGCTTAGTATAACAAACAGACTAAATGTGCCTGTTGACTTAATTAAATTCATAAATCATATTAGTAACTTAATCCTTTTGTATATCTAACAAATAATGAAAAAAAACAAAATTGAACATTATTCTGATAAAGAAGCTTTAGATTTTCATACTAATGATAAATCTGGCAAAATAGAGATCGTTTCATCTAAGCCTGTAACTACAAAAAGAGACTTGGCCTTAGCTTATTCTCCTGGTGTGGCAGCTCCAGTGAAGGCAATAGCTGATAATCCTGAGTTGGCTTATGAATATACTACTAAAGGAAACTTAGTTGCAGTTATTAGTAATGGATCAGCAATATTAGGACTAGGAAATTTGGGTGCGATTGCATCAAAACCAGTGATGGAAGGAAAAGCTGTTCTATTTAAAAGATTTGCAGATATTGACTCTATAGATTTAGAAATAGACACAGAGGATACAAAAGAAATAATTAATTCCATAAAACATATAGCAAAAAGTTTTGGTGGTATAAATCTTGAAGACATTGCGGCTCCAAACTGTTTTATAATTGAAGAGGAATTAAAAAAAATTCTAGATATTCCTGTCTTTCATGACGATCAACATGGGACAGCTATTATAACAACGGCTGCATTAATTAATGCAGTTGATATTGCAAAAAAAAACTTAAAAAAAATTAAAATAGTAATCAATGGTGCTGGTGCTGCAGCTATGGCATGTGCAAAATTATTTAGAAGCAAAGGTATTCCAAAAAATAATATCAAAATGCTGGATACAAAAGGTGTAATAAATAAAAATAGAAAAGATATTAATTCTTGGAAAAAAGGATTTGCAGTTGAAACAAATGATAAAAGTTTAGATGATGCGATGAAAAATGCAGATGTATTTTTAGGCTTATCCGCAGCGGGTGTTGTAAAAAAGAGTATGATTAAAAAAATGGCAAAAAATCCAATTATATTCGCTTGTGCAAATCCAGATCCTGAAATTAAACCAGAAGATATAGAAGAAGTGAGGAATGATGCAATTATAGCAACGGGTAGATCCGATTATCCAAATCAAGTAAATAATTTAATTGGATTTCCATACATATTTAGGGGAGCATTAGATGTTAGAGCAAAAACAATAAATGAAGAAATGAAAGTTGCGGCAGCTAATGCTATTGCTTCACTTGCTAGAGAATTTGTACCTGACGAAGTGGCAGCTGCAATGGGTGGGGAAAGACCTAATTACGGAAGAGAATATATTATTCCATCTACTTTTGACCCTCGATTAATAAGTGTAATACCAGTAGCAGTCGCAAAAGCTGCTATAAAATCTGGTGTTGCTAGAAAAAAAATAGAAAATTTTGATCAATATTCTGAACAGCTTAAACAAAGGCTTGATCCATCTGTAACTATTATGCAGGGAATAAATAACCAAATTAAAAAAACAAACAAAAAAGTTGTATTTGCTGACGGTGAAGATGAAAATACTTTGAAGGCTGCTATAGCATTCAAAAATAGTGGATTAGGTACGCCTATTTTGGTTGCTAAAGAAAAAGTGGTTAAAGAAAAACTCAGAGAGATTGGTTACGGAGAAAACTTTGATATTAAGATTGTGAACTCTACTTTAAGTGACAAACGAAAAAAATATGTAAATTACCTATTTAAAAAACTTCAAAGAACAGAGGGATTACTTGAAAGAGATTGTGATAAAATGGTCAGAAATGACAGAGTTATATGGGGTTCTTGCATGGTTGCATGTGGTGATGCTGATGCAATGGTTACTGGAAATTCAAGAAGGTATGGACAATCTCTTGAGAAAGTAAAAAAGGTCATAGATGCACGACCGGGAGAAATTATGTTTGGATTAAACATGATTGTAAATAGGGGAAAAACAGTTTTTATTGCAGATACAAGTGTTCACGAATATCCAACATCTGAACAACTTTCTGAAATTGCTATTTCTGCATCTAGAGTTGCAAAATTATTTGGATTTGAACCAAAAGTTGCTTTTCTTTCACACTCAACCTTTGGCCAACCGATCACAGCTAGAACTAAACACATAAGAGACGCTGTAGAAATATTAAAAAATAAAAACGTTAACTTTAAGTTTGATGGAGATATGCAGCCTGATGTAGCTTTAAGCGACGAATATAAAGATCTTTATCCATTCTCTGAGATTGTTGGTAATGCGAATATATTAATTATGCCTGGGCAGCATAGTGCTGCTATAACTTATAAAACAATGAAAACTTTGGGTGGTGCAAAAGTCATAGGACCACTATTAATTGGTTTGGGTCAGGCAATTGAAATTGCTCCGTTAAGATCATCGACCTCCGACATATTAAATTTGGCATCAGTGGCAGCTTATTCAGCTGGAGTGATTAATTATAAAAAACCAAACTAGTTTTTTATCACTCTCAAATCCTCTACTAAAAATATACTTGTAATGACGTCTTCAACATCAAGAACTTTCTTCGCTTCATTTATAACCTCAGCTCTTTCATCCTCATTTTGTGAAATACCATAAACATAAATAATCTTTTTATATGTATCGATGTCATAATTTGCAGACGCTATTTTCTTATTTGTTATTAGTGCAGTTCTTAATTGAGAAGTAATTAATACATCTTTTGCAGTTTGTTGAAAATTAAACTTTTCTTTTATTTTTAAATCATTTTTTACCGATCTAGCTCCTTTTATTTCCCACCCAAGCTTCGTAATTTTTAATTTTTCCTCTACAGTGTCTACTTTACCTGTTATGAAAATTCGACCATCCAATACTTTAGTCTTTACGTTAAGTAGGTAACCTTTATTCATCAATATTAATTTTGTTCTTAAATTTTTTTGCATTAATGAGTCATCAATTTGTGTTCCTATAGTCCTTGGATCCATAGCAACCGAAACTCCTGTACCCAAAACACCTGTAGATGAATAGCCGACGCATCCTGAAATTAATAGAAAAATTATTATTAATTTTAAGTTTTTAGATTTCATTTTTTTTTTTCAAACAAAAATCATAAATTATTTTTTTCGATATATTATTTTCTTTACTTATTTTTATTGTTATATCTTTAATTGACATTTTTTTTAAAAGTTTAATAATTTTTTTTTTAACTGATTCTTCGATTACTTGTAACCTATTTTGTAAATTTGGATTTTCCGATATAACAACAGTCATTTCACCTTTTTGAGATATATTGACATTATTAAGATTTTTTACTTTTTCTCTAATGTATTCCTCATGTAATTTTGTCATTTCTCTAGTAACTAAAATATCTCTATCATTAAAGTATTTTTGGATTTGAGGTATTATTTTTTTTATTTTTTTGGGCGAAATAAAAAAAATAATTGAGCAATTTAAATTAGAAATCTTTTGAAAGAGTTGATCAATTTGTATCTTTTTATCAGGCAAAAACCCACAAAAAAAAAAATTGTTTGAAAAACCACTTATAGAAAAAGCCGAAGCAACAGCAGAAGATCCTGGAACTGGAAATATATCAATTTTATTTTTGATGCATTCGTTTATTAAAACCCCACCAGGATCTGAAATTGTTGGTGTACCTGCATCTGAAATGATAGAAATTATTTTATTTTCTTTTAATAAATTTAATAAGTATTTAATATTTTTTTTTTCATTAAATTTGTGATTAGATAGTAATTTTGTATTTATATTAAACCTAGATAATAGTTTACTTGAAACTCTGGTGTCTTCTGACAAAATTAGATCCGATTTATTAAGTATGTATATAGCCCTAAAAGTTATATCACCTAAGTTTCCTATCGGCGTAGAAACACAATATAGCCCAGGTTTTAAAATATCATTTATTTCAAAATTATACATTTAATGAAAATGAGAAAATTATATATCATATTTTTAAAAGTTTTTCTTATAATCGTTTCCTCACATCTTAAAGCAATTTCAGATGAGAGAATTAAAATAGGTTTAATTGTACCTCTATCAGGTGAATATTCATATATTGGTAATTCAATTCTTAAATCTACAAGAATGGCATTGAATAAAATTAATGATGACAGATTAACAATAATTCCTAAAGATACTAAAGCAAACCCAATAGATGCATTAAAAGTATCAAATGAGCTTTACAATAACGGTGTAAACATAATTATTGGACCGGTATTCAATGAGAGTAATAAATATTTAGATGAGTTAAGTGAAGTAACATTCTTATCTTTTACAAACAAAATTAGAAATAATCCAAGAAATGTAATTTCGGCAGGAGTAAATGCAATATCACAAATAAATACAATTAAAAAATATTTAAGTGAAAAAAATTTAAATAATACAATATTTTTAATACCTGAAACAGGCTATAAAAGAGAAATTGAAGAGGCTATTGAGAAATCTAATTTAATATTAAAAGAAAAATTTATTTATACCAAAGACCCAACATTATTAACAAAGCAAATAGAAGATTTAACAAGGTATCAACAAAGAAAACAAAACTTAGAGGACGAAATTAAAAGAATAGAGAACTCAAATACTTTTAATAAAAAGAAAAAAATAGATGAATTAAAAAAAAAAGATACTTTAGGTTTCATTAATTTTGACTCAGTAATAATTGGTGATTTTAGTGAAAGTCTAAAAAGTGTTGCTACTTCATTATTATATACCGATATATCGTCAGAAAGAATAAAATATATTACGCTGAACCAATGGTTTGATGAAAGTCTTCTGAAAGAAATTTCATTACATCCAATATATTTCCCGTCAATAAACAAAGATAATTTTGAAATATTTGAAAAAGAGTACATTCAAAACTTCAATAATAAACCTAATCAAATTTCTTTTTTAAGTTATGATCTAATCGGTTTAGTGTATTACTTGTTGATAAATAATGATTTTAAGACTAATGAAAATTTATTTATTAAAAAAAATAAGTTCAAAGGAAAAATCGGCATCTTTGAAATAGATAAAAAAACAATAACGCATCAATTGAACTTTTATGAAATTCAAGGAGAAAATTTTAAAGAAATTTTTTAATTTTTTTGAAAGCTTGTGCTCGGTGATCGTTTTTAAATTTTAACTTTTGACTCATTTGACCGAATGTTAATTTTTTATTTTCAGGTATAAAAATTGGATCATAGCCAAAACCTTTATTTCCAATTTTCTTTTTAGAAATCCTACCACTAATAATCCCTAAAGATTGAATCGGATTTTTTTTTAATCCATAAATAGTTAATGCACAAATAAATCTTGCTTTAATTTTTTTTGATTTCCAGTTTTTATCTACCTTCGATAATTTTTGATATACTTTGGATATTGCCAAATTAAAATCACCCTTTTTTCCACCCCATCTTGCTGAATAAATGCCTGGTTGATTATTTAGTAATTCAATTTCAAGGCCAGAATCATCTGCAATACAAATTTTTTTTGTTTTTTTTGAAAAGTACTTTGCTTTAATTAAAGAATTTTTTAGAAAAGTATTTCCGTTTTCTCTAGGGCTATTGAGGCCATACTCTTTTGGAGAAGTAATGGTGTAATATTTGGGCAGTAAATCTTTAATTTCTTTTATTTTTCCATCATTATTTGACCCTATTACGATTTCTTTATTTTTTTTTTTTAACATCTAGAATTTCATGAATTTCTTACCATATAGTCTCTAATGGAAAAAGAAGAATTAAAAAATAAGAAAGATCAAACTTTAAAAGACGAAAACTCAGAGATAAATATAGATAAACAGGCTCTAGAAGAAACTGAAAAAAAAGAAAAAGATGAGCAAATTTCTCCTGAAGAAGAAATTACAAATCTTAAAGATAAAGTTGCTAGAACATTTGCAGAAATGGAAAATCAGAGGAGAAGATTTGAGAAAGAGAAAGATGAAGCTTTTGAATATGGCGGCTTCTCATTTGCAAGAGAAACACTTAATCTTCTAGATAATCTAGAAAGATCAAAACAAACTTTGGAAAATGATGAGACTATAAAAGATAAAGACACATTAAAGAAATTGATAGAGCATATTAATATTATTAATAATGATATGATTTCAATTTTTAAAAAAAATAATATTGAGCCAATTAAAGCTATTAACGAAAAACTTGATCCAAATTTACATCAGGCTATGATGGAAGTTGAAGATGATACCAAAGATCAAGGAACAATTGTTCAAGAAATTCAAAAAGGTTTTATGATGAAGGATAGGTTGCTGAGACCTTCGTTGGTAGCTGTATCTAAAAAAAAAGTTGAAGAGAAACAAAAAAACCAAGAAAACCAAGAAAATAGAGAAAAAGAGGCAAAAAATTAATTATTTATTATGGTTGTAGTTGCAGAATTAGCACTTATATGAGCATCAAACGGTATAGATTATGAGTAAAGTTATTGGAATTGATTTAGGAACAACAAACTCTTGCGTAGCAGTCATGGAGGGAACACAAGCAAAGGTTTTAGAAAATGCTGAAGGAGCAAGAACGACACCTTCAGTTGTTGCTTTTACAGATGAAGGTGAAAAATTAATAGGTCAACCCGCAAAAAGACAGGCAGTTACAAATCCTGAAAATACGATATTTGCTGTTAAAAGATTAATTGGGAGAAATTTTGATGACCCAACAGTAAAAAAAGATGTTGAGACTGCACCTTTTAAAATAGTTAACTCAGATAAAGGCGACGCATGGATTGAAGCAAAAGGCCAAAAATATTCGCCATCACAAATATCAGCTTTCACACTTCAGAAAATGAAAGAGACAGCAGAGAAATATTTAGGCTCCGAAGTGAAGCAAGCAGTTATTACCGTTCCAGCTTATTTTAATGATGCTCAAAGACAAGCTACTAAAGATGCAGGTAAAATTGCTGGGCTTGAGGTTTTAAGAATTATAAATGAGCCAACAGCAGCATCTCTTGCATATGGTTTAGATAAAAAAGCAAATAAAAAAATAGCAGTCTATGATCTAGGTGGAGGAACATTTGATGTTTCGATTCTTGAATTAGGTGACGGTGTATTTGAGGTTAAGTCAACCAATGGTGACACATTTTTAGGTGGAGAAGATTTTGATAATGCAATAGTTGATTACTTACTTTCGGAATTCAAAAAAGAAAACGGTATTGATTTAAAATCAGATAAACTAGCTTTGCAGAGATTGAAAGAAGCTGCAGAAAAAGCAAAAATAGAATTATCATCTGCAACGCAAACTGAGATAAATCTTCCATTTATTACTGCTGATAAAACTGGACCAAAACATATAAACTTGAAAATGACTAGAGCTAAATTAGAGGCATTAGTCGAAGATCTAATTTCAAGAACAATTCCACCATGCAAAACAGCTCTAAAGGATGCAGGTTTATCTGCAAGCGAAGTAGATGAAATAGTACTAGTTGGTGGTATGACTAGAATGCCAAAAGTTATAGAAGAAGTAAAAAATTTCTTTGGGAAAGATCCTAACAAATCTGTAAATCCTGATGAAGTTGTTGCTATGGGTGCTGCAATTCAAGCGGGTGTATTACAAGGTGATGTAAAAGATGTGTTACTTTTAGATGTAACTCCTTTATCTTTAGGAATAGAAACATTGGGTGGTGTATCAACAAAATTAATTGATAAAAATACAACAATTCCAACCAAAAAGAGCCAAGTATTTTCTACTGCAGAGGATAATCAACCTGCTGTATCAATCAGAGTTCTTCAAGGTGAAAGAGAGATGGCTTCAGATAATAAAGTATTAGGAAACTTTGAATTAGTTGGAATAGCCCCTGCACCAAGAGGAGTTCCACAAATTGAAGTGACATTTGATATAGATGCAAATGGTATTGTGAATGTTTCAGCTAAAGACAAAGGAACTGGCAAAGAACAAAAAATTCAAATTCAAGCATCTGGAGGATTAAGTGATGAAGAAATTAATCAAATGGTAAAAGATGCAGAGTCAAATAAAGAGGAAGATAAAAAGAAAAGAGAAGCAGTTGATGCAAGAAATCAAGCAGATACATTAATTCATTCAACTGAAAAAAATTTAAAAGAACATGGAGGCAAAGTTTCTGATGCAGATAAAAAAGCTATTGAGGATGCATCAGCAAACTTAAGAAATGCACTAAAAGGAACTGATGTTGAAGAAATTAAGAAAAAAACACAAGATTTAGTTCAAGCATCTATGAAATTAGGTGAGGCAATCTATAAATCACAACAAGGTGCAAAACCTGATGATGCTCCAAAAGACGCAAAGAAAGAAGATACGAAAGACGATAACGTTGTTGATGCAGATTTTGAAGAAGTAAAAGACGAGAATAAAGAAAAAAGCGCCTAACAAAACAACCGTTTGTCTATAACATGTTATGGCAAAAAGAGACTATTACGAAGTTTTAGGTGTAAATAAAAGTGCTTCTGCAGATCAAATAAAATCAGCTTATAGAAAACTCGCAGTTAAATTTCATCCTGATAAAAATAAGGGTGATAAAGGGGCTGAAGAAAAATTTAAAGAGGCTTCAGAAGCTTATCACGTACTATCTAATTCTGAAAGAAAGCAAAATTACGATAATTTTGGTCATGCTGCTTTTGAGAATGGAGGAAGTGGAAGAGGAGGATTTGGAAATTTCGATTTTTCAAATCATTTTTCTGATATTTTTGAAGACTTTTTTGGTGAGGGTTTTGGTGGAGGTCGTAGATCAAGAAGGACAAATAATAGAGGCTCAGACTTAAGATATGACTTATCTTTATCTTTGGAGGAAGCCTTTTCTGGAAAAAAACAAGATATAAAATTCTCCACATCTGAAAAATGTGAAACTTGTAGTGGTTCAGGTTCAAAACCTGGACATCAAGCTGGAGCATGCTCAATGTGTGGTGGTCATGGTCAAGTAAGATCTAGCCAAGGCTTTTTTACAGTCCAACAGACATGTCCCCAATGTGCAGGCGCTGGTGAAGAAATTACTAATCCTTGCTTAAGTTGCAATGGTCAAGGTAAAAAACAAGCCTCTAAAAGATTATCAGTAACGATACCAAAAGGTGTAGATGATGGAACAAGAATAAGACTCTCTGGTAAAGGTGAAGCAGGATCAAGAGGTGCTGGTAATGGTGATTTATATTTATTCATTAATGTTCACTCTCACGATTTATTTAAAAGGTCTGATGAAAACTTATTTTTTGAATGTCCAGTCTCTATAGCAGATGCTGCCCTAGGAACCTCAATTGAAATTCCAACTATTGATGGTGGAAAAGCTAAAATAAAAATCCCAGCAGGAACCCAAAGTGGAAAACAATTTCGATTGAAAGGAAAAGGCATGCCTTACATGAGAGGTAGTGATTTTGGAGACCTTTATGTGCAAGTAAATACTGAAGTTCCAATATCACTAAATAAAGAACAAAAAGAATTATTAGAAAAATTTAGAGTAATTGAAAATGAAAAATCTAATCCAAGTATTAAAAAATTCTTTCAAAAAGCCAAAAGTTTTTGGAAAAACTAGCCAATAGTGCTAATCTAAATCTTTATAATGAGTAAAATTAAATTAGCCATAACTGGATGTATGGGTAGGATGGGTCAACAGCTCATTAAATCTGTTAATAAAGATAAGACTACCAAGTTAGTTGCGCTTACGGAAAATAGGATAATCAATAAAAAAATTAATGGAATTAAACCAGAATTAAATACTGATAAAGCTTTAAGTAAAGCAAATGTCATAATAGATTTTACTATACCAAAATGTACGTTCGAAGTTTTAAAAATAGCTGCAAAATTAAAAAAAAAGGTTGTCATTGGAACAACAGGCTTTACAAAAAAAGAGGAAGAATTAATAAAAAAGTTTTCTAAAAAAATTCCAATTTTAAAAGCAGGAAACATGAGCCTTGGAATTAATCTACTTATGTATCTTACAGAAATCACATCAGCATCACTTGGTGATAAATATTTAAGTAAGATTTTTGAAGTACATCACAAACATAAGAAAGATCACCCATCTGGGACTGCTTTAATGCTTGGAAAAGGTATAGCAATCGGGAAAAATAAAGACTTTTATAAATTAATGGGAAAAAATTATTTAAATAAAAAAAAATTTCCTTATGGAAAAAAAATTAATTTTAATTCAATTAGAAAAGGTGAAATTATAGGTGAACACGAAGTTACTTTTTCAAGTGGAAAAGAAATTTTGACATTAAATCATGAAGCTTTCGATAGAGCTTTGTATTCTGAAGGAGCAATAACTGCTGCAAAATGGTTAACAAATAAAAGACCAGGACTTTATTCAATGAGAAATCTTCTCAATTTTAAATAATGAATGAAGAACAAAGAGCCAAAATAGTTTTAAAAATATTAAATAAAACTTATCCAAAAACACCTATACCGTTAAAACACAGAAATATATTCACACTATTAATATCTGTTTTGCTTTCAGCTCAATGTACAGATGTTAATGTTAATAGTGTTACCAAAAATATTTATCCAAAATATAATAGACCTGAACACTTTGTTAAACTTGGTAGAAAAAAAATAGAAAAACTAATAAGGAGCATAGGTATTTTTAGAATTAAAGCTAAAAGTGTCTATAACCTTTCAAAAACTTTAGTTGAAAAATATAATAGCAAAGTTCCAAAAACTTTTGAAGAATTAGAACAACTCCCTGGAGTTGGGCACAAGACAGCAAGCGTAGTTATGTCCCAAGGCTTTGGCTACCCTGCATTTCCAATAGATACTCATATACATAGACTCGCTCAAAGATGGGGTTTAACTAATGGTAAAAATGTTATTCAGACGGAAGAAGATTTAAAGCGTTTATTTCCAAAAAAATATTGGAACAAGTTGCATCTTCAAATAATTTATTATGGTAGACAATATTGTAAAGCAAGAGAATGTTATGGTATTTCTTGTAAAATTTGCACTACTTGTTATCCTAAAAGAAAAAAACCAATTAAAACAAAGAAAGCTTAGAATGAGAACTTTAGGGATAGGTAATGCAATAGTAGATGTGATTTGTAAAGTTGATGAAAATTTCATCAATCAAAATAAATTAACAAAAGGGACAATGAAACTTATTTTTGATGATAAAGAATTTCAATCAATGATTTCAAATTTAAATATTGAAAAAACTATATCAGGTGGGTCGGTGGCTAATTCTATTGTTGGATTATCTCAACTAGGGGATAAAGTAGGGTTTATTGGTAAAGTGAGTGACGATGATTTAGGAAATAAATATGAAGATGGTTTAAAGTCTGAGAATGTTGAATATTTTTACAACAAAAAGAAAGAAGAACTTCCAACTGGAACCTGTTTAATTTTAGTAACCCCGGACTCGGAAAGGACTATGTGTACGTTCCTTGGCACTGCGGGAAAAATAAACGAGAACGATATTAATCCCAAGGTAATAAAACAATCAGAAATGATTTTCCTAGAAGGATATTTATGGGACGAGGGGGAACCAAAAAAGGCATTTGAAAAAGCTATTAATAACGCTAATAAAGTTGCTATGTCTTTATCAGATCAATTCTGTGTTGATAGACATAAACCACATTTTTTAGATCTAGTAGAAAATAAACTAGATATCACTTTTGCAAACGAACAGGAAATGATGTCATTAATAGATGCTAAAAACTTTAAAGACGTAATTGAGTTTGGAAAGAGTTTAAAAAAACTAATAGTTATTACTAGAGGGGAAAAAGGAGCTATTTCAATATTAGGTGATGAAATATCCGAAAATGGAGTTGAAAAAAACTTAGAAATAAAAGATCTTACCGGGGCAGGTGATTTGTTTGCTGCAGGGTTTTTGCATGGTTATTTAAATAATTTAAATACTGTTGAATGCTTGAACAAAGGCAAAGAAATGTCCTCAAAAGTTATACAACAGATTGGCGCTAGACTTTAACATTTTTTCTGCTAAAGCTTCCTTTACCCTTTTTTGGCTTTATAACTCTTGGTTTGTATTTCTTCGAGAATAATTCTTTAGCAAAGTGGTTTTTACTAGATTTCGATTTTATACCCATTTTTAAGACTTATAATGAATGATTTATCATTAAATTTTTTTTCAACTTTTTTTCTTAATCTGTAGACATGAGTTTCAACAGTATGTGTTTCTAATCTCGATTTATATCCCCAAACTTCTGATTGTAGTTTTCTTATACTGATTGGTACTTTAGAATTTTTAAGGAAACTTATGATTTTCATCTCTTTTTCGGTAAGTTGCAGTGATTTTAATTCATATTTCATAACTCTAGAATTTAAATTGAACCTGTATTTTCCAACTTTTACGTCATTCTGTTGATTAAATTTATTTTTTAAAAATTGAATATTAATTAATTCAATAAATTTTTGAATATTTATTGGATATGACTCAATTTTAGCTTGATTTTGAAAGTTAATTTTCTTATCTCCAGAAATAACTACTAAATTTCTATTATCTATATTTTTGAATTTATCATCCTCAAAATATTCTATTTTAAAATTTAAATTAATTTTTATTTCATTTAATATATTAAATAACGTTGGGAACTTATGAATAAGTAAATATTGGTTTGAATCCATTAATAAAAAAAATGACAATTATTATAAAAAATAAACATACATTAATATTTGATGATTTTAAATTTAAATGTTGTGTGGGAAAAAATGGATTTTCAAAGAACAAATATGAGGGTGATAAAAGAACACCAACAGGTAAATACGCATTAGGCTCTCTTTATTATAGAAAAGATAGAAAAAAAATACCACAAACTAAATTAAAAGTATTTGAAATAAAGAAAAATATGGGTTGGTGTAATGACATAAATTCAAGAAATAAATATAATAAATTAGTTGATTTAAATTCTAAGTATAAAGCTGAAAAATTATTTAGGAACGATTACAAATATGATTATTTTATTCCAATTAAGTATAATTGGAAAAATTCCAATATAGGTAAAGGTAGTGCAATTTTTATACACTTAACAAAACATTATAAATCTACAGCTGGATGTATTGGATTATTGGAAAAAGATTTTTTGATTCTGCTAAAGTTAATAAATAGTAAAACTAAAATTCAAATTCTTTAACTTCTTTCACCAAATATACTAGATCCTACTCTTATGAAAGTCGCATTATTTTCTATTGCTTCTAAATAATCTGAAGACATTCCCATACTTAGTTCTTTTAATTTTAATTTTTCATTTAATTTGTTAATTTGAATAAAATACTTTTTTGAATCTTCTTGAAATGGGGGAATACACATTAACCCTCTTATATCTAAATCCAAAGTTTTACAATAATTATGAAAATCTAAAACTTCATTAATACTTATTCCAGATTTTTGTATCTCATTTCCAATATTTACTTGAATAAATAATTTTCTATTTATGTTTAACTCTTTTTGTATTCTACTTATTTTATTTGCAAGTTTTTCACTATCCAATGAATGAATATAATCAAATAATTTTAATGCAGATTTAACCTTATTAGTTTGAAGTTTGCCAATTAAATGAAGTTTTATTTTTTTATTTTCATTCTTTACTAAAGTCCATTTCTCTAAAGCTTCTTGAACCTTATTTTCTCCAAAGTTGACATGACCATGGTTTAAAACAGGCATAATATGATCCATTTTAAATGTTTTGGATACCGCTATTATCTCGGGTTGTTTTAATAAATTTTTATTTGAATTAAACTTTACCTTAACTTTTTCGTTAATATTAAGTAAGTTTTTAACAGTTATATGCATAAAAATTTTCCAAATAAATTTTATTTTATAAATTCTTTTACAAAAAATAATATTGATAAATTAGATAATAATACAGGGATAATTTACCGAAACTATAATAATAGCTTGAATGTTAGAGAAATATTAAAAATAAAAAAATATTGTAGCAAGAAAAGAATTAAATTCTATTTATCAAATTATTATAAAATTGCAGTAAAATTAGGGCTTGATGGAGTATACATTCCATCCTTTAACAAAGATTTTAGACATCTGAGTTATTCTAATAAACGTTCGTTTCTTATACTAGGATCTGCACATAATATTAAAGAGATGCGTATAAAAGAAATTCAAAATGTTAATTCAATCTTTATCTCTTCAATATTCAAAAAAAATAAAAATTTCCTTGGAATATATAAATTTATTAAATTGAAGAAGTTAACTAAAAGAAAAGTTATAGCTTTAGGGGGAATTTCCAAATCTAACCAAAAAAAATTAAATCTAATATCTATAGATGGTTTTAGCGGAATTTCTTATTTTGAGCAAAAAAAAGGCCCCTAGAAAGGGGCCTTTAATTAAATATAATTCTCTAATTAGAATGAGAATGATACTCCAGCTTCATAACTATCTAAGTCTGAAGCAGATGCATGTGCTACGTTGTCAACTTTGTTCATAGTTGCACTAATAGACATTGATCCCATAGTGTACGAGAAACCAACTGCAGATGAATCCTGATCTTCAGAACCATCTTTTTCAATTGAGTGTGCACCGTAAGATACCGCTAAGTCATCATTGATTTGGTAAGAAATACCATATCCAGTTGACTCAGTATCACCTGTTGATGCAGATGTATCAAATTCTGACATCTGTATACCAATAGTCATTCCACCCATTGCGTAAGTTGCAAACATAGTGTCTTCTTCTATTTCAGTACCAGCTGTAGCTTCACTTTCACCCATAGCGACACCAATTCTTAATCCGTCTACACCTGTGTACTCAACTGCAAAGTCTTGGTAAGACTCTGCCATTGATGTACCTGATGGAAGGTATGCTGTTTGAACCATGAAACCTGACTCATGGCTGTACTTATAGTTAAACATGTTTTCACCACTTTCACCGTTGATAATTCCAGCATCAGCACCAGTTACAACATCCCATGGCTCTTCTTTAGCCGTTGGCATTACGTCGTCTCTAGCACTCAAAGCACTTGAACCACCGTGACCAGCAAAAACTAATGTTCCTGCATCACCGAAGTCTAAAGTGATTGAATGATCGTCAAAAGTATCTACTGCTGCACCTTGACCATCTAACTCATAACTTAGAGTAATTCCAATATCATTTACATCTCCTGATGCAGAAAATGTTAAAGAATCACCCATTGTGAAACCATTTCCAGATACCTCAGACGTGTCTTTACCTGTGAAATTGATTCCAGCAGAACCTGATACTGACATTTCAGCAGCATTTACAGTTCCTGCAACTAGGGAACCAGCTAATGCTGTTAACCCTATTTTTTTTAGTTTGTTCATATTTAATACTCCTTCGTATTATGTTAATATTAATATTAAACATTGACTTTTTATCAAAAAAGCGAGCAAATTCTTATAATTTACATTAATTTTATTAGAATAATCATGAGTGTTGCATATTTGCATCATAAAAACATCAATAAAATAGAGCATTATTAAAATTACATATATTGTATATAAAATAATCGGTTATTAAAATTTATGTATTTTAAAAAAAACACAATTTTCATTCTGAGCATTTTTGCATGCTGTATGTTTCTTTATTCATGTAATCCGGGTGATGCTAGAAAGATTCCACCTAGAGCGGAAGATCGAGTGAAACAAAATATAGAAGAGGGAAGAGGATTTAGATTAGGCACATTAGGAGGTGAAAAAAAATCTGGAGAGTTTGATTTTGCAAGTTCGAATGAGTTATGGAGAGCTTCCTTAGATACTTTAGAATTTATGCCTCTCGCATTAGCTAACTACAGTGGAGGAATTATTGTTACTGATTGGTATAGTGATGGAAGTTCTGAAAATGAATCAGTAAAAATTTCAATAAGATTCTTAAGTAACGAAATAAGATCTGATGCTTTGTCAGTAAAAGTCTTTTATAAAAAATGTTCGGTACAAAATAGTTGTCAAATTTTAGACAGATCTGAAGATTTGTCTGCTGACTTATCAAAAAAAATATTAACAAAAGCTTCGATTTACGAAAAAGAAAATAAGACAAAGAAAAAAAAGAAATATATTAATTCTAAGTTGGATGATTAATCCTCAATAGTCAAATAGTGGAAAGATATAATTTCAAAGATATTGAGGAAAAATGGCAAAAATTATGGTCAGATAATAATTCTTTTTCAAAAAAAATAGATAAGAAAAAAAATAAATTTTATTGCCTTGAAATGTTCCCTTATCCATCGGGTAAAATTCATATGGGACATGTGAGAAATTATACAATTGGTGATGTATTATCCAGATATAAACTATTGAAAGGTTTTAATGTGTTACATCCAATGGGATGGGATGCATTTGGGATGCCAGCAGAGAATGCAGCAAGAGATAATAAATTAGATCCTAAAGATTGGACTAACTCAAATATAAGAACTATGAAGAGTCAATTAAAGAGATTAGGATTATCAATAAATTGGGATAGAGAAATTTCAACTTGTTCTGAAGATTATTATAAACACCAACAAAAATTTTTTCTTGAATTATTGCAAAAAAAACTTGTTTATAGAAAAGAAAATTACGTCAATTGGGATCCCGTGGATGAAACCGTACTTGCAAATGAGCAAGTAATAGACGGAAAAGGATGGAGATCTGGAGCAATAGTAGAAAGAAAAAAATTAAGTCAATGGTTCTTTAATATATCTAAGTTTTCCCAAGAACTTTTAGATGGACTTGATGAACTAGATACTTGGCCAAATAAAGTTAAAACTATGCAAAAAAATTGGATTGGTAAATCATTTGGATGTGAAATTGAATTCAAAGTAGAGGGAGATCTTCCTGTGGATAAAATTAAATGTTTCACAACTAGACCAGATACTTTATTTGGCTTTTCATTTTTAGCTATCTCTGCCGACCATGAAATTTCAAAGTATTTTTTAAATAATAAAAAATTTTTGGAATTCAAAGAAGAATGTTCTAAAACTGGGACAACCGAAGAAGCAATTGCTGTAGGTGATAAAATAGGGTTCAGAACGAACCTGTTAGCAATAAATCCCTTGAAACCAGACGAAAAGGTTCCAGTATTTTTTGCAAATTTTGTACTCATGGATTATGGTTTTGGTGCAGTTTTTGGTTGCCCAGCACATGATCAAAGAGATTTTGATTTTGCAAAAAAATATAATTTAGATATTAAAACAGTTGTTAAACCTTTAACAGAAGACGATAATTTTAAAGTTATAGACAAAGCATATCCAGGACCAGGAAAATTAATAAATTCCGACTTTTTAAATGGTCTAGAAGCACCAAACATCTCAGTAAGTGAAACAATAAAAATTTTGGAAAAAAGAAAATTAGGAAAGAAAAAAATTAATTATAGATTGAAAGATTGGGGTGTATCAAGACAGAGATATTGGGGCTGTCCAATACCAATTATTTATGATGAAGATGGACAGGCTCATCCAGTTCCTGAAAATATGCTCCCGGTCAAACTACCAGAAAACATTGAATTAAATGTCAAAGGAAACCCGCTTGATAGCCAAAAAAATTGGAAAGAAGTAAAAATAAATGGAAAAAAATTTACTAGAGAAACTGACACGTTAGATACGTTTGTATGTTCATCTTGGTACTATCTTAGATTTTGTTCTCCAGACGAAAAAAATTATGGTTTTCGAAAAGAAGATATCGATTACTGGATGCCAGTTGATCAATATATTGGAGGTGTAGAACACGCTATACTTCACTTATTATATTCAAGATTTTTTATGAGAGCTTTAAATTATAAGAATGACAATTTTAATATTACTGAACCATTCAAAAGTTTGTTTACTCAAGGAATGGTATGTCACGAAACATATAAAGATAAAAATAATAATTGGTTAAGCCCAGATCAAGTGGAAAGAGATGGAGATAAATATTTTATTAAGGAAAAAAAGGATGAAGTAGTCAAAGTAGGGCCATCCGAGTCAATGTCGAAATCTAAAAAAAATGTCATTGACCCTGAATTAATAATTCAAAATTATGGTGCTGATTCTGTTAGACTATTTATATTATCAGATAGTCCTCCTGAGAAGGATGTTCAATGGTCAGAGCAAGGAATGGTATCCTCATATAAATTTATTCAAAAGTTATGGATACTAAATACAGAAATTAAAAGAAAAATTAAAAAAGAAGGTAGGGATATTTTAGATGATAAGATAGAAAAGTTTACTAACCAAACAATTTCAAAGATAACTAATAATTTAGAAAAATTTAATTACAATGTTATAATTGCTAATATGTATGAAACTTACAATTTTTTAATCAATTATATAAAAATTAATAAAAATATTAAAAACCTAGAGAGTAATTATAAAAAAATACTAACCTGTTTTTTTCCTGTTATCCCACATTTTACAAGTGAGTGCTTAAATGATTTGGGTGCTTTAGAGAATTTAAGCTGGCCAGAATACCAGAAGGATCTATTAGATGAAGATAAGGTAAATATTGTAGTTCAAATAAACGGAAAAAAAAGAGCTTTGTTAAATGTTAAAAAAAATATTAGAGAAACAGATCTTTTGGAATTTATAAAAAAAGATAATATTACAGAAAAGTATATAAACAATACTAAGATAAATAAAGTTATTTATGTTCAAAATAGATTAATAAACATTTTAATAAATGATTAGAAATATAATTAAAACATTAATTTTTTTTATAATATGTGCTTGCTCATACGAGCCTATTCTTTCAAATAAAAAGTATGATTTTCAGTTTGTTAATATTTATTTTGAGGGAGATGATAAAATTAACAAAATTATAAGAAGTGATTTAGCTAGAAAGAGTAATGGCTCAATCAAGTATGACCTACAAATTGAAACAGTAAAATTAAAAGAAATCTTATCTTCAAATGAAAAGGGTGATCCTACAGTATACCAACTCAAAATTGATACATCATACTTATTGTTAAAAGAAAAAAAAAATATTTTGGTTAACAAAATATCAAAACAAATTATTTATAATAATATCGATGATAAATTTGAATTATCGCAGTACGAAAGTAACATCATAAATAATGTGGCTTTAAACATATCATCTGGAATACTTATGTCTGTAAATGCTTTAAGCGAATGATCATTAAAAGTTTTGAGTTAGGAAAAATAGATATTTCCAATTATCATCTATTTTTAATATATGGTAAGAACAGCGGTTTACAAAACCATATAATTAATACTTATTTGACAAATAATTTTGATGGAGAGATAAATAAGTACGAAGAAGGTGAACTTATTATTAATAGCGAAAAAATATTAACTGAACTAATGAATAGATCACTTTTTGAAAATGAAAAAATTTTAATTATTTCTAGAGTAAGTGATAAAATATTAAATTTTATCGAAGAATTGTCAGATAAAAAATTACAAGACGTAAAAGTAATTTTAAAAAGTGGTGTTCTTGAAAAACGATCTAAGTTAAGAAGTTTTTTTGAAAAAGGTAAGACATTTGCAACAATACCTACGTACGAAGATAATGAAAGAAACCTTACTTCACTTGTTACTAATTTCCTAAATGAAAATAAAATTAAAATCTCAAGAGAGGCTATAAATTTAGTAATTAACAGATCTGCAGGGGATAGACACAACTTAAAACAGGAACTAAATAAAATTATGAATTATTCGATGACAAAAAAAAATATTACCTATGAAACAATTGATAAATTAAGTAATTTATCTGAAAATTATGACGTAAATGAATTGGCTAATTGCTATCTTGCTAAAAATACAAAGATTATTGCAAAAATTTTTAATGAAAATAATTACTCAAATGAAGATTGTATATTAATTTTAAGAACTCTGTTAAATAAATCAAAAAAATTACTTACAATAATCGATAAATATCAACAAACAAATAATCTAGATCAAGTAATATCTGCAACAAAACCACCAATATTTTGGAAAGACAAGGAAATAGTCAGAATACAAGCAAAATCTTGGAAATTAGAAGATCTTAAAAGCAAAATATACGAATTAAATGAAATAGAGGCAATCATTAAGGCTAACTCAAATAATTCACTTAATATCTTAACAAATTTTTTTATAAACTATTAATAATTTTTCTTTATCACATTTATTAATCGATCTAACTGATCATAACTTTTGTAGGTAAAAGTAATTGTTCCATTGTTGTTTTTTTTGTTATTTAAAATGACTCTCATTCCAATTTTTTCTGTTAAATCATTTTCTGTTGCAATTACGTTTGGGTCTTTTGACTTATATTTTGATTTTGATCCACTCTTAAGAATTCTTATTAGATTTTCTGTTTGTCTGACGGAAAGTTTTTTCTTTATTATTTTTTCAGCTAAAAAAGTTGCATTTTCTAGGCCAACTAAAATTTTTGCATGTCCTTGGGTCAATTTGTTATTTCTAATCAATTCTATTATCTTTTCTGGTAATGATAACAACCTAATTGAATTCGAAATATGCGATCTACTCTTACCTATAAATTTTGAAACTTTATCATGATCATAACCAAATTTTTCAATAAGTTTTTTATAACTTTCTGCCTCTTCTATTGAATTTAAATCCTTCCTTTGAACATTCTCAATAATTGCAAGCTCTAATGATTTTAAATTATCGGCTTCTAAAACTACTACAGGAACCTCATGCAAACCTGCAGATTGCGCTGCCTGCCATCTTCTTTCTCCAGCAATTAATTCAAATTTATCATCTTGGTCATCAGACTTTCTAACTATAAGGGGTTGGATTATACCTCTTTCCTTTATTGAGTTTGTTAATTCTATTAAAGCTTCTTTTTCGAAAAATTTTCTTGGTTGATTTTTATTAGGGACTATTAAGCTTATAGAAATTTTATCATTAGATACTTTTATATCAGTGTCACCTATTAATGATGACAAGCCTCTACCAAGTCCTTTTTTACTTTTAAAAGGATTTATCATGCTGCACTCTCAACTTGTTTGTCTTGTTCTAAAAATTCTTCAGTAAATTTAAAATAAGCTTTACTACCAGGACAAATTTTATCATATAGTAATACTGGTATTCCATGAGATGGTGCCTCCGATAACCTAACATTTCTAGGTACAGCAGTAGAGTATACTTTTTCCTTGAAATAATTTCTGGCCTCTATCTCAACTTGCCCTGAAAGCTTATTCCTCTTATCGAACATTGTAAGAAGTATCCCCCTTATCTCTAGTGATGGATTTAAATTAGACTTTATTCTTTCTATGGTTTTCATTAGTTGAGTAAGACCTTCTAAAGCAAAAAATTCTGTCTGAAGTGGTACTATTAAAGCATCAGAAGCCACCAATGCCATAATTGTAAGCAGACTTAATGATGGGGGACAGTCAATTAGAATATAATCATATGATGCTCCAGAATCGTTTAAAATAAGGGTTAATTCGTCTTTCAGTTTAAACGCTCTTCGACTATCTCCAGCTGTTTCTACTTCAAGTCCTGATAAATCAACATTAGAGGTGATTAAATTCAGGTTGTCAAATTTTGTTTCTTGAATTACTTCCGAAATATTTCTATTTCCATTAAGTACACTATAAATAGTTGTTTCTGAGTTTGTAGAATTTGAAAGACCTAGGCCAGTAGTTGCGTTTCCTTGGGGATCAAGATCAATCACTAATATTTTTTTTCCTTTCATAGACAATCCGGCCGCAAGATTAATTACTGTAGTTGTTTTTCCTACACCCCCCTTTTGATTTATTACTGAAATAATTTTTTTATCCATTTTATTTTTAATTATTTATTTTATGGCTCGGTTTTTTCATTTAAAAATTTTTTTTAAGTTCAATTAATAATTTTAATATCAAAATATTTTTCCTACGCTTTTTTTTTTCTCAAATTAGAAATTTTTACGATCATAGATTCATCATTTGTTAAACTTTTTTTTTCCTCATAATCAAATTTCCATGTTTCAAAAGCATCATCTAAGATTTTTTTTCCACTTTTGCCTAAAAACAAAATAATATACTTAAAATTTTTAAAATTATTTTTTGCAATCTGGAAAATTATTGGCAAAGGTTTAAATGCTCTTGAAATAATTACGTCTGTACACAGATTTTTTTCTTCAAAAATATTTTTTTGATGAATTTCTGAGTTTAAATTAAATTTTTTTGTCATTTCTCTTAAAAAAACACTCTTGTGATAGCTCTTTTCATAGAAAATCAGTTTAAATAGTGGTTTTTTTGGTTTCATCAATATACCTAAAACTATACCAGGGAGCCCAGCTCCCGATCCAATGTCTGTACATATTTTTATATCTTTTTTATCAATAAAATCAATTGTTTGTGCACTATCATTAATATGCCTAGAGTTTATTGATTTTTCTGTGCTTTTACTTATCAAGTTTATAGTTTTATTTTTTGAGATAATTGCTTTTGAGTAATCTTTAAGCTCTTCTAGTGTTCCACGTGAAACATTTGAGAGTTTAAAATTTTTAATTTTTAATATATTCGAATCAATCAAGCTATATGCTTAATAGACTTTCTTTTAAGATGAGACAACAAAATATATACTGCAGCAGGTGTTATACCGTCAATTCTTAAAGCCTGACCCATGGTTTTAGGTCTAATTTTCTTGAATTTTGACTTAACCTCATTAGATAGTCCAGAAAAATTATCGTAATTAAGATTATCTGGAATAATTAAATTTTCATCTCTTTTAAATGCTAATATATCGGCTTTTTGCTTCTTTAAGTAACCTTTATAATGTGAATTAATTTCTAATTGTTCGTCAATTTCACGTGAAACATACTTAATTTCAGGCCAAATTTCTCTTATTTTGCTCATATTTACTGATTTTTGGCCTAGTAACTGATTTGCAGACCTGCTAACTCCATCTTTTGCTATATTAATACCAAATTTTTCCGCTTTTGAAGGGGTGATTTTCAATTTATCCATTTTAAGCTGCGTTTTTGATAATTGTTGGTATTTCTCTTTATATAACTTCTCTCTCTCTTTATTTACAATTCCTATTTTTATACCTTTTTTAGTAAGTCTAACATCTGCATTATCTGATCTTAATGAAAGTCTGTATTCAGCTCTTGATGTGAACATTCTATATGGTTCTGCTACACCCTTAGTTACAAGGTCATCTATCATAACTCCTATGTATGCCTCTGATCTATCCAAAATAAAAGGTTCTTCATTTCTAAATGCAAGCGCTGCATTTGCTCCTGCTATCAGTCCTTGAGCAGCCGCCTCTTCATATCCTGTTGTTCCATTGATTTGCCCTGCAAGAAAAAGATTTTTTATTTTTTTTGTTTCTAATGTTAAAAAAAGCTCTCGTGGATCAACAAAGTCGTATTCAATAGCATATCCAGGCCTAATAATTTTAACACTTTCTAAACCATTGATTTTACTACATATTTCATGCTGAATGTCAGCTGGTAAAGATGTTGAAATACCATTTGGGTAAATTGTGTGATCATTTAAGCCTTCTGGCTCTAAAAAAATTTGATGGCTTTGTTTATCAGCAAATTTTTTTATTTTATCCTCTATAGATGGACAATATCTTGGTCCAACTCCCTTTATACTTCCAGAATACATAGCGCTTCGCTTCATGTTTTTTGATATTATTTTATGAACCTCTTCATTTGTATAAGTCATACGACATGAGATTTGTTTATTAAAATTTTTTGTAGTTAAAAACGAAAAGAAGTATGGATCATCATCTGCATGCTGCTCTTCTAGACTTTCAAAATTTATTGTGCGGGCATCTAGTCTTGGAGGAGTTCCAGTTTTTAATCGTCCAATTTTAAATTTATATTTTTCTAATTGCTCACTCAAACCTGTTGAGGGTTTCTCATTAAATCTTCCAGCAGGAGTTTTTTCCTCACCTATATGAATTAAACCATTTAAAAAAGTTCCAGTTGTTAAAATTATCTTTGATGATTGAACCTCTTTACCTGATTTAGTATAAAAACCGATTATGCAGTTATTTTTAAAAATAAACTTAATTACAGGATCTGAAAAAATGCTTAAATTACAGTAGTTTACAAGTTTTTCTTGCATATATTTTTTATAAAGCGACCTGTCACTTTGTGTTCGTGGTCCTCTTACTGCTGGCCCTCTACTCCTATTTAATAATCTAAATTGTATACCTGATTTATCTGCTACTTCCCCCATGACACCATCTAATGCATCTATCTCTCTAACTAAATGCCCTTTGCCCAAACCTCCGATGGCTGGATTACAAGACATTTCTCCTATTGTATCAAATTTGTGTGTAAATAGGGCAGTGTTAACTCCTAATCTGGCTGATGCTGCTGCTGCTTCACAACCCGCATGTCCACCTCCTATTACAACAACATCAAATGATAATTCATTATTCATAGACGTAATCTATTATTGATATTCAAATTTACAAGAAAACAGTTAAAAATTTCTAAAAAGCAAGTATTATCAACGATTATTTGCCTATACAAAAATCATTAAAAATAGAACCTAGAATCTCTTCAATGTCTACTTTTCCTACTATTATTCCAAGATATCTGGTTGCTAACCTTAAATCTTCAGCAGCTTTATCAAAATCTTCTAAAGATTTTTTTTGTTCAAAATTTTTCAAACTCACAAAACACTGCTCTAAATTTATTCTATGTCTTTCTCTCGTTATAAAAATTTCTTCTGATGATATAAATTTATTTTTTAAATTTTCTTTAATTGAATTGATAAGTTTGTCTAAATTTTTTTCTTCTTTAATAGATATGTAAATTGGGTCATGTGCTTTTATCTCATTACTAATTTGATCTGTACCTAAATCCATTTTATTAATAACTAATATTGCTTTTTTCGATATTTTATCATTAAAAAAGTGAGTAAAATCAATGCTTTTAGGCTCTATTACAATTATATTTAAATCAGCATTTTCGGCTTTTTTTAAAGCTAACTTTATTCCTTTTTTTTCAATTTCATCTTTTGAGTCTCTAATCCCAGCAGTATCAGAAATGACAACTGGATATCCATCTAAGTTTAGGTGAGTTTCTATAATATCTCTCGTTGTTCCTGCAATTTCCGAGACTATAGCCACATCCCTTTTAGATAAATAATTTAACAAAGATGATTTACCTGCATTTGTTGGACCTACTATTGATATTTTAAATCCTTCTCTAATTCTTTCTCCAACTTTTTGATCATTTAAAATTTTCGTAATTTCTTCTCTAATACTTTTTACTTCTGAGTGAATATTTAGTAAAATATTATCCGGCAAATCATCTTCTGGGAAATCAATTTTAGCTTCTACTTTCGATAAAATTTTTAAAAGTCTCTCTCTAAGTGAATTAAATTTGTCTGAACTTTTTCCAGACATAACATTTATCGCCTGTTGTCTTTGGATTTCTGTTTCTGATGAAATTAAATCTGCAACGCTTTCCGCTCTTAATAAATTAATCTTACCATTTTGAAATGCTAATTTTGTAAATTCACCAGCCTCTGCCAATCTTAAATTCGATATTTGAGATAAAGAGTTCTGGATTTCGTTTATAACAGCCCTGCTACCATGAACATGAAATTCGGCCATATCTTCACCTGTGTAGCTTGCTGGTCCAGGAAACCACAGTAATAAACCTTCGTCGATTAGCTGATTATCACTAATTTTGTTGAATTTTCTCCTAACCGCGGTTCTTGGCTTTGGAACGCTTTTTCCAGTTATTTTATTTATAACAACCCTAGTATCTTTGCCAGATACTCTAATTACAGCAAGTCCAGAAACACCTGGTCCTGTGGAAAGTGCGTATATTGTCATTAACAAAGTATAACAGGTATTTTAAAAAATGGTTTATTAAGATGGCTTGTTCATAGAATTAAAGAATTCTGCATTATTTTTAGTATTCTTTAATTTAGAATTAATAAACTCTATAGCATCCATTGATCCCATGGGTGCGATTATCCTTCTTAAGACATTCATTTTTTGAAGATCATTTTTCTCAAAAATTAATTCTTCTCTTCTTGTTCCAGATTTAGTTATATCAATTGCTGGAAATATCCTTTTCTCTGATATTTTTCTGTCTAGAATAGTCTCACTATTTCCGGTTCCTTTAAATTCCTCAAAAATAACTTCATCCATTCTACTGCCGGTATCTATTAAAGCTGTAGCAATGATTGTTAAAGAACCACCTTCTTCAATATTTCGTGCTGCACCAAAAAATCTTTTTGGTCTTTGCAGCGCATTTGCATCTACTCCACCTGTTAAAACTTTTCCAGAACTAGGAACAACGGCATTATATGCTCTTCCGAGTCTTGTTATGGAGTCCAAAAGAATAACAACATCTTTTTTGTGTTCCGTTAGTCTTTTAGCTTTTTCTATAACCATCTCAGCTACAGCAACGTGTCTTTGTGCAGGTTCGTCAAAAGTTGAGCTAATTACCTCTCCTTTTACAGTTCTCTGCATATCTGTGACCTCTTCTGGTCTTTCGTCAATTAATAAAACCATAAGATAACACTCTGGGTGATTTGCAGTTATTGAGTTAGCAATGCTTTGTAAGATCATAGTTTTTCCTGCTTTTGGAGGAGATATTATTAATGATCTTTGACCTTTGCCAATAGGGCTAACTAAATCAATGAGACGTGGAGTTAAATCTACTTTTTTTTCAACTTTATTACTTTCTACTTCCATAACTAATTGTTTATTTGGATACAGGGGAGTTAAGTTATCAAAAGCAATTTTATGTTTAAACTTATCTGTTTCTTCAAAATTTATTTTAGTAACTTGAAGTAGAGCAAAATATCTTTCACCTTCCTTTGGTGCTCTAATTGGTCCTTCAACAGTATCTCCTGTTCTTAATCCAAATCTTCTGATTTGATTTGGACTTACGTAAATGTCGTCTGCACCAGGAAGATAATTTGATTCAATAGCTCTTAGAAAACCAAAACCATCTTGAAGTAATTGAAGAACACCGCCACCAGTTATTTCTTCACCTTTTTCAGCTAATTTTTTTAGTATAGCGAAATAAATTTCCTGCCGTCTTAGGGTGCTCGCGTTTTCAATTCCTAAATTCTCTGCTTCGTCAATAAGTTTTTCTGAGCTTTTTTCTTTTAATTCTTGAATATTCATAATTTGGGAGGTTTGTAATTAGATAATATTAATATAATAATCTGTTTGAAAGATTTCAAGCCTATAAAGGCTTAAATATTACAACAAAAACAATCAAAATAAGCAAAATTGTAGGTATTTCATTAATTAATCTGTAAAATTTATGAGAATGAGTATTTTGATCAAATTTAAACTGATTTAAGGTTTTCCCTAGATAGAAATGATACAGAGTAAGTAATATCACAAATATTATTTTTAATACCATCCACGTTTGACCTATTTGCTGAAATCCTATGCTATGAATTAAAAGCAATCCAAATATCCATGATAGAATCATGGCTGGTGTCATAATGTAAAAATACAATTTTTTTTCCATTGTCTTAAATACATCTAAAATTTTTCTATTATCATTATTTTCAGCATGATACACAAAAATTCTTGGTAGATATAATAGACCTGCCATCCATGAAATAACTGAAATTAAATGCAAAGATTTAAAAAGAAGATAATAATTCATTAATTAAATATTTCGTTTAATCAAATTATTAATTAATTTTATATGGTCA
This sequence comes from uncultured Pelagibacteraceae bacterium, assembly GCA_902542975.1. Classification (GTDB taxonomy): domain Bacteria; phylum Pseudomonadota; class Alphaproteobacteria; order Pelagibacterales; family Pelagibacteraceae; genus Pelagibacter. The sequence continues at coordinate 87,500 of CACBWM010000002.1, read as the reverse complement.
TCATTATCATTAAGACACGAAACCATATCAAAATTTTCACCACCAGCTTCCAAAAAGCTTTCTTTTCCTTGAATTAATATTTCTTCTAATGTTTCTACACAATCTGAAGAGAATCCTGGGCAAATTGCAAGAACATTTTTTACTCCCTCTTTTGGTAAACTTTCTAAAGTTTTGTCAGTATAGGGTTGTAACCATTCTTCGGGTCCAAACCTTGATTGAAAAGTAGTTTTAATTTCGATTTCTTTAAACTTTTCAGAAATAAGTCTTGTAGTTTTGTGACAATAACAATGATATGGGTCTCCTTTATCAAAATATTTTTTTGGAATCCCATGATAAGAGGCTAATATTAAATCAGGTTTCCATTTTATGTCATTAATTTTAAATTTAATGGAGTTCACTAAAGCATCAATGTACAAAGGATCAGACTCATAATGGGGAATAATCTTAAGTGAAGGCTGCCATCTCATAGACATTAATGTTCTGTAAACTTCATCGCATACTGTTGCTGTGGTTGGAGCAGCATACTGTGGATATAAAGGTAAAATTACGAGATTTTCGCAACCACTATCATGTAATTTTTTTATTTTACTTTTAATACTCGGATTTCCATATCTCATTGCGAAGTCTACTAATATTTCCTCATTTGATATTGAATTTGAAACTTTTTCAGCTTGCTTTTGTGTATAATACATTAATGGAGACATGTTTATATCTTTCATCCAAATTTCTTTATAGGCTTTTGCTGTTTTAGATGGTCTTAAATTTAAAATTATAAGATTTAATATTAATTGCCATAGGATTGGATTAACTTCTATAACTCTTCTATCAGACAGAAACTCTTTTAGATACCGTCTAATGTCTAACCATTTTGTTGAGTCAGGTGTGCCTAGGTTAATAATTAAAACTCCAGTTTTACCAAATTTAATTTTCGGGTGATCTTTCATTATGTGAAGTCTCTAACTATTTTTACTAATTCCTCTACCATCTCAATTTTTGTTTCTGGAAGAATACCATGTCCAAGATTAAATACATATGGGTGATCTTTAAAAATATCTAAATATTTATTTACTTCTTTTTTTAAGTGCACCTTATTTGTTAATAGTACCTCAGGGTGCAAACCACCTTGTATAGGTATATCTATATTTTTGAGTAAATTTTTTGGATCAACGTCATAATCTAAATTAATCATACTTGGTTTAACGATTTTACAAAATTGACTGTAGTCTTTAATTCCTCTTGGAAAACAAATCACTGGTACTCCTAAGCTCTTAGTATAATTAACTAAAGAAAAAGTTGGATTATACAAGTATTTGTCCAAATCGGATTTGATCAGTCCAGACCAGCTATCAAATATTTGGATTATAGTGGCTCCTGCATTTACTTGGTTTTTAATATGAATTTTAATAAATTTATCTAAAATTTTTAACAAATTATTGATTAAGCCTATGTCTGAAAAAAAATTAGTTTTTAAACCATTTTTTGGAGAGACCTTATTTATCATATATACAAGTAAAGTCCAAGGAGCTCCTACAAAACCAATTATGTCTTTTTTTTTTAAATCTTCATTTTCTTTTAAATCATTTAGAAGTTGGTATATTGAAGATAAATTTTTTGTAAATCTTTCTTCATCAATTTCTAGTAATTTGTCTATGTTGAAATCTTCAAGGTTTGGTCCAAAGTTTTTCTTAAATTCAACTTTTTGATTAAGTCCGTGGGGTATCATTAAAATATCAGAGAAAATAATTGCTGCATCAAAGCCAAACCTTTTTATTGGCTGAAGAGTTATTTCTTTTGATAGTTTTGAATTTAAACAAAGATTTATAAAATTTGGATTATTTTTTCTTATTTCTCTGAATTCAGGCAAATATCTGCCTGCTTGTCTCATTAGCCAAATAGGAACTAGATCTGTTTTACTATTTATTAAACATTCTTTTATTGGTGTCATTTATAATAAGATAATTATATTTAGATTTATTATTAGTATGAATTGTTGATAACGTAAATTACTCAATTTCAACACTTTATTAACTTTTTATCCATTATCCTAAAAAAAAAATCCTTTAAAACAGGCTTTATTTGATCATTTTTATATATATGAAAATTGTTAATAAGTTATTCACATTTATAAAAATGTTAATTAAAAGATAACACGTATACTAAAGTTAGATTTGGTTGCTAAATCAAAAGTTTTTCTTATTCTATAATTAATTTATAAACGATTTATACATGAAGAATACACACCAGGTTTATTTAATATCAGACTCAACAGGAGAAACACTCGATAGAATATTCATGGCTCTTAAAGCGCAATTTAATAACTTTGATTATGATCTAAATCAATTTTCGTTTACAAGGACCGAAAATCAGATTACTACAATATTAAATGATGCTAAAAGACAAGAGAGTCCAATAATTTTATATACTGTTGTAAATAGTAAGTTAGCAAAGTTTCTAGCAGAAGAAGCTAATAAAAAAAACATTCCTTGTTTTGGCGTTCTAGGTGATTTAATACTCAATTTCTCTAAAATTTTAAACGAAAGAGCTACACACCAGCCAAGTGCTCAACACGTTTTAGATGAAGATTATTATAAAAGGATTGAAGCAATACAATTTACCATGAACCATGACGATGGAAATAATGCCGAAAACATTTTGGAGTCAGATATTATATTGGTTGGTGTTAGCAGAACAAGTAAGACACCAACCTCTATATATCTTGCAAACAAGGGATTAAAAACTTCAAATATTCCACTTGTAAATGATATGAGTATCCCAAATGATATTAGCAAATCAAAGACACTATGTGTTGTTGGCTTAACCACAGAAGCTGAAAGGCTCTATGACATAAGAAGAAATAGATTAAATTCACTGAAAGAGAATGAGGCATCAGATTACACAAATTTAGAAAAAATTAGACTTGAAGTAGAACAATCTAAGAAAATATTTAAAAAAAATAAATGGCCAACAATAGATGTAACTAGAAAATCTGTTGAAGAAACTGCGGCATCAATAATTAAAATATTCGAAATACAAAATAAAAATGGTTGAAATTATTTTAGCTTCAAAAAGTAAAGTTAGAGAAGAAATTTTGAAAAAAAATGGAATTAAATGTGTAGTCTCTCCTTCAAATATTGATGAGGATCCTGTAAAAGAAAGTTTATTAAATGAAGGCGCATCTCCAGAATTAATTTCAAAAAATTTGGCTGAACTAAAAGCAAACAAAGTTAGCCAAAAAAATTATGATGTTTTAGTCCTTGGTGCAGATAGTGTAATAGATTTAAACGGAGAATTAATTTCAAAACCTGAAAATAGGATAGAAGCTTTTAATATCTTAAAAAAATTAAATGGAAAAAAACATTCATTGATAAGTTCTGTTTGTATATCTAAAAATGGATCAATGACTTGGAATTATACAGATAAAGCGTACCTTACAATGAAAAATTTTTCAGACAAACAATTAAAAGAATATTTAGAAAAAATAACAGACGAAATCCTGTATGCATACAATGTTTATCAAATAGAAGGAGAGGGTAGAAATTTATTTACATCGATTGATGGAGATGAAAATACTATTATGGGATTACCTATAATTTATATTAAAGAGTACCTGGGAAATTATAAATGAAAAAATTTTTAGTTATTGGAAATCCAATAGATCATTCTCTATCTCCGAAATTGCATAATTTTTGGATAAAAAAATATAATTTAGAAGCAATTTATGGAAAATTGGAGACAAATAAAAGTGATCTAGCTGAATTATGTGAAAACTTAAAACAAGGTCAGTTGAATGGTCTTAATGTAACTGTACCTTTTAAAAAGGAAATTATTCCCTATATCAATGTTTTAAGTGGCCATGCTTTGAGAACAAAATCCATAAATACCATTTCTGTTGAAAATGGAAATTTAATAGGCCACAACACTGATATCGACGGTTTTGAACTCAGCATAAAAAAATTAAATTATAATGTAACTAACAAGACTATAATTATTCTAGGTGCTGGTGGTGTAGTTCCATCAATAATATATGCGTTAAAAAGAATGAATGCTTCAAAAATATTTGTGAGCAATAGAACAAAAGGCAAAGCTGATGAGTTAAAAGATTCATTTAATGACTTAATGGTATTGGATTGGGGCGACTTAGTAGATTTTGATATGATAATTAATGCAACTAGTATAGGCCTAAAAAAAGAAGATGATTTTGAACATGATTTTAGTCAATTCGGAAAAAATAAATTTTTCTATGATGTAATTTATCATCCCCTTGAGACGAAATTTTTAAATATAGGAAATCAAAAAGGTAACAATTTTGAAAATGGATTGAATATGTTCCTGTACCAAGCTCAAAAAGCTTTTAATATTTGGCATAATGTTGAACCAGATATTGATGAAGAAACTATAAATTTATTAAAAAATTGAATTATGAGATTAAAAAATAAAGTTGCAATAGTAACAGGTTCAGCATCTGGATTTGGAAGAGGTATAGCAGAAAAGTTTACCAACGAGGGTGCTAATTTAATAATGGTAGACCTAAATTCAAAGTTATTAAAAAAGGCTTCAAAAAACTTGTCTCAAGATTATTTTGTTGCTGATGTTTCAAAAGCATCAAATTTTAAATCATTATTTAACCATGTTTATAAAAAATATAATAAAATAGATATAATAGTAAATAACGCAGGAGTAACTCATAAGCCTAAATTTATGGAAACTGTGACTGAGAAAGAGTTTGACAAAGTTTTTAACGTAAATGCCAAGTCAGTTTATTATTGTGGAAAATTTTTTGTTCCAAAAATGAAAAAACTTAAAAAAGGTGTTATTTTAAATGTTGCATCAACCGCAGGTTTATCTCCTAGACCAAAGCTAAATTGGTATAATGCAAGTAAAGGCTGGATGATAACTGCAACAAAAGCGATGGCAATTGAACTTGCTCCATATAAAGTAAGAGTAAATGCAATAGCTCCTGTTGCTGGAATAACACCATTGTTAAAATCTTTTATGGGCGGTGATACACCCGAAAAAAAACAAGCATTTTTATCAACAATTCCAATTGGTAGATTTTCTACACCTAAAGATATGGGAAACGCTGCATGTTTTTTATGTTCAGACGAAGCAAGCATGATAACAGGAGCTGTATTAGAAGTAGACGGAGGAAGGTGCATATAAAAAAATGATTAGAGTTGGTGTTATGGGTGGAATAGGTTCTGGTAAGTCATTCATTGCTAAATTATTCAATTGCCCGGTATTTAACGCTGATAAGGAAGTAAATAGAGTTTATAAAAATGATAAAAATTGTTTTGTTAAGTTGAAAAAAAAATTACCAAATTTCATCAATTCTTTTCCTGTAAAAAAAAAACAGTTAATTAATGCTATCAAAAAAGATAAAAAAAATTTAACTAAAATATCTTCAATAGTTCATCCAATAGTTAGAAAAAGAATGAAAGTTTTTTTAGCAAAAAATAAAAAAAATAAAATGGTTGTTCTTGATGTCCCTCTTCTTATTGAAAATAAACTTAACAAAAAAGATGATGTTTTGCTATTTGTTAAATCTAAAAAAAAAGAAGTTTTAAAAAGACTTAAAAAAAGAGCTAACTTTGATGTAAAAGTATTTAAAAGTCTCAAGGAAAATCAAATAATTCTGTTAAAAAAAAGAAAACTAGCAAATTATATTGTCGATAACAATTTTACAAAGATTATAATGAAAAAAAAAGTTAACTTTCTTAAAAAAAAAATTCTTTATGAAAGAAATAGTACTTGATACTGAGACAACTGGTTTATCTGTAAAAGATGGTCATAGGATAGTCGAAATAGGATGTATAGAATTAGATAATTTAATTCCTACAAAAAACGTTTTCCATTGTTATTTGAATCCGGAGAGAAAAGTTTCCGAGAGTGCTCTTAAAATTCATGGATATACCGATGAATTTTTGTCAGGCAAAAAAAAATTCATTGATATTGCAGATGACTTTTTAAACTTCATTAAGGATAAAAAAATTGTCATCCATAATGCTGAATTTGATATTGGTCATTTAAACAACGAACTTAATTTAATAAATAAAACAAATATATCCAAAGACAATGTTATTGATACATTAGAGATTGCAAGGAATAAATTTCCAGGATCGAGTATTAGTTTGGATGCACTATGTAAACGCTTCAGAGTAGATAATTCAAGAAGAATAAAACATACTGCATTGGTAGACTGTGAACTACTTGCAAAAGTATATATTAATTTAATCGATCAAAAAGAACCAATTTTTGAATTTCAAGACAAAAAATCATTGGAAAAAAAATCTTTGATTATGAATAGTTACTCAAAAAAAATAATTAAAATTACAAAAGAAGAATTAGAAGAACACTCTTCATTTTTGAAAAAAGAATTAAAAAAAAATTATTTCTAATTTGATTTTTTCAGGTAAAGTTGATCAAAATCAATTTTTTTATCTAACTTTAATTCTGGAAACCCAGAATCTTTAATTAGTCTGATTAAAATTGTCTCTAGCTCAGGATAGATTTCTTTTTGTACATCACAAAGTAATATTTTTTCAATCTCTACTTTATCCACTTTTTCTCCCAACATTCTAATTACTGTTGCAAAGGAGATTTCAAAATGAGATTTTCTTTTATTTTCATGTGGATCTTTGTAAGTTAATTTTGTAACTATCTCTATCATTTTATTTTTTAGGGTTTTTGTAGAAATATTGATACCAAGGACATACTTAGTAATATGTTCTCGGCTAAAAATAAATGTTTCAGCTGTTGGTATTTCAACTGAAAGATCTTGGATATATTTTATAATTATTTCATATTTTTTTGTCATTATCTTCGCTTATATCTTCATAATCTCCCTCTATAAATTCTTTATTTTCCTTTACCCTTTGTTTATTTTTTTTAATAAACCTGTTTAGTAATATTTTTCTAGAAAGAGGAATAACCAAAAGTATCCCAATGAAATCCGTAGCAAAACCCGGTAAGATCAATAGGAAAGCTGCAAATGCTAATGTTGCTCCAGAAATAATTTCATAAACTGGCATTTCATTTTTAACCAATTGGGCAATTCCTGATTTTAAAGTGTTAAATCCCTCAAATCTAGCATACGCAACCCCAACTACTGCAGTAGTTAAAATTAATAAAACTGTGTTAAAAGCTCCAATTTGAGATCCAATTTTAATAAATAAGTAAATTTCGATGAGAGGTATCCCAATGATCAAGATTAATGCTGTGTTCATTTGTCTATAACTTAAATAGCAGGTTGAAATTTATTAGCATAGTAAATATTATACATATATGAGTTACAGCTTTGAATATATAGATATCATACTTCTTGCAATGATTGCTGGATTTATTTTTCTAAGATTAAGAGGAATTTTAGGAAAAAAAACAGGTTTTGAAGAAGATATAAATTCAAGTTTTCCTCATGAAGCGCCACCTGCAAAACCAGTCGTTGATTTAAATGCAAATACTTTTGATGAAAATGCAAAAAAAGAATTCGTAAAAGGGGCAAAAATTGCATATGAGACTATAATAACAAATTTTGCCAAAGGTAAACTAAAAGATATAAAATCACTTTTAGACAAAAGTGTTTATAAACAGTTTGAAGATGCAATTAAAGATAGAGACGCAAAAAAGTTTTTATCAGAAACAACTTTTATTGGTATTAATTCTGCAGAAATAAAAGAGCACCAGCAAAATAAAAATATGCTAGAAGTAACTGTTGAATTTGTTAGCGAGATCATATCTTGCGTTAAAGATAAAGATAACAAGGTGGTATCAGGAGATCCTGAAAAAATAAAAAAGGTTCTTGATACTTGGAAATTTTCAAAAGATAGCAGATCATCCAATCCTAATTGGTTACTAATTGATACACAAGCTTGACAAATAAGCTATCAGAAAAAGATAAAAAAGATTGGCAAGATTTTTTGAATAGTTCTGAAAAAATTCAGAATAAAGATGTAAATGAATCAAATAGTCAAATCACTTCTGAGAAATCTATAGATTTACACGGATATACTTTAAAAGAAGCCAATGAAAAAATTTCAAAATTTATTGAAAATTGCTATTTGAATAGAGTAAAAAAAATAAATATTATTACTGGCAAAGGTATGAGATCTAAAAATTTAGATGATCCTTATCAGTCTACTGACTTAAGTATTCTAAAATATTCTGTGCCAGATTACGTTAAAAATAACCCTGAATTAATGAAGAAAATTATTAGAATTGATTTTGAGTCTGTAAATAGTCCATCAAAAGGAAATTTTGAAATATTTTTGAAAACTATAAAATAAACTTAGATAAATCAGTGTCTTTTACTAGTTCGCCAATGTTGTCTTTTATATATTTTCCGTCCACACTTATCTTTTCCCCAGCTCTATCAGTTGCTGTAAAACTAATCTCATCTAATACTCTCTCAATTATAGTGTGCAGTCTTCTTGCTCCAATATTTTCTACTGATGAATTGACTTCACTTGCTATATGAGCAATAGTATTTATTCCATCCTCTGTAAATTCTAAATCAACATTTTCAGTTTTTAAAAGAGCCTTATATTGTTTTATTAAACTATTATCTGGCTCTTTTAAAATTCTTATAAAGTCCTTACTATTAAGTGCATCAAGCTCAACTCTTATAGGTAATCTTCCTTGTAATTCTGGTAAAAGATCAGATGGCTTTGCTAATTGAAATGCACCTGAAGCAATAAATAAAATATGATCGGTTTTAATGGGTCCATATTTAGTACTTACTGTTGTGCCTTCAATCAGTGGCAATAAATCTCTCTGAACACCTTCTCTAGATACATCACCACCAACACGGTCCGTTCTTGCTGAAATTTTGTCAATTTCGTCCAAGAAAACTATACCATTATTTTCTGTTGAATCTTTTGCAGACTTTATAATTTTATCTTGTTCGATAAGTTTGTCTGACTCTTCATTTATTAAAATTTCGTGAGACTCTTTAACTGACATTTTCTTTTTCTTTGGCTTTTGACCCATAGATTTTCCAAGCATGTCAGATATATTTATCATTCCAACATTTGCACCCGGCATTCCAGGTATTTCAAATGATGGCATTTGATTAGACTCACTTACGGCTATTTCAATTTCGTTATTGTCTAAATCTCCATCTCTTAATCTTTTTCTAAAGCTTTCTCTTGTTGCAACACTTGCTTTATTACCGACTAGCGCATCTAAAACACGGTCTTCGGCTAGCTTTTGGGCTTGAGCATGAACTTCTTTTCTTTTTTTTACTTTCTCCATAGCAATTGCAATTTCTAACAAATCTCTAACTATTTGTTCTACATCACGTCCCACATATCCTACTTCAGTAAATCTTGTAGCCTCAACTTTTACAAATGGGGCCTCTGCTAATTTTGAAAGTCTTCTTGAGATTTCAGTTTTACCAACACCAGTTGGTCCGATCATTAAAATGTTTTTTGGAAGAACTTCATCTTTCATATCATCTTCTAATGCTTGTCTTCTCCACCTATTTCTTAGCGCGATTGCAACAGCTCTTTTAGCTTTGTTTTGTCCGACAACAAATCTATCTAATTCAGAAACAATTTCTCTTGGTGACAGTGAGTTTGCTATTGTAATTCTCTCTTTTGTAACCTTGCCTTTAGGAAAAGATGTAACATTTGATTTTTCCATTATATTTTCTCCATACTTAAATTGTCATTTGTAAATACACAAATATCAGATGCAACTTTAATAGATTTTTTTGCAATTTCCTCTGCAGACATCTCTGTATCCATTAATACCTTTGCTGCTGCTAAAGCATAATTCCCACCCGAACCAATTCCAATTACATCACCTTCTGGTTCAAGAACATCACCAGTTCCTGAAATTATAAAACTTTTTTCTTTATCGCCTATTGCCATTAAGGCTTCTAATCTTCTTAAATACTTATCAGTACGCCAATCTTTAGCTAATTCTACTGCAGCTCTTGTCAGGTTTCCTGCGTGTTTTTCAAGCTTTGACTCTAGCCTCTCAAATAAAGTAAGTGCGTCTGCAGTAGATCCCGCAAATCCTGCGATCACATTTCTTTTCTCAATTTTACGAACTTTGTTAGCAGTTTTCTTAATTACTGTATTACCCATGCTAACTTGACCGTCACTGGCCACAACTACGTCATTATTTTTTCTTACTAGTACAATTGTTGTCATAGACTATAAATGGATATGAATTTAAATAGTTCAAGCCTAGGTTTAGTATTATTGATATAATCAAAAATACCTATATACCTAATTTAATTTATGAAAAGAAAAGCAAAAATAGCCAGAAAAACAAAAGAAACCAATATTAGTGTTGACCTTAATATTGATGGTAAGGGTAAGTACAAAGTTGACACAGGAATAGGTTTTTTAGATCACATGCTCGAGCAGTTATCTAAACACTCATCTATGGATTTAACTGTTAAAGCCAAAGGCGACACACACATTGATCTTCACCACACAACAGAAGACACTGGAATTGCTATTGGAGAATGCTTAAAGAAAGCTTCAAAAAAATTTGTAGGTATTAAAAGATATGCTCACATTCTGCTACCAATGGATGAAACATTAACAAGAGTTGCAATAGATGTTTCAAACAGACCTTATTTGATCTGGAATGTAAAATTAAAAGTTGAAAAACTTGGTGAGATGGACACTGAATTATTTAAAGAGTGGTTCCAAGCATTTTCACAAGCCGCTGGAATTACTTTGCACGTTGAAAATATTTATGGTGATAATAGTCACCATATCATAGAGTCTTGTTACAAAGGACTTGCTAGAACTTTAAGAGCTGCATTAGAATTGGATCCAAGGAATAAAAGCACTATTCCTTCCACAAAAGGCTCTTTATAAAATTAATGGACGTCACAATTGTTGACTATAAGTCGGGTAATATTAGCTCTGTAATAAACTCCTTTAAAGAAGTTGCTAAAGATAAAGTTAATATAGAAGTAACCTCAGATCTAGATAAAATTAAATCTAGTGATAAGGTAGTTTTACCAGGGCAGGGATCCTTTAAGAGCTGTATAGATGGTCTAAATGGCATAAATGGTTTGATTGATACTTTAAACGAATTCGCTTTAAATAATAAAAAACCTCTTTTAGGAATTTGTGTAGGTCTTCAAATGTTTGCAGATGTTGGATACGAAGAAGTTGAGACCAAAGGACTAGGTTGGATTTCAGGCAAAGTATCTAAAATTGATAATCAAAACGGAAAATATAAACTACCCCATATTGGCTGGAACCAAATAAATATTGTTAAAGACAGTAAAATTTTTAAAGATATTGAGAGCAATTCTCATATGTATTTTGTTCACAGTTATGAATTTATTCCAAATGATAATTCAGTCACAGCCGCGACAACAGATTATGCATCAAATATAGTTTGTGCAGTAGAAAAAGAGAATTTATTTGGAACTCAATTTCACCCAGAAAAAAGTGATAAGTTAGGACTTAAAATAATTAATAATTTTATAAAATTGTAAAATGAAAATTTTTCCTGCAATAGATATCAAAGATAAAAAGTGCGTTAGATTAATCAAAGGAGATTTTGAAAATAAAACTGAATATGAAATATCTCCTGTGGAGCAAGCTGAAAAATATAAAGACAATGGATTTAAAAATTTACATATAGTTGATCTAGACGGTGCATTAACTGGAGATCCGATTAATATTAATATTATTCATGATATTGTTGGAAAATTTGATCTTAAAATAGAAATAGGAGGCGGAGTAAGAAATTTTGAGACTATTCAAAAATACATCAATGCTGGTGTTGAAAAAGTAATTTTGGGAAGTGCTGCCATTAAAGATAGAAGATTTTTAGAAGAAGCTTGTAAAAAATTTCCAAATCAAATTGCATTAGGTTTAGATGCAAAAGATGGTCATCTTGCAATTTCAGGGTGGACAGAGGAAGCTGATAAATTAACAACCGAGTATTTAAAAAAAGTTAATGATTATGGCGTAAGCAGAATTATTTACACCGATATAAATAGAGATGGAACTAAGCAAAGCCCAAATTTTGAGGAAACACAAAAAGTGGCAGATATTTCAAACTGTCCAGTAGTTATATCAGGTGGGGTCTCATCGATTAATGATATTAAAAAAGCTAAAGATTTAAATAATATTGAAGGTGTAATAGTCGGAAAAGCTATATACGATGGTGATATAAAGCTCGATGAACTTGCAAAAGAAATAGATGCTTAAAAATAGAATTATACCTTGTTTAGACGTTAAAAATGGTCGTGTTGTAAAAGGTATTAACTTTGTTGATCTTAAAGATGCAGGAGATCCTGTTGAACAAGCAAAAATTTATAGCGATGGTGGTGCTGATGAGATTTGTTTTTTAGATATTACCGCTTCAAATGAAAATAGAGATACTATTTATGAAGTAGTAGAGAAAACTTCTAAAAAATGTTTTGTACCTTTAACAGTTGGTGGTGGTGTCAGAAGTATTGATGATATTAACAAATTACTTAATTGTGGTGCTGATAAAGTATCAATAAATACAGCAGCTGTTCAAAATTCAAAAGTAGTTGAAGATAGCTCAAGAAAATTTGGATCACAGTGTATTGTTGTTGCAATTGATGCAAAGAGAAAAAACGATGGATGGGAAATCTTTACTCATGGGGGAAGAAATCCAACTGGTATAAATGCTTTAGAATTTGCTTCTAAAATGGAAAAATGTGGTGCTGGAGAGCTTCTAGTGACCTCTATGGATAAAGATGGCACTCAATCTGGATATGATATTGAATTGATGCAAAAGATATCATCTATGGTCAATATTCCAGTTATTGCATCTGGTGGAGTTGGAACTTTAGATCACTTAGTAGATGGAATAAAATCAGGTGCCAGTGCTGTTTTAGCTGCTTCTATATTCCATTATGGTACTTATTCAGTAAATGAAGCTAAACAATATTTGGCTTCAAAAAATATACCTGTTAGGATTTAGTATGTTAAAGATTTTAGAAGATCTAGTTAACCTTGCAAGAGAGCGAAAAAGTAATCCTGTTGAAGGTTCATACACTAATAAGCTTTTGAAAGATAAATCATTGGCAAAAGAAAAGGTTTTAGAAGAAATAAATGAACTAATAGAAGCTGTAGAGCAAGACTCAAATAAAATCCATGAAGCAGCAGATGTTTTATATCACTTAATCATGTATCTTGAAAAAAGTGGCATAAAAATTGAAGATGTAATGGATGAACTAAATAGTCGTAAGAAATAATAATGATGCAAGGTTATATTAATTGGGAAAAAAAACAAATTCAGTGGTGGAAGAAAAAACTAGGACTTTCTGAACATGGACTTGCGTGGGTATCTTTTATAAAGGGAATTTTGGTTGGATTATTAATTTATCATTTCTTTTTTTAGCAAAATAACAAACTTCATCAGAGCGCGGGACTCATAAGCCCGAGTTTAGCTTTTCTTCCCTTATAATTTCCCAGGTAACCAGGTTGAGAATATTGGAAAAAGTATCATTAGTATTCCATAAATTATTCCAACGATTGTAAATAAAGGAACCTCTTTAAAAGCTTTGGCTGGGTTTTCTTTGATCACACCTGCAGCTGTATAAATACCTACGCACACGGGGGGTGTGATCATTCCTATTCCCGCAAATGCAACAAACACCACATAAAGATGAAGTAGGCTTTGGTTGAAAGATAATGTAATTGCTGCAAATATGGGCACGGTTAAATAAAATACAGGAACAATTTCTATAAACGTTCCAAGAATTAAACAAATTGCTCCAAGCATTATCCAGAACAGATTCACGCTCACACCTTTATCTGTGAAGAAAGTAATAATTTTTTGAGGAGCTTGAGTGTAAGTTAAAACTACACTTAAGAATGTAGCAGTAGCTATAATTGCAAAAATTACAGCAGTTATGATTGCAGTTTCCCTTAAACAGCTCATCAAAGATGAAAAAGTAAGTTCACGGTAAATTAAAAATCCAATTAGAACCGCATATACTCCTGCAACAGCTGCAGACTCAGAGGGAGTTAGTATCCCTGCATAAATTCCACCCAAAATAATCACTGGGGTGATTAATGCTGGTAGCGCAGCGATGAAAGAACTTACTCTTTCTTTAAAAGAAGCCTTTTCATCTGTTCTAATATGCCTGCATTTAAACAAAACTAAAAGGACCATCAAAACTAGTAGAACAAGGCCTGGAATAACCCCTGCTGCAAAGGTTTTGGATACAGGTACGTTAGTTAGAGCACTAAATAATATTGCTGCATTGGATGGAGGTATCAATGCTTCTAAAAGTGCAGCAGAAGCAGCTAGGACAACAACAAAAGGAGTTGGGTAACCTTGTTCAATCATCTTTGGCATCATAATTGTTCCAACTGCTGTAATTGCTGCAAGTATGGATCCACAAAAAGCTGCAAAGAAACCCATCGCAATAACCATCGCAACGCCTAAGCCACCTGGCCAATGTCCAACAAGTGTTGTTGTAAACTTAACTAGTCTTGATGCTGCTCCACCTTTTAACATCGCCATTCCAGTAAATATAAATAATGGAACTGCAATAAGAACATGTTTAGTTAGTGCACCAAATGAAACTTGAATTAAAACTGACCAAGGTAAATTTAATCCAGCAATTGCAGCTAATGAACTTCCTAAACCAAATACTAAAAAAATCGGAACTGAGATGACTAATGTTATAAGAGAAATAATAAAAGCTAATCCAAACATTTATTCTTTTCCTGAAAGCTTTTTTAAATTATCCAAAATAAGTTCTAATGAAGTTAATGCTAAAATTAAAAAACCAACTGGAAATGCTAAAAACATCCACCAAATAGGAATATTAATTTCTAATTCCATCATCTGTCCTAAATTGTAATACATTGTTGTTGCATCAACCCCTGCTTTAAAGAAGACACATGCAGAAATTAACGCAATTAAATTTACTATTGTTCCAATAATATTTTTTGATTTTTCAGATAAATAATGACTTAAAAAATCTACTTTAATATGTTGTCCTTGTTTTAATAAAGGACCAAGTAATGGAAAAACTAGCCAACTTACCATTACTGGAGGTAATTCTATAAACCATGCAAATCCTGTACCTGTGATAAATCTTGTTGTGGCGCTCAAAGCTAAAGCTGCCACCATCAAAAAGACAATGAACATTGCGAGCGAAATTGCAGCTTTTGCTAGCAAATTATTAATAGCTCGCAATGCCCTCATAATCTTTATAGAAAAAGTTTAACTTCTTCTAATTGCTCTTAGCATATGCTTGTGCTGCTTCTAAGGCGTCAGCATCAATCATTTTAGCCATTGCTGGCATTACTTCATCTTTCATAAGCTTATCAAACTTAGCTTTTTCAGCCCCTGAAAGTGTAGTAACAACTCCACCTCTTTCTTGGAATTTTTTAAGAGTGCTTTCTCCAGTATCCATAATTAAGTCAGTTGATCTTTTTCCAATTTCTTTACCAACATCCATTATGATTTTTTGTAAGTCTGGAGACAGACTATTAAACCAAGTAGAGTTAGCCATAATGTATGCGTCGGCGTAATATTGATAAGGCTTTTGAGCGTATTTTAAAAACTCCCACCAGCTATATGCCTCTATACTTCCTGGAGGACTATTGATTGTATCAATCATTCCTGTTTGTAAAGACGTGTAAACTTCACCTGTAGGCAAAGACACTCTATTTGCACCTAAAGCATCCCACATAGGCTCTTCACTTTTTAAAAGTCTTCTAGCCTTTAGACCTTTCATAGCATCAATACCTGTTAATTCTTTTGCACTTGAAAAAGTCATTACAGGTCCAACTGGGTTATACATAACTAATGTTGAATTAGTTTTTTTAGTCAATTCACCCCAAATTTCTTTTCCTTTTGGTGAGTTTTGAAAGAAACCTCTTTGTTGTTCCCATGAATTAAACAAACCTGGAAATGAAGCAACATTAAAGTTTTTATTGATTGGTGGAAAACTTACCACTCCAACAATTCCCCCAAGTTCAACTGCACCAGAAGTTACCGCACCCATTACTTCTCTAATTCCAAATAATTGTTTAGATGGATAAACTTCTATTTTTAATTTTCCTTTTGCTCTTTTATTAACTTCATCTGCGAAAATTTGTGCATGTTTAGCACTATGGTGCTTCGGGCTCCAGTGAACAGATAAACGTCCAACTATCTCTGAAAAAGCAGCTGTTGAAGTAAGAACAAATGAAAAAATAAACGTTAAGCTAATAATAGCTTTGTAAATTGATTTAAATCTATTCATTTTTCCTCTCTTTTTTAAATATTATCTTAATAGTTGAATATATTTTAAACAATGCAAATTTTTAAAAAAATTAGTAAGTTTATTTACTGTATGAAGCAAAACGGTTTTACTTTAATTGAATTGCTCGTTGTAGTAGCAATTATAGGTATTTTAGCGGCTGTAGGTGTAGTTGCGTATAGTGGTTATACCACCAGTGCTAGACATAATATGTGTAAAGACAATCACAAAAAAATTGTTAAAACAATTGTCGAGAAAAAAACTTTTTGTGAATTCAATGATACAATTAAACTAAGAACGTGGTACTCAGGTTTCAAAAAGGGCGCTGAATATGATTTTAATTGCTCAAATACTTTTTCATCTTTAGCTCAAAATGTTGGTATTCATATGACTAATATTCTTAAAAATGCATATACTCCAAATAATCATTGGGGATATGATTGGATGGGTAATAGCTCAACTCCTACAACAGAAGGTAGATCTTTTTATCATTCAATATCTTCTTCTCAGTTTAGAATTAGAACGCTTTGTGATAATAATGTTATCGAGACAATTATAGACGAATAAATAATTTTAATTATTATAAGAAAGAAATAATATAAATAGATACTCAAATAAATTATGAATTACGATAATAATAATATTTTTGCCAAAATAATAAGAGCAGAAATTCCTTGTAACAAAATATACGAAGATGATTTTGTATTATCTTTTTATGATATTAATCCACAAAAAAAGATTCATGCTTTAGTAATACCCAAAGGAAAGTATATAGATTTGGATGATTTTAATACCAACGCCTCAAATGAAGAAATTATTGGTTTAATGAAAGGTATTACTACAGTTGCAAAAAAATTAGGCATTTCTTCTATAGATGGGAAAGGTTATAGAGCTCTCGCTAATATAAGTGATTATGGCGGTCAAGAAGTACCACATCTTCATTTCCACTTATTTGGTGGTGAAAAAGTTGGAAAAATGGTTTCGTGATCACTAAAGTAGATAGGAAATACTTAGAAATTAATTCAATTGATGAAATTAATTTATCAAAAAAACCCAAAAGTAATTGCAAAGTAGAAAAAAAAAATCCACCAGATTTTCAAATCAATAAATTTTTTTACAAGCAAATTGGTAAAAGTTATCGTTGGATTGATAGATTAGTTTGGAATGATACTAAATGGACGGATTATACAAACAATTCCAATTTAGAGACTTACATTCTTACAGAAAATGAAGATCTAATAGGCTTTTTTGAACTTTTATTTCATCCAGAGACAAGAAAGTGTGAAGTTGCCTATTTTGGTATCCTTGATCAATTTATTGGAAAAAAATATGGTGGTTATCTTTTATCTGAGGCTTTGAAACTAGGCTTTAGAAAAAATACTAAGAAAGTTTGGTTACATACTTGTTCTTTAGATCATAAACATGCTCTAAAAAACTATCTAGGACGGGGGATGAAAATTTTTAAATCTGAAACTATTAATTTGGATATTAGTTAATATAATTTTGAACTCTAAATATTCTTTCATCAATCATTATATTTGTTTCTACATTAGATAGCTTAGTTTCAACTTTATTAAGATAAATGTCAGTTGTAGTCCAACCTTTAATTTCATAATTAATTTTATCAAAAAAAATATTTAATAAATTATTGTTATGTGCAATTTTAAAAGAGAACGTTTCATCATTCTCTTCAATTGTTTCAACTTGATCTAGTTTATCTAATAGAAATTTTTTATCTAAGATTAAATTAAGTGGAGTATCTTTAAGTTGGTATCTTAAATAATTATTAATTTTTTTACTATTTATCACGAGTGATCTTCCGTTAGAGACTAAAATTTTATTATAAATATCATCATACTTACATAAAATTTTTTTTGGATAGAAAATTATACAATCGCCTTTCTCAGTTTTTTTTCCAATCTTTTGTATGAATTTAAAAGATATATTATCAGTCTCATTTAATTTATTTTTTATCAGCTCCTTTGAAGATGCAAAAATATTAATTGGATAAAAAAATATTAAAATAAAAATTATATATCTCACTATTTTAATACTTCTCTTTTACCAACATGATTTGCTTTACTAACTTCACCATTAGCTTCCATTTGATCAATAATTCTTGCAGCTCTATTGTATCCAATTTGTAATTTTCTTTGCAAAAATGAAGTGGATGCCTTTTTTTCTGATTTAATTATTTCTAATGCTTCGCTATACAATTCATCAATATCAGAATTATCCTTATTTTTTTCACCAATTTCTTTTTCGTCAGCAAAATTCAAAATTTCATCTACATAATCTGGTTCTGCTTGATTTCTCAGAAAGTTATTCACTTTATCAATCTCTATTTCAGATACATAAGGTGCATGTATTCTAGTAATTCTGTTTGCAGAAGACATATATAACATGTCTCCTTTGCCTAAAAGTTGCTCAGCTCCTTGCTCACCTAAAATAGTTCTACTATCAATTTTAGAGGTAACTTGGAATGAAATACGGGTAGGAAAATTAGCTTTTATAGTTCCAGTTATTACGTCTACGCTTGGTCTTTGAGTAGCCATTATAATATGAATACCGGCGGCTCTAGCCATTTGTGATAATTTTTGAATATAGTTTTCAATTTCTTTCCCAGCTACTAACATAAGATCTGACATCTCATCAACAATCACAACAATATAAGGCATCTTAACTTTATGCTTTTCATTATATCCATCAATGTTTCTTACACCTACTTTAGTCATTAACCTGTATCTACTTTCCATTTCTTTAACTACCCAACCTAAAACAGACGCTGCCTTTTTTGCTTCTGTTATAACTGGACATAATAAATGAGGAATTCCTTCATAAGTTGATAGCTCTAACATTTTTGGATCAATTAAAATGAATTTGCAGATATCTGGGGTATGTTTATAAATTAGTGATAAGATAATTGTGTTTATGCATACTGATTTTCCTGAGCCAGTAGTTCCAGCAATTAATAAATGAGGCATCAAGCTTAAATCACTAGTTATTGGTTCCCCAGATATACTTTTACCTAAGGCAATAGGTAATTTAATTTCTCTTTTTTTAAAATTTTTATCAGAAATTATTTCTCTTAAAAAAACATTTTCTCTGGATATTTTAGGCAACTCAATACCAACAGTGTTACTTCCTGGTATTGTAGCTATTCTTGCAGACTCTGAACTAGTATTTCTAGCAATATCTTCAGACAAATTAATAATTTTAGACACTTTCACACCTGCAGCTGGTTCAAATTCATTAAGTGAAACAACTGGACCATGACTAATTTTTTTAATTTTTCCCTCAACTCCAAAGTCGAGTAGTATTTTTTCTAACCCTTCAGCATCAATTTTAATATCCTCCTTATTACCTATATTCTTTTCTGGTTTTTTTAAAAAATCGATTAAAGGGAGTTTTATTTTTAAATCTTTTACAATAGACTTATTATTCGAAAATAAATCCTCTTGTATAAGTGGTTCCTTAATAGCCTCAACTATTTCACTTTCTTTAAAAATTCTCTCTTGGTTAAGAGTTTCCCCTTTCTTTTTCGAGAATAATTTTCTCATAAATGAGAAAAAATTAAAAATATGAAATATTTTGAAATTACTACTTAAAAGAAAAAATAAAAATATTAAAAAAACTAATAAATAATAACTTATATTTTTATTAATCAATAAAAAATCTGCAATAATCGTCGTAGACATTAAGTCTCCTACAAAACCATTATTTCCATTTACTACAAGCCAATAAGTTTCTTTGTGGAAAATACTAAAAAAAAATGTTGCAGTAATTATGTAAAGAATTACGAAGAAAATATTTTCAATAATAGTAATTAATCTCTTATTTAAAGTTATCGATACTCCAGTGAAGAGTAAGGAAAATGGAATTAAAAGCGATATAATGCCGATCGACTGAAAAAAAATATCAGCAACAAAACTTCCTCTAAATCCAAGAAAATTCTTAATGATTTGATTTTCTGGGAATATAAAATTTGGGTCTTCGGGTGAATAACTGATTAGAGATATAAATAGTAATATCGAAGAAATTATCAAGAAAATACCAACTAATTCCGCTACTCTTCTTATGACAAAATCCCCTATTTTATTGATATAATTTTTAATTATCATGAATCAAAACTGCTTTTGTCACTTTGTATCATTTAATTTTTATTGTTAAAATTATTTTGTTATGAAAATCTGTCTTATAGGCCAAAATTTAACAAATTTAATTCTCGCTAATGTTTTTGCAGAAAAAAAAACTCAATGTTGACGTATATTTAAATAAAAAAATCCAAAAAATAGAAACAAACAGAACAATAGCCATTTCTACTGAAAATTTTGAATTTTTAAAATCGATAGCAAAATCAGATATAGTATCGTGGAAAACTAAAGAAATTAAAATTTTCACAAACGATACAAAAAATAATGAGATAATTAATTTTAATAAAAAAAAAAAGGAAGCTTTTAATCTAATATCTTATATAGAATTAAATTCAATTTTTTTGAAAAAATTGAAAAAAATCAAAATATATAAAATTATTTTATTCAGATAATTCAAACTCTGCAATACTAAAGAAAATTAAAAATTACGATTTAGTAATTAATACTGAAAATAAAAATTTAATTACAAAAAAGTTTTTTATAAATAAAATAAAAAAAAATTATAAAAGTATTGCTTATACATTTTTAATAAATCATAAACACAAAAAAAATGATACAGCAATTCAGGTATTTACAAAATTTGGGCCACTTGCCTTTCTTCCCTTATCTAATACCCAAACTTCTATAGTATATTCTCTTTATGGCAAAGAAATAAGTGATGAAAAAATTCTAAACTTATTTAAAAAATATAATTCCTTCTACACTTTAACTAAAATTAACAGAATTGAAAAATTTAGTATTAGTTTTGAAATGTTAAGGAACTATACCCATGATAATATTCTGGCTTTTGGTGATTTAATACACCGTATTCACCCTCTTGCAGGTCAAGGGTTTAATATGACACTTAGAGATATTAAAATAATTTCAAAAATTGTTGATGATAAAATGTTGTTAGGCCTTCCAATAGACATTTCTGTTGGTGAAAATTTTCAAAGTTCAACAAGACACTTAAATTATCTTTATGGAAAAGCAATTGATGGGATATATGAATTTTTTAGATTAGATAATAACGTCAATAATATAATTTCGATACCAATTTTTAAAATTTTAAATAAAAATTCTTCTTTTAAAAAGTATTCTAATATTTTTTCTGATAAAGGATTAAATTTATAATCTATTGAAGAGTATTATTTTCAAATTCGTCCTTGATATAGTTATTTAATATTTGCTCCATTTTTTCCTTTCTTACATTTACATCAAGACTTTCTAGTAATATTTGTTTTTCTTCCAATGAAAATGGTGAAGCCATAGAAAGGTCATTAAGAGTTTGGCTTAGATCTTTTTTTTCTAAGTCTTTTAGATTGACAATATAACCTTGTTTTTTAAAAAATTTTTTCATGTTTTCCATAATTAATTTTAAGTCAGAAAAGTTAACTTCATTACTTTTTTGCGATATATCTTTGGAAAAATTATCATAATGTACTATGCACTCGCGATATAGTTTGTCTGTATTAATTTCTGAATTTATTTTAAATCTGCAAATTCCATTTAAAATAATAAGAATTCTTCCATCTTCAGTCTCATTAAAACTAGTGATTTTTCCAATGCATCCAATCTCATATAAATCAGGTTTTTTTAAAGATCCTGATTTTCTTGGTTGTATCATTCCTATCATTCTATGCTTTTTCATACTATCATTAACCATTTGTAGGTATCTTGGTTCAAAAATATTCAGAGGAACAGTTGTGCCTGGGAACATTATAAAATTTGATAGAGGGAAAACGGGTACGATATCTGGTAATTCATTTATTTTCATGACTTGATTATAATAATTCTTTCTCAGGTTACAACCAGACAGAAATGTTGTGATAGTCGCATTTGTTTATTTAACTACTTGCTTAATTATTTAAAAGCTTTAATTTTAATAAAATGAACAAGCGGGCATAGCTCAGTGGTAGAGCGTCTCGTTGCCAACGAGAAGGTCGTGGGTTCAAGTCCCATTGCCCGCTCCATTATAAATGTGATTAAATCAAGTTTTGTAACATCAGTTTTTCAAAAATATTTAATAAATAACGATATACGAAAATTTAAAGGTAAATTTTCATACTACATTATTTTTAGATTAATTAGGAAATTTTTAGCCACTGATATAATAGTTTCAATTTACAATTTTAAAGTGTTTGGAAGTATAAAGAAAAATAAAACTTCTTATTTTTTGTTAAAAAAATGTGAATTTGGTGATGATAAAGAACTAGAAACAATAAACAAATTTTCAATTAAAAATAAAGTAATGTTTATAGATTGTGGTTGTAATTATGGTTTTTACTCTTTTTATACAGCTTCACTATCGAAAAAAAATTTTGTTATCTCTGTTGAAGCATCAAAATTGACATCTGAAGAATTTAAAAAAAACCTAAAATTAAATAATTTTGAAAATGTGACATTAAAAAATTGTGCTGTATCTAACACAGATAATGATTACGTTTTATTTAATGAGAGCAATAACGACTGGGAAAGTTCTCAAACTCATAATGAATTTAAGTCATATTCAATAAATAAAGTTATTACATTGAAAATTGATACTTTAATAAAAAATATTAATATCAAAGATTTCTTACCTATTATTAAAATAGACGTTGAAGGCAATGAAATGAATGTATTAAAGGGGGCAACAACTTTTATAGAGAGCACTTCTCCATTTATAATAATTGAAATTTCAAAGTATATTTTTGCAGATAAAAATAATGTAGAATATTTTAAAAATTTTTTACAAAAGTTTAATTATTCCATATATAATACTAATAAAAAAAAAGTAAGTATTGAAAATATTATGACTAAACTTAGTATGCTTAAAGATAAATATAAAACAATTGGGAATTATTATTTAATAAAAAATTTCTCAAAGATTTTAGAGGACTTTATTTCAGATGAGTGATCTAGCTAATAAAAAATGTATACCATGTGAGGGAAATATTCCGCCTTTTAATAGCGAAGAAATACATAAATATTTAAAACAGGTTGATGGTTGGAAAGTCATTGAGGATAAAATTGATGGTTTTCATTTAATTAAAAATTTTAAATTTGATAATTTTTTACAAAGTCAAGAATTCGTTAATAAAGTTGGAGAAATTGCAGAGGCCGAAGGACACCATCCTGATATGTGGTTTGGCTGGGGATATGCTAGTATAAAAATATTTACACATGCTATTAAGGGTTTAGCTGAGAGCGATTTTATTCTTGCAGCTAAAATAGACAAGATAAACTAGCTAATGATTAAAATGCCGAGTTTTAGAAAAAACTAATATAGTTCCTGTCTGATTAGCAAATTTAATTATTTCTTTATCATTTTTAGAGCCCGAAGGTTGGATAACAGCTGAAATTCCTGCTTGTACTAGTTTCTCTATGCCATCTACAAATGGAAAAAAAGCATCAGAGGCTGCCAACAATTTATTTTCACCCTTAAATTTCTGAAATTTGTTCATTTTATTTATAGCAATGTTGCAACTATCAATTCTACTAGGTTGACCAGAACCAATCCCTATTGTTTTGTACTCTTTTGTGATTACTATTGCATTAGATTTTACATTTCTACAAACATTGAATGCAAAAATAAGTTTATTTAATGTTTCACTTGAAGGTTTCAATTTTGATACAATTTTAAAATCTTTTTTAGAAAAAACCAAGTTATCTTGATCTTGAACTAAAATAGAATTAAATTTACTTAAAAAATTAACTCTAAAATTTTTGTCAACTTTACTTGAGTCAATTATACGTAAATTTTTTTTCTTTTTTAACAGCTTAATAGATTTTTTATCAAATCCATTTGCAATTAACACTTCAAAAAAAATTTTACTAATTTCTTTTGCTAAACCAATATTCAATTTAAAGTTACATGATACAACTCCTCCATAAGCACTAACAGGGTCACTTTCTAAAGCTTCTCTAAAAGATTTGATCTTACTTGAATTTATTGAAACTCCACAAGGATTAGCATGCTTAATTATAGCAACACCTTTATCTTTTGGTAAAGATTTTGATATATTAAGAGCTGAATAAAGATCATTATAGTTGTTATAACTTAATTGTTTTCCACCGAGTTGAACAATATCTATGTTATTATTTTGTGTGTATACTGCTGCTTTTTGATGAGGATTTTCTCCATATCTTGTCTTTTCAACTAATTTTCCTGAAAAAATATTTTTGTTTGGTAAAGGGTTCTCTGATCTTTTATTGAAATAATTAAAAATTTTTGACTCATAGTAAGCTGTTTCCATAAATGCATCTTCAGCAAGTTTTTCCCTAAAACTTAAATTTGTTGATCCATTGTTGACTTTTAGATTATCAATTAATTTGCTGTATTGATTTGGGTTACAGATAACCGTTACATCATTATAATTTTTTGCTGCCGCCCTAACCATTGTTGGACCTCCAATGTCTATATTTTCAATAATATTTTTATGATTTTTTTTTTGTTTTAAAACTTCTTCAAAAGGATAAAAATTCACAACAACCAAGTCTATATTTTTGTAGTTATTAATTTTCATTTGTTTTTGGTGTTCTTTATTTTTTCTTATATTTAAAATACCAGAGTGAATTTTTGGGTGCAAAGTTTTTACTCTTCCATTTAAAACTTCTTTAGAATTTGTAAATTTAGATATTTCTAAGCACTTAAAGCCCATACTCTTGATTTGTTTAAATGTACCTCCAGAGCTTATGATATTAATTTTATATTTTTTTAATAAATTTAATAATGGTTTTAAATTTGATTTATCCGATAATGATATTAAGGCTGTCTTAATTTTTACTGTATTTTTTCGAATTCCCATCTAATTTCCTGATTTATATCCTCTATTTCGCCAGATAAACATATATTTTGATTTTCCCTAGATTGATTTTTAATACCGAAATATATACCTGATTCAATATTAATAATTTCACAATTTGAGGAAAATTTCCAACCTGAATTTTCTATTTCGATGAGTATAGTTTTATTATCTAAGGTTTTTGTTAATTTTATACCTGGTACCATATGAAACCTAATTTCAAACTTTTTTGATTCTAAAACCTTTTTTGATATTAATTTATCAAAACCTACCAACTTATTTTTTTCTGTAAAATATTCTAAACATCTTTCATGAATTATTCCAAATTTTTTTAAAAAACCATTGTGTGACGCTTTTATTAACCAATAATTTTTTTCATTGATGATTTTTTTATCGTTTGTTTTCAGCCCACTTTCTAATGTTTTAAAAGTTTTATTATTTTTAAAAGAGCAGCTTGAATGATTATCAATTATAACTGTTGAATGAGCAGCACTATATTTTGAAATTAAATTTAACTTATGTTTGTAATCTTGAAAATAACCAGAATTTGAAATCAACTTTTTATCTTTGTAAAAAAATTCAAAAGAAAGAGCTCCACTTTGATAATTATTTGAAAAGTTTTTTGATGGTGAGCTTCCAATATCCATTGCTAGAGTAGAATTTTTATTTTTTAAAATAGCGTATCCACCAACTTCATTATTTGAATTTTCAAATTTATATTTAAAAAATGTCAAATATTTATTAAATTCGTATAAATCGTTTTCATGATTTCCATTGAATAATAAACTTTGACCAAGATTTGAGAAAGTCGAGTAAGACTTGCCGAGATAGAATATTATTTCATCAAGATACTCGGGTATTTCGTTAAATGACTCTTTCAATAATTCTCTAACAAGCACAAAATATTTTAAATAAAAATTTAGCTGTCTAATACTTCTTGTTTTTGGAAAATACTCATCATCAAATGAGGTAATAACTATTTTTTTTAATAATTCTAAACTATAATTTAAAAATTTTTCATTTTCATAGGATAACCCAGTGATTAATATTGCCGTGCAACCTAATAATTTGTCATCAACAGATTCAGATTTGCTTATTTCATTAATCAAATGGTTAATCTGTTTATTTACTGAGGAATTAAATAATTTTTTATATTCAATTTTACCATCATCAAATGTTAATTTTGAATTTGCTATCCACGATATTATTCTTTTTGACAAAATATCAATTTGCCAAGTTAATGAGTTATAATTTTTATTTTTACTAATCCATTTATGAATAATTGACTGTGTAATATTGGATGAAGATTTCAAATCAATACTAAATAACCAATAAAAATTATTCAGCTTAGTGAACGTATCTCTGTATATAGACTCATTTTCCCAAATGTTATCTTCAACTAGTTCTTCAATTTTAAGCTTTTTTTTATCATATTTAACTAAACAACTTAAAATACTTAAGCTTGGTTTGTAGGTTAAGTTACTTATCTCAATTTTTGAAATTTTATTATTATAAATAGATGATTTTAAATATAGTTTTCTTATTTGATTTTTAGTGGAGTAAAAAAATTCATTTATTAAAATTAAAGAATTTTTTAAAAACATTTTACATTGATCTTAGAGTTTCTATATTTTTTTTTATATCACCATTATTTTCCTTAAATATTGTTGTACCTGATACCAATATATTTGCTCCTGCTGATATTACGTCTTTTGAATTTGAGAAGTTAATTCCACCATCAACTTCAATATCAAATTTAAATTTATTATCCTTCTTTATTTGGTATAGATTTTTTATTTTTTCAATTACTTCAGGTAAGAATTTTTGACCACCAAAACCTGGATACACACTCATAATTAAAACCAAGTCAATTTCATTTAAATATTTTTTTATAATGTTTATTTCAGTATTCGGATTTAGAGAAACACCAACTTTTTTTTTAAAATGTTTTATAAGTTCTATTGACTCTTTTAAATCATCAGTAGCTTCAGGGTGAATTGTAATTATATCAGATCCTGCCTCAGCAAAATTTTTGATGTATTTATGAACTGGCGCAATCATCAAATGAACATCAAAAGGCAGACTTGTATAATTTCGAAGAGTTTTTATTACTGGAGGTCCAATTGTAATATTTGGAACAAAATGACCATCCATTACATCTACATGAATTAAGTCTGCCCCGCTTTCTTCTAATCTTTTAATTTCATTACCTAACTGACTAAAATCTGCAGAAAGTATTGAGGGTGAAATTTGTATTTTTTTCATTAATAACTAAAAACTAGTAGTATCAATTTATAACTATATTTGAATTATTATTTACCAAAAACTTTATAAATTTCTGCAGCTATTTCGCTTTCCAATGGAAACGAAAGCATGCCCATCACAGAATATCCCATCAAATAAGGCATTAAATAAAATCTAATTATGTAAAAAAACCATGCAACATAAAGTGGGACTAACGGTCCTATAATGAAGCTGGGCGTTATGAATTTGAAAATTTTAATGATTGGATTTGTGTATTTCACAAATACTTTCATAAAAAAGAATTCAGAATCTTCTTTTTGAAAAATATTCATTGCAGATCTTCCAATTAAAGTCCACATTATGATACCTAAAATGTAGTCTATTACTAAAATATATAAAGGCATTTATCTGAAAAAAATGGGGGCGGATACCGCCCCCAAAAAGTTTAATTTAGTGTTGCTTACCAAGTATTGTCTTACCTGACGGAACACGAACTTCGTCTACCATTTGTTGTGTAGCTTTGTCTGGTTCTTCAGTCATTAAACTTACTACAACCATTACAACTAAACAGACTGACGCTCCGATTATACCGAAACGTAAATGGTCAATACCTAACCAAGGTGCATTGCCCATAAATTTAGGATACACATAAATTAGATAAGCTGTTCCTGACGCAAGACCTGCTATCATACCTGCTATTGCTCCTTGTCTTGTTGCTCTCTTCCACCATACACCAAGTATTAATGGGAAAAACAATCCTGACATTGCAAAGTCAAATGCCCAAGCAACAGCACCAAGGATACTAGTGATCCTCATCGATGCAATGTATGCTCCAGCAGCACCAATAACTATTAGAAGTGCTCTAGCAACTAACAATCTTTTTCTTACATCCGCTTTTGGATCAATGATTTTGTAATAGATATCATGTGATAAAGCGTTAGCGATAGCAAGAATTAGACCATCAGCAGTTGACATCGCAGCAGCCATTCCTCCTGCAGCAACTAGTCCAGAGATTACGTATGGTAATCCAGCAACCTCAGGAGTTGCTAGTACAACTACGTCACCTCTCATAAACCATTCATTTAACTGAAGAATACCATCTCCGTTAAAATCTGCTATGAAGGCTTGTTTTACATTAATCCAAGCATTTACCCACTCAATTTGCATAATTTCAGCAATTGGTTTTCCAATAATACCTGTTGGTAAGTTTGGATCAATTAGTGAGATTTTGGATAATGTTGCAAGCATTGGTGCTGAAGTATAAAGCAATGCAATAAAGAACAGTGACCATGCCACTGATTTTCTTGCAGCTTTAACACTTGGAGTAGTGAAGTATCTCATTAAAATGTGTGGTAAAGAAGCTGTTCCTACCATCATACATAGTGCTAATGAAATAAATTTCCATGCAGCCATTCCACCTTCTGGCACACCTGCGTGTGACACAGCGATAGATTTTAGACCACCTGGTACACCTGCAGCTTTAATATCTGCAGCAGCATTTTTAACTAATCCAAATTGCGATTCAAGTGCACCTAATCTAGCTACTTCCTCACCTAACATAAAGTGTGGAAAGAAACCAAATCCTGATTTGTTACTAATCCAGAATACTGGAATTAGATAAGCAATAATCAATACTATGTATTGAGCAACCTGTGTCCAAGTTACTGCTCTCATTCCGCCTAGCATTGAACAAAGTAAAATACTTACTAGTCCAACCCAAACTCCTAATTCAAATGGAATACTTAGTGCTCTTGATGCGATTGTTCCTGTTGCGTTAATTTGAGCTGTTACATAAGTGAAAGATGCCAATGTTAAAACAACTACGGCACAGAACCTTGCGAAGTTTCCGCCATATCTTGTTCCAATGAAATCTGGCACAGTATAACATCCAAATTTTCTTAAGTATGGTGCTAAAAGTGATGATACTAAAACGTATCCCCCAGTCCATCCGACTAAGAAAGCCATATAAGTATAACCACCAAAGTAAATACCACCAGCCATTGCAACGAATGAAGCACCTGACATCCAGTCAGCTGCAGTTGCCATTCCGTTAAATACTGTTGGTACCTGTCTTCCAGCAACATAATAAGCATCGACCTGTACAGTTCTAGATAAATATCCAATTATGGCATATATACAAACTGTAAATGCGACAAACAAAATACCAATTGTTTTAGCGGTCATACCTGCTTGCTCTGCTATTGCCATCAAAATGATGAATATGAAGAAGCCCCCAGTATATGTCCCGTAAATTTTTGGTAGGTTGTCAATAAAATTGCCTTTAAACATTAATCATCCTCCTTTTCGGTAAAACCAAACTCTTCATCGATTTTTTCCTGTCTATTTGCAAACCAAAAAATTAGGACCACAAATGCAATGATGGAACCTTGCGCACACATGTAATACGCTAATGGATATCCCATAAAACTTGAAGTGTTTAGGTCAGAACCAAACATGAAGATCAGATAACCGAAAACAAACCAAATAATTAATGTAATTATCATTAATCCTTTGGTTTTTTCCCAGTGCTTTTCTTTGTTTGACATTATTTTAATCCTCCCTATAGGTTAAAGATATAATTCATACTCATTTAATGTGATAATTAAAGGGTAAAAAATGGCATATATTTATAGTAAAAGTAGTAATATCGGTTCTAAATGGGCATTAAATACAAATTAAAGCTCAAAGATTTGAAATTTGAGTATTTAAAGGAATATTTCATTCCATTTCTAAAATATTTCAAAAAAACAAAAAAAATTGAGAATTATTCCGATTTAAAAGAATTTATTCAAAAAAAATCTGCGTGGGTAAGTCAGGTTACACTTTATGGTTATCTTAAAACTCGAATGGGAGCAAAATATGTATTGATGTTTGAAGATGAGATATTTTTAGGGTCAATCAATAAAGCTAAATGGAATATTTACTCAACTGCTTTACAAGATTTAACTTTTTATACTGTCTCTTTTTTAAAAAATATCAGAAATCAACATGATACTGAAAAAGCAAATGAAATCTATTTTGAAATTTTAGATAATGAACTTCAAAAAAATGAAATGCCAAAAGAGATATACGAGAACGCAAAAAAGAAGTTTCAAGAAAGATATGAAAACATAGATTGGAATAAATACCATGAGTCATTACCATTTAATAATAGTGCTTTATCTTTATATGAATGGTCACCAATAGCTGAAGAGTTAAAATCTTTAGACAAAAAAATAGTTTTGAATTCTATGATCTTGAAATGGGATAATGTTAAAAAAGAATTTATTGAATTAATAAATTTTTAGGTATTTTTTCTATTTTCAACTAAACTTTTTACTACACTTGGATCTGCCAAAGTTGTTGTATCACCTAATTGATCATGTTCATTTGCTGCAATTTTTCTGAGAATTCTTCTCATAATTTTACCCGATCTAGTTTTTGGAAGTCCAGGTGAAAATTGAATTAGATCTGGTGTAGCTATCGGACCAATTTGTTTTCTTACCCAAAGCTTTAAATCCCTCTCTAAATCTAAAGTTGATTTTTCTCCTACATTTAAAGTTACGTAACAATACAAACCATTACCTTTAATATCATGCGGATATCCAACAACAGCAGCTTCTGCTACTTTTGGATGAGCAACAAAGGCACTTTCTATTTCGGCAGTTCCAAGATTGTGTCCTGAAACAATAATTACATCATCAACTCTTCCTGTGATCCAATAATATCCATCTTTATCTCTTCTGCATCCATCTCCTGTAAAATATTTACCATCAAATTGAGAAAAATATGTATCAATAAACCTTTGATGATCTCCGTAAACCGTCCGCATTTGACCGGGCCAAGATTGTGAGATACACAAACGACCCTCTGCTTCACCCTTTAAAACTTTTCCATCTTTACTAACTATTACTGGTTTAATTCCATAGAATGGTTTTGTTGCCGAACCTGGTTTTAAATTTATAGCTCCTGTTTGTGGACTAATTAATATTCCACCAGTTTCAGTTTGCCACCAAGTGTCAACAATTGGACAATTAGAATCTCCAACAGTTTTATAATACCACTCCCACGCTTCAGGATTGATTGGTTCACCCACTGTTCCTAATAATTTCAATGATTTTCTTGAGGTTTTTTTAACAGGTTTATCGCCTTCTCTCATTAAAGCTCTTATTGCAGTTGGAGCAGTATAAAAAATATTTACTTTATACTTATCAACAATTTGCCACCATCTTGAACTATCAGGATACGTAGGAACTCCCTCGAACATTATCGTTGTTGCTCCATTGGATAATGGTCCATAAATTATATAGCTATGTCCGGTTACCCAACCAATGTCAGCTGTACACCAATAAATATCTTTAGGTTTATAATTGAATATATATTGATGGGTCATTGAAGCATAAACCATATATCCACCAGTTGTATGCATCACCCCTTTTGGTTTTCCTGTTGATCCTGAAGTATACAAAATGAATAAAGGATCTTCTGCATTCATTTCTTCAGGTTCACATTTATTTGAAACTTTTTTTGTTAACTCGTGGTACCAAACATCTCTTCGTTCATCCCAATTTATTCTATTGCCAGTTCTTTTAACAACAACACATTTTTTTACATTGGGGCAATTTACTAAAGCTTCATCAGCAATTGATTTTAATGGAATTATTTTTCCACCTCTTAAACCCTCATCGGCTGTAATTAGATAATCAGACTCGCAATCGTTTATTCTTCCAGAAATACTATCTGGAGAAAATCCTCCAAAGATTATTGAATGCACCGCTCCTATTCTTGCGCAAGCTAACATAGTATACGCAAGTTCTGGTATCATAGTTAGATAAATTGTTACTCTATCACCTTTTTTAACTCCTAATTCTTTAAGACCATTTGCAGCTTTAGAAACTTCTTTGTGTAATTCTTTGTAGGATATTTTCTTTTGAACTTTTGGATCATCTCCTACCCATATAATTGCAGTTTTGTCTTTATTTTTTTTTAAGTGTCTATCAATACAATTTGCTGATGCATTAAGAGTACCATCATAAAACCATTTTATCTTAACTTCTGATTTACTGTATTTGACATCTTTAATTTTTGTATATGGCTTTATCCAATTAATTCTTTTTCCTTCTTTTTTCCAAAATCCATCGTTATCTTTTATTGAAGCTTTATATTTTTTTTCGTACTGAGATTTACTTACTAGAGCTTTACTAATCCAGTCTTTCTTTGTTCTATATATAAGTTCTTTTTCTTGCTTTGGAGCTAAAGACTTTGAATTAGTTTTTTTTTTTGAGATTATTTTTTTCTTTTTTTTTTTTATTTTTTTTTTAGGCATGTATTATAAATTTTCTAGATACTACTCATCTTCAAAATAATTTTCCAGTATTTAGTGTCTATTGGCATGACAGACAGTCTGCTTTGTTTTATTAGTGCAATATCTTTTAAATCTTTATTTTTTTTAATATTTT
The DNA here is from genome assembly GCA_902542975.1 of uncultured Pelagibacteraceae bacterium. Classification (GTDB taxonomy): domain Bacteria; phylum Pseudomonadota; class Alphaproteobacteria; order Pelagibacterales; family Pelagibacteraceae; genus Pelagibacter. The sequence continues at coordinate 54,688 of CACBWM010000002.1, read as the reverse complement.
CAAGAGAAACTGGTGTTTTTAGTTTGTCTTTATACTTAACTTTTACTGCTACGAATCGCTTCTTTTTATCTGTTGGGTCGATAAATGCTGTTTTAATTACTTCAACAATTCCAACGATTTCTTTACCAATATTTGAATGGTAAAAAAAACAAAGATCACCCTTCTTCATTTTTTTTAAATTATTTGCTGCTTGATAATTTCTTACACCATCCCAATTGGCACCTTTTGGACCAACCTTTAATTGTTGATCTATTGACCAAACATTAGGCTCTGATTTGAGTAACCAATAATTCATTGCAAAATTACACCAGCTCCTTTTAAAAATTTAGCGCTAGCATCTAAGGCCAATCTTGGACTAGCTTCCAAATCCATATTATCAAATTTCTTTATTTTATATTTTTCTAGACCTACCAAAGCGATCATCGCTGCGTTGTCCCCACATATTTTAATATCTGGAAAAATTGCCTTAAAGCCATTCTCATTACTCACTTCGACAAGTTTTTTTCTTATACCTTTGTTTGCCGCAACTCCTCCCGCAACGATAAAAGATTTTTCTTTAAATGAGTTTTTTAAAAATTCCTTAAAAGCAATCTTAGATTTAATATACAATATTTCTTCGATAGTTTTTTGAAAAGAAGCTGCTAAATCATATTTTTCTTGTTCTGAATTTATATATTTTGTTATTCTTAGTATTGCGGTTTTAAGTCCTGCAAAAGATAAATTGCATCCACCTTTATTAATTATTGGTTTGGGCAATTTATATTTATTTGGATCACCTTTTTCTGCAAATTTTTCTAACTTTGGACCACCTGGAAATTCTATTCCTAAAAGTTTTGCAGTTTTGTCAAATGCTTCTCCCAAAGCATCATCAATTGTAGTTCCTAATCTTGTGTAACTACCTAATCCATTCACACTTAAAAATTGACTATGTCCACCCGAAATCAATAGAAGTAAATAAGGAAAGTTAATATATGTGTGAAGTCTTGGACTTAAAGCATGACCCTCTAAATGATTAACTCCAATAAATGGAACTTTTAAAGACGATGCGAGTGATTTTGCAAAATTTAAACCAACACTAAGACAAATTATTAAACCAGGTCCAGACGTTGCGGCAACAGCAGATATTTTATCTAGAGTTACACCACTCTCTTCTAAAGCTTTTTTTGCAATTAAATCAATTTTTTCAACATGTGACCTTGCTGCTAATTCAGGAACAACTCCCCCAAATTCTTTATGAATATCAAATTGACTTGAAACTATATTTGATAAAATTTTTGGTATACCACTTTCGTTATCTTGAATAATTGAAACTGCTGTTTCATCACAACTTGTCTCAATTCCTAATATTATTGGGTTTTTATTCATAAATTATTTTTTATAATTAATACAATTAATCTATAAGAATGTAATAAAAATAACTTTTATGAAAAGAGCTAATATTGTAATTGGGACACGTGGAAGTAAGTTAGCAATGATTTATGCAGAAAATGTGAAAAAAGAACTAAAAAAATATTTTTCTAAAGAGATTGAATTAAAAAAAATAGTAACAACAGGAGATCAAAAGAAAGATGAGAGATTATCTGAAATAGGAGGCAAAGGATTATTTTCAAAAAAAATTGAAAAAGATTTATTGAATAAAAATATAGATATAGCAGTACATGCCTTCAAAGATATGCCTACTGAAGAAACTAAAAATCTTTTAACTAATAATTTTTTAAAAAGAAATTCTCCTAATGAAATTTTAATAAGTAAAAATAATATAAAATTTGAAGATTTACAGCCAAACTCAATTATTGGCACATCATCATATAGACGAGAATATCAACTTAAGAAAAAAAGACCCAACTTAAAATATAAACTTATCAGAGGAAATGTTGATACTAGAGTTCAAAAGTTAGAAAAAGGCGAATATGATGCAATAATTCTCTCAAAAGCAGGAGTAGATGCTTTAAATTTACAACATAAAATTTCACAGGAATTCAGTGTTGATGAACTTGTACCTTGTGCAGGTCAAGGAATTATAGCAATTCAATGTAGAGAAGATGATAATGAAATTAAAAAATTACTTGAAAACATTAATGATCAAGAAACAAGAACTGTTGCAAAAGCAGAAAGAGAGGTCTTAAAAGTTCTTGAAGGAGATTGTGACACTGCAGTTGGTGTATTTGCAAAATCAAATGGTAAAAAAGTAGACCTATTGACCGAATTGTTTTCTGTCGATGGAAAAAATAGATATTTCATAAAAAAAAGTCTTCAAAAAGATAATATTGAGTCTACTAGTAGAATGGTGGGAGAAGAGCTTAAATTAAAATCAAAAGGTTCTTATAAAAATTAAAATGCATATTTTATTAACCAGACCATTAGATGATAGCAAAGAATTAATTTTAAAATTTACTTCTATGAAACATAAAGTCTCTCATTTACCTTTATTACAAATAAAAAAAATAGAAACACAAGAAATAGATTTTAGCCAATTCAAAGGTGTCATTTTCACGAGTGCTAATTCTTTAAAAAATTTAAATATTTCAAAAATAGATAAAAAAATAATTTGTTTTTGTGTTGGTCTTGCAACAGAAAGAAAGGCAAAAGAAGTAGGCTTTCAAAATATTTTCTGTGCCGAGGGTAATGTAAATAATCTTAAAGAATTAATTTTACAAAACTTTAACCCAAAGATCGGGCCAATGGCCTACATTAGTGGGAAAATTGTTTCTTATAATCTTGATAAAGATTTAATTTCAGAAAATTATGTCATAAAGAGAATTATAAATTATACTGCAATTCCTAATGAAAATTTAAGTGATGACTTTCTAAGAGATATCAAATCTTCTGTGCCAGAAATTGTTTACATATATTCTGAAAATAGTGCGAAGACATTTTTTACGTTAATAAAAAAATATAATTTAGATAATATTTGGATGGAAACTAACCTAATGTGCATGGGCGAAAAAGCATCATCAGCGTTGAATGACATAAAGTGGAAAAAAATTTTTCTTTTTAACCCTGGTGAAGAAGAGTTTTTGCTATATAAAATTTAAAAATGGACGTTTTAAATAAACTAAATGAGTTATTTTTATCTGTATGGAAGCAGGGAATTCTTGGGGTAGATTTCTTTCAGATAATAGTAGGTCTTGGAATATTTGTATTATTTTTAATATTTAGAGGCCTAATTAGCAAACTTGTTATAAAAAAATTAGAATTAATTTCAAAAAGAACAACTAATAAATTAGATGATACTTTTGTAAAATCTATGGAAGGTCCTGCTAGGTTTCTTCCAATTGTTCTTGGTGTCTTCTTTGCTAGTTACTATATGTCATTTGATAATGAGACAAGGGGTTTCATAGATAACGTTAACAGAACATTAATAACAATTTTAATATTTTGGATAATACATCAGATAATTGAGCCTATATCATATATTTTAAGTGGATTAGATAAAGTCCTGACAAAAGAATTAATAGGCTGGATTATAAAGTCTCTTAAAATTTTAATTTTTATTTTAGGCGCAGCTGCTGTTCTTGAGTTATGGGGAATTAAAATTGGACCAATAATTGCAGGATTAGGGTTGTTTGGTGTTGCAGTAGCATTAGGTGCACAGGATTTATTTAAAAATTTAATATCTGGAATTTTAGTATTAGTTGAAAAAAGATTTAGAATTGGTGATTGGATTAAAGTTGAGGGAGTTATCGAAGGGGTTGTTGAAAACATTGGATTCAGATCAACTGTTATAAGAAAATTTGACAAATCACTGGCAATTATTCCAAATTTTCAATTTGCGGAAAATGCAGTGATTAATAACACAAGAAAGACTAACTGGGCTATTAGTTGGATAATAACTCTTCAATATGACACCACTATTGATCAACTAAAAACAATAAGAAACGAAATTGAAGATCACATAAATAAAGGTAACGATTATGACCAATCTGTAGGAGTCGCCGTAAGAATAGATAAGTTTTCAGATAGTTCGATTGATATGTATGTTAGATGTTTTACAAAAACAAATAGTTGGACTAATTATTTACAAGTAAAAGAAAATTTGGCACTTGAAATAAAAAAAATTGTTGAAGACAAGGGAGCTGCTTTTGCATTTCCAAGTCAGTCTATTTATGTTGAAAAAAAATGATTGCTATATTTTATTTAGCTCTTCAAATTTTAAAACTTTATTCATATGTTGTAATCGCTAATGTCGTTATAAGTTGGTTGGTCGCTTTTAATGTAATAAATACAAGCAATCGGTTTGTATATTTAATATTAGATTTCACTTATAAAATGACAGAACCGATTTTAATGAGAATTAGAAGATTTTTACCTAACCTTGGTGCTTTTGATATTTCTCCTATCGTACTTCTTTTGTTGATATGGTTCATAGAAATGTGTATGAAACTCTACATTGCACCACTAATATTTTAATAAATGATTTTAATTGATGGAAAAAAAGCTGCTGCTGATTTAAGAGAAGATCTCAAGAAAGAAGTCTTATCTTTAAAAGATAAGCATAATAAAGTACCAGGTTTAACAGTCATATTGATTGGTGATTTAGCACCTAGTCAAATTTATGTTAGAAATAAAGAGAAATCTGCTAATGAAGTGGGCCTTAAATCAGAGGTGATTAGATACCCTGACAGTGTTGAAGAAAGTGAAGTTTTAAAAAAAATCGATGAACTTAATAATGACGATTCCGTATCAGGAATTTTAGTTCAGCTCCCACTTCCAAAACATATTGATAAACAAAAAGTTATAGAGGCAATTATGCCAGAGAAAGATGTAGACGGTTTCCATCCCATGAATGTTGGTAATCTTTCGTCAGGTTATGAAAGTTCTATTCCATGCACTCCTTTAGGTTGTTATTTATTAATAAAAAAAATTGAACCAAACCTTAATGGAAAAAAGGCTGTAATTGTTGGAAGATCAAATTTAAATGGTAAGCCAATGACGCAGTTGTTGTTGAAAGAAAATTGCACAGTTACAATTACTCATTCAAAAACAACTGATCTTAAAGGTGAATGTTTAAAAGGCGACATTATAGTTGCTGCTGTTGGAATCCCCGAGCTTGTAAAAGGTGATTGGGTGAAAAAAGATGCAATTGTGATTGATGTTGGAATTAATAAAACTGAAAATGGCTTAGTTGGTGATGTTGCATTTGACGAGGTATCAAAAGTTGCAAAAGCTTTAACTCCAGTTCCGGGAGGAGTCGGACCTATGACTATTGCATGTTTACTTAAAAATACAATCGAATGTTTTAAGAGAGCGAATAAATAAAATTTACTATTGATTTCTTATTAATGGATAAACTTTAGGACTTAAGTATTTAAGATTAGTTAGCATAATTAAAATCAAGGTCACAGTTCCTATAGAGGCACCAAGGTAAATTAAAACTTTAATATCAAATTGCCAAACTAATTCAAAAATATTCTCCATAATAAATTTTGATCCAATCACTGCAAAAAAGATTGCAATTAATATTACTGAAATAAAAATAATTATAAATTCTATCAAAGAGGAAAATAGAATTTCTTTTTTTGAAAAACCTAAAATCTTAAACACAAGATTTTGGTACTCTTTTACTTTTCCTTGGACCATTATAGCACTTGAGATAACAATCAATCCAATGACAATCGTTACACCAGAAATTAGAGTTACAGCTATAAAAACTTTATTTAAAACTGCTGTTACTTTATTTAAGTAATCGGCAATTTTTATCATAGATAAACTAGGTAATACTTCTAACATTTTGGTTTCATCAAAATTATCTGGATTTTTAAACTTAGCAGTTGCTAAATATTCATGAGGAATTTTTTTTGCAAATTGTGGATTAAATAACATGGCAAAATTAATACTTAGATCACGATAATCAACTTCTCTAAAATTAACTATTTCTCCATCAATTTCTCGACCATAAATATTTAAAGTAAAAATATCCCCCAACTCAATATTAAAATCTTTAGCCACTTTTGCATCAAGCGATATCTGAAGTTGGTTAGGTTTAGATAAATCCCACCATTCTCCTTTTAAAATTGGGTTATCTTTAGGTATATTTGCAACCCAAGAAGATCTTCTTTCACTTCCAATTACCCAATAACTATCATTATCTGGTTTAATATAGCTATTTGGATTCACGCCATTAATTTTTACTATTCCGGAAGAAACCATAGGCACTATTTCAATGTTCGCATCAGGATTCATTTTGTAAACACCTTGTTCAAATTTTTTCTTTTCACCTTTTTGAATTCCAACAAAAAAATAATCAGGCGCAATATCTGGAATAGATCTTGCAATTTCTCTTTTAAAATTTGTTCCAACTAAAGCTAAAGTTAATAATAAAGTTACACCTAAGCCTAAAGACATAATAGTTATAGGAGTGATACTTTTTGTTTGAGTTATATTTTTTATCGATACTTTTAAAGAGATATTTGACAAAAAATAAAACTTTTTCAGTAAATAAATTATAATTTTCGAAAGTAAAAAAAATACAATTAGACATACAAAAAAAGCCAGAAAATAACCCAAGCTATAAGAAGGCCTTTCAGATCCTAGTGTAAACAATAAAACTAAAAATGATAACAAGATAAAACTCAAAATAACTGACTTTTTTGAGTAATAAAATTGTAGGTTTTGGAATACATTTCTAAATAGGTTTGATGCTTTAACTTGATCAATTGAACTTATTGTTGGTATTGAAAAAATTATAAGAACTAACAAACCAACAATAAATATTTTTATAAAATTAATTAAAGAGAATTTTGGATAAACATTTAATCCCAACCCATCAGATAAATATTTATCTGCAACTGGTACAATTAAAAAACTTGAGCCATAAGAAATTACAGTAATAATAAATAATAATATTAATAATTGAATATAATAAAGTGTTTTTATATTCCCTGAATAAAATCCTACAGCTTTTCTTACAGCTATAGACATATTATTTTGGTTTATAAATGACAACAATGTATTAGCGATACCTATTCCAGCAATCAACATTGCACTAATTGAAACTAAAGAGAGAAATTGGGAAAAATTATTAATTATTCTTTTTAAGCCACTAGCTGAATTTTCTGGAAATCTAAGTTTTACTTTTTGATCATCTTTAAAAATATCTTTGATCTTACTTTTTATTTTTTCTGGATCATCACTTGGTTTAAACTTTACTTTATATTCATAATTTAAAAAACTACCTATTCCATTTAGTTTTAGTATCTCCAAAGTTTGTTTTCCTGCTAATGCCCAATCTCCAAAAGCTACAAACCCGCTGACATCAGGTACAGATTTTATAATTCCAACAACTATGAAACTTTGATCTTGTACCTTAACTTTATCATTTATTTTTATCTTTAAAGTTTTTGATAAACTTTCATTAATCAAAATTGTCTTGGGTTCTTTTTGCATTCTATCATAAGCATCTTCTGGTTCATAAACAACTTCACCGTATAACGGATATTTTTCATCAACTGTTTTAATTCTTGTAAATAATGATTTATTTTTTTCTCTGCCTGTCGTAGAAAGCATTGTACTGAACTCTATCATTTGTGAGACAGTTGAAAATTCCTTTACTTTATTAACTAAATTAAGATCCCCCTGATTACGGTTATAATCGATTTCGATATCTCCACCTAAAAGAACTTTTGCATTATCATTAAGCTCTTTTTTTAAACTATCTTCGATTGTAAAGATGGCACTTAAAATAAAAAGACTGATAAACAGCGTTACAATAATGCTTGAAATTTTTTTATAATTTCTGCTTAAATCCTTTAAAGCATACTTGAATATTAAACTTAACTTCGAAGAATTATTTAATTTTTCCATCTTTGATTTTAATTTTTCGTTTTGCTTTGTCTGCTAATTTTGGATCATGTGTGACCACTATTAAAGAAGACCCTTCTTCTTTGACGAATTTAAATAAAATTTTAGAGATCATTATTGAGTTTTCGGTATCTAGATTACCAGTTGGTTCATCAGCTAAAATCAAATCTGGTTTCATTGCAATAGCTCTTGCAATCGCCACACGTTGTTGCTCTCCGCCAGATAATTGACTTGGAAGATTATTGAATCTATGTTTTAGACCAAATCGATCTAATAAACTTTTTGCTTCTTTCTCTGGATTTTTAAATTCATTAAGTTCAAGTGTTAAAGCTACATTTTCAACAGCTGTATAATTTGGAATTAAATAGAAAGATTGAAATATAATTCCTATATTTTGCTTTCTAATTTCAGATACTTCGTCTTCATTAAGATTTGTTATTTCCCTGTCTTGAAATATAATTTTCCCTGAGGTTGGACGTTCTAGTCCACCAATAAGCATAATCAAGCTTGTTTTTCCTGACCCACTTTCTCCAACCACAGATACAGTTTCTTTTTTTTTTATAGTTAAATCAATATTTTTTAAAACATTGATATTGTCCTTCCCAGTTTGGTATTTGAGATTTATTTTTTTTAATTTAAGAAGTGTGTTCATGAATAAAAGTTTATTTATAAAAATATTGTTATTCTTTCTAGTGCACATAAATGCAAGTGCAATAGAAAAGGTTATATTATTCGGCGATAGTTTAATGGCGGGTTATGGTCTACCTAAAGAGCAACACTTATCTTTGGTTTTAGAAAGTAATCTCGTTAGGAGTGGTTTAAATATTAAGGTAATAAATGGAAGTGTGTCAGGAAGTACTTCCTCTGGTGGATTGAATAGAGCAGAATGGAGTTTATCAGAACCCGGTATTGATCTAATCATCCTTGGTCTTGGGGCAAATGATATGCTTAGAGGAATTCAACCAGATGAAACCGAGAGAAATTTAGAAGAAATAATTAAAATCGCTAACAGTAAAAAAATAAAAATTATAATAGCTGGGATGGTTGCGCCAACAACTCATGGAACTAAATATAAAAAAAATTTTGATGCTATTTATCCTAAATTGTCAAAAAAATATAATTTACCCTTAATTCCATTTTTGCTAGAGGGTGTTGCTCTTGATCCAAATCTAAATCAACAAGATGGCATACATCCTAACAAAGCTGGAACAATAGTTATAAGTAATACAATTCAAGATATTATTTCAAAAAATTATTAATCGGATATGAAAAAAAAATATCATCATTTAGCAAATGGCACATTTCGTAATCCTGAAGGATCAAAGGTGATTGATATGAATTTCAATTGGTCGTTTAAGGTCTTTAACCAAGAAAAAAAAAAATTAGATATGACTTTTCCTGAAAGTAATATCATTAAAAAAGAAAAAGTTTTATTGGATTTAAATAATTTCCAAAAAGATGATTATGTAGCGTGGATAGGTCATGCAACATTTTTATTAAAATTAGGGGAAATAACAATAATAACAGATCCAGTTTTTTCAAAAAATGCAGGACCTTTATTTTTTGGGCCAAAGAGATTTACCGAACCAGCATTAAAACTTAATGAGATACCAAGAACAGATATTTTTCTACTAACTCACAATCACTACGATCATCAAGACATGAAAACAATAATGAGATTTCCTTATAAAGAATCTAAAGTCCTGTTACCTTTAGGACTAAAAAAATATTTTAAAATTAATAGATTTAAAGATGTAAATGAAATGGATTGGTATGATCAAATAAGAATAAATCAGAATTTAAATATTACTTTTTTGCCATCAGTCCACTGGTCAAAAAGGAGTTTAACGGATACTAACAAAACTTTATGGGGCAGCTATTTGATTGAATACAAAGGAAAAAAAATATTATTTTCATGTGATACTGGTGTTGGAAAAATATATAAAGAATTGGGAGATAAGTATGGTCCAATTGATTTAACATTTATTAACATTGGCGCATATAATTTTTATCCTATGGCTTCAATTAAAGATTCTTCTGCTTACCACACTAACCCTGAAGAAGCCCTTGGACTTGCTAAAGATTTAAAAAGTAAAAAAGTAATTGGAATGCATTGGGGAACTTTTGTCTTATCACTTGAACCAATATTAGAGCCCCCTTTAAGGTTTAAGCAAAATGCAGAAAAATTTGGATTTAAAAAAGATGATGCAATTATTTTTAAAATTGGTGAATTTAAATTATTTAAAGAGCTTTTTGACACTAACTAGAATTTTCCATCAACCACAATCCATCTTGATTTAAAAAATATAGTTTACCATTTATAGGATGAATTTGTATGTCTCTGATTCTTCCAATTTTATCTTTAAATATTATTTCCTCTTTTACGTTTGATAAATCATTAAACTCTAATTTTCTTAAAGACTTATCTTTAAGAGAAGTAATTAATGCATGACCATTCCATTCTTTAAATTCATTACCTTTATAAATTGTGATTGCACTTGTGGCTATAGATGGAACCCAATATTGAATGGCTTTTGTAAAGCCAGGTTTCCATTTTGGCCCTATTGGTATACCTGAATAATTTGTGCCACCCCATCCAAGAATTTTCCAACCATAATTTTCACCTTTCTTTGCTTCACCAAACCAATCGCCTCCTTTTGCACCATGATTGCTCATATAAATTTTTCCATCAAAAGGTGATAAAGCTAAACCTTGAGGATTTCTTACACCAATTTGATATATTTCAGGTAGCCAGTTTGATTTCCCCTCAAAACGAGGATTGTCTTTTGGAATGCCACCATCTAGATAAATTCTAATTATACTTCCTGGATGTTTATTTCCATCTTGAGCAATCATTCCCCCGCCTCTTTCACCTGCAGAAGCAAATAAATAGTTGTCTTTAATTGCAAGTCTTGAACCAAAATGATAAGGCGAGTCAATTGGTGGATTGGCTTGAAAAATATTTTTAAAATTTAATTTGTTTTTATTAAATTTTGCACGTGCAATTGAAGTACTAGTCTTCCAATTATTTCTATTTTCTGTGTATGAGATGTAAATGTAATCTTCATGATACAGAATATCCAATAATCCTCCCTGTCCATATTCTACAAAATTTAAGTTATGATCAATTTCATTTATCTCTCTTGTAGAAATGTTTACAAATTTTATTTTGCCACCTTTCTCGGTAACAATCATTTCATATTCATTAACGAACGACGAACCCCAAGGTGCTTCTAATTCAATAATTTTATTAAAATTAAAATTTTTACTAAATGAATTAGTTGAGAATAGTATTAATGATAAAAGAAATAATAATTTCTTCACTCTATGAAAGTTTTGATCTACCACCATCGACAGCAATAATTTGTCCTGTAACCCAAGAACTGTCTTCAGTTATTAGAAATTTTGCAAGCGAAGCCGAGTCTTTACCTTCTCCAAGTCTTTTTAATGGATGGGCTTTTGCTATACCATCAGCTAAAACTTTATTTTTAAGCATTGGCTCTGCAATTTTTGAATTAGTTAAACTTGGAGCAATGCAATTTACTCTTATATTAGGAGCAAATTCTGCTGCTAAAGAAACAGTTAATCCTTCAACAGCTGCTTTAGTTGAAGCTATAATTGCATGATTTGTAAAACCCCTTTGAGCAGCAACAGTTGAAAACAAAACAATCGATCCTTTATTTTTTTTTAAACTTTCTTGATAACCTTTAATTAAATCTACTGCAGAATATAAATTTAGTTTCATACATTTTGTAAAATCTTGTTCTGAAACCATTCTCAAAGGCTTTAAATCAATTGAACCAACACAATAAGCTATACCTTTGATATCATCTATTTCGGACTTAATCTTTTCAACAAAACCATTTTCTAAAACATCAGAGACTGTATATTTACAATTTAGTTTTTCAGACAAAGATTTTGTTCTTTCTTCATCCCTACCGATTAAATGTACTTCTTTCCCGGCTGCATATAACTGTTCGGCTAAATTAGATCCGATAGATCCTGTCGCACCTACTACTAAATATTTTTCTGACATAAATTTTTAAAGAGTTATATATAGTTAATGAAATTATTTTTTCTACTTGGAAATCAGCTTTTCTCAGAGAAATATCTAGAAAAGTACAGAAAAGACCACTTTTTCTTTATGGCTGAAGATTATCAGCTCTGTACGTACGAAAAGCATCATAAACAAAAGATATTATTGTTCTTATCTTGCATGCGATCTCACGCAGATAGACTAAAAAAAAATAAATTTAAATTAGAATATTCTTCGATCGAGGATAAACCTTTCAAGCTGGATTACACAGAAAAATTAAAAAAAATAATTAAAGCAAAAAAAATTAAAGAAATTTCAAGTTTCGAAATTGAGGATAAGTTTTTTGAAAATAAAATTAACAATTTTTTAAAAAGGGAAAAAATTAAATGGAATATTATTCAAACACCAATGTTTTTAAATTCTAGAGAAAAATTTAAAAACTATTTATCAAAATCAAAAAAACCTTTTATGGCATTTTTTTATAAAGAGACTAGAAGAGATTTGGATATACTCATGAAAAAAGATGGTAATCCAGAAGGAGGCAAATGGAGTTTTGACGAAGAAAATCGAAATAAACTTCCAAAAAATATATCTATACCAAAATTTCCTAAAATTACTGAGACTGTTCATACGAAAAAACTAAAAATTTTAATTGATAAAAACTTTAAAAGTCACCCAGGTAATACGAAAGATTTTTGGTTTGCTACGGAATATGATGATGTAATTAAATTATTAAATTTTTTTATTAAAGAGAAATCAAATTTATTTGGGGATTATGAAGATGCAGTTGATCAGAAAGACAATATATTATTTCATAGTGCTTTAAGTCCTTACATCAATTTAGGTCTTATCACTCCAGAATTTATCATTAAAAAAGTTTTAGATTTTCACAACAAAAATAAAATAAGATTAAATTCCTTAGAAGGTTATATTCGTCAAGTAATCGGATGGAGAGAATTTATGAGGGGAATATATCAAAGCTATTCAAAAGAAATGGAAACTAGAAATTTTTTTAAACAAAATAGAAAAATGAAAAACTCATGGTACGAAGGAACAACAGGATTACCACCTTTAGATTATGCTATTAAAAATGCAGTGAATTATGGTTGGTCACATCATATTGAAAGGTTAATGATCTTATCAAACATAATGAATTTATGTGAAGTTAAGCCAACATATGTTTACAAATGGTTTATGGAAATGTTTGTGGATTCCTCTGACTGGGTAATGGTCCCGAATGTTTATGGAATGGGGCTTTTCAGTGATGGAGGAATATTTGCAACAAAACCATATATTTGCGGCTCCGCTTATTTCATGAAAATGATGGATTTTAAAAAAGGAGAATGGTGCAATACCATGGATGGTCTTTATTGGAGATTCATTAATAGAAATAGAGCCTTCTTTTTAAAAAATCCTAGACTTTCTATGATGGTTAGAATTTTCGATAAAATGAAACCTGATAGAAAAAAATTAATTTTAGCTGAGGCAGAAAAATTTATTAAACAAAATACTGCATAGTGAGAAAAGAAAATTTACCCACAAAAATTTGCCCTGTATGTAAGAGATCTTTTACTTGGAGAAAAAAATGGAAATTAAACTGGGATAAAGTGAAATATTGTTCTAAGAAATGTTCAAAAAATAACTAATTAGCAACAAGAGCAGCTTTTCTTTTTCTCTGGTTTTTTTGCTTCAATCACTTCTTCTTTAGGGGCTGATTGTTCAAGAATTTTTGCTGCTTCATCTTCTTTCTCTTTTAATATTTTATTTTCAATGTACGCGTAAAGAGAGTTGAAACCTAATTTTGAAGCTTTCTTTTCTTCATAATTCCTTCTGCCTTTAAGATTTTCAATAATTTCAAGAACTTGCGGATTATTCATATTATTGTTATCTCATAATTTTGATAATTTACAATAGTTCTTTAAAAAAATTCTTTAATTATAGTTGGTATGCATTTTTTGAAATTAAAAAAACCTTTATTGCAATATTTCCAAGAACTTTGGTCTAAATTACGATAAAGAAATTTTATATTATTTATTCCTTGAGAAGTTAAATAATCTAAGTTTTCTCCAACACAAGGATAAAAAAAATAACTATTCTCAATTGTTTTAAGGTTACCAATATCAATAATTTCACAATCCAAAGATTTTTCATCCAACCTTCTTTTTTGATCCTGAATTAAATTAGTCTTAAATTTCATTGTTTTTTCACTAAGTTTAATATTTCTACTGTCGTTATTATTATTAACTAAATAAATCTTTTTAAATTTATGGTCTTTGAAATCAGTCAACTCAAAAGAAAGATTATTATCAAAAATAATTAAATTTTGCTCATCCAAACTTACTGGATTACTAAAATCTTTTAAGACAGCCTTGTATATTTTCTCGCTAACTTTAGGTGGTGCATTTTCATTTAAATTAATGTTATTAAATCTGTTATTAGTAAATTTTTTTATATTCCATTCACTTGCCAAATAATGCTTACCTTGTGTTTGTATCCCAGCAACCCATCTCCATCCCAATGTATTAGATGCTGCATCTCCATCATAGAGATGTTTCATAAAAAATTCAGCTCCTAATTGCCAAGGTAAATTTAAAGTAAAAATCCAGATACTGGCAAACCACATTCTTGTATGATTATGAAGGTAATTAAATTCTTTTAATTCTTTAACCCATTCATTAAAACATTCTATATTTGTATTTCCATCAATGGCATTTAAATAATCTTTATTATCTTTGTATTTTTCTCTTATAACTTTTATTTCTATTATGTAATCTGTCCATACACTAGGTCTTAATTCTAACCATCCTTTCCAATAAGTACGCCACAAAACCTCCTGAATAAATTTTTCATTTTTAGAAAATGAAAATTTCTTTAAGGCTTTATCTATAACTTCTAACTCATTTAATATTCCATGAGATATATATGGAGAAATACATGATATATTTGATCTTTTATCCGGACCAAAATCAAAATTTCTCAATCTTGAATATTCAGAAAGATTATTTTCAATAAAATTATCTAGTTTATTAGTGGCTTGCGCCCGACTTGGTTCAAAATTCATGATATTTTATTTTAATTTTTTCTTGTGAAAATTAATAAATCTTTCAACATTTGATTTATTAAAAGTTTTATTTTCCTCAAATGAAACTTTTTTCATAGAATAAGCTGAACTTTTAGTTATTCTTGAATGAATAATAACATTCCCTTTATATAACCTTAATTTAACTGATCCATTAACTTTACTTCTCTTAAGATCAACAATTCTTTGTAATTTAAATCTCTCTTTAGAAAACCAATATCCATTGTAAATCAGTTCCGCATATCTAGGCATAATTTTTTCTTTCTTATGCATTGTATCTTTATCAAGTGTAACAGACTCTATAGCCCTATGAGCGTGCATTAATAAAGTTCCGCCTGGTGTTTCGTATACACCTCTTGATTTTATACCGATAAATCTATTTTCTACTAGATCAACTCTTCCAATAGCATTTTTTCCAGCTATGTCGTTTAATTTTCCAAGCAATTTAGATGGAGATAATTTTTTCCCATTCACTGCAATCGGATCTCCACTTCTAAAATCTATTTTTACAATTGAAGATTTATTAGGTGCTTTTTCTGGAGATACCGTTCTTTGAAAGATAAAGTCAGGTGCAGAGTTTTTTGGATTTTCTAACAACTTTCCTTCTGTTGATGTATGAAAAATATTATCGTCTACCGAAAAAGGTGGCGCTCCTTTCTTGTCTTTAGGTATTTCAATTTTATTTTTTTTTGCATAATTAATTAGATCTGATCTAGATTTCAGCTTCCAAATTCTCCAAGGCGCAATAACTTTTATTTTAGGACCAAAATAATGATAACCTAACTCAAATCTTACTTGATCATTTCCTTTTCCTGTTGATCCATGAGATACAGCATAGGCATTAAATTTTTTAGCAATTCTAATTTGATCTTTGGCTATTAAAGGTCTAGCAATTGAGGTTCCAAGCAAATAAACACCTTCATATATTGCATGGCCCCTAATCATTGGATAAACATAATCTTTTACAAAAATATCTTTTAGATCTTGAATAATAATATTTTTTACGCCAAGTTTTTTTGCGTTTCTTAAAATTTTATTTCTATCTATTTCTTGACCAATGTCTGCAGTATAACAAATTACTTCTGCATCATAATTTTCCTGTAACCATTTTAATATGATTGATGTGTCCAAACCTCCAGAATAGGCAAGAACTATCTTTTTCTTTGATTTCATTATTTAACTACAGTTTTTTTTAGCTGCGTTATATGCTTTAGTGAAGCCCATCAAAGAATAATGATCAATTGTTTGAGATCCAGATTTATTATATCCAGTAACCATTAATCTTGAGGCCTTTTTCATTCTGCTAACAACTTTTTTTTCAATTTTATTACTTGAAATCCATGCAAAATTATCTTGAGCTATATCAAATTTATATTTTGATTTACCAGAGCTAGCTGTAATTGAATTTTGACTGTTGTATTCATAGCCTGAGGTTGTGCTTACTTCGTCTTTAATTTTTTCAGATGGTCTAAAAGTTACAAATAATCTTGCATCTCTATCATTTTTTTTAGGAGATTGAAGAACAGGTTTAGATTGAGCAAAACATACTTTACTATCCCCATTAGTAACAACAATTGCATCCCAGTCTTTAAATGTTCCTATTTTATTTAATTCTTCTGAATAAGAAGTTGATCCTAATAAGAGAATAAAAAAAATTATTTTAAAAATTATGGACATGGATTTGGATATTTTTTTTGAATTTCATTAATTTCATTAATTATTTCTTTATCAAGATTCACTTTTACACTTTCTATATTTGTTTTCAACTGCTCCATTGTTGTTGCACCAATAATAACGCTAGACATGAAATCCTGTATCTCACAAAATTTTATACACATTTGACTCATATCAATGTTGTATTTTTCACTAATATTAAAATACTCATCAACAGCTTCGTTAGTATTTGGTTTTCGATATCTTGTCCAAAAATCCCAATCTCTTTCCATCCGAGATCCTTTTGGAAATTGCTTATTTCTATATTTACCACTTAAAAAACCACTGGCTAAAGGAGAATAAGATAAACAGCCAATATTTTCTCTTATAGATACCTCTGCTAATCCAACTTCATATGACCTATTTAATAAACTATAGGGATTTTGTATGGACATCATTCTTGGCAAACTCTTTTCCTTTGAGAGTTTGAGATAATTCATAACACCCCAAGGAGTTTCATTAGATAAACCTACATGTCTAATTTTACCTTGCTCAATGTACTTTTGTAATTCAACCAACACGTCTTCGAATTTATTCCATTCATTTTCTTTATGCACATATCCAAGTCTTCCAAAATTGTTTACATTTCTTTCTGGCCAATGAAGCTGATATAAATCTATATAATCAGTTTTAAGTCTTTTAAGACTGTTATGAAGTGCAGTTTCGAGATTCTTCCCTACAAAACTATTTTCACCATTTCTAATATAATCTCTAGCAGGACCACAAACTTTAGTTGCAAGTATCACATCTTTTCTTTTTTTTGTTTTTTCAAACCAATTTCCAATGATCGTCTCTGTATGACCAAAAGTTTCAGCTTTAGGAGGTACAGCATAAAGTTCTGCTGTATCCCAAAAATTAACCCCATTTTCTAGTGAGAAATCCATTTGTTCGAAGGCCTCTTCTTGGCTATTTTGTTCACCCCAAGTCATGGTGCCGAGGCAAATCGTGCTAATATCTATATTTGTTGTTCCTAATTTTTTATAATTCATTAAATATTAAGTATTTGTTACCTATATTTTGACTGCTTGAAAAATTTAAAATTTATTACTATATATTTAATTATGGAATTCAATAGAGACAATATTTTAAATAGATCAACGACAGCAAAAAAAGCTGTTGTGATGGATGAAGGCCTTAGAGCCTACATGCTTAAAGTTTACAACTACATGGCAACTGGAGTTTTGCTAACGGGAATCATTGCATTGCTATCTTTTAAAATGTCAGTAGTTACAGATGCAAGTGGATCAATAGTTGCTTTAACTGAGTTCGGAAACGCAATTTATCTATCAGGATTGAAATGGGTGGTTATGTTAGCTCCTCTCGGAATTGTTTTTTATATGAGTTTTGGGATAAATAAAATGAGTTCTTCAAAAGCTCAAACTACTTTTTGGATTTTTGCAGCCTTAATGGGTTTATCACTATCATCAATTTTATTAGTTTACACAGGACTTAGTGTGACGAGAGTATTTTTCATATCTTCAGCAACATTTGGAGCTATGAGTATATATGGTTACACAACTAAAAGAGACCTCACGAAATTTGGATCATTCTTAATGATGGGTTTGATCGG
This sequence comes from uncultured Pelagibacteraceae bacterium, assembly GCA_902542975.1. GTDB lineage: Bacteria > Pseudomonadota > Alphaproteobacteria > Pelagibacterales > Pelagibacteraceae > Pelagibacter. Next base: position 36,490 of record CACBWM010000002.1, on the reverse strand, counting down.
TATTATAATCGCATCTTTAGTAAATATTTTCTTAAAATCTTCAATGATGTACTTTGCTATTTCAATCATTGGAGTTCTTATATTTGTCGGATTAACAGCATACGATACACAAAAAATTAAAAATATGTACGCAGCATCAGACTCAGGTGAAGTAATTGGCAAGAAAGCTGTTATGGGAGCTTTAACATTATACTTAGATTTTATAAATTTATTTATAATGCTTTTAAGATTGTTTGGTCAAAGAAGATAATCAAAAACTATAGTTTTTTCCAATTTGTTTTTTTTAGAAGTATTTCTAAATCATAAGCATTATTTAAAATTTTACCATTTCTATCAGTTATTAAATATTTCAAATTCTTATTAGAGGGTTTAAAATTTTTACTAATGTTGTAGATAGCTTTTTCTGCTGCATTTTTAAAAATACTAAAACTTACTCTTTTACTTGATATTGAGAGGCCATAGTCTTTCCAAGATCCTTCAGATACCATTTTAGCATATAGGTCTAATATAATTTTTAGTTCTTTTTTTTCAAAAAAATACCTTTGGTTTTGTTCTTTATTTGAATTATTTATTACTAATTTTAAATTACTCATTTAATTTGTGTTTATTAATCAACCCAACTTGTGATGCTGTAAAGATGAATGTAATTGGTAACATTCCCCAAACTTTAAAGTTAACCCAAAATTCTTCTGTTTGAGTTCTCCAAACAATTTCATTTAATATAGCTAAAAAAATAAAAAAATAAGTCCATCTGTTATTCAAAATTTTCCAACCTTCATCAGACATTGGCAGTGTTTTTCCAAGTATTAATTTTAAAACTGGTTCATTGGTGAAGTATTTTCCAAAGAATAAAGCTAAGGCAAATAAAATATTTATAATAGTGGGTTTCATATAAATAAAAATTGGATTATCAAAATAAATTGTTAAACCTCCAAATATAGTAATTAAAATTCCTCCTAACAAAGGAACCATCGGAACTTTTTTTTCCAGTATCCAAACCAAGAGAACAGAAATTATTGTTGCGACAATTAGAGGTGGTATTGCAACTTTTAAATTTTTATCACTGTTATAATAAAAGAAGAAAAAAATAGCTAAAGGCCCAACGTCTGTAATGAATTTTAGAAGTGATTTATTCACTGCTACATATTAACAGATTAATAAAACATTTATATTTTTTTTATTGATTTTTTTCATCAAATATCCATATTTAATATCGTGAGTACTCAAAAAGCTAAATTTTCAATTGGAGACGTTGTAAAACATAGACACTTCGATTTTAGAGGTGTGATTTACGATGTTGACTTTGAATTTAATAACTCAGAGGAGTGGTATCAATCGATTCCAAAAAACGTGAGACCTAGAAAGGATCAGCCATTTTATCATTTACTAGCAGAGAATGACGAAATTACTTACGAGGCTTATGTGTCTGAGCAAAATCTATTATTTGATGACTCTGAAGAGCCTATAAAACACCCTCTAATTAACGAAATTTTTTCAGGTAAGCGTGGATCAAGCTACTTCAAGCCTTCAAATTAACTAATAGCCAATATTTAAACACAATTGTCCCAAATCTCTGTCATATCTGTTTGTTATAAAATATTTAATTCTGATCAAGAGTACTGTTTTTCCTCTATCTCCCTCTGTATTCTTGGTCAGAAAATTTTGAACAATTTTAATCTAAAATTTATGTGTTATAAAAAATTATGATTAATTATTTCAATCCGAATAATACTTTAAAGATAATTAATAAAATACAAAAGTTTGTATTTGCGCTATTTATAATTGTATTGTTACTTGGATTAGTTGAAGCTTTAGTTCTTTCTCCTGAGGATTATAAGCAGAGTGACTCAGTTAGGATTATGTATGTCCATGTTCCATCAGCTTGGATATCACTCGGAATATTTTCATTTATTTCCATTCTTTCTTTTGGAGTTTTTGTTTTTAAAAATAAAAATTTCTCTTTAATAACAAAAAGTTTAGCACCTTCTGGTTTTGTTTTTAGCATAATAGCTTTAGTTACAGGATCAATTTGGGGAAAACCAACCTGGGGAACTTGGTGGGCTTGGGATGCAAGAATAACTTCAATGCTTTTACTTTCAATTTTTTATTTATTGTTCATTACTTCTTGGAAGATTACTACAGACACTAGTAAAGCAGAAAAAATTAGCTCAATAATAGCAATTATTGGTCTTATAAATATTCCAGTTATAAAATTTTCAGTAGAATGGTGGAATACTTTACACCAACCTGCGTCAGTAAAAATTTTGGAAGAAACAACAATTCATTCTTCAATGTTGACACCATTAGCTATAATGACTGCGGCATTTGCTCTATTTTCACTTTTGATATTTTTAATGAAATATAATACAGAACTGTTAAAGATTAAAAATAAAGGCCTTAATAGATTATGATTAGTGAACTACTAAATATGAATGGATACGGTGTATACGTTTGGTCATCATTTATATTTACTCTATTTTCTTTTAGCTTCTTGTACGCGGTAGTAAAATTAAATTTAATTAAAGAGAAAAAGAAATTTGAGGAAAATTATAAATCACTAGATGAAAAGAAACTTGCATCAGTAGCTAAGCAAAAAACGTACAGAGAGATATTAGCAAACACTTCCACATCTAAAGTTTAACTAAAATTCACATGTACGGAAAAAAAGTTAAATTTAGAGCCCTTTTTATTTTTTTAATTTTAATTTCATTAGTTCTTACAATTTTTTTGGTGGTTAAATCTCTTGAGGAAAACGTAGTATATTTTAAGTCTCCAACAGACATTAAAAACCTTAATGAAATCAAAAATGCTCAAAAAATTAGAGTTGGTGGAATGGTAAAAAAAAATTCTATTAAAATAAACGATAAAGAAATTTTTTTCGTAATTACGGATTTCAAAAATGAATTATTAGTCAACTTTAATGGATCTGTACCTAATCTGTTTGAAGAGGGTAAGGGTGTAGTTGCTGAAGGTTTCTTAAAGGATAAAAGTTTTCTAAATGCTGACAAGATTTTAGCAAAACATGATGAAAATTATATGCCTCCTGAAGTCAGCGAAGCTATGAAAAACAATTAATTTGTATGTCTAATTATTTAGGAAATTATTCTTTATATATTGCTTTAATAGCATCTGTTTATTTAATTTTTAAGTCATACTTGGATGCAAATTCAGAAAATAAATATTTAGATAAAAACTTTATTTTAATTACTTCAATACAAACTATAATGATTACGGTAAGTTTTTTTAGTCTAGTTGCAGCTTTTGTAATTTCAGATTTTAGTAATGAAACTGTTTTCAACAATTCTCATACTTTAAAACCTTTATTTTATAAAGTATCAGGCACATGGGGAAATCACGAGGGAAGTTTATTATTGTGGTTATTAGTTCTTTCAATTTTTCTATTTATTTTTTTATTAAATTCAAGATCACAAGATACTAAATACAAACTTTTAACGATACTATTTCAACAAATTATTATTTCAGGTTTTCTAGTTTTTATTTTATTAACTTCCAACCCATTCAAAATGCTATATCCAATTCCTAGCGAGGGATTAGGTTTGAACCCTATTTTACAAGACCCTGCTTTAGCTATTCATCCTCCAATTTTATATTTAGGTTATGTTGGAACATCTATTATCTTTTCAGCTTCACTTGCCTCAATGATTAGCGGAAATATTGGAGATAAGTGGGCAAGGCACATTAAAAAATGGGTTTTGGTATCTTGGGTATTTTTAACAATTGGTATTTTGCTTGGATCTATATGGGCATATTATGAGCTGGGCTGGGGAGGTTTTTGGTTTTGGGATCCTGTAGAAAATGTTTCATTAATGCCATGGTTTTGCTTAACAGCGCTACTGCATACTGTAATTGTATTACAGAAAAGAAATTCGTTTAAAGAGTGGACTATTATTTTGTCAATTACAACTTTCTCACTGAGTATGAGTGGCACTTTTCTTGTTAGGTCTGGAATTTTAAATTCAATTCACACTTTTGCAAACGATCCGTCAAGAGGGCTATATATATTAAGTTTTCTCTTTATCCTAATTTTGATGTCTATATTAATTTTCTTTTTTAATCAGAATAAAATATCAAACACAGCTAAAGAGAATTTTATTTTAAGTAAAGAGACTGCAATATTAGTGAATAACTGGTTTATGATGTTTTTTTTATCTGTTGTTCTTGTTGGTACAATTTATCCAATTTTTCTTGAAGTTTTAAATGGTTCAAAAATTTCTGTTGGTCCGCCTTTTTATCATAATCTTTTAATACCCTTCTTAATTCCTTTTTTAATATTCATGAGCTTTGGCCCAAGTTTGAAATGGATTAAAGATAAATTAAAAAAGTTTAACTATAATATTTTAATTATTTTTTTAGTTTCACTACTTATTTCATATGTCATTTTAACAAAAACCGAAAATTCATTTCTGTTGTCTATTCCTCTGATAGTTTTGAGCATCTATCTTTTATTAGTAACAATTAAAGATTTTTTTGTTAGCAAATCCTCGATTAGCCAAAAAATTTCACATTTTGGTTTTAGCTTATTAATTACAAGTATCTTATTGAATGGACTTTTTTCTAATGAATTCAATTCAAATATGAAAGTAGGAGATGAAAGAATATTCAACGACAAAGTTGTAAAATTAAAAGAAGTTAATGTTAAAGATGTAGACAATTATAAATCTCTTAAAGCTAGTTTTGAAGTTACGAATAAAAATTCCTCTTTTGCTTTATACCCGGAAGTTAGGATTTACCAGCAGCCTTTAACTATTACGAGTGAAGCAGATATTAAGACAACATTATTTTCAGATAATTTTTTAGTATTTAATATTTTAAAAGACGATGGCTATTATAACGTAAGATATCAATATAAACCCTTAATGATTTGGATATGGATCTCAACTATATTTATTGGTTTTGGTGGTTTATTAAGTGTTATTAGAAAAAATGAGCAAAAATATTAAATTTTTAGGATTACTACTAACATTAATAATAATTTTTATAATCTTGCTCAAGGGATTGAACGTATCGAAAGATTACTCTAACGAGAAATTAAAAAGTAAAATAGATTTTTCACTTAATGCAAAAAAACTATTTTCTGATGAAATAATTAATATTTCAGACTTATTTGATAAAAATAGTCCTTCTGTAGTAAATATTTGGGCATCTTGGTGTGCACCATGTAGAGAAGAGCATCAGTTTTTAATGAAATTAAAAGATATGAACATAAATATAATTGGAATTAATTATAAAGACAGTCCAAAAAATGCGAAAAATTTTTTAAGCTCACTTGGAAATCCTTATTCAGAAGTTATTACCGATAATGATGGAACAAAATCAATAGAATTCGGAGCTATTGGTGTTCCTGAAACTTTTATTATAAGTGGTAAAACAAATGAGATAATAAAAAAGTATATTGGTCCATTGACAAGCGAAAATTTAATAGAAATAAAAAATTTATTAGAAAAAAATGCTTAAAATTTTAAAATTAATATTGCTGCTATATTTTAGTTTTAATTTTTCCTATGCGAATGAAATAAATACCAAAGTAGATCAAATTACAAAAAACTTAAGGTGTTTGATATGTCAAGGTCAATCTGTTTACGACTCTCAGTCCGATTTTGCTGTTAGTATGAAGCTTGTTGTAAAAAATAAGATTGATGAAGGTAAAGAAGAAGAAGAAATATATGATTATTTAAAAAATAAATATGGAGAGTGGATTGTATATGAACCAGAATTAAACCAAAATACATTTTTACTCTGGTCAATACCTTTGATTTTGTTCGCTTTTGGCGGCCTTTTAATTATTAGAAAAGTATCTATAAAGTAACCAGGATTTTTAATATGAAGATTTTAATTAAAACTTTGATAATTTCATTTCTTACTGTTTCATTTTCTAACGCAGAAAATAAATGGAGTTTTTACACTGGCATGTTTGATTTCAGCGATGATGGTAAGAGAGCAAATCTATTTGGTGCCGAATATATAAATTTTAATGCTAGCAAAGATATTTTCTTAGGAAATGTTCAGCCTGTGACAGGTGCAATGATAACAGCTGATGATGCATTATATATTTATACAGGTTATCAATTAAATCAAAAATCTAATTCAACTACTTTCTCTCCTAGTTTTGCAATTGGATATTATGACGAAGGAGATGGCAAGGACTTAGGTCACGAAATTGAATTTAAGACACAAATACAGATATTATTTGATATCTCATCTAATTCTGAATTAGGTATTTCTTATAATCATATTTCTAATGCGAGTCTTGGAGATAAAAATCCTGGGGCAAATAGTTATATGTTTAATTTTACAAAAAAATTTTAACTTAAGATATGAGATTAAAAGATTGTCATAACTTTTATGACTTTAGAAAATTGGCAAAACAAAAGCTTCCATCTCCAATATTTCATTATATTGATGGGGCTGCGGATGATGAAATAACTTATGCAAGAAATAGTAGTGCATTTAATGATGTTGACTTAGTTCCAAATGTCTTAAGAGGTGTTGAAAATGTGGATTTGTCGACAACTATTTTTGGAAAAAAATTAGATTTGCCTTTTTATTGTTCCCCAACAGCTTTGCAAAGGTTATTCCATTACGAAGGAGAAAGAGCGGTTGGAAAAGCTGCAAAGAAGTTTAATACGATGTTTGGTGTTTCGGCATTGGCTACAGTTAGTGTTGAGGAAATTTCATCTTTAATAGACACTCCAAAAATGTTTCAATTTTATTTCCATAAAGACAGAGGATTAAATGACTCTTGTTTAGAACGAGCAAAAGCAGCAAAATTTGACGTTATGGCTTTAACTGTTGATACGATAACAGGAGGAAATCGTGAAAGAGATTTAAGAACTGGATTTACATCACCCCCAAAATTAACACTTTCGAGTTTATTTAGTTTTGCCACAAAACCAATGTGGGGAATAAATTATTTAACCAAAGGAAAATTTGAATTACCACATCTTCAAGATTTCGTTAAAGAAGGCACTGACACAAATACTTCAATAGGTAATTATTTTTCTACTATGTTGGATCAATCTATGAACTGGGACGATGCTGAAAAATTGTGCTCTCAGTGGGGTGGCCATTTTGCGCTTAAGGGAGTAATGAGTGTTGAAGATGCTAAAAGAGCAGTTGATATCGGATGCACTGGTATAATGGTATCAAATCATGGAGGAAGACAACTTGATGGATCTAGATCACCATTTGATCAATTAGCTGAAATTGTTGATGCAGTTGGTGATAAGTTAGATGTTATTTGTGAAGGTGGATTTCAAAGAGGTACTCATATGTTAAAAGCTTTATCTATGGGTGCAAAAGCATGTGCTGGTGGAAGATTATATCTTTATGCTTTAGCTGCAGCAGGTCAAGAGGGCGTTGAGAGAGCACTTAACTTATATAAAACTGAATTAGTAAGAGACATGAAATTAATGGGCTGCACAAAGATCAGTGATCTTAATCGAAATAATTTAAGATTCCGAAATGCATGAGTTTGAAGAATTGTTACAATTTTGAGGATTTTAGAAAGTTAGCTAAAAAAAGATTACCAGCTCCGATTTTTCATTACATTGATGGTGGTGCAGACGATGAAACCACTTTAAAAAGAAATACAAATTCATTTGATGATTGTGACTTAATCCCCAATATTCTTAGAAGTGTAGGAGAACCAGATCTATCAACCACAGTTTTTGGTAGAAAAATAGATATGCCAATTTTTTTATCTCCAACTGCTATGCAAAGTTTATATCATCCTGATGGAGATAAAGCTTCAGCTAGAGCTGCAGAAAAATTTGGTACCATGTATAGCATGTCGACAATGGCATCATTTTCCATTGAAGAAATTGCTAACATATCAAGTGGTCCAAAATTATTTCAACTTTATATTCATAGAGATAAATCATTTACTGATGATTTAATTGACAGGTGCAAAAGAGCAAATTTTGATGGTTTGTGCTTAACTGTTGATACTTTGGTTGCGGGAAATAGAGAAAGAGATCATAGAACTGGTTTTACAACTCCACCTAAATTTACATTAGAAAGTATAATGAATTTCGCAATGAGACCTGGATGGTTATTTAGATATTTTACAAACAAAAAGTTTGAACTAGCTAATATTAAACACAAAACCGATAAAGGAACTAGTATAACTAAATCAGTTATAGATTATGTTAATGAACAATACGATCCTAATATGAATTGGGATGATGCAGAATACTGTATAAAAAAATGGGACGGACCTTTTGCGCTAAAGGGTGTGATGTCTGTAGAGGATGCAAAGAGAGCAGTTGATATTGGTTGTACATCGATAATAATTTCTAATCATGGAGGAAGACAGCTTGACGGATCTAGAACTCCATTTGATCAACTAAAGGCTATTTCAGATGCTGTGGGTGATAAACTTGAGATAATTTTAGATGGAGGTGTTAGACGGGGAACTCATGTTCTCAAGGCTTTAGCTGCAGGTGCAACTGCTTGTAGTTTTGGTAAAGCTTTTTTGTTCAGTTTAGGAGCGGGTGGACAGCAAGGAGTAGAGAGGCTGCTTCAAAATATGCACGATGAAATTAGAAGAAATATGATCCTTATGGGCTGCAAAAGTGTAAAAGAGTTAGATAGATCAAAGATAATTTACCGTAATTAAATATTTTTTATAAATAATTTTTATTATTATTTTCACTTTAAATAAATAGACATAAAGTTGCTTTTCAGTTAGTTTGTCGACGAAAAATTATGATTGAATTAGCAAAAGCATTAAATCGTTTAGGAACTGAAAGCGCATTTTCTGTTTTAGCAGAAGCAAAAAAATTAGAAGCACAAGGCAAACCTATGATTCATTTAGGTCTAGGACAACCTGACTTTAAAACTCCAAAACATGTAGTTGAAGCTGCAAAAAAAGCTCTAGATGATGGTCATCATGGTTATGTTTTATCAAATGGAATTCCAGAATGTCGAGAAGCTGTCGCAAGATGGGTCAAGAGACTTTATAATGCTGATATTGATCCAAATAGAGTTTTAATAATGCCAGGTGGTAAACCTACAATGTATTATGCAATTACTTGTTATGGTGAACCAGGTGTTGAGATAATTCATCCTACTCCAGCTTTTCCAATTTATGAATCAATGATTAACTACTCTGGAGCAAAAGCTGTTCCATACGACTTAACTGAGGATAAAGATTTAAAATTTGACCCAGACAAAATTCTATCTTTAATAACTGACAAAACTAGACTTTTAATCTTGATTAATCCAAATAACCCAACCGGAAGTTTTGTTGAAAAACCTGCAATTGATTACTTAGCAAAAGAATTAGAAAAACATCCGCAGGTCACAATTTTAAGTGATGAAATTTATAGTAGACAAATTTTTGACTATAAGGAAATGCCAACTTTCTTTAACTATCCTAATTTAAGAGACAGATTAATTGTTCTTGAGGGTTGGAGTAAAGCATATTCTATGACTGGATGGAGACTTGGTTGGAGTTACTGGCCAGAGCATTTGGTTGAACATGTAAACAAACTTTTGATTAATAGTGTATCATGTGTAAATGCAGCAGCCCAATATGCTGGTATAGCCGCATTAGATGGTCCTGAAGACTCAATTAAAGATATGTTAGATAAATTTACATTAAGAAGAAATTTAATTCATAAAGGATTAAATGATTTACCAGGAGTCGAATGTAGTTTGCCGGGAGGAGCTTTTTATGCTTTTCCGAATATAAAAGGGACTGGCATGAATGGATCTGAGTTTTGCAAAAAAGCTATGCATGAAGCAGGTGTTGCAATTGTTCCTGGCACTGCGTTTGGTAAAACTTGTAATGATTACGTTAGATTTAGTTTTGCCGCATCTAGAGATAATATAATGCAAGCCTTAGAAAATATAGGCAAGATGCTTTCTAAATAAACTGTATTTTTAATTAATATTTTTGTATTATTAAAGAATGAACGAAACTGTCCAAGCAGAATTAAAAAAGATATTTAACGGGAGATTTTCTACTTCTGAGTCTACTCGTGCAAATTATGCAAGAGGAGAAGATACTTATAATCCAATATTATCGAAGGCAGTTGTATTTCCAGAAACCAATGAAGAAGTTTCAAAAATTCTAAAAATTTGTAACGAGCATAAAATTCCTGTTGTCCCATTTGGAACTGGCACATCTCTTGAAGGTCATGTTGTTGGAAATCAAAATGGTATTACAATTTCTCTAGAAAAAATGAATAAAGTTTTAAGCGTAAATGCTGAGGATTTTGATTGCAGAGTACAAGCAAATGTAACTAGAAAGCAATTAAATGAATATTTAAGAGAAGATGGTGTATTTTTTCCAATAGACCCTGGTGCAGATGCTGCACTAGGTGGAATGGCATCTACTTCGGCTTCAGGAACAATGGCAGTTAAATATGGAACAATGAGAACCGTTATCTCTGGTTTAACAGTTGTTTTACCAAATGGAGACATAATTAAAACTGGAGCAAGAACTAAAAAAACTTCTGCGGGATATAACTTAACTAATTTGTTTATTGGATCTGAGGGAACTTTAGGAATTATTACAGAAGTTCAATTAAGATTATCACCAATACCTGAGAGCATAATGAGCGCAGTTTGCTATTTTCCAGATTTAGACTCAGCAGTAAAGACTGCGCAAGAAGTTATTCAGTACGGCGTTCCAATTGCAAGAATTGAGATGTTAAACAAAGATCAAATGGAAATTAGCATTAAATATTCAAAGTTAGAAAACATCAAAGCATCACCAACTTTATTCTTTGAATTTCATGGTAGTGAACTTTCAAATAACGAGTCTATAAAAATTGTTGAAGAATTATCAAAAAATAATGGTGGAAGTGATTTTCAATGGGCATCTTCTCCTGAAGAACAAAAAATATTATGGAAAGCAAGGCATGATGTTTACTATTCAGTAAAAGCTTTAGGCCATGATATGAAAGTGTATTCTACAGATGTTTGTGTACCAATTTCTAAATTAGTTGAGTGTATTTCATGGGCGGAAAAAGAAGTTAAAAAGTTAGGTCTAACTGCGCCAATGGTTGGTCATGTTGGAGATGGAAATTTTCACTCTATAATATTGTATGATCCTGATGATGAAGAAAAACAAAAAAAAATTAGACAGTACAGCGATGATCTAATCAACAAAGCTTTAGAATTAGAGGGAACAATTACAGGAGAACATGGAATTGGTCTTCAAAAGAAACATTACCTATTAAGAGAGCATCCAGATAATTTGCCAGTGATGAAAGCTATTAAAAGAAGCATTGATGTAAACAACATCATGAATCCTGGTAAGGTTTTTGATCTAAATTAATCCAAAATAAAATGAAAAAAATTTTAATCACAAGAAGGCTTTTAAGATCTTGTGAGGATAAAGCTAAAGAATTATTTGATGCTAACTTTAATTTAAATGATGAACTCTACTCTCAAAAGAAGCTAATAGAGATGAGCACAGGCTGTGATGGTATTTTATCGGCTTTGACAGATAAGCTCGATGCAGAAACAATTAATCAATTACCTGAGAGTGTAAAAATTATATCAAATTTTGCTGTAGGTTTTGGAAATATAGATTTAGAATCTGCAAAGAAAAGAGGGATTGCAGTAACAAACACGCCAGATGTTTTAACTGATGCTACTGCGGAAATTGGGGTTTTGTTGATATTAGGTGCATGCAGAAGAGCATCTGAAGGAATTGAAAAAGCTAGAGAAGGTGGCTGGGTTTGGTCAGCAGATATGTTGATTGGTAAACAATTAACGGGCACTAGACTTGGAATACTTGGCATGGGTAGAATTGGTCAAAAAATAGCTAAAATAGCTAAATCTTTAGGTATGATAATTCATTATCACAATCGTTCAAAATTAAGCGAAGAAAAAGAACAAGGCGCAACTTACCACGATAACTTAAATGATTTGATGAAAGTCTCTGATGTCCTTTCGGTATGTTGTCCTGCATCTAAAGAGACAATAAATTTAATCAACAAAGATACACTAGAACTATTACCAAAAGGTGCAGTCGTGACCAATGTTGCAAGAGGAGATATTATTGAAGATGAAGCTTTAATAGATGCTTTGGAAAGAAGAAAAGTTTATGCAGTTGGGCTAGATGTATACAAAAATGAGCCAAATTTAAATCCAGGATATCTTAAACACAAAAGTGCTTTTATTCTTCCTCATTTAGGCAGCGCAACTAAAGAAACTAGAACCGCAATGGCTAATCTAGCTATAGATAATATTGATGAGTTTTTCAAAACAGGCGGATGCAAAAATAAAGTTAATTAACAATCTCAAGTTGTAATTGGTAATTAAAATTATTCTAACTTTCTAGACATATTTTTTATTTCAATTTAAAATTTATTTATAAAAAATAAATTTAGAGAGGAAAATAATGAAAGCACAGGTTTTACATAAGTACGACCCAGAAATGAAAGCGGATGTTTGGGTCACAGGTGAAGAGTTACCAAATCCTAAAATTGAGAAAGCAAGTGATGTCATTGTTAAAATTGGAGCTGCAGGTGTTTGTAGAACTGATTTGCATATAATTGAAGGAGTTTGGAAGCACATTACAGATCAAAATAACGATCTGTTGCCGATGGTAATGGGACATGAGAACGCTGGATGGATAGAGGAAGTTGGTAAAGATGTTACGGGATTTAAAAAAGGCGATGCAGTAATTTTACACCCTAAAGTTTCTGGCACAGGAGGAACATGCTTAGATTGTAGAAGAGGAAACGATATGCATGCTGAAGATCCAATTTTTGCAGGTTTGAATGTAAAACACGGTGGATACTCAGAATTACTTCAAACTAGCGTAAGAAATCTAATAAAAATTCCAAAAGTTTTAGGTCCAATAGACGTTGCGCCATTTTCAGACGCAGGTTTAACTGCTTACAGAGTTGTAAAAAAAGCTACTAGACACCTTCTGCCAGGTGAAAATTGTGTAATCATAGGTGCTGGTGGATTAGGACATATAGCAATTCAATGTATGAAAGCAATGTGTGCCGCAAATATTATTGTTGTTGAAAAAGCAAAAGCGCCTTTAGAACATGCAATGGAACTAGGAGCTGACCATGGAGTTTTAATAGATGGTAATGAAATTGAAAAAGTAAAAGAACTTACAAAAGGAAAAGGTGCAGAGGCTGTTATAGATTTTGTTGGTGAAAAAGGTTCTACGCCAATGGGAATTAAAATGACCAAAGCAACTGGGACTTTCTATATTGTAGGTTACGGAGAAGAAATAAGAGTTTTGGCGATTGATATGATCGATCAAGAAAAAAGTATAGTTGGAAGCTTAGTAGGTACATGGGCTGAATTATATGAATTAATGGAACTAGCAGATAAAGGTTTAGTAAAACTTTCAATGAAAGAATACAAACTTGAAGAAGCTAATAAAGCACTACATGATTTAAATGATGGTAAGATTAAAGGTCGTGCAGTGTTAGTTCCATAATTAACAACAAAGAGAGGAAAAAAGATGAAGACAATAAAAACTTGCGTAACCGCTCTAATATCAGCTTTGTTGGTATTTAGTCCTGTTGCGTATGCTGATAAGTGGAGCGATCAGTTTCCACATATCAAAGCAACTGGGGATATTCCTGGTGATTGTTCTTACGAGTCTATGTCTAAGAAAAACTATAAAGGCAAGACGCTTAAGATTAATACACATGCTGTACCAGTCATGGGAGAGCCAACAGCTCTACATGCTGAGCAGTTCGCTAAACTTACTGGAGCAAAAGTTGATGTTACTCATACACCAGCAGGTGACTTATATGCTAAAGCAATGGTACCATTTCAAGCTGGACAAGCTCCATATGACATCGTTTTTGGATTTTCAAACTTCATTAACGATTGGAGAAGATACTTAGAGCCAGTTCCAAAGAAATACGTTGAGATGAAACAAATGAAAGACGTTACCCCGTCTCACATTGGTGTAGCATCTTGGGATGGTGTTATGTATCAGTTTCCGGTTGATGGAGACAGACATTATCTAAAATATAGAAAAGATGTAATTGATAATCCTGAGTACCAAAAGCAATATAAGGAAGCTACTGGTAAAGAGTTAAAGGTACCAACAACTTGGAAAGAATATGGAGAAATGGCCGCTTATTTCAATGGATGGGATTGGGATGGTGATGGCGAGAAAGAATATGGATCAGCAGAAGTTATGAAAAAAGATGACCTGATGTATGCTGCTTTCTATTCAAGATCTGCTGCTTACTCTAAAAATCCAAAAACACCAGGTGGTTTTTTCTTTGATTTAGAAACTATGAAACCACTAATTAACAATCCAGGTTTTGTTGAAGCATTAACAGATTGGGTTGCAGCAACCAAATATGTTCCACCAGGAGGAATAAATTTTGGTTTAGGTGATGAAATTGGATCATTTGGTGGAGGACAAACTTTGTTTAGTTTTTCATGGGATGATGCATTTGTTGCTGCTATGCAACCAGATAGTCCAATAAACAATAAAGTTGGTGCTGCACAGTTACCAGGAGCAATGAAAGTTTGGAATAGAAAAACTAACTCTTGGGATGAAGGCTTTAACCAAGCTCCTTTCTTCGTATGGGGATGGGCAGTTGGAGTAGCTAAGAAAAGTAAAGAGAAAGAAATGGCTTTCGATTACCTATGTTTCTTCGCTAACGAAGCTAACCACCAAGCGGACATTGGAATTGGTAGATTTGGTGTAAACCCATTTAGAAATGACGACTTTAAAGTTGATGTATGGACACAAATTGGTTGGGATAAAGATATTGCTCAATCATATGTTGATACTCTTGCACAAATGGAACAAAGTAAAAATAGAGTATTTCCATTAAGAGTTCCTGGAACTTTTGAGTTTAATGCTGCATTGGCTACTGCTGCTGCAAAAGCATTAGCTGGTCAATTATCTCCACAAGCTGCTTTAGACGAAGCTGCTAAACAGTGGGAAGATATACTTAACAGAGTAGGAAAAGATAACGTAAGAAAAGCCTATGCTGTTGGTGTAGCAATGGAAGATAATAAGCAATAATTTTGTAAACTTGTGGCCGTTTTTTAACGGCCACATTTTAAAATAATCCAAAAAAAAAATTATGAATTTTAAACACAAGTTTGTTTTTTTATTCCCAGGATTGTTTGTACTTATTGGAATTTTAATTTTTCCAATTATTTTTACTATTAGATTAAGTCTTTCTGGATGGAATAGTTATACACCAGAAATGAACTTCATAGGCATTACGAATTACATAAGGTTATTTACTGATGACCCGAGGTTTTGGGAGTCTTTTTTTAGGCTAAGTTTTTTATCAGTAACTACAGTTATTCTTCAATATGTTATCGGATTTGCTTTAGCGATGATGGTTTGGAGAGAAATAAAATTTAAAAGATTTTTTAGAGTAATTTTTCTAGTACCAATGATGACAACTCCAGTAATAATGACAGTTATTTGGAGAACATTTTTTCATGAGTCACTAGGTCCTGTAAATGATTTGTTAGGTGGATTAGGAGTAAAACCTATTTTATGGTTGAGTGATCCAGTTATTGCAAAGTTTACTGTTATAATTGTTGAAGTTTGGCAATGGACACCGTTTATGTTTTTACTATTACTAGCTGGACTTTTGTCACTTCCAAAAGAACCCTTTTTGGCAGCCGCTATAGATGGAGCAAGTCCATTTAGAAAATTTGTTTATGTAACCTTTCCTTTGATGGCTCCAATATCAATTGGAGCAATAATAATAAGACTTATCGAGGCTTCAAAAATAATGGATACAGTATTTGTTTTGACCTCAGGAGGACCAGGTACTGCAACTGAGACCTCAAGTTTTTATATTTATATTAAAGGATTAAGAGAATTTCAGATGGGTTATGCAGCAACCTTATCTTTCACTTATCTTGTAATAATGATTATCAGTTTAACGATAATAGCTAAAGTTTTAACCAAATTAATGATCAAAGAATAACTATGAGCAAACTTTACACTTTTCTTAAATATTTCTTTATTACATTTTGGACTGTATTTGTTGTTGCACCTTTTCTCTGGGCTGTATCAACATCTTTTAAAGACTTCCAATCTGTAAATAGTAAAGTAACTTATATACCTTGGTTAGATTTCGAACCAACACTGGAGGGTTGGAGAGTTTTAATTAAGTCTCCAGCTAAAGGTGGAGTAGATATTGTCGAGCCTTATTTTAACAGTATTTTTGTAACCTGTACTGCTAGTTTAATAAGTATTGTTCTTGGAACACTTGCTGCTTATGCACTATCAAGATTTACCTTTAAAGCCGGATTTGTTAGAAACAACGATATTACTTTTTTCTTCATTTCACAAAGAATCATGCCTCCAATTGTATTATCAATTCCTTTCTTTATTTTTCTAAGCACAATAGGATTGCTTGATAGTTTATTAGGTCTAGTGGTCGTATATATCGTTTTATTAATGCCAATTGCTGTTTGGATTATGGTAGATTTTTTTAATAGAGTTCCAAAAGAATTAGATGAGACTGCATTAATTGATGGGTGTAATCCTTATCAAGCTTTCTATAAAGTTGTTTTACCAAATTCAATACCTGGATTAATTGTTGCGGGAATGTTTTGTATTATTTTTGGATGGATAGATTTCTTTTTTGCATTTATTTTGACATTTACTGAAGTACAATTGTTACCTGTAAAAGTTGTTGCACTTAATTCATCAATAACACCATGGTGGAGCCTTTCAGCATCAGCTTTAGTCTCAGTTGCACCATTAATAATCGTTGCATTTATAGTTGAGAGATATCTATCAAAAGGAAATTTATCAGGAGCATTAAAATAATGAATTTAATTGGAGAGAAAATTTCTTATAAACCTGATGAGCAATTTCATTTAAACGATGTCTCGTTTAATTTTAAAAAAGGCAATTTGTATACCATTTTAGGCAGAACTTTATCTGGCAAAACGACTCTTTTAAAAACAATTGCAGGATTATTAAATCCAGATCAAGGCTCAATTTCTTTTGAGGAAAAAGACTTTATTAAAATACCAGTTTGGGAAAGAAATGTTGCTATGGTCTATCAACAATTTATTAATTACCCTCATTTAAATGTCTATCAAAACATAACTTTTCCATTAGAACAAAGAAAATTAAGTCCAGAGCAAATAAAAAAAGATGTAGATGAAGCTCTAAAAACTGTTGGATTGGTTGGATTTGAAAATAGAAAAATTCAGGAATTATCTGGCGGACAGCAACAAAGAGTTGCGCTTGCAAGATCACTTGCAAAAAAAGCAAAAATTTTGTTGCTAGATGAACCGTTAGTTAATTTAGATTATAAACTTAGAGAGCAGTTAAGAGAAGAATTTAAAAGAATTTTCTCAGAAGGACTGTCCCAAGATACAATTTTAATTTATTCAACAACAGATCCCCAAGAAGTAATGGAACTAAATGGAGAAGTAATTGTTTTAGATGAAGGGAAGGTATTACAAAAAGGGCCTGCCAAAGAAATTTTTGAAAATCCGTCTAATTTAAAAGTTGCAGAAATATCAAATGATCCACCAATGAATGTTCTGAAGGGTTCAAAAAATTCAAAAAATTTAAATTTTGAGAATATTTCTTTAGAAATTCCAAATCATTTTAAGAATTTAGAAGATAGAGATTATAATTTTGGAATTAGAGCTTCAGAAATTAAACTTGATGAGAATGGTGAAGAATTCGAAATAGAATTAGCAGAAATTAGTGGGTCAGAAACATTGCTCCACCTAAAAAGAGGAAACTCAAAAATAATTGCCTTAATCGAGGAAGTAATGAATTTTAAAATTCATGAGAAAGTAAAAATAAATTTTAATGCAAATAAGTTTTATGCTTTTGGAGAAGATGAAAAATTAGTTTCATCGCCATATGGAGGAACAAATGGCTAAAATTGATTTATCTAATATTTCTCATACTTATAATCCTCTAGATCCAAAACCAACATATGCCCTCAATCCGTTTTCAATGACTTGGGAAAATGGCAAACGGTATGCAATTTTGGGACCTTCTGGGTGTGGAAAAACTACAATGTTAAACATTGTTTCTGGATTAGTGAGGCCATCAAAAGGTGAAATATTATTCGATGAAACACCTGTAACCGATTTAAAAACAGAAGATAGAAATATTGCACAGGTTTTCCAATTCCCAGTAATTTACAATACAATGACAGTTTATGACAATTTAGCGTTCCCACTAAGATGTAGGGAATTTACAAAAGAAAAAATTGAAGAAAGAGTAAAAGCAGTTTCAGATACTTTAAATTTATCTTCATTTTTAAACTCACCAGCAAGAAAATTAACGGCTGATCAAAAACAACTTATCTCTTTAGGTAGAGGTTTAGTTCGAGAAGACGTTGCTGCTGTTTTAATGGACGAACCTCTTACAGTTATAGACCCAGATTTAAAATTTAGACTTCGAAGAAACTTAAAAGAAATCAATGAACAATATAAAACAACATTGGTTTATGTAACTCATGATCAAAACGAAGCTATGACTTTTGCCGAAAATATAATTGTTATGGATCAAGGTGAAATCGTGCAAGTTGGATTGCCAAAAGATTTATTTGAAAAACCTAAAACAACTTTTGTAGGTTATTTTATTGGCTCTCCTGCGATGAATATTTTTCATTCAACTGTATCCTCTGATCATGAAGTAAAAATTAATGATACCACTATTAAGACAAATTCAAATTTAGGAAATTTAAAAGATAAAAATGTTAAACTGGGAATTAGATCTGAGTTCATAGAATTGGCTGAAAAAGAAAAAAGTAATACAGTTAAAATTAAACTCACAAGAGTTGAGGACTTTGGTAATTTTAAGCTCCTTACAGGAAAAATGGGTGATTTAGTGATTAAGTCAAAAGTAGAAAGAGAAAAACCCATTCCAGACGGAGAATTAAATTTATATTTTCCACCAGAGAAATGTTGCGTTTATTCTGATGAAAAATTAGTTTAAGAGATAAATGAAACTCCTAAATTTATCAGCACAACAACTTTTAAAAAAACTTAAAAATAAACAATTAACTTCCGTTGAACTTTGTAAAGCATATATCAATCAAAAAAAAAAATATGATAAGAATATTCAAGCTTGGGAATATTTTAATGAAAAAAAACTCCTAAGTGATGCAAAAAAATCTGATAATCAGAGAAAAAAATTAAAATCTTTAGGGGTTTTGCATGGTTTACCAGTAGCACTTAAAGATATTATCTCAACAACTGAAATGCCAACAAAATATGGTGCAAGAATAAAATTAAAAAAAAAGAATAATTCAGATGCTAAAATTGTTGAGCTCTTAAAAAAGGCTGGAGCAATAATTATGGGTAAAACTGTAACTTGTGAATTAGCTTTCTTATCGCCGTCAAAAACCAAAAACCCACATGATTATTCAAGAACACCAGGAGGTTCATCTAGTGGCTCTGCAGCTGTTATTGCATCTGATATGGCACCATTATCAATTGGAACTCAAACGGGTGGATCTGTAATCAGGCCAGCTTCTTATTGTGGAGTTGTTGGTTTTAAACCTACCTATGGATTAATTTCTAGAAATGGTGTTTTGCAAACATCATATAATTTAGATCAAGTCGGAGTATTTGGAAAAACAATTAGTGATGTAGCACTATTATCGAAAGTTTTGTTTGCTAGAGACGATGCAGATGAAACAACAACAAATATTAATTTTCTTAATAAAAAAATTAAAATAAAAAAATCAAAATTTGTTTTTTATAAAACCAAACGCTGGAGAAATGTTGACAGTATTTCAAAAAAATCATTTAACAAATTTATTTTAAATAATAAAAAAATAGTAAAGGTTGAGACTGCTCCTAAATATTTTGAAGATATGATTGATTGTCATACAATTATATATGAGACAGAGATGGCTCAAAATTTCCATCATTATTACAAAACTTCAAAAGGAAAACTTTCTATAGAAATTAAGAGAGCAATTATTAACGGAATAAAACATTCGGCAAAAGATTATGCTTTAGCTTTAGATGCGATGAGAACATACTCAAAAAACTTAGATAGTATATTTGAAAGGTTTGATGCAATTATAACGCCAAGTAGTTGTGGAATTGCTGACAAAGGATTTAAGACAACTGGGAGTCCAGAATTTAATAAGATTTGGTCTCTTGCACATGTGCCCTGCATTTCACTGCCAATTTTAAAAGGCGAAAAAAATTTGCCTTTAGGAGTTCAAATTATAGGCAAACAATTTGAAGATCTAAGCATGTTAAACCATGCCAAAATATTCAATAATTAAAGATAATTCATAAAAATTTACAATCATAGATTGTAATTAAGTGAAAAATCCTCACTTTTTTAAAATGACTCTAAGAAACATATATGCTTTAAATGCATAAGTTAATTAACTTAAAGAGGAGAAATAATGATTAAAGAAAAAAAACTATTGAAGGGTAAAACTCCTTCAAGACGTAAATTCTTTAAGGCTGCTGCTGCGACTGGTGTTGCTGCTGTAGCTGCATCATCTTTAGCTGCTCCAGCCGTTGCCAAAGAAAGAATTGAAGCTTCTATGGTAGCTACATGGGGAAGAGATTTCCCAGGTTTAGGAACTGGTGCGCAAAGATTTGCTCAAAGAATTACAGACATGAGTGATGGAAGAATTCAAGTCACTTACTATGCAGCAAACGAGAGGGTTAAAGCGTTTGACTCATTTGATGAAGTTGCTTCAGGTAACTCGCAAATGTATCACGCTGCTGACTACTACTGGGTTAAAAAAGATCCAGCTTGGGGTTACTTTACAGCTGTACCTTTCGGTTTCACTTACACTGAAATGAACGCATGGATTAGGTTTGCTGGTGGTCAACAATTATGGGATGAACTATCAGACAAATTCGGTCTAAAAAACTTTATGTGTGGAAGCACAGGAGTTCAAATGGGTGGATGGTTTAACAAGAAAATTAGAAGCCCTAATGACTTCAAAGGTCTTAAAATGCGTATGCCTGGATTAGGTGGACAAGTTATCGGTAAACTTGGAGGATCTCCAGTTTCACTTCCTGGTGGACAAATTTACGAAAACCTTGTTTCTGGTGCAATTGATGCAACAGAGTGGGTAGGTCCATGGAATGATGAAGCTATGAAATTCCAAGAAGCTGCTAAATACTACTACTATCCTGGAATGCACGAGCCAGGATCTATGTTAGCATGTGGTACTAACAAATCTTGGTTTACAAGCTTATCAAAATCAGATCAGCTATTAATTGAAGCTGCAGCTGCGATGGAAAATGACGTTATGATGTCAGAGTACAACGCTAAAAATGGTGCTGCGCTTGCAAGATTAATAAACGATCATGGTGTTAAACTAGAGAAGTTTAGCGACAAAGTTTATGATGGTTTTGCTAAAGCTGCTAATGAAGTATTTGAGGAAACAAGAGCAAGCAGTGGTCTCGCTGAGAGAATCCACTCTAGTTTCTTACAGGCTAGAAAAGACATTGGTTCTTGGACCAACTTGTCTGACTCACCTTACATTTCTCAAAGAAACAGAGCATTAGGAATGTAATCTAACTAAATTTAGTTATTAAAGGGCCCTTAATTGGGCCCTTTTTTTTTAAACAAAATCGAGTATTACTTAGGTATTTTAAAATACTATGGTGACAAAAAATTCAAATCTTTCTCTATATCTTAGAATAATCAGTTATTCAGTTTTAGCTTTTACTTTGGCATTTCTTATAAATAATGTTTTAACAGTTTGGAGTGATTGGCCAGGAATAAAAAAAATTTTTTCACATCATGAGATGTTTGGATATAAGAAAAAAGCTCTAGAGGGATCTGATTTAAATTATGGTTATATGCAAATTGGATTGTATTTGATTTGTATTGCTGCAGTCGTTTTTTATGTTTTTAAAACATATAGCCAAACTTTGGAGCAAGATTCAAAAATTTTATCAAGATTTTCAGCATATCTTGTTAGATCATCATTTTGGGCAGTATTTTTAGTTGGCGTAGCTGACTTTGTTATATCTTTTATGGTTGTTGAAAGATTATGGGAAGCAATCTTCAGTCCTGAAGTAAAAGCATTGATGGTTAAAGCCCCTGTCAGAATTACTTATATTCACTTTCCAATAATATTAATTTCTTTCGTGATTGGATATTTTACGAAATCAGTTGGCTTCATTTGGCTAGCAGTATTGGTTGTAGTAAGTGAATTCGTAATCGTATTATCAAGATTTATATTTTCATACGAACAAGCATTTCAAGGGGATCTAGTTAGATTTTGGTATGCTGCACTTTACTTATTTGCTAGTGCATACGCCTTAATTCATGAAGGGCACGTAAGAGTTGACGTACTCTACTCTTCTTTTAGTGAAAAAAAGAAGGCATGGACAAATATGGTTGGATCGGCAGTTCTAGGAGTACCACTTACATTAATAGTTATATTTTTAGGTCTTAACGGAAAAGCCAGCATAATAAATGGTCCTGTTGTAGCTTTTGAAGTTACGCAACAAGGATCTAATGGTCTTTATCTTTTATATTTGATGGCTGTTTATCTAGCTGTTTTTGCTGTTACGATGTTAATTCAATTTACTAGTTATTTTATGGAAAGTAGTCACAAAATTTTAAAAGGTGTCAAAAATTAAATTATGGAAACATTCTTTTTAGCTGTTCTAGTTGTGATAATGATTGTTGCTCTTGCATCGGGTTACCCGGTTGCTTTTGCACTTCCTGGTTCAGCTATAATTGCAATTGGTTTAGCTGCATTTTTTGGCTACATCTTCGAGGGAGACTCCAGTGCCTTTTTTGCTGTAGATGGACCCATAGAATGGCTCGTTGCTGGTATTACAAATTTTAGGAGTAATTACTGGGATGTAGAGACAGATACTTTGATAGCAATTCCTTTATTTATATTCATGGGAATTATGCTTCAAAAATCAAAAATTGCTGAAGACTTATTAATAACAATGGGCCAATTATTTGGACCAATTCCTGGTGGTTTAGGTATTTCTGTTATATTTGTTGGAGCTCTATTAGCAGCAACGACTGGTATCGTTGGAGCAACTGTAATTGCGATGGGACTAATCTCGTTACCAACGATGTTAAATAACAAGTATGACAGACAACTTGCTAGTGGAATAGTTTGTTCATCAGGAACATTGGGTCAAATTATTCCTCCATCAATTGTTTTAATTATTATTGCTGACCAGTTGGCAAGTGCATCTGATGTTGCAAACAACTTAAGACAAAATGATTATAAAGCCTTAACTGGTGAATTTAATATGCCAGGTGAATTTAGAGTAGGTTCATCAAGTGCAGGTGATATGTTCTTAGGAGCACTTTTACCAGGCCTTGTCTTAGTTGCTCTTTATATGATCTATGTATTTATTTTTGCTAGAATAAAGAAAGGTGTTGCACCGCCAGTTCCATTTAAAGGAAATTTTGATTTAAAATTTTGGTTAAGAGTAGTTGTAATTATCATACCACCACTTGCATTAATATTCGCTGTATTAGGTTCAATTTTAATGGGTATTGCTACTGTAAACCAAGCTGGTTCAATTGGAGCAATTGGTGCCACTTTGATGGCTGGTTATAGATTATATGAAGGAAAGAAAAGTGCGTTCTATCCTTTAATTTTAATTATTGGATCTCTAATTCCAATTACATTCTTTGCTTCAAATTATGAATTAAATGTAAAAAATTTGGAGGAAAGAGATTTAAGCGCAATCTTTATTACCGCTTTCTTTGTGGTCATACTTGTATACGGAATAGGTTGGAGTTTTTGGAGAACTTTTAAAACAGAAAATGTTTTAAAAGAAGTTGTAACAGAAACTTGTGTGACTACTTCAATGGTATTTATTATCCTTTTAGGAGCAGCAATGCTTACTTCAGGATTTAGAGCTTTTGGGGGAGAAGAATTAGTAAGAGACTTTCTACAAGATTTACCAGGCGGTTTTTGGACACAATTTGTTGTTGTGATGATTGTAATTTTCTTGCTAGGATTTTTCCTAGACTTTATTGAAATTGCAGTTGTTGTTGTTCCAATAATTGCACCAATATTATTAGCTGAAACAGGAGCTAACGTCACAGCCGTTTGGTTGGGAGTTATGATTGGTGTTAACTTACAGACTTCATTCTTAACGCCACCATTTGGATTTGCACTCTTTTATTTGAAAGGTGTAGCTCCCAAAATTGTTAAAACACTTGATATTTGGAAAGGTGTTGTGCCTTTTATAATTCTTCAGCTTATAGGATTGGGAATAGTTGGTGCATACCCTAGCTTAGTAAATTATCTGCCAAATAGGGTATATTTAACTTCGAATGTTGCTCCTCCACCAATGAATCCTAAATTACAGTACTGTTTGCAAGAGTACAAATTTGCAAGATTTGATACAAACGGTGAGACAATTAAAAATGCAATATTAAAATTTCAATCTGAGGCACCGACTAATCTGCCAGATGATAAAATGGAAATTTTAGAAGATCATTTTGATAGTGCATTAGGAACTTTTGCTTTAGTCGACAAATTAAAAAAAGTAGAGGTTGAATATAACGCATATGCTGTTGATTATAGGGATCTGCATTTCACTGTTAGAAAAAAGCAAAAGAAAATACTTAAATTAAACAAAAAAATAGAAAAATATAAAGCAGAGATTAGAAATTTAGATGATGACGAATTAGATGAGAAAAATAAAATAGAATTAAGAATTGAAGATGTTAAACTTGAAATTGAGGAAATTCAAAACTCAATCCCTGAAACTTGGCAAGCTAAGAATTCAGAATTCGACAAAATAAATAAAGCTAAAAATACAACAACAAAAAGATATAGAAAGAATGTAGATGAAGCCTACGATCTACTTGATCAGTTTGCATTGTTCATAAACGATGGAGTAAAACTTCAAGAAGTATCAAAAGATATTAAACAGTTAGATTATTTTATAGCCATGGAAAGCAATACAAAAGTATATGAAAGATCAGTTACAATTATGGATGGATTGTTTGACAAGTTGAGTGAGATCTCTGGAATGGATGAATTTTTAAATAGTGTAGATGATTTATTATCAATGGTTGACTCAGATGAACTTGATCCAATGGCGATTAGAACAAAATCAAAAGAGGTTGTTGAGTTATTCAATAAAGAAGTTAGCTGGAGAGCAAATGCTAAAGAAAACTTAATGCCAAAAATTGAGGAATATAATAATGCAATCAAAGAAACAATTGGATTAAGGTTGCAGTCTAAACTAACTAAAGAGCAAGCTATCTATGTATCTAAATGTAATTCAATACATAGAGATATTT
Organism: uncultured Pelagibacteraceae bacterium; assembly: GCA_902542975.1. Lineage (GTDB taxonomy): Bacteria > Pseudomonadota > Alphaproteobacteria > Pelagibacterales > Pelagibacteraceae > Pelagibacter. The sequence continues at coordinate 11,271 of CACBWM010000002.1, read as the reverse complement.
CACTAAATTTTTAAACTGTTAATTTATCAATTAATTCTGATCTTGTATAAAGACCCAAGTCTTCTGCCTTGGACTTTAATTTTTCATTAATCTCTTTTAATTTTGGGACGTTTAAATCAAGCTTATTTGCAATTTCTATAATTGAACCAATTATTGGATCTATTTCTAATGGTTTTCCAGCATTTAGATCTTGTGCTGTCGAAGGTCTATGGCCTATAATTGAGACTCCACCTTTAATTCGATCCTCAATTGATATATTAAATTTAACTCCAATTTTTTCCCCAACTTGTTGGCACTCTTGCATTAAAACTTTTATTAAATTGTAAGTCTCTGGATCATTACCCATCTCATCCATAGTCTTATTCGTTAGAGCGCTTACTGGGTTGAACGAACAGTTTCCCCACAGTTTAACCCAAATTTCGTCTCTTAAATTTTTCTTCTGAGGAGCTTTTAAACCCCCTTCTATGAATAAACTTGAAATTATTTTTAGTCTTTCTGATCTGGTTCCATCTGGTTCACCTAGAGAAAATCGTTCACCATTACCATTATGTTTAATAACACCTGGCTCTAATATCTGACAAGCTGGATAAACTACACAACCAATTGCTCTTTCAGGTCCAAGAGTTTGCCATATCTTTCCACCTGGATCCACACTTTCAACTATTTGATTGTCTAATTTGGTACCTGTATTAGCTTTATAAAAGTACCACCAAGGTAACCCATTAATGGCGCATATAATTGAAGTTTTTTTACCCATAATTGGTTTTAAGCTTTCTGAAATTTTACTAATAGCATTAGCTTTTACAGAAATAATTATAAAATCTTGTTCATCCAAATCTTTAGGATTGTCAGTTACATCAAATTTAAAATTAACTTTATTATCATCTCTTATAAAAGTTAATCCATTTTGCTCTATTGCTTTTTTATGTTCTCCTCTAGCAATTAAAGAGACTTGTGCGTTTGTTTTTTTTAGACTTGTAGCAATAAATCCACCAATAGACCCCGCTCCAAATATACAAATTTTAGTCATTAGTTCACTAATCCAAATTTTTTAGCTAAAGTATTTCGTTGTAGTTTACCTGTTGCACCTTTAGGAATTTCATTTACAAAAAATATTTTCTTTGGAATTTTAAATTTCGCAAGTTTCTCATTTGCATAAATTTTTATATCATCCTCAGTACACTTCATGCCTTCTTTTATGATTATTGCGGTAGCTATATCTTCTCCAAGCATTTTATCCTCATATCCAAAGCAAACGGCTTGCTCAATATTTGGATGATCCATAAGAATATTATCGACTTCTAAAGGTGAAATCTTTTCGCCACCTTTATTTATTATTTCCTTTAATCTTCCAGAGATTTTTAGATAACCATCTTTATCAAAATATCCCTGATCGCCTGTTCTAAACCAACCATTTGAAAAGCTATTTTTATTTGCATCTGGATTATTTTCATATCCGGAAGTAACATTTTCACCCCTGATGCAAACTTCTCCCTCTTCTCCTTGATTTAAAATCTTGTTATTAGTATCCATAATACAAACTTCTGGCCCAGCAGGAATTCCTACAAATCCAGGTTTTTGGGACTTAGGCGGTAATGGATTAGAGGTCATTTGATGAGTAGCTTCCGTCATCCCATATGCTTCTATTACTGGACAATTAAATACCTCATTTAGTTTTTCAAATACAGCTGGAGGCAGAGATGCTGATGATGATCTTAAAAATCTAAGATTTAATTGTTTAGCAGTTTCTAGATTTTTATCTGCTCTCATCAATATTGCTTGATGCATTGTTGGTACTCCAGAATACCAAGTTATTTTCTCTCTTTTTGCATTATCTAAAAATTTTAATGCATTAAATCCACTACTTGCACATACAGATGCCCCTACCTTCATAGAGGCTGCAAGAACTGCAATTAAGCCATGTATATGAAATAATGGCATAATATTTAGACAATGATCTCTATCAGTTAAATTAAGACTTTTGGAGATATTATCTGCCGAAGAAAAAATATTTTTATTTGTTAATGGAACAATCTTAGGTCTTGATGTAGTGCCCGAAGTATGTAGCACAAGAGCTTCATGGTCTTCGCCTGGCAAAATATAATCACTGCTTTTTTCAAAAAGATTAAAATCACCGCTTAAAGTATTTCCGTCTGATTTTATTTCGCAAACAGGAATTTTTAATTTATTTGCGACATCTACTACTGGATTTTTAGAATTTTTCTCTACAATCACTATCTTTGGCTTTAAATCCTCTAGGTAAAATTCGAATTCTTCAGATTTATAGTTAGGGTTTAAAGGTGCAGCAGACATGTAGCTTGAAATCGCCAAAAAACTAGTTGCCATGTAAGGACCGTTCGGCAAAACTATTGCTGCACGATCTTTATTATTAATACCATTACCTGATAATTGTTTTGAAATTCTTTCTATTAATGATTTTAAATCTACAAATTTTAGTGGAGAACTACTTTCAGATGTTATTGCAATTCGATTATCATTTTGTGATTCTATAATATTCCTAACAATTCTAGAGTTCATTTAAATTAATAACCTTTTGCGTATCCATCTTTTCTTGGATCTGAACCGCCAACTAAATTTCCTTTTTCTCTATCTATTTGAATTGCTTGTCCACCTCCATGAGTGCCATCTATATACTCAACATTATGACCGACTTCTTTTAAATTATTAAAAATTTTTTCATCAATACTTTTCTCTAATTTATAAATGTTATTGAAATGGAAAGCTCTAGGAAATGAAATGGCTTGTTGAGGAGTTAAGTTATAATCAATAATGCTATTTAAAACATGAACTTGTCCAACAGGTTGATATTGTCCTCCCATTACTCCATAAGATAATTCACACTCTCCTTTGTTGTTCATAACTATTCCAGGAATTATGGTATGTAGTGGTCTTTTTAATCCTTGAATACAATTAGGATGACCTTCTTCAACTCTAAAATTAGTTCCTCTATTGTGAAGAACCACTCCAGATTTATCACCTGTTATTCCAGATCCAAAAGCATAGCAAACAGAATTTATTATTGAAACTACATTTAAATCTCTGTCTACTACACTTAAATAAACTGTTTCAGGATGGTTTGGAATATTTAGATCTCCTACATCTGCGCAGCCATTAATAGATATATTTTTTGAGATATTATCAATGTTTTGTTCACTTAATATTTTTTTTAAATCCAAATCTACAAATTCTGGATCACCAATATTTTCCTCTTTAAGTTTATAAGCCTGCTTTGTAACTTCTGCTTCAAGATGGAACCTTTCAAATGAATTCACATCATATTTTTCAATACCTAACTTTTCTAATAATTTCATCATTACTAAAACTGTTATTCCAGGGCCACTCGGAGGACATTGATGAATGATAATATCTCTATATCTATCTGATAAAGTGTCTGATTTAATAGTTTTTTGCTTATGGAAATCTTCAATTGTATGTAAGCCCCCAAACTCTTTTAAAGTTTTAACTAAATCTTCAGCAATTGATCCTTCATAAAATTCTTTAACTCCATTTTTTGAAATTTTTTCGAGAGTCTCTCCAAGTGCAGGATTTTTATTTACCTCATTAAATTGATAACTCTTACCATTATTTAGCATATGTTTTCTAGAATATAGGTTATCGTTTAATTTATTAAATACGTTATTCCAGGCGTTAGCAACAACTTTAGTCACTTTAAAACCATTCTTTGCAATATCTATACCTTTGTGAAACAACTCCTCAAAATCGAGTTTTCCAAAATCATTATGAATTGAATTCCAAGCATCTAATGCACCAGGAATAGTTACAGCGTGAGGACTTGTTAGACCAATTTTATCTATATTCTTTTCCTTGAAATAATCAAAATTTGCTTTAGCTGGAGCAATACCTGATCCATTATATGAAACAGGGTCTTTGCCATTCATTTTTATTATTGCAAAACAATCTCCACCTATACTTGTGGCATTAGGCTCTGCAACAGACAGAACAACAGAAGCTGCAATAGCTGCATCCACTGCATTTCCACCTTTTTGCAATATTCTAAGAGCTTCTTCTGTAGCTATTGGATGTGATGTTGCGGCCATACCATTTGAAGAAATGGCATCTTTATCTTTTGTTGAATGATTATTCATAATAGAACTGTAATTTCATAAAAAATATAAATGATCAATAAAATAAATAAAAGTATTCTAATTTTTTCTGTATTTGCCTTTGGCTTTTTTATATCAAATTTACTGAGGTCAATTACCGCAACATTAACACCTGCTCTTTCAACTGAATTCAATTTAAGTGCCGCAAATCTTGGACTTTTAGCTGGAGGATATTTTCTAGGGTTTTCGCTCATGCAAATTCCTACCGGTATGTTATTAGATAGATTTGGTCCAAAAAAAGTTATTGGATATTTATTAATCATTGCTCTTATTGGAACTATTTCATTTGCTTTTGCTAAAAGTTTTGCAGGTTTATTAATTTCTAGAATTTTCATTGGTGTAGGTGTTGCTGCTTGTTTAATGGGTCCTTTAACTGGTTACAGAGTATGGTTTGAAGAAAAATATCAACAACGTGCAAATTCATGGATGTTGATGGTTGCAAATTTTGGATTTGTTGCATCAACTCTACCAGTTCAAATTTTATTACCAATAATTGGTTGGCGATCAATTTTTTTAATTATAGCCTCTTTAATTTTGATAAGCATAATATTAATATCAATTCTAATACCTTCGTGGGAAACTAAGAGGAATGAAGACCAAAATAATAATCTTCAAAATCTTTCTCATATATGGAAAAATAAATTCTTTATTAGCTTAGTACCGCTTGCATTTTTTAATTATGGAGGTGTTCAAGCAATACAAACATTGTGGGCTGGCCCATGGATGCTAAATGTAACGGGTTATGATGCAATACAAAGTGCGACAGGTTTATTTTGGATAAATGTAACTATGCTTTTTTCTTTTTTAATATGGGGATATTTTTTGCCAAAACTATCTTCCAAGGGAATTGACAGTATGAGAATTGTAAAATTTACACTTCCTGTAAGTTATATAATTTTATTTTTAATAGTCATAATGGGAGACAAAGCTGGTGCAACCATGTTCACTCTTTATATTTTATCATCAATAGTAATTTCTTTAACTCAACCAGCAATAGCATTAAATTTTCCTACTAAACTAGCAGGAAAATCTTTAACTTCATTCAATGTATTTTTATTTTCTGGTACTTTTTTTGTACAATGGATAATTGGTTTAATAATAGATTTTTCCAGAAATTTAGGTGCTACTATTACAATGAGCTATCAAATTTCTTTTTCAATTTTTTTATTTTTATGCATTTTAAGTTACTTATTTTTTTTAATATTAAATAAAAATGAATAAGAATTTTATCGGATATTTTCTATTATTATTTCAGCCACTTTTTATGGCTAGTAATTTAATTGTAGCAAGAGGTGGTGTTGATGATGTACCCCCCATATCTTTATCTTTTTGGAGATGGTTTATTTTTTTCATTATTTTATTCGTCCTAAATTATAAGTATTTATTTGATAATTTTCAGACTATTAAAAAAGAGAGTAAAAGAAGTTTTTTTCTAGGTTTGATGGGATGTGGTGTTTGTGGAATATTCCCATATATGGCTGGTTCATCTACAACCATTGTTAATATGGGAATTCTTTATACTTCTTCACCAATATTTATAATTTTAATCTCATATTTTCTTTTTAAAGATAAGATAAATATTTTCCAATTTATTGGCTTACTTTTTTGTCTAGTTGGAGTGTTTGCTGTAATTTTAAAGGGCGATATCAATTTACTTCTTGAATTAAAATTTGCTTCTGGAGATTTTTGGATGTTAGGAGCTGCATTAGGCTGGGCGATATATACAGTTATGCTTTTTCAATGGAATTCAGAACTTAATTTTTTTCCAAGACTAACAATTATATCTTTCTTTGGTTTTTTATCTATTTTGCCTTTTTATTTCATAGAGCATATTTATTTTGAAAAAACTTTATTCAATGAAGAATTTTATTATTGGATTTTGTTTGCAGCAATTTCTCCAGGTATAATCGCTTTCTCACTATACACATTAACTATTAAATACTTAGGACCATCAACAACCGGTTTCACACTATACCTCTACACAATTTATGGAGCTTTTTATGGAATAATATTTTTTTCTGAGATTTTGGAGAATTATCATTTAATAGGTACCATATTTGTATTTTTTGGTATTTATTTGGTAAGAAGAAAAAGTAAAAATGAAATTAAAGCCTAAAATGTTATTTGCAAAAATTCTGTTTTATATTTTTATTATTTACTTTGGAGTTTCTCTAATAGTTTATTTTTATCAAAGAAAATTATTATACCATCCTGGAGAAAATAATTATTTAGATGAGGGACCTTTATCTCACAAAATCGAAAAAGTAACTATTCAATCTGATAATGATCTAGTTGGATGGTATTACAAAAAAAATAATAACTCTAAAACTTTGCTTTTTTTTCACGGAAATGCTGGAAAATTAGATAATAGAATTTATAAACTAAATGAGTTTGCAGATTTAGATTTAAACTATTTAATTTTTGCATATAGAGGCTTTAGTGGAAACAAAGGCAAACCAACAGAAATTGGACTTTATAAAGATGCAATTAAAGCCAAGGAATGGCTTAATCAAAATAATATAGAAGATAAAGATATTGTTCTCTATGGAGAGTCTCTTGGCACTGCTGTAGCAATAGAGACCGCAAGTAACAATTTATTTGCAGGTATAATATTAGAGTCCCCATTTACATCCATGGAGATTTTGGCACAAAAATATTACCCATATCTTCCTGCAAAAATTATTTTAAAAGATAAATACAAATCCATTGAAAAAATTAACAAAATAAAGTTTCCCATGCATGTGATGCACGGAAAAAAGGATAATATTGTACCATTTTATATGGGAGAAGAAATATTTAATAAATATGGTGGTGTTAAGTCAAATTATTTTAATGACAACGACGACCATATGATGGAATTTAATAAAAATTTAATTCAATCAATCGACAATTTTATAAAAAGTTTAAATTAAGACATATTTTAAACAAATCCACATCACTTTTAAATTCTAATTTTAGATATGTTTAAATTCCTTTTATTACTTTTCTTATTAATATTGCCAACAAAACTTAGTTCAGAAATAAATAATGAGTACTATGATAACAATTATTTCCATATAGGAAAAATGAACTCTTACAATAGTGAGTTCACTCTATATTTTAAAACACGGAAGAAAGCTATTTTAGCAAAGGGAGAATTTTCTAATTATATTAATGATTTTCCACAGGACTTATACTTATATGATAAAAATTTAAATAAAGATTACCCTTTGATTTCATATGACTGGTTTCCAAAAAAAGTAAAAAAAATATCAAAAAAATATAATTACCCACTTTTCCCAGAGGATTTTGCTTATTATTTATTAAATGACAACAACACTTTAATTTTGATAAGTGCAAAAAAAAATTTTTATGAAAATTTAAAATATGACATAAAAAATAATAAGCTAGAAATTGCTAAGACTTCTGGCAAATTAAATTTTATAATCTCTTCTTATGCTGAAAACTGTGGTTATAAATCTCTAAAAAATAATTTTGAGTGCAATATATATAAACCTTTAATTTCTAAAAATTTGCTTAATTAACTTGGGTAAAAGCTCTTGCAAATTTCTCAGCTTCAAATATTTGTAAGTCATCCTCTTTTTCTCCAAGCCCGAGACCAACAATAGGAACTTTATATTTCTTTGAAATCGCAATCAATATTCCACCTTTTGCAGTTCCATCAAGTTTTGTCATTATGATGCCTGTGATTGGAAGTAATTTATTAAATTCTTCGAGTTGATTAATTATATTTTGTCCCGATGTTGCATCTAAAACTAAAATAACTTCGTGAGGTGCTGTTTCATCACTTTTTTTAATTACATTTCCTATTTTTTTTAATTCATCCATTAAATTCTTTTTATTTTGTAATCTTCCTGCCGTGTCTACTATTACTTGATTTATGTTTTGACTTTGAGCTATTTCCATTGCTTTAAAAGCAACTGAAGCTGGATCTGAACCGGGATCTGACTTTACAATTTTAGCATCAACCCTGTTAGCCCATTCTTCTAATTGATCAATAGCAGCTGCTCTAAATGTATCGCATGCTGAAAAAAGAACTTTATTATTATTTTGTATAAATATTTTTCCTAATTTTCCAATAGTAGTTGTCTTACCAACTCCATTAACACCTGAAACTAATATTATATTTGTCTTTTCTTTTTTTAAGAAAAAATCTTTCTTTTCTAGGGGTTTCATTAGTTCTAAAATATAATTATTAAGTATTTCAAAAACTTCCTTTATTGGATCATTTTTAGGATCAATCTTTTTTTGAGCAATTATAGATTTTATCTCTGATGCTGCATCTATGCCCACGTCTGAGCCGATCAAGAATTCCTCTATTTTATCAAGAGTTGTGTCGTCAATTTCTTTCTTAACTATTATTTCTTTAAGACCTGATGCTATATTACTTGCACTTCTTTTAAATCCGATTTTAAATTTTTCAAAAATACCCATTATATTTTGATATTAATTTTTTCAATTTCAGATACAGGACCTCTCATTTTTATATTTAATTCATTATCAATTTGAATATTTAAAATTCCTGTTGAAAATTCTATTTTTGAATTACTATTTTGTAGTTGATTTAAATTAGCTGCGACTGCCGTTGCACACGCCGCAGTCCCACAAGCTTTTGTTAAACCAGCGCCCCTCTCCCAAACTTTAATTTTGTAATGTTGTTCACTAATTTTTTGAGCTATTGTGACATTACATTTTTCAGGGAAAACTTCATGATTTTCTATTAATGGTCCATATTTTTTTAAATTTATTTTTTCTATATCCTCGCAAAAATATACGACATGAGGGTTTCCAACATTCACTGCAATACCACCATTCATTTTATTTCCGTCAATATCAATCATACCAAGTGATAAATTTTTAGTATCAAGATTTTTACTTAAAGGAATTTTGTTCCACTCTAAATTTGGAGTTCCAATTATTGTTTCAACATCTTTATTATTAAGGACCTTAGATTTTAATATTTTTGAGGATACCGAAATTTCAATTTCTTTTTTATTTTTTTCAATACTTAGTAAATAAGCAACGCATCTAGTTCCATTTCCACATGCATCTGAGCGGCTTCCATCCGAGTTAAAAAAAGCAACATCAGCATCAGCTTTTTGACTTTTTTTTATGTAGATCAACTGATCGCACCCTATGAAATCTCTGTCACAAATTTTTAAGATTTGGTCATTTGATAAGTTTAAATTATTTATTCTCTGATCAATAATAACAAAGTCGTTACCTAATCCATCCATTTTAAATGCTTCAAATTCCATATAAATAATACTTAACTTATTTATTGACTTTTTGAACCTCTAATATAGTTTACGCGCACTTCCGCAAAATACAGCAATTTGCGGTGTCTTTGGAAACAAAGAGATCGACACCAGTCAGCGAGGGTTCGCCCACTGGTGCGATACTTGCTGTGCGAAATTATGTTTGAAAATTTAACTAATAAATTTGAAGAAATTTTTTCTTCATTAAAAAAAGCTCCTTCTCTTGATGAAAAGCAAGTTGATGAGGGTTTAAAAGGTATAAGGTTGGCCTTATTAGAAGCCGATGTTTCATTAGATGTAGTTAAGGAGTTTATTAGTAGAGTTAAGCCTAAAGCGCTAGGTCAAGAAATTATACGATCAACTTCTCCCGGGGATATGGTTGTAAAAATCGTTTATGACGAAATAGTATCTTTTTTAGGTGATAAGAATTCTGAAATCTCCCTTAATGCTGTCCCTCCAGTTCCAATCATGTTAGTTGGGTTGCAAGGTTCAGGAAAAACTACAACAACCTCAAAATTAGCGAAATTTTTAGAAAAAAATAATAAGAAAAAAGTTATGATGGCTAGTTTGGACGTTTACAGACCTGCCGCGCAAGAGCAATTGAGACTTTTGGGTGAACAAAATAATATTGAAACTTTGCCAATTATAGAAGGCCAGCTTCCTGCTGATATTTGTAGAAGAGCTTTAAGTGCTGCAAATTTAAATGGTTGTGAAGTAGTTTTATTTGATACTGCTGGAAGAACACAAATAGATTTTCAAATGATGAATGAAATCAAACAAATTGAAACTATTATTAATCCTGCAGAAACTATACTGGTAGCAGATTCTCTAACAGGTCAAGTTGCTGCTAATGTAGCAAAGGAATTTAAAAATACAGTAAATTTGAGCGGCATTATACTTACAAGAGCAGATGGAGATGGAAGAGGTGGAGCTGCATTGAGTATGAAATATGTTGCTGAGGTCCCCATAAAGTTTCTTGGTGTTGGAGAAAAAATTGAGAATTTTGAAGTTTTCCATCCTGATCGAATTGCAAATAGAATTTTGGGAATGGGAGATATCGTTTCCTTAGTTGAAAAAGCTTCAGAAGATTTAGATCAAGAAAATTTAAAGAAAACAGAAGAGAAACTTAAAAAAGGTCAATTCTCGATGGAAGATTATCTTTCTCAATTACGTCAAATGAAAAAGATGGGTGGAATAGAAGGCATAATGTCATTTCTCCCTGGAGTTTCAAAAATTAAATCACAAATGGACCAATCAGGAATAGATGAAAAAATTATAACTCAAAATGAAGCTGTTATTTTATCAATGACAAAGCAAGAAAGAGAAAATCCTAAAATTATAAATGGATCAAGAAAAAAAAGAATTGCTAATGGCTCAGGTACAGACATTGCCACTATTAATAAGTTGTTAAAACAATTTAAGATGATGTCAGAAATGATGAAAAAAATGTCTAAAGGAAACATGAAAGGAATGGCGGATAAAGGGATCCCGCCTGAACTATTTAATCAATTAAAATAAAGGAGATATAAGTAATGTTAAAAATGAGACTATCAATGGGAGGTACTAAAAAAAGGCCAGTATATAAAATTGTTGTGGCTGATAGTAGGTTTCCAAGAGACGGACGGTTTATAGAAAAATTAGGTTTTTATAATCCGTTATTACCGAAGGACAAAAAGGAAAGAATTGGCTTAGATTCTGAGCGAATTAAATATTGGTTAGGTCAAGGAGCTCAGCCAACAACAAGAGTTGCAAGGTTATTGGGAGAAAACGATATAATGCCAATGCCTGAAAAAGGAAACAATCCTCAAAAAGCAATTCCTAAAAAAGATAGAAAAAAAGCTGACGAAGGTGGAGAAGCGAAACCAGAA
>CACBWM010000001.1 GCA_902542975.1 uncultured Pelagibacteraceae bacterium | reverse complement strand
GGCACAGGCTCCTATATTTTCTGATAGTTGAGGTTTGTGTAAAATGAAAGTTATATTTTTTAATGACATCAAGTACTTGCGGGAGCATTATCTTTGAAAAGCTTATAATCCAAACTATCAACTAAAGCTTTAAAAGATGCATCAATAATATTTGGAGAAACTCCTATAGTAAACCAATTACCATGTTTTGAGTCTGCACTTTCTATAGAAACTCTAGTAACAGCTCCAGTACCTGTGTTTAATATTCTAACTTTATAATCAACTAATTTTAGATCTTTTAAGTATTCTGAGTATTTTTCAAGTTTGTTTACATTTTTTCTAATTGCATTATCTAAAGCATTAACAGGTCCGTTACCCTCGCCTTCACATAAAATTTCATGACCATCTACTTCAAGTTTTGCTTTTGCAAATGATACAACTTCACCAGTAGAATCTTTCTTAACAGATACATCATATTCATTAATTGAGATATATCTTGGTATTTCACCCATTAATCTTCTTGCTAAAAGTTCAAAAGATGCATCAGCACCGTCGTAACTATATCCTATGAACTCTCTATCTTTTACTTCATGAAGAAGTTTTTTAATTTTAGGATCATCTTTTTTAATATTAATGCCAATTGCATTTAATCTAGACATTATATTAGATTGTCCAGATTGATCAGAAACAACAATATTCCTAGCATTACCTACTTCGTCAGGATTAATATGTTCATAAGTTTTTGGATCCTTTTGTACAGCTGATACATGCATTCCTCCTTTGTGTGAAAATGCAGATGCACCCACATAAGGTAAATGTTTATTTGGTTTTCTATTCAATATTTCATCTAATAATCTTGAACATTGAGTTAAATTTTTAATGTTTTCAGGTTTAATATTAATTTCATAATTGTCTGAAAAGTCTTTTTTTAAAAAAAAAGTTGGGATCAAAGACATTAAATTTGCATTACCACATCTTTCACCTAGTCCATTTATTGTACCCTGAACCTGTCTAACTCCTGCTTGTACAGCTACTAAACTATTAGCAACTGCATTTTCAGTATCGTTGTGGGCATGAATTCCTAGTTTTTTTCCAGGTATATGCTTTGTTACTTTTTCAACAATTTTAGAAATTTCGTGTGGTAATGTTCCTCCATTGGTATCACATAAAACAATCCATCTTGCACCATTATCATATGCAGCTTTTAAACATGATATTGCATATTCAGGATTAGATTTATAACCATCAAAAAAATGTTCAGCATCAAACATAAATTCTTTACCTGAATTAACTATATGCTTTGCACTCTCGCTTATATTTTCTAAATTTTGATCGTTTGAAATACCCAAGGCGACATCCACATGAAAATCCCAACTTTTACCAAATAAACAAACTGATGAACTCTTTGAATTAATCAGAGATGACAACATAGGGTCATTTTTTGCACTATGCTCTGATTTTTTAGTCATACCAAAAGCAGTAAGATTGGCATTTTTAAAATTTAGATCCTTATTGAAAAATTCTGTATCTGTTGGATTTGCTCCTGGCCAGCCCCCTTCGATATAATCAACTCCTAGGTTATCTAAAGATTTAGCAATTTTTTCTTTTTCATTTAATGAAAAGTCAACGCCTTGAGTTTGTGCCCCATCTCTAAGAGTTGTGTCAAATATATAGATTTTTTCTTTGCTCATTTTAATTTCCACGAGGTTGTACCATCTTTATCTTCAATTAAAATACCCTTATCTAAAAGATCTTTCCTAATTTTATCAGCTAATTGATAATTTTTTTCATCTCTTGCTTTATTTCTCTCAGCTATTTTTGAATTAATTTCATCCTCTGAAAGAGAAATTGTATTTTTTTTTGTTTGTAGCCACTCTTCTGAAGTATCAGTTAATAGACCTATAAAGTTGCAAGCTTTTACAAAAGTTGCTTTATCATCCTTCGTCCCAGTTGAAGCTTTACTATATAAAGAATGTAAATTAGCAATATAGCCTGGAGTGTTTAAATCGTCATATAAAGGATCTAATAATTCGTCTGGTAATATTGTACTTTTATCAACATCAGAATAAACTGAATACCATTTACTTAAAGTCTTTTCACATTCTGATATTAGTTTTTCATTCCAATCTAAACTTTGTCTATAGTGAGCGCTTATTAAAGCTAATCTTAAAACTTGGCCATTATATTTATTTTTAAAATCTTTTATTTTTAAAATATTTCCCTGAGATTTTGCCATTTTTTCATTAGAAAGAGTAATAAATCCATTATGAACCCAATAATTTGCAAAAGAATTTGTTTCATTTGCACATCTCGATTGAGCAATCTCGTTTTCATGATGAGGAAAAATCAGGTCTCTACCACCACCATGGATATCAAATTCTTCCCCTAAATATCTTTTTGACATAACTGAACATTCTAAATGCCAACCTGGTCTACCTTTGCCCCAAGGAGAGTCCCATGAAGGTTCATTACTTGTTGACGGTTTCCATAATACAAAATCTTCAGGATTTTTTTTTATTTCTGAAACCTCTACTCGTGAACCAGCTATTAATTCATCTAACTTTTTATTAGATAGTTTTCCATAATCACTAAATTTTTTAACTTCAAAATAAACATGCTTATCCTTTGAATATGCAAACCCTTTTTTCTCTAGTTCTGTGATCATTTCAATCATTTGTTTTATATTTTCTGTTGCCTTTGGTTCGCTGTTTGGTGTTTCACATTTTAAGTAATTACAATCCTTATGAAAATTTTCAGTAATTTTTGAAGTTAAGTCGTTTATAGAAATATTTTTATCATTAGATGCTTTAATTATTTTGTCATCAATGTCTGTTATATTCCTGATATAATTTACATGAGATGATCCATATTTATTTTTTAGAATTTTATAAAGAATGTCAAAGACAACTAATGGTCTAGCATTACCAATATGTGGATCATCATAAACGGTAGGACCACAAACATACATGCCTATGGATTTTTCGTTTTTGGGAGTAAATTTTTCTTTCTTACCACCTAGACTATTAGTTAAAAATATATCTTTAGCCATACAACTAGGAATATACTTAAATTATAGATTTGTGAATCTATTTGATTAATTAGGAATTTTGCATACTGGAATTGGTTCCATTTTATGCAAATTTGCACTTCGAATTGAATTATATTTATCTCTATTTACAGAATTTTCATTATCCATTGCTTCTTCTAATTCTTTATATGACAAACCAAGCTGTCCCTCATCAGTACGACCATCATCCCATAAGCCATCTGTAGGAGGAGCATCAATAATCTCTTTTAAAATTCCAAGTTCTTTTCCAAGTTCCCATACCTCAGTTTTATTACAATCTGCTATTGGAGAAATATCTACTCCACCATCACCGTATTTTGTATAAAAACCAACTCCAAAATCTTCTACTTTATTTCCTGTTCCAACAACTATTCCATTATTTGCGGCAGCTACTTGATAAAGTGTTGTCATTCTTAATCTTGCTCTAGAGTTTGCCATCCCGTGTTCACTACCAAAATTATTTAGTGTTCCCTCGAAGGTTTTGAATAAATTGTCTAATTCTAATGTATGTCCCTCTACATTGCTAAAATTCTTCTTTAACCATTCTTGATGTGCCAAACTTAAATCATGTTGTGCAGATTTTTGTTTAATAGGCATTGATAAAACAATTGTTTTTAAACCAGTCATAGCACTTAATGTACTCGAGACAGAAGAGTCTATTCCTCCAGAAATACCAATCACTAAAGATTGAGCTTTTTTTGGCATAGAATTCACATAATCTGAAATCCAGTTTTTAATGTGATTCACTTTATCTTTGGGTGTCATAATTTAAATATAAGAAAAAAAATTTATTTTTAAACTGTTAAGATGCCGCTTTAATTGCAGATTTAGAATACAAACTATTCTTTTTTATCTCATCTGAAATTAGAAACGCTAACTCTATAGCTTGATCAGAGTTCAATCTTGGATCACAGTGCGTATGATATCTGCTTGATAAATCTGCATCTGATATTTTTTTTGCTCCACCTGTGCACTCTGTCACATCTTGTCCTGTCATTTCAACGTGTAGACCTCCAGCATAAGAGCCTTCAGCTTGATGAACTGCAAATACATTTTTAACTTCACTTACAACATCATTAAATGGTCTTGTTTTAAAACCAGTGGTTGATTTAATTGTATTGCCATGCATTGGATCACATGACCACACAACATTTAATCCCTCTTTTTTAATACTTCTAATTAATTTTGGTAAGAATTTTTCTACATTCTGATGACCGAACCTTGATATTAAAGTAATTTTTCCTTTTTCGTTTTTAGGATTTATAACTTCACATATCTTTGCAATTTCATCAGGTTTAGAAGTTGGACCACATTTGATGCCAATTGGATTTTCTATTCCTTTACAAAACTCAACATGCCCTCCATCTAATTGTCTTGTTCTATCCCCTATCCAAACAAAGTGAGCTGAAGTATCGTGATATTCACCCGTGGTTGAGTCTACTCTTGTCATGCTTTCTTCAAAAGGTAAGTGTAAAGCCTCATGAGAAGTCCAAAAATTAACTGTGTACAATCTATTATTAAAATCAGATGTAATTCCACAAGCATCCATAAAAGCTAATGCATCTGCTATTTTATCTTCTAATTCTTTAAATTTCTTAGCTTGGGGACTTTTCTTAATATAATCTAAATTCCATAAGTGAACCTTATTTAAGTCAGCAAAACCACCTTTTGAAAATGCTCTTAAAAGGTTTAAAGTTGATGCAGATTGAGAATAGGCCTTAAACATTCTTTTTGGATCAGGTCTTCTAGCTTTTTCATTAAAATCTATTGCATTTATATTGTCTCCCAAATAACTTGGTAATTCTTTATCCCCTTGTTTTTCAGTTGGTGCGCTTCTTGGTTTTGAAAATTGTCCAGCAATTCTTCCAAGTTTTACAATAGGTAAAGAAGCTGAGTAAGTCATCACTAAAGCCATTTGAAGAATAACCTTAAAAGTATCTCTTATATTGTCAGGATGAAATTCTGCAAAACTTTCTGCACAATCACCACCTTGTAATAGAAAAGCTTTTCCATCATTTACCATTGCTAACTGATCTTTCAAATGTCTTGTTTCACCTGCAAAAACAAGCGGAGGGAAGGTTTTTAATTTATTTAAAACCATCTCCAATTCCTTCTCATCTTCATATTGAGGAATATGTTTGACAGGGTATTTTCTCCAGCTATTTATTTTCCAATTTTTCATTTCAACTAAGAATTGTTTTAACAGACTTTATTATTTATTCAACAGTGACAGATTTAGCCAAGTTTCTTGGTTTATCAATATCGTAACCTTTGTCTAGTGCAGAGTAATAAGCTAACTTTTGTAAAGGTATAGTGGTCAAAAAAGGAATAAGTTCATCTGAAATGGCATCAACTTCTATTTGCTCCCAAATATTCTCTGAATAAATTTCATCAGTGCTTTTATTTGTTATTAGTAAAACTTTTGCACCTCTAGATATAACTTCTTGCATATTTGAAATAGTTTTTTTGTAATGCTCATCTCTTGGAGCAATTACTACTACCGGCATACCTTCTTCTATGAGTGCGAGAGGTCCATGTTTCATTTCTCCAGCTGGATAACCTTCAGCATGGACATAAGCAAGCTCTTTTAGTTTTAAAGCACCTTCAAGTGCAATTGGATATGAATAACCTCTACCCAAAAACATTGATCCTTTAGAGTTAGCAAAATCTTTTCCAAGTGTTTGGATTTTATCTTCAATATCCAATGTATTTTTTGCAGATTTAGACAAAGACAGTAAATCTTTTATCTTCTTTTGATAGTCCTTTTTATTAATTGATTTTTGTTCATAAGAAAGTTTAGTACATAATAAATAAAGAACTAACATTTGTCCTAAAAAAGCCTTTGTCGATGCAACGCCGACTTCTGGACCACAATGAATAGGCAAAACTAGATCTGCTTCTCTTGCAATTGAACTTTCAACAACATTTACAACAGCACAAGTTTTAACATTATTCTTTTTGCACAAATCTAATGCAGCAAATGTATCTGCAGTTTCTCCTGATTGCGAAACAAAAACGTAAAGACAATCTTTTTTAAATTTAATTTTTCGGTATCTAAACTCAGAAGCTATATCAACACTCACATCTAAACTTGTACTTTGTTCAAACCAATACTTAGCAACAAGACATGAGTGATATGCTGTTCCACATCCAATTAAAATTACTGATGAAATTTCATTTATTTTCCAAGGAAAATTATAAATATTTATTTCTTTGTTATGTTTATCGATATACTCATTGACACAATTTTTTAAGGTAATCGGCTGCTCATCTATTTCTTTGGCCATATAATATTTGTAATCTCCTTTTTCATAATTTTGATCATCTTTAGAAAGATTTAAAATCTTCTTGTTAACTTTGGTTCCATCAGCATCAAAAAATTCGACTTGATCTTTTTTTAATATGCAAAATTCTCCATCATTTAAATAAGAAATTTTATTAGTCATTGATTTTAATGCATAAGAATCTGAACCAAGGTAATGTTCATTTGGACCATAACCAACTGCAAGAGGAGATCCTCTTCTTGCCCCAACTATTAAGTCTGGTTGGTCTTTGAATATTATTCCAAGTGCAAAACTACCGTGTAATTTTTTTAAAACTTTTATAATTGTATTTTTAAGATTATTTTTTTTTAAATAATCAGTTACCAAATGAACAATTACTTCTGTATCTGTTTGGGATTTAAACTTATAGCCTTTATTTTCTAATAACTTTTTTAGAATAGTTGAATTTTCAATTATACCATTATGAACTACAGATACATCTTCTGATGAATGAGGATGTGCATTTATTGAACTAGGTTTTCCATGTGTGGCCCATCTAACGTGTCCGATACCAATAGAGCCAGATATTTTAGTTTGTATAATGTTTTTCTCTAAGGCGTCTACTCTACCCTCACATTTGACCTCATTTATATTTCCATTTGAAAGAGTTGCTAAACCTGCAGAGTCGTAGCCTCTATACTCAAGTTTTTTTAATGAACTTATAATTCTTGGAGTAACCTCTTTAGAGCTTGTAATTCCAACTATTCCACACATTACTTATTATTTCCTTTTGTAATTTTTTTTTTCTTGTTGCTTTGTTCTTGTTAGTGCTAGAGACCCTTTAGTTACGTTTTTTGTAATTACTGAGCCTGCACCTATAACACTTTTTTCATTTAAAGTAACTGGTGCTACCAAAGAAGTATTTGAACCAACAAATACTTTATCCTTTATTTTTGTTATACTTTTTTTTCTTCCATCGTAATTACAAGTTATTGTTCCAGCTCCAATATTAACTTCCTTCCCCACTACTGCATCTCCAATATATGATAAATGATTAACTTTAGAATTTTTATGTATTGTAGATTTTTTTACCTCAACAAAATTTCCAATTTTTGATCCAGATTTTATTTTTGTTCCAGGTCTTAAACGAGCGTATGGACCTACACTTACATCATTATCTATTTTAACACCATCAAGATGAGAGAAAGATAAAATTTTTACATTGTTTCCTATTTGCACTTTATCGGCAAACACAACATAAGGTTCTATCTCTACATTTTTTCCAATTTTAGTATCTTTAGAAAAAAAAACTGTCTCAGGCCCCTTCATTTTGACACCTTTTTTTAAAAATTTATCTCTTAGTTTATTTTGTAAATTTTGACTATTCATTAGATAGTTGTATATAACTGGGTATTGATTTAATTAATTCACAATTTATTTCTTATTAATACTTTTTAAATGACACAAAAATTCACAGTTCTTTTTGATTTAGATGGTACGTTAGTAGACACAGCACCTGATCTAATGCTTGCTCATAACCATGTTATGAAGAAATTTGGATACCCCACAAAATCTCTAGATGAACTTAAAAATACTGTTGGTCAAGGAGCTGGGGCAATGATTGGTAGATCTATATGGAGCCAGGCAAAAAAAGAATTAACTTCGATTAATGAGAAAATTAAAAATGAAATGACAGATGAATTTATTTCTTATTATGGAAAAAATATTTTAAATGAAAGTACTCTGATGCCTGGTACAAAAGATTTTTTAAATTGGTGTAAAAAAGAAAATATATCAATGGCTGTATGTACGAATAAAACAGAACATCTTGCAGTAGATCTTCTAAAAAAAATTGGGATATATGATTACTTCGAGTATGTTGCGGGTTATAATACTTTTGATTATTGTAAACCTGATCCGAGACATATAACAACAATCATAGAAATTTTAGATGGTAGTAAAAATAAATCAATTATGATCGGTGATAGTGAGTCGGATGCAAATGCAGCTAAAGCGGCAGATATTCCAATGATTTTACTAGAGGATGGATATACTGAAAAAAATATTGATGAAATTTATCATAATCACTTAATAAAAGACTTTGTAGGTATTGAAAAAATTGTATCTCAATATCTTTAATATTGATTAATTTATTTTAACTATTAAAACAAAATCACAAATTAGGAGTTATTTTGTTATCGCATACAATTAAAGTATATCCATCAAAAATAAATCTTCCAAAGAAGAAACAGCTTGCTTGGAAAATAGCAGAGATAGCAAGCGATAATGCTAAATTAAATAAAAATTCAGTAGAAATGGTTATTAATAGAATTATTGATAACGCTTCTGTTGCTATAGCTTCCTTAAATAGAAGACCTGTAATATCTGCAAGGGAAATGGCAAAAAAACATGTTAGAAAAAATGGAGCTAATCTTTTTGGCATAAATTCAAAACTTAAATTTGATTGTGAATGGGCTGCGTGGGCAAATGGAACTGCTGTTAGAGAATTAGATTTTCATGATACATTTCTAGCGGCTGATTACAGCCATCCTGGCGATAATATTCCTGCTCTTTTAGCAGTGGCACAACAATTAAAAAAAAATGGAAATGATTTATTAAGAGGAATTATAACTGCTTATGAAGTTCAAGTTAATCTTGTAAAAGCTATTTGTCTTCATAAACACAAAGTTGATCATATCGCTCACTTGGGCCCAAGTGTTGCTGCTGGTATTGGATCTATGTTAAAATTAAATACAGAAACAATTTATCAAGGTGTTCAACAAGCATTACATGTGAGTGTTTCAACAAGACAATCAAGAAAAGGTGAGATTTCAAGTTGGAAAGCATATGCTCCAGCTCATGCAGGAAAATTGGCAATTGAAGCTGTAGATAGAACGATGAGAGGTGAAGGAGCTCCAAGTCCTATTTATGAAGGTGAAGACAGTGTAATTGCAAGAATATTAGATGGAAAAAATGCAAAATATTTTGTTCCTTTGCCTAAAAAGAACGAAGAAAAGAAAGCCATTCTCGAAACATATACAAAAGAATATTCTGCAGAATATCAAGCTCAAGCATTAATTGATATTGCAAAAGCACTTAATAAAAAAATTGATAATTTAAATACAATTAAAAAAATAGATATATATACAAGTCATCATACGCATTATGTAATAGGGACTGGAGCTAATGATCCACAAAAAATGGATCCGAATGCTAGTAGAGAAACTTTAGATCACTCAATAATGTATATTTTTGCAGTAGCTTTAGAAGATGCAGATTGGCATCATGTAAAGTCTTATACTAAAAAAAGAGCTAATAAAAAAAGCACAATTAAAATATGGAGATCAATTAAAACACATGAGGATAAAAAATGGACAAAGAAATACCATGATCCTGATCCAAAAAAGAAATCTTTTGGTGCAAAGGTTATAGTAACGTTAAATAATGGGAAAAAAATTATTGAGGAATTAGAAAGAGCAGATGCTCATCCTTACGGCAAAAGACCTTTTAAAAGGAAAGATTATATAAATAAATTTAAAATTTTAACAGAAAATATTATTTCTAAAAAAGAAAGTGATAGATTTTTAAAAGATGTTCAAAATTTGAAAAAATTAAAAAATAATCAGCTCACAAAACTAAATATTGAAGTAAGTAGAAGATACTTAAAATCGAACAATAAAAAAGGAATATTCTAGTGCACTTTGTTGAAAAAAAACCTGAAGAGAAAAGAATTGATTTAGATAATAAACTTAAATCTAATAAAATTTTAAGAATACCAGGTGCATATAATCCATTAACAGCAAAAGTTATTGAAGAAATTGGATACGACGGGGTTTATGTATCAGGAGGTGTGATGTCTAATGATTTGGGATATCCTGATATTGGATTAACAACTCTTAATGATGTCAGTAACAGATCTAAGCAAATTGCACGTGTTACAAATCTTCCAACAGTTGTTGATGTCGATACAGGTTTTAAATCTTGTAAAGAAACTGTTCAAACATTTGAAAATTTTGGTATTTCAGGAATTCATTTAGAAGATCAAATTGAACAGAAAAGATGTGGACATCTAGATAATAAAGAACTGATATCAAAAGAGGATATGACAAAAAAAATCAGAGAATGTGTAGAAGCAAGATCAGACAAACAATTTAAAATCATTGCACGTTCTGACGCTAAAAGCGTAGAAGGTATTGATAAAATGATTGATCGTTGCAAATCTTATGTTGATGCTGGTGCAGAAATTATTTTTCCAGAAGCATTAAAAGATGAAACAGAGTTTGAAAAAGTTAGAAAATCACTAGATTGTTATCTTTTGGCTAATATGACTGAGTTCGGAAAATCGAAGTTGCTAGATTTTAAACAATTAGAAGAGCTTGGTTACAATATTGTAATTTATCCAGTTACTACGCAAAGATTAGCAATGAAAAATGTTGAGGATGGTCTACGTGCCATTTTTGCGGATGGACATCAAAATAATATTATAGATAAGATGCAAACTAGAAAAAGATTGTATGATTTAGTTGAGTATGAAAAATACAACTCTTTAGACGAAAAGATATATAATTTTAGTACAGAGGGACATGAATAATGAGTGAAGAAGTAAAAAAAGGTTTATTAGGAATTGTTGTTGATGAAACAGAAGTTTCTAAAGTTATGCCTGAAATTAACTCATTAACTTATAGGGGGTATGCTGTTCAAGATCTGTGTGAATTTTGTAGATTTGAAGAAGCTGCATATCTTATTTTAAAAGGCGATTTACCAAATAGTATTGAACTAAGACAATTTGAAAAAATTGAAAGAGGACATAGAGATTTATCAAAAAATCTTTACGAAATAATTAAACACATGCCAAAAAAGTCTCATCCGATGGACGTTGCTAGAACAGCAGTTAGTGTAATGGGATTAGAAGATAAAGAGACAACAGATAATTCTCAGGAAGCAAATACAAGAAAAGCTTTAAGAATTTTAGCTAAAACTCCAACTGCTTTAGCAGCGTTTTATAGAATTCGAAAAGGTAAAAAGATTATTAAACCAAAAAAAGAATTAACTTTTGCAGAAAACTTTTTCTACATGTGTTTTGGAAAAGTACCTCAAAAAGAAATTGTAAAAGCTTTTGATGTATCTTTAATTTTATACGCAGAGCACAGTTTTAATGTTTCAACTTTTACAGCTAGAACTATAACAAGTAGTTTATCTGACATTCATGGTGCTATAACGGGTGCTATAGCTAGTCTAAAAGGACCATTACATGGTGGAGCAAATGAAGAGGTCATGCATATGATGAATAAAATAAAAAAACCTGAGAATGCTTTAAAATGGATCAATAACGCATTAAAGAAAAAAGAGGTTGTGATGGGTTTTGGGCATAGAGTTTATAAAAGTGGAGACTCTAGAGTTCCAACCATGAAAGCGTATTTCAAAAAAGTTGCTAAGATTAAAAAAGATAAAAAGTTTTTAAAGATTTACGATATCGTAGAAAAAGTAATGATTAGTAAAAAAAATATTCATCCAAATGTAGATTACCCAACAGGACCGACTTATCATTTAATGGGTTTTGATACAGATTTCTTCACACCTATATTTGTAATTTCAAGGATTACTGGTTGGTCAGCTCATATAATGGAACAACATTCATCTAATAAATTAATTAGACCATTAGCTAAATACAAAGGTAGCAAATATCGAAAAGTTATGCTTTTAAATCAAAGATAACTATTTAGACAATAACTTTCCTAATATTCTAATATCCTTAACTTTTTCTAAGTTTCTTACTGTTTCAATAATTTTTCTTGATTTAGATATAGGCCATTTAGCAAATTCTGTACAACCTAGAAACTTATCTGCAACTTCGTCGTAAGTCATTGGTATTGCTGGACTACCTTTTCCAAAATCACCTCTCCCAGATATCTTTTTGCCATTTTTTAAATAGATATCTATTATAGTTGTCATTTTGTCGTAACCCGCGGCCTCAGCTATTTTGTTTTTATAAAAGTTCACTTTTTTAAGCATTTGTTGGACATCAGATTTATTAATTCTTTTATCTTGATATTCAGGAATGTATGCTCTTCTATCAATTAAAAGTATTGCCATAGAATACTCCATACTAAATTTAGCTTGAAACTCATTTTTTGGTCGATGATGTATCAAAGCATTTTGCATGTTATGATTTGTGCCAACATCTACTTTAACTACTTGTTCTGGCTTAATGTCATACTTTTTAATTAACTCTAACATCTTTGTCATCCCAGGGTGGGTTAAAGAACCACAAGGATGTGGTTTAATAGAAATACCTGGAGATTTAAATGTCCATGGTCTTCCAAGTTTACCTTTTAATGAGTTAATATCGTATCCACCTCCATGGGCTTGAAAGAAACCTCTTGGAGATTCTAAAATTTTATCAGTTGAAGACCAACCATATCTTACTAAATCACAAGCGATCACTCCACTTTCTGCCGCTCTACCTGCGTGCAGTGGTTTTGTCATTGTCCCAAAATTTTCTCTTAATCCAGCGCTAAGAGAGGCCGCAATCCCTAAAGATCTTAAAATTTTGTTATGATCATATTTTCTAATTTTGGCTGCAGCAGAAGCAGAAGCAAAAGTTCCACATGTTGCTGTTGAGTGAAAACCATGTTGATAATGACGTGGAGACATGGCTTCAGATATTTTACATTCTACATCTACACCAATTAAATATGAGTTTAAAAAATCTTTTCCATTAATTTTATTTACTTCACCTTCAGCAAAAGCGCTTGGCAAGCAAGGTGCTGTAGGATGTGTTAATAACCCATAAACCCTATCTTTTGCTACAGCTAATTGCGTATCATCGTAATCGTCAGAATGTATTCCTACACCATTTGCCAAAGCTGCAAAGTGCGTTGGAACCTTCATTTTTGAACCAATAACTGTTGCCTTCCCTTTTGCTGAACTTTTTTTGATATGTGCAAATAAGTAATTACCTGTTCTTGCAACAGAGCCTGATAATGCTAAACCAAAACCATCCAAAATATGTTTTTTTGCTAACTCAACAACTTCTTTTGGAATATTTTTAAATTTTGTTTTGTGAACAAAGTTAGCAACGTATTTTGTTAAGTCTTTTCCTCTTTTAGATTTAATATTAGGTGTAAAAGCTTTAGTCATTATTTTCCTTTCATTATTAGATTTTTAATAGGTCTGTAAAATAAACTTAAAAAAGTTAATGTAAAAAATACAAGTACAATTGGCCTTGTGAAAAACATAAATATATTTTGGTCAAATATTATGATTGATTGAGCTAATGAATTTTCCACTAATTCGCCTAGTACAATTCCCATAATTATTGGTGCTGGAGAAAATCCTGACCGTCTTAAGAAAAATCCAACAACACCTGAAATTAACATTATGTAAACATCTACCATAGATTGAGATAATCCATAAGATCCAACAAGACAAAATACAAATACAGATGGCCATAAATAACCCCTTGGTATTAACGAAATTCTTGAGAATATTTTAGCTCCAAGTAAACCAAAAATTAAAAAGATAAAGTTTGCTAAAAGCATGCCATAAAAAATTGTGTAAAGCAGGTCAGGTTGCTGTTCAAACAAATATGGTCCAGCTCTTAATCCATGAATTTGAAATCCTCCAAGAATTACTGCTGTAGTTGCTGAACCTGGAATACCTAAAGCAAGAGTTGGTATCATTGCACCACCGGTAGCAGCATTATTAGCTGACTCTGGAGCCGCAACTCCTTCTATTTCTCCTTTTCCAAAGTTATCTTTATTTTTTGACCATCTTCTTGCCTCGTTATAACCAATCATTG
This sequence comes from uncultured Pelagibacteraceae bacterium, assembly GCA_902542975.1. Lineage (GTDB taxonomy): Bacteria > Pseudomonadota > Alphaproteobacteria > Pelagibacterales > Pelagibacteraceae > Pelagibacter. The sequence continues at coordinate 213,185 of CACBWM010000001.1, read as the reverse complement.
CGCTAACTGTTCCGCCTTCAGCTGGAAGAATGCCTATAAAAGTTCCTATGCCCGATGATCTTAAAATTGTTTTAACACAACTCTTAAATTCTGAAATTGAAGGAAGTTTTATTGCTGAAAACTTAATTCTTTCTAAAAGTAATTCACTTTTTGATGCTTGGACTAATATCTCTGACATTGCAAATAAACCAATTAATACAGGAACAAAGCTTATCCCTTCAAAAAGTTCAGCAACCCCAAATGTAAATCTTGAAATACCAGTTGTAAGATGAACTCCAATTGTTGCAACAAATAAACCTATCAAGCCACCTATAAGATTTTTAACAGGAGATTTTGAGCTTATAGAAGCTAACATTGATAATCCAAAGATTGCCAATGCAAAATATTCAGGAGGTCCAAATTTATATGCAATTCTTGCAAGTGTTGGTGCAAAAATAATTAGGACAGCCAAAGAAATAATTCCACCAACTACACTAGATACTGCAGCCATCCCTAAAGCTTTACCTGCCTGGCCCTTCTGAGCCATTGGAAAACCATCAAAAGCTGTTGCAGCAGCAGGTGGCGCACCAGGTGCATTAATTAAAATAGCCGTGATTGATCCTCCAAATGTACCACCACAATATAATGCTGCCATAGCTGCAATTGCTTGACTGGGTTCTAAATATATTGTGAACGGTAATAACAATGCAATGGCCATTCCTGAGCTTAATCCAGGAAGAGCACCTATCAACACTCCAACAATTGTAGATCCTAATATTAAACCAAATGTTGTTGGATTTAAAATTAATGAGATATTTGATAAAATTTCCATTAATAAAAATTCCTAATTATAAATTCTTCTAATATCCCTTGAGGAAATTTTAATTGAAGTACAAGTGTAAAAAAAACAAAAACAAATATTGATATAGTTAAAGAGTAAAAAAAGATTTTTATATAATCTTTCCTTTGCCATAACATGGGTGTAACTAAAGTGAATAAAAATATAGAAATTAAAAATCCAAGTTTATCTGCTATTAAAACTATAAATAATGTATAAGCAAACGTTACAAAAGCATTTCTTCGAATTAATTCTTTTTTATCAGACTTTAAATTTTTATTCTGAATTAACTGAAATATAGATAAAAAAATTATTAAAGAAAAAATTAATCTTGGCATCATTGTAGGTTGCATTCCTTGAGCTAAAATTTCAGGAACTTCATCAAATGTGAATGTGTAAGCAAATAATGCGACTGATATAATTATAATTATACTAAGAATTTTTATATCTTTTATCATTTTGATTTGAATGGGGGTTATATAACCCCCATTAAGTATTTGAAATTATTTAGCTAAACCTAAACTTACTAAAGCAGCTCTTGCTTCTTTGTAAATTGATTTAATTTCAGCATCCCAAGCTTTAGATCCTGCAACACTTGATGCATCCAAACCAGCACCTTGTAAATAGTTTTGGTAAACTGGATGTTTCATTGCTTTAAGGAATCCTTTTTCAAGGGTATCAATAGTTTTTTGTGGTGTACCTTTAAGCACAACAACACCTCTAACCGTAGCAAAAGATGCATTAATACCTTTTTCTTTTAAAGTTGGTGTATCTGGTAATGCAGACATTCTTTCATCTGACATTACTGCTAGTACTCTCAATTCTCCTGCATCTAATTGATCTTTACCTTCATCTAGGTTTAATCCAGCAGCTTCGATTTGATTTCCTACTAAACTAGTCATTATCGCTCCACCACCTTCGAATGGTACAAAAGCAATTTTTGTTTTTGCTTCTCTTGCGAATATTAATCCTGAAATATGGTCAACACTTCCTACGTTGGTTCCTCCATATTTAATTGGACTTTTTTGACCAGCTTTAATTAAATCCTCAATTGTTTTGTAAGGACTTTTTGCATTTACAAATATTACAATTGGATCAACTGTAGTTCTTGCAACACCAACAAAATCATCGATTGTTAATGCAGCTTCTCCCCTAGCCATTCTAAATAAATGTGTTGGAGTAATTGCTAAAACTGTATGACCATCTCTTGGCTTAGATTTTACATAAGCCATAGCTTTGTTTCCACTATCACCTTTTTTTGGTGTTATGTATGCATTATTTTTTAGATTTTTTCTTGTTCTTATTAACAACATTCTAGCTGTTGTATCTGTTCCTCCACCTAGACCGGCGTGAGTAACAACTTCAATTGGTTTAGATGGAAAACCATGACCGTCAGCAACGGCAACATTTCCCAAACCAATGAATGATGTAACTACTAAAATAGCGCTAAGTAACAAATTTAACGTTTTTTTCATTGTTTTCCTCTCGTAAAGTTAAGATTTATATAATCAAAGTGAAATTGCTAATACAAGGATCATTTGACCACACCTAAATGGGATTTATATATAATAGTAACTAAATATTTGATTTTAGCTTCTCTTTATATAACGAGATGCCTTTTTCTACTTTATTTTTATATGATTTTTTAAAACCTTCTAATTGCCACCCAGAAAGTCTTTTCTCTAATTCTTTTAAATTATTATTCTTCCAATCATCAGTTGTTTTAGGATCTTTCCAGATTTTTTTTTCTTCATCAGATCTTCCACATCCATAGCATAGACCTGATACTGGATCAGTCTTACAAATACTTATACAGGGACTTACTATCACTTAATCCTAGGAGAAAGCGTCTATCCAGTTACCTTGTGTAGATGCTTTTGAATATTCAGTGGCTCTGCCTTCAAAGAAGTTCATATGCTCTACCGCATTTAACATAGTGTCTAACCATGTTAATGGATTTTTTTGAACATCATATATCGGCTCAAGACCTAACTGAGTTAATCTTCTATTACCAATGAACCTAATGTAATCTTTAACTTCTTGAGCAGTTAAACCTTGCATTGGACCCATTTCAAAAGCTAGATCAATAAATGCATCTTCATGTTCAATTATAGTTCTGCAAGCTTCATAAAGTTCTTTTTTAAGTTTTGGTGTCCAAATCTCAGGATTTTCTTTAATGAACTCTTTAAAAATTCTAATCATAGAATTACAATGAAGAGTTTCATCTCTTACTGACCAAGTAACTATCTGACCCATTCCTTTGAGCTTATTGTGTCTTGGGAAGTTTAACAAAATTGCAAAACTTGCAAATAACTGAAGTCCTTCTGTAAAGGCACTAAATACTGCAACAGTTTTTGCGATATCTTCTTTTGAGTTTACATTAAAATTTTGCATGTAATCATACTTATCTTTCATCTCTTTGTATTTCATGAATGCAGAATATTCTGACTCTGGCATTCCAATAGTATCTAATAGATGTGAATAAGCTGCCACATGAACTGTTTCCATAGACGCAAATGCAGTCATCATCATTAAAACTTCTGTTGGTTTAAATACTGTTGTGTAATGTCTTAGGTAACAGTTGTTAACTTCAACATCTGCTTGAGTGAAAAATCTAAAAATTTGAGTTAGTAAGTTTTTTTCTGATTCAGAAAGATTTTTTTGCCAATCTCTAACATCATCACCAAGTGGAACTTCCTCTGGTAACCAATGAATTCTTTGTTGAGTTAACCAAGCATCATAACACCATGGGTATCTGAATGGTTTATAAACTGGGTTCTCAACTAATAGACCCATTTTTTTTGGTTCTACAATTTTTTGTTTTGCATCTTTTAGACTTTCTACTGACATGATAAACACTCCTCATATTCTGGTTGTTGATTTTTTTGTTTCTTAGATTTGTAAACATTTGCAGTTACATCTGTAGAATTTGCATCGTTTACATTTTCCGCTCTTTGTATTGATTTAGATCTGCAGTAATAAAGGCTCTTCAATCCTTTTTTCCAAGCTTGGAAATGGATTTGGTGTAAGTCCCTTTTATGAATATCTGCAGGTATAAATATATTTATTGACTGTGCTTGTGAAATATGAGGTGTTCTATCTGCACCTAACTCTACAATCCATTTTTGGTCTAGTTCAAAAGCAGTTTTAAATACGTCTTTTTCTTGTTGGGTTAGAAAATCAAGATGAGAAACTGAACCTTGGTTAGTTGTTATACTTGACCATGTTTCATCGTCATTTTTACCGTGTTTCTCTAATAATTTACTTAGATATTTATTTCTAACATTAAATGATCCAGACAAGGTTTTATGTGTATAACTATTAGCTGCAATTGGTTCAACACCTGGAGAAGTTCCACCACAAATAATTGAAATCGAAGCAGTAGGAGCTATTGCAGTTTTATTTGAAAATCTTTCATTAATACCATAATCAGCAGCGTCTGGACATGCACCTCTTTCATCGGCCAAATCTTTTGAAGCTTGATCAACTTGTTTTTGGATGCTTTCAAATATTTTTTTATTCCAAACTTTACTCATCACAGACTCAAAAGGAATCATTTTTTGTTGGAAGAATGAATGAAGTCCCATAACACCTAGACCAACACTTCTTTCTTTTAATGCTGAATAAACTGCATCACTAAATGACTCGGGTGCTTTTTCAGTAAAGTCCGTTAATACATTATCTAAAAATCTCATTACGTCTGGAACAAAGTTTTTATCATCTTTCCATTCATCATAAGTTTCTAAATTTAAAGATGATAAACAACATACTGCTGTTCTATCTCTACCCTCTTTATCAATTCCTGTTGGTAAAGTTATTTCGCTACACAAGTTGGATGTCTTAACAGTCAAACCAGCAAGCTTATGATGTTGAGGTATCATTCTATTAACTGTATCAATGAAAACAATATAAGGTTCTCCAGTTTCAATTCTTGCAGTTAATAATCTAATCCATAAATTTCTTGCAGAAACAGTTGCTTGTACTGATTGATCTTTTGGACTTTTCAGTGCCCATTGTTCGTCCAACTCAACAGCTCTCATGAATGCATCTGAAACTAATACACCATGGTGTAAATTTAATGATCTTCTGTTTGGATCACCACCTGTTGGTCTTCTCATTTCAATAAATTCTTCTATCTCTGGATGATCAATTGGAAGATAACAAGCTGCAGATCCTCTTCTTAAAGAGCCTTGACTGATCGCCATTGTCAAAGAGTCCATAACTTTTATAAAAGGAATAATGCCTGAAGTTTTTCCAACTCTTCCAATTTTTTCTCCGATAGATCTTAAGTTACCCCAGTAACTTCCAATACCTCCACCTTTAGCAGCTAACCAAACATTTTCACTCCATAGATCTAATATTCCTGTTAAGCTATCCCCTGCTTCATTTAAGAAACAAGAAATTGGTAAACCTCTTTTTGTCCCACCATTTGATAAAACTGGTGTTGCTGGCATAAACCATAAGTTACTTATGTAGTTGTAAAGTCTTTGCGCGTGTAAGTTGTCATCTGCATAATGACTCGCAACTCTTGCAAATAAATCTTGGAAAGACTCGTTTTCTCCAAGGTATCTATCACTTAGTGTTGCTCTTCCAAAATCTGTTAAATTATTGTCTCTAGATCTATCTATTTTAATAGTTATCCCTTTAGAATTTTGAAACAACTCTGTGTTGTTATTTAGTGAAAATAAGTCTGGTCTTTTGTCATTATTGCTGATTTTTTCCGCTGGTTTATAATCAGAGACAGCCTTCCTGATTGCCTGAGACAATATTTTGTTCATTAAACTCCCTTTTTATCTTTATACTAAAAAATCTAGTAAATAACTAGATATAGTGTGTAGATTTACCTGATATACTATATAAATTGTAAATCAATAGAACATTTATAGAACTTATTAAATATTTATCAATAAAAATTTTAAAAAAATGTACATATATCCACATGAATAATTCGGGAAAAATTGATCCTTACGGCTTTCGGGAATATGACGCACGATGGGTATACGAAAAAGACATAGATGATGATGGAATCGTTCAACTTGGTAAAGGTCTTGGAACTCAAATAATTAATCATACAAAAAAAAACAATCCAAGAATTATAGTTGGCCAAGATTACAGGTCTTACAGTGAACATATCAAAGAAAAATTAAAAGAGGGTTTAGTTTCAACTGGATGCAAAATCGAAGATATAGGATTATCATTATCTCCTATGGTTTATTTTGCACAATTTAATTTAGACTCAGATGCAATTGCAATGGTTACAGCTAGTCATAATGAAAATGGTTGGACAGGTGTAAAAATGGGTATCAAAAAAGGATTAACTCATGCACCTGAAGAAATGAAAGAACTAAAAGAGATTACTCTAAATCAAAAATTTATTAATGGTGAAGGTAATGTAAAAAAAATTGATGATTTTCAGGATGTTTATAAAAATGATTTGATAACAAAAAATCCATTAAATAAAAAAATTAAAGTAGTAGTTGCTTGTGGAAATGGAACAGCTGGAATATTTGCACCCGAAATTTTAAGAGGTATTGGGTGTGAAGTCATTGAACTTGATTGTAACCTGGATTGGACTTTTCCAAAATACAACCCAAATCCTGAAGACTTAGAAATGTTACATGCAATTTCTTCAGCAGTTAAAGAAAATAAAGCTGATATTGGATTTGGTTTTGATGGAGACGGAGATAGAGTTGGGGTTATTGATGATAAAGGTAATGAAATCTTTTCAGATAAAATAGGACTATTAATTGCTAGAAATCTTTCAAAAGATCATCAAAATAGTAAATTTATTGTTGATGTAAAATCGACAGGACTTTATGCCAATGACAGAGTATTAAATGAGAATAAATGTGAAACAATTTATTGGAAAACTGGTCATTCCCATATCAAAAGAAAGGTAAATACCGATAACGCTTTAGCGGGATTTGAAAAAAGTGGTCATTTCTTTTTTAATAAACCTTTGGGATATGGCTATGATGATGGAATTAATTCGGCAATACAGGTCTGTAAGCTTCTCGATAAAAATAACAAAAAAATTAGTGAAATACTTGATGAATTACCAACAACTTATCAAAGCCCGACTATGGCTCCTTATTGTAAAGATAGTGAAAAATATGAAGTAGTTGAGAATTTAGTTAAAGAAATAACAAATATTAAAGAAAATAAAACTAAAGTAGATGATCAAGAAATTAGAGAAATATTAACTGTTAATGGAGTAAGATTTTCTTTTGATGATGGGTCTTGGGGATTAATAAGAGCATCTTCTAATAAACCCTCTTTAGTTGTAGTTACTGAAAGTCCAACCTCTGAAGATAGAAAAAAGAAGATTTTTGACTTTATTGATAATCTGCTTCAACATACTGGTAAGGTTGGGGATTACGATCAAAAAATTTAAAATTCAACTATAAAGAGTTAAGAGAAAATTAGAGAATCGAATAATATATAATTGAGGTGGCGGAGGGAGACTGAAACCACCTCGTCTCCTAAGTCACTAAAAATCTATATAAAAATAAAGTACCGATAACATAAAGAAAAACACCAAATAATCTTTGTGTTTTAACTCTATCTAGATCTTGAACTGTTTTTGCTCCAATCCTTGCCATGAATGTTGTTATAGGAACAAATATTATAAATGCAGGTATATTAATAAACCCTATGCTTAATGGGATATCTGCTTTTAACATCATGCCAGATGTAAAAAATCCAATTGATCCAAATAAAGCTATTATAAATCCAATCGCTGCTGAACTTCCTATTGCTAAGTTAATTGGATAACCAAAATATCTTAATATAGGAACATTCATCATAGCTCCTGTTATCCCCATAGGAGCAGATATTAATCCTGACAAAAATCCAAATATTATTCTTGGGAAAATATTAAATTTTTTTCTTAATTTTTTTTTTCTTTTCACTTTGTAATAACAAGTAGGCTCCAAAAAAGAAAACAACAGCAGAAAAAAAGAATAATAATGTTTTAGTATTCATCAATGCTGCCATTAATGTTCCAGAGAAAACACCAATAATTACAAATGTCCCATAATTTTTAATTATATTAAAATCAACTGCATTATATTTTCTATGAGTTAATACTGAAGCTGTTGCTGTTAAAATTGTTATTGAGAAAGCTGTCCCTACAGATAAATGCATTAAATAATCTTTATCTACATTAAATGCTTCAAATACAAAAAATAAAAATGGAACTGAAATTAATCCTCCACCAATTCCAAAAAATCCTGCAAAAAAACCAACTGGGACAGCAGCTGCCATCATTAAAAAAATAAAATAAATATTATTAATCTCTAAAAGAGTATTATTCAATTTGACCTGCCGATATACTTTGTGGATTAAATTTTACTTTATCCATTATGTGATCAATTTTCTTAACATCGGCATCTCTTACACACATATTTTCACTTAAATATCTTTTCCAAAAACTTGAACCGGTTTGTCCATGAAATAAACCAAGAGTATGTCTCATGATTTGATTTAATCTTGTTCCCTTTTTAATTTCTTCTTTTACATACTCAATTAGTTTCTCAACAACTTCTTGTCTTGTCAAAACTTCACTATTATTAAAAATTTGATTCTCAATATCTGCTAACATGTAAGGGGAATGATAAATAGATCTTCCAATCATAACACCGTCTACATTATCTAAATGTTCTTTAATTTGATCAGTGGAAGTTATGCCACCATTTATTATTATTTCTAAATTTTGAAAATCTTTCTTTAATTTATTTACGTATTCATATTTCAAAGGGGGAATATTTAAATTTTGTTTAGGTGTAAATTTTCCTAACATTGCTTTTCTGGCATGGATTATAAAAGTTTTAACACCTGTTTCTTTTAAAATATTCACAAAATTATATAAATCTTCGTATTGATCAACATTGTCATATCCAATTCTAGTTTTAACTGTTACAGGAAGTATTGTTTTTGAAATCATTTCACTTAGACAATCAGCAACAAGATTAGGTTCTTGAATTAAACAAGCCCCAAATCTATTTTTCTGAACTTTTTTACTTGGACAACCTAAATTTAAATTTATTTCATCATAACCAAATTCTTCACCTAAATATGCTGCATTTCCTAATAGTTTTGGAGAAGAACCACCAAGTTGCAGAGCAACAGGTTTTTCTCTCATATCAAATTCTAATAGTTTCTTTTTATCTCCTCTATCAATAGCTTCTGAGACAATCATTTCAGTATAGAGAAGAACGTTTTTACTAATTAGTCTTAAGAAAAATCTTTCATGTTTGTCTGTGCAGTCCATCATTGGAGCAACAGAGACAGTTCTATTTAATCTAGACATATTTTTTAAGTTTGCTTGATATATTAATTTTCTTTTCGTTTACATACTCTTGATGATTTTGCTCAATTTTCCCGAGTTCATATTTGTAATTAACCATAATTCCAAATGACCTTTTAAAACCTACATCAGAAACATTAGCATTAACTACTATATCATCAATTTCAGCTCCATTTTTTAAATGGAACCTACAAACATCATTAATGGGAAAACCTAAATCATTTTTTTGTACAGCTAAGTAATTTAAAGCAAGTTTTGTTAGTAAATCTTTATTATCTATAAATTTTCTATCTCCGATTTTAAGATCTAATGATTTTAAAAACTCAACTTTTACAAAATTATCTTTTTGAACTATTTCACTTATTTTGTCATTTTCTGATGATTTTACCCAATCAGCAAAACCTTGCATTGGTGATAGGGTTCCAAAATTTTTTACATCTGGTAGTTCTTCTTGCAATTCGTATACAACTCTTTTGATTAAAAAATTACCCAATGTAACTCTTGAAAGCCCTTCTTGACAGTTGCTAATTGAATAAAAAGTAGCTGTATCATAATCTTCCTTTTTACCATCATTAGGTCTTGTCAATTCTTGAATAGATTTAGCTAAACCTTTAGTTAATGCAATCTCAACAAAAATTATTGGCTCATCTTCTAATGCTGGATGAAAATAAGCAAAAAATCTTCTGTTTTCTCCTAATCTAATTTTCAACTCATTCATATCTTTCATTGAATGAACTTTTTCATATTTTAATAATTTTTCTAATATTGCAGCTTTTGTGTCCCAAGTTATTTTTCTTAATTTTAAAAATCCAGGGTTGAACCAATTTTTAAAAATATCAATCAAATCATAATCTAATTCCTTTAATTCAGGATTTTTTATTAAAAACAATTGTAAATCTTCTCTCAAAGAAACAATCTCTGCGGTTCCATTCGGAGCCATGTTTAATCTAACAAACAATTCTTTTCTAGTTCCTGATGTAATTCTTGATAAATTTAAAATTGATCTACTATTTTTATTTTCTGTATAGTCTTTAATTGCATTATCAATATTTGCTGTATCAGGTTTATATTTTTCATTTACTTGAAGTAAGAATTTTAATTTATCTTCATGAGATAAGTTATGATATCTAAAAAGAATATCTCTTGCTAGAGTGATACCGAAAGCAGCTCCTTTAGATGATAACAGGTCATCACATAACTCAATCAAATCTCTTTTTTTAGAGAATTTTTTTAATGATTTTTTCTCTAAAATTTTTTGACCAGCATCAGCAATCGTCTCAAATATTCTTTTTATATTTAACATGGTGTTTTTTATATATTAAAAACCTAAACTTTTACCCATTATTTTGTCAGGTAACCAAGTTACAATCTCGGGAAAAATGCATAAAATAAGTATGGCTAAAGCCATAATTATCATAAATGGTATAGATCCCTTTAAAATTTCTGACAAACTAACATCTGGTGTTATACCTTTAATTATATATAGGTTTAATCCAACGGGTGGAGTAATAAGACCAATTTCCATATTAATTGTAAATACAATTGCAAACCAATAAGGATCAAATCCCAGTTGAGTTATAACTGGCAATAATATTGCGGAAGTCATAACAATAACTGCAACTGGTGGTAAAAAGAAACCTGCAATTAATAAAAAAATATTTATTAAAATAAATACTACCCATTTATTAGAGCTCATTTCAACCATGCTTTGAGCTAATGATTGAGTTACGTAAAGTTGAGATAATGTAAATGCAAAAAGATAAGACGCTGCAATAATAAACATTATCATCACACTTTCTTTCATTGAAACTTTAACAATATTCCATATTTTTTTTGGTTGGTAAATTTTGTAGACAACTGCAATCAAAACAAAAACTAAAAAGGCTCCAACTCCTGAAGCCTCTGATGGGGTAGCAACACCACCATATAAAACATATAAGACACCAGCAATTATTGCTAAGAAAGGAAGTATCCTTGGTAAAACTTCAATTTTTTCTTTAAAGGTTGGTGGAGTTCTATTCTTTAGAGCTTTAGCTGAATCTTTATCAATAAAGTAACTGTGTATCAGTGCCCAGATAGCGAACATACCTGCAAGCATAAATCCAGGTATCAACCCGCTTAAAAATAATCTTCCAATAGATGTTCCAGTTGCAATTCCATAAACAATTAAAACAATACTTGGAGGAATTAGTACTCCTAAAGTTCCGCCAGCTGCTATGGTTCCTGTTGCAATTTGATCTGAGTATCCTCTTTTTCTCATTTCAGGAATTCCCATTGTGCCGATTGCAGCACAGGTTGCGGGACTTGATCCACTTAGTGCAGCAAAGATTGAGCAAGCTCCTATATTAGAAATAACCAAACCTCCAGGCACCCTCCATAACCATCTGTCCAATCCTGTATATAAATCTTTTCCAGCTGGAGAATTAGCAACTGCCATTCCCATTAATATAAACATTGGTATTGAAAGCAGAACAAACGAATTTAAACCTGCATAGAAAGTTTCAGCAAAAACATCTAACATTTGAAAACCTTCGAAAGCAACTAAAAGAGCAATTGATACAAAACTTAAACCAAAAGCAATTGGTATTCCCGAAAATAAAACTATTAAAGTAAAAACAGCAACGATTATTGCAATTATTAATGGATCCATTAGCTAGCATCCCTTTCGTCTGTAAGCTTAATAATCTCTGCTATATATTGTAAAATCATTAATGCAGCACCTATCATCATTGAAGAATATGGTACCCACAAAGGAGGATCCCAAACAGTTCCTGTCGAATAATTTTTAGTAAACGCTTCCTCAACCATTAAAAAACCAAAATAAAATAAAATTAAAAAGAATAATAAACTGACTAATGAGGTAAAAATTTTAAGTCTTAAAATATTTTTTTTTGATAAAAAATCGTAAATCCACTCCATGCTGACATGAGCTTTTTCACTTAAAACATATGCACTACCTATAAATGTTGAAGCAACTAGAAGCATTGTGACAAGCTCTGTTTGCCAAGTTATTGCTCTTTGAAAAAAGTATCTCTCGAAAACTAATTCTACAATTACAAGAATTGATAAAAGTAAAGCTAGAACAGCAAAAGCACCACAAGCTCTTGCGACGTAATCACAGAATTTTAAGTATTTTTCTTTCATAAAAAAACCCCTACTTATACTGAATAAATAGGGGTTCTTTATATATTATTTTATTTAACTGCTAAAGCCATTTCCATTAGCTTATCGCCACCTGGAACTTTTTCAGCAAATGCTTTGTGAGATGATTTTATTGCAATATCAACCCATGCAGCATGATCATCAGCATCCATATACACTAATTTAACACCTGCAGCTTTGTATGCTTCCTCAAACTTTTTATCTAAGTTTTCTACTTGAGCTGTCATATATTTTTCAGCAACTTTTCCTGCTTTCATCAAAGCCACTTGTTGGCTAGAATTTAAAGCATTGTAGCTTTTCTTAGACATTAAAATTGGCTCATACATAAACCATAAACCAAATTTTCCTGGAGGAGTTGCACATTTTACTTGTTCGTAAATTTTGTAACTTACAAAACTTCCTGAACTAGTATTTGCACCTGTTAATACACCAGTTTGTAATCCAGTATAAATTTCAGATGATGGCATACTTTGAATACCTGCACCAGCAGCCTCTAACATTTGGTTGAAAGCTTTTCCTGCAGCTCTCATGACTTGTCCTTTAGCATCACTTGGATTCTTGATACATTTAGTTTTTGATGCGAAACCACCACCTAACCATGCATCAGATAGTACTACAACACCAGCATCACTGATTATTTTTTTAATCTCTGTCATCATTGGACCTTTATTAAATCTCAATGCATGCTCATGATTTTTTACAGTTCCTGGCATCAATGTAGCATCAAATTCTGGATGGAATTTTGATGCATAAGCTAATGGGAAAGCAGAAATATCTAATTGACCTGTAGTCATAGGTTTCCACTGTTCTTTTGGCTTATAAAGTGACTTAGCTGGATAAATTCTAATTTCTAAATCAACGTTTGCTTTTTTAACTTCATCAGCAATAATTTGTACCATTTCATGACGTGGGTCAAAAGAGCCATCAGCTCTTGGTGTTCCTGGCCATTGGTGACTTGCTTTTAATGTAACTGCATATGCAGATCCTACTATTGAAAAAGCTATAATTATTGAAGACAAATATAATGTTATTTTTCTTAACATAGTTTTCCCCTTTTTATTTATAATGGTGATATTAAATTGAACTTGAGCAGAAGAGTCAATATAAGGAAATGACATACTTATTATGGATGGGCCTTTAAAAAATTTATTAGTTGTTGATCTTACTAGGGTTTTAGTAGGTCCATATTGTACAATGATTTTATCTGATCTCGGTGCACGTGTAATTAAAGTAGAAGCACCAGAAATTGGTGACGATTCAAGAAAGTTTGGACCTTTTGTAAAAGACTATTCGGCATATTTTATGTCACTAAATAGAGGAAAAGAAAGTATTGCGCTTAATTTAAAAAATGAGGATGACAAAAAAATCTTTGATAAAATTTTAGCAAAAGCAGATATTTTAGTAGAAAATTTTAAACCAGGTACTTTAGAAAAATGGGGATATGGTTGGAAAGATGTAAGCAAAAAATATCCAAAATTAATATATGCATCTGCATCTGGTTTTGGTCAAACCGGACCTTTAAAAGAATTACCCGCTTATGACATGGTTGTTCAGGGAATGGGTGGACTGATGAGTGTTACAGGTCATCCAAATAGTGAACCAACGAGGGTTGGAACTTCAATTGGTGATATTACAGCAGGCCTTTTTACTGCAATCGGAATTAATGCAGCTTTGTATGATAGACAAAAAACAGGCAAGGGAATGTTTATAGATGTTTCAATGTTAGACTGCCAAATTGCGATTTTAGAGAATGCAATTGCAAGATATTTATCCAAAAATGAAATTCCTAAACCAATGGGATCTAGACATCCTTCAATTGCTCCTTTTGAGGCATTTAAAACAAAAGATAGTTATATAATCATTGCTGCAGGTAACGATAAATTATATGAAAAACTTTGTGAAGTATTAGGAATACCTGAAATGGTCAGTGATAAAAGATTTAATACCAATTCACTAAGATGTGAAAATATGAATGAACTAAAATCAATTTTTGAAGATAAACTTTCTTCAAAAAATACTTCTGAATGGATAAGTGAGATGGAAAAATTAAAAATACCATGTGGACCAATATTTAATATTAAAGAAGCGGTAGAAAATCCTCAAGTCGAAGCAAGAAACATGATTGTTAAAGCTTATCATAAAGTAGTTGGTGATTTTAGATTAGCAGGTAATCCAATAAAAATGTCCTCATACGAAGATAAAAGTACTAGAGGGGATATTCCTGATCTAGATGAACACAGGGAACAAATATTAAAAGAGTTTTCCTAATTAAGAATTATTTTCTTCGTCGCTCGCGTTATCTGCAACTTGCTCTTCTGCTTCAGAAACTTGATCTAATGAAACGTCATCACTTTCTTCAGCTTCACTTGGAGCTTCTACATTAACATCAGGCTGTGCTGACGGTGATAGTTCAGCAAGATCTTCTTTTGAAACTTGAATTTTTTCAGGGATTTTTCTAGCTCTTTTTGAAGGAAGAATTGGTACACCACTTTTTGAAATCTCACCTTTGTACAGATTTTCAAAATCATCACCAACATCTTCATCTTCTTCAGCAGTATCATCAATTTGTTCTACATGTTTTCTAAGTTTGTAAACTGCAGCCTCTGTTAAATCTGGAACTTTAATTGTCTCTTCGGCTATTTCTCTTAAAGCAATAACTGTGTGCTTATCGTTATCTCTATCTAATGTAGGTTCAATTCCTGAATTAAGTTGAGTAGCTCTTTCTTTAGCAACCAAAACTAATTCATAAGGGCTATCTACTTTATCTATACAGTCTTCAACGGTAACTCTTGCCATGGGCGATTAAATATACTCCAAGATCAACAAAATCAAGTATTTTTATACTAAAATTGGATTTAATTTTTTTCTAACTAAAAAAAGAAGAACAAAAGAAATAAGTATATAAAGTGCAGAAATTAAAGCAATTTTCTCAATTGAAAATCCAATATCAATTAAAATTCCAAAAAGAGCTGTTCCAAAAGCTGTTGAAAAAACCATAAGTGCAGTGGTCAAAGCTTTAATAGATCCAATATGCTTTACACCATAAACTTCAGCCCAAGTAGAAGATCCCAAAACGTTTGCCAAACCATTTGATATTCCAATTAAACCTAGAAATATAAATGCAGTAAATTGTGCATCAAAATAAATAATTACAAAAGTCGACAGAAATAAAGGAATATTCATAAAAATTAAAAGTTTTCGACTTGTAAATTTATCAATTAAGAAACCAGATATTAAAAGTGTAATTACTGAAAATACTGAATATGACATAAAAGACTGAGCAATCACAAATGGTCCCCAGTTTTTTGATTCAGTAATAAATGATTGATAAACAAATACACCGGTTGCAATCCAAGGCATTGCAAGCATATTCATGCTAACGATATAAAATTTATAATCTTTTATTACTTCAATTCTTTTCCATTGCTTAATATTTTCCTCTTTAAATTCTTCACCTTCAGTGCTTTCTCTCGTATCAAGTTTAACAGTTCGAACTAGAAAGAATGATGCAATTGGTAAAAATATTAAAATTAATAAAGCAATTACTGTCCAAATATTTTGCCAAGTTGTTAATGACAACAAGAATACCATTAAAACAGGTAAAATAAATTCAGCACTAGATAAACCAAACCAACAAATACTTAATGCCCTGCCCCGTGATTTTGTAAAATATCTTGAAACTGTTGTTGTTGCAGTATGAGACATCATTCCCTGTCCTGAAAACCTCATTAAGAAAATTGCAATGAATAAAAAAACTATTGATGAAATTTTTGAAAAGAAAAAACAAGAAAAAGATAAAAGTAATGTTACATAGATTGCAAATCGAAAAATATTTATATCATCAATTTTCTTTCCAACCCAAATAAGTAATAAACTACTGCACAATGTTGCAGATGCATATATTGAGCCAAATTGTCCATGGGTTATCGATAGTGTCTCTCTAATACTCGTATTGAATATTCCAAGAAAAAAACTCTGTCCAAAGCTTGAAAAAAATGTAAATATAAATCCAAATACAATTACTTTTAAACTTAAATTTTTAAACATAAAAAAATATGACTTCTAAAGTTGCTTTCATAGGTCTTGGTGTAATGGGTTATCCAATGGCAGGATATATATCAAAAGCAGGACATAATGTAACTGTTTTTAACAGAACAAAATCAAAAGCAGAAAAATGGATTGTTGAATACAAAGGTAATATGGCTGATACACCATCTGAAGCTGCTAAAGATGCTGATTTTATTTTTACATGTGTTGGGAATGACGATGATTTAAGACAAGTCTCTATAGGTGATAATGGGTTATTTCATAATGCTAAAGAAGGATGTGTATATATAGATAATTCAACAGTGTCGGCTGAAATTTCTAGAGAACTTTATAAAGCTGCAAAAGATAAAGGATTTGGTTTTTTAGATGCTCCTATATCTGGAGGACAATCAGGTGCAGAAGGTGGAATATTAACCGTTATGGTTGGTGGAGATGATAGTGATTTTAAAAAAGCGGAGCCAATAATTGATTGTTATAGTAAAAAAGTAACTTTAATCGGACCATCAGGTAGTGGACAATTAACTAAGATGGTTAATCAAATGTGTATTGGTGGTTTAGTTCAAGGTTTATCTGAAGCAGTAAATTTTGGAATTAATGCAGGTTTAGATATGGACAAAGTTATGGAAACTATCTCTAAAGGTGCAGCTCAGTCATGGCAAATGGAAAATAGATATAAAACTATGGTTGCTGATAAATTTGATTACGGATTTGCTGTAGATTGGATGAGAAAAGATTTAAAAATTTGTATTGAAGAAGCAAAAAGAAATGGTTCACCTGTACCAGTAACTGAAATTGTTGATGGTTATTATGCTGAAGTTCAAAAAATGGGTGGAAACCGTTGGGATAGCTCAAGTTTAATTGCTAGGTTAAAAAAGAAAAAGTAATTGTGTCTACCACTGTTCCCTACTACGAGGATTTTTCCGAAATAAAAAAGAAAATTTGGTTAATGTTAACTGATGCTGTTACTAATAGATCGTCTCCTTTTAGAATACCTGTTTTTTCGTGTGGGAGTGAAGACAATATTGAAAGTAGAATTGTTGTTCTTAGAAAATCAGATGAACAAAATAGTTTAGTGCAATTCCACAGTGATATTAGATCTGATAAAATTAAAATCTTAGAAAAAAATCCTAATTCATCTATGTTATTTTACGATAAAGATGAAAAAATTCAGGTTAGATTAAAAGTTGAAGCAATTATTAATCACAATAATGATATAACAAAACAATCTTGGGAAAAAACTCAACATATAAGTCGTAAATGTTACTTAGTAGATAATGGACCAGGTACAGTGTCTGATATTCCAACATCTGGTTTAAAACCTGAATTAGATAATTTTGATTACACAAAAGAACAAAGCGAAGAAGGATATAAAAACTTTACTGTTATACAGTGTAAAATTAAATCTATTGAGTGGTTGTATTTAGCTGCAAAAGGACATCGAAGAGCTAGATTTGACATTGATAGTAATAAAGATACTTGGTTGGTACCGTAATGAAAAAATATGAAGCTATGATTTTGTCATGTATGGATCCAAGGTTTCAGCCAAAAGTTTTTTAATTATTTAAAAAAAAAGAAATTAACTGGAAAATATAGCTCATTTACTATTGCTGGAGCAGCCATTGGTGTGACTTCTAAAAAATTTAAAAAATGGCAATCAACCTTTTTGGATAATTTATCAACTTCAATAAAGTTACATAATATAAGTAAATTAATAGTTATCAATCACGAAGATTGTGGTGCAGCTAAAATAGTAAATAGAAAGAAAGATTTTAATTCAGTTATAGAAAAGAAAATACATAACGATTCATTTAAAAAAATTAAACTAATTTTAAATAAAAGATTTCCTAAATTAAAATTATCTTTTAAAATATTAAAACTAAGTGATAAATAATAAATTTTAACAAGATTATTCTTTCCATTTTTTGAACCAATCTTCTTTGGCATACTCAGTTAACTTATAAGTACACCATTCATTTTTTCGTCCTTTAAGTAATTTTTTATGAGTATATCTTGCTGGAATTTGATAATTTCCAGGAGGATTACCTCTTTTCTTTTGACCTAAAGCGCAAGCAATTTGTAGTGGATCAAATGGATTATCTGAGGTTGGAGTTAAATAAACTGAATCTTTTAAGTCTGGACAAGTTGGATCATTGTGATCGTAAACACCTTTTCCAAATTTTTTTGAAAGATTTTGACTAAGAATACCAGTGGTTAAATGTGATCCATTTTTAACTCCTTTGGTACAAGGCATAGCAAAACCATTGCCATGAAGTAATTCATGAATTGAAATTTTAGTAATTTGACCTGATGCTCTTTTTATAAACAAGTATCCATGATGAGGTCCCATTTGACCTCCATCTCCGCTTGCCGCATCTGTGAATGAGAAATATAATTTTTTTGGATTATTAAATCCTTGTTTTTGCAAGTAATAATCTGGATAATTAACATTCCATCCACCTTTTCTAGCTTTACGATCCATTCTTACAAATGAGATATCTAGTTTGCCATCTTGTCTATAATCAAATTTTAATCTTTGCTTATCGCCAGTCATTTTAAAAAATAAATCATCTATTTTTTTGACTTCTTTTTCTATCCAGCCATTTATGTCTCTTTCATTATCTTTTGTTTTTTTTGCAAGAAAATAAATAAAATGAATTTGATAATCATCAGTTACATCTGGTTGGTCTTCAAAAAATCTACCTGGCTTTTCATCTGATGCGAATATTGATGAACTAAATAATGTAATTAATAATGCTAATAATATTTTTTTCATATTCCTCTAATTATTATATTTGTCCCTTCAGAATTATCGAGTCTAATCTGTTTTATAGGTTTATATTCTTCCGAATTATACCACTCTAGCGCTCTTTCATAACTTGGAAATTTTAGAACTATTATTCTTGGAAAATTAGTTTTACCATCAAATATTTGATACTCACCATTTCTTACCAAAAACTCTCCATCAAATTTTTTTACAATTGGATTAACTTTTTCAATGTACTCTTTATAATTTTCTGGATTAGTTACTCTTAATTGTGCAATTACATACCCTGCTGGCATATTAAAAAACAGTTTTTACGTATCTTTTCCAATTATCTTGGTAATGTTTTGCGTTCTCAGTAATTTTACCTATTTCTTCGTCAGTAAGTTTTCTAACTACTCTGCCTGGGGCTCCAACTACTAGTGAGTTATCCGGAATTTCTTTATTTTCAGTTATTAATGCTTTTGCACCTATGATGCAGTTTTTGCCAATTTTGGCATTATTTAAAATGACAGCTCCAATGCCAATTAAACTATTATCTCCAATTGTACATCCATGTAGCATAACTATATGACCGATGGTTACGTCTTTACCAATTCTTAAAGGGCAACCTGGGTCAGTATGCAAAACGCTTCCGTCTTGAACATTTGAACCTTCTCCGACATGAATATTTTCATTATCCCCTCTAATTACAGCATTAAACCAAACACTAGAGTTTTTTTCTAATGTGACATCTCCAATAATAGTTGCATTTGGTGCTACCCAATTTTCGCCAGAGTTTTTTGGTTTTTTATCTTCCAAATCGTAAAACATAATTTATATATTATTACATTATGCCTATTAAAACACCAGTATGTGATTTTGGAAAAAAAGCAGAAAACTTTGAATTAAAATCTACTGAGAACAGATTAATATCTTTAAATGATATCAAAGGTGAAAATGGAACATTGATAATGTTTATTTGTAATCATTGTCCATATGTAAAAGCAATTATTAGAGATGTGGTGGAGGACTGTACTAAGCTTAGTGATTTAGGAATAAATTCAGTTGCAATATGCTCTAATGATCCAATTAATTATCCAGAAGACTCTTTTGAAAAAATGATAGAGTTTGCAATTAAACATAAGTTTAATTTTCCTTACCTAATTGATGAAACACAAGACATTGCAAGAAAATATGATGCTGTATGTACTCCAGATTTTTTCGGTTATGATAAAGATTTTGGTCTCCAATATAGGGGAAGAATAAGAGAATTAAGAGAACTAAAGCCTGTCAGATCTGGAGATAGCGATTTATTTATTGCTATGAGACAAGTTTCAAAAACAGGTAAAGGTCCTGAAGAACAATTCCCAAGTATGGGTTGTGGTATAAAGTGGTCATCTAATTAATGTATTTAATAATAACCAGAACTTTCCCTCCTGAAGTTGGTGGTATGCAAAATTTGATGTGGGGATTAGCGAGATCTTTATCAAAACTTGATATGGTTAAAGTTTTTGCCGATTATCACGAAGATCATAAAAAGTTTGATGATAAAGTTTCATTTACAATTGAAAGAGTTAGCGGAGTTAAATTATTAAGAAAATATAGAAAATCTCTACTAATAAATGAATACTTAAATGAAAATAAAAACGTAAATTGTATCATTGCAGATCATTGGAAAAGTTTAGAACTTATAAAATCCCCAAAAAAGAAAATATGTTTAATACATTCCAAAGAAATTAATCACCCTAAAGGATCTAGACTGAACAAAAAAGTTCTAGAAGTTTTAAACAATGTTGGCCATGTGGTGGCAAACTCAAATTTTACAAAAAATTTAGCTGTTAGTCTTGGTGTTGAAGAAAAAAGATTAATAGTCATAAATCCAGGTGTAGATCCCGTTGAAGAAATTCCAAAAGATGACCTTAAACAAGCAGAAGAAATGCTAAAAGGAAAAAAACAAAGACTAATTACTGTATCAAGATTTGATAAAAGAAAAAATCATGAAAAAGTTATAATGGCTATTCGAAATTTAAAAGAGAAATATCCTGATATTACCTACACTTGTATAGGATATGGAGATGAAGAAGAAAATTTAAAAAAATTAGTGATAGAATTAAATCTTGATAAATATGTAAATTTTTTAAGTGATATCTCTAATGAATTGAAAAATGCATTAATTGCAAAATCTAATATTTTTATAATGCCATCAATAATTCACAGAACGTCTGTTGAGGGCTTTGGAATTTCTTTCATTGAGGCTGCACAATATGGGATACCGTCTATTGGTGGTAAAGATGGTGGTGCTTCTGATGCAATTATCCATAATAAAACGGGGTTAATTTGTGATGGTAACAGTTTAGATGAAATTTATTCAAGTATAGATAATTTATTTGAGGGAAATAAATATATTGAATTTGGAAAAGAGTGCAAAACACATTCCGAAAATTTTCTTTGGGATAAGATAATTGAAAACTACAAAAGAATCTTATAAAGTTAAAGCATGCTAGATAAATTTAATGGAATAATTTATTTAAGTATTTTTACTGTTCATTTTATCGTTTACGCCGTTTATGCTTTTAGAACAGTTGTAGCAACAAAATCATTTTTAGATCAATACAATATAGATCATTCTGCAGCAGTGATGGTTAGATTTTTTGGGGCACCGTTTATTGCATCAATTTTAGTAGCACTTTACATAATGTTAATCAAAGAGGATGGTTTAGCAGGAACATGGGGTTTCTTTACACTAATTTTTGCACAAAACGTTTTATATTTCCTTATTGGAATATATACAATTTATGTCAATAAGCTTGGACATAACGAAAAAACAAATAGTGAAGGTGTTATAGCATCGGGAATTTTAACAGTACTAAGTGGAATTCTTTGCTACGGTCTAGCTGATAAAATTTATATTTAATTTTTTTTTCTAAAAGTTGAAAAAATTTGCCAACCAACAATTGTTATTGTGATCAATAATATTATTAGAGTTATTGGTCTATCCCATAAAAAATTAGGTGATCCATCACTTATTAATAGTGATCTTCTCAATGTTTCCTCCATTAGCCCCCCGAGTACGAAAGCCAATATTAAAGGTGGCATGGGGAAATCATAGAGCCTTAAAAAAGTTGCAACCACTGCAATACCTATCATTAAAAAAATATCAAAATTGTTAAATGACATTAAATATATTCCTGTTACTGAAAAAAATAAAATTAAAGGAATTAAGTAATTTCTCGGTACTGCTAAAATTCTAGCGATATAAGGAATTAAAGGTAAATTTAAAATTAAAAGCACTACCATACCAATGTACATTGACATAATAACCGACCAAAAAATTTCAGGGTTAGTTTGATAAAGTCTTGGTCCTGGCTGAATACCAAAACCTAAAAGAGCTCCAAGCATTACAGCAGTTGTACCACTTCCAGGAATTCCTAATGTTAGTAATGGAACAAATGAACCAGAGCAAGCTGCATTGTTTGCAGTTTCTGGTGCTGATAAACCATGAACGCTACCTTTTCCAAATTTTTGTTTTTCTTCTTCGTTTACATAATTTCTCTCCATTCCATATGCTAAGAAAGATGCAATTGTTGCTCCTGCGCCAGGTAAAACACCAATTAAGAAACCAAGTATAGATGACCTAGGTATTGTTTTAGCCATTTTAATTGTTTCCTCTTTATTTACTTTAATTGAGCCTAATTCTGTTAATGAAATTTGTTTTGCAGCTCTGTTTGGATCTTTTCCTCTAAAAATAATCGTTAGAGCTTCACTCATTGCAAATGTTGCCATTACAATTAATACAAAGCTTATTCCATCAGTTAAGTTCATATTGTTAAATGTGAATCTTGTGATATCTGACAATGAGTCTTGACCAACTGTTGCTAGCATTAATCCTAAAACAACCATCATCATTGCCTTTAAAAACTGTCCTTTTGACGAAAATGCAGAAATTGCGGTTAAACCTAAGATCATTAATGCAAAATAATCAGGTGATCTAAAAGCTAAACTTACTTTTGACAAACTAGGGGCTGCAACTAATAAAAATATTGCAGAAATTGTTCCACCTGCGAATGAACTATAAGCGGCGATTGCTAAAGCTTTACCAGCTTTACCTTGTTGTGCCATTGGATAACCATCAAAAGCAGTAGCAACAGTTCCTGGTATTCCAGGAGCATTTAACAAAATTGAAGATGTAGATCCTCCAAATACTGCACCATAGTAAACTCCTGCCATTAAAATTAAACCTGTTGATGGATCAAAGCCGTAGGTAATTGGTATCATTAATGCAATTGCAGTCATTGGTCCAAGTCCAGGCAACATTCCAATTATTGTTCCTGCAAAACATCCAACCATCACCATTAAAATATTTGTTAGAGATAAAGCAGTTGATAATCCGATAAGTATTCCTTCGATCATCCCATAACTCCAATGTATTTTAAAAACGGATCACGAAGATAAATGTTTAATAATCCGTGTAACAAATACATAAATGCAGCAACAAATGGGAAAGATAAAATAAACATCAGTCCCCATCTTCTTTCACCTAAGAAATAGTAAGATGCAAAAAGAAATAAAGAAGTTGATATAAAATATCCAATTTTTAATATTACAGCAGCATATATTAGTGAGATAATTATAAGATAAATTATACTTTTGTAATCTAAGTGTTTATGGTTTACCTCTGTAGTAAGTTTTTCAGGTAAAATTATTTTTAAACTCGATAAAATTATTCCTGCCCAACCTAAATATATTGGGAAAGTCCTAGCATTGAATGGTGCGTTTTCATCAAATGCAAATACTTGAATGTTGTATGCAGTGTATAGATAAAATACTGATAAAACTAAAAAAAGCAGTGAGATAAATTTTGTAGGACTTATTCTCACTGCTTTACATTCTTTAATAATCTATAAAGATTATATTACTCCAAGTTTTTTCATCAGAGCTGTCATTTCAACTGTTTGTTTTTCTAAGAACGCATCAAATTTAGAACCAGGGTTATAAATATTTACCCATGCATTTCTTTTTCTAACAGCTTCCCACTCTGGTGTCTTTTGAACATCACCAAGCATTTTAGAGATTTTGTTATAGTCACTCATACTCATGCTTTTTGGTGCGAAGAAACCTCTCCAGTTAACAAACTGAACATCATATCCTTGCTCTTTTAATGTTGGAGCTTCTGGTGCATCACCTACTCTTTCAGGAGCTGTGATACCAATTATTCTTACTTGATCTCTAGCACCCATTACTTCACCTAAGCCTGTTGAAAGTATTTGAGTTTCTCCAGATAAAAGTCCAGCAAGCGCTTTTCCACCAGCATCATATGGAACATAGATCACATCGTTTGGATTTGCTCCAGCTGCTTGGAAAGCTAACGCACCAATTAAGTGGTCCATGCTTCCTCTTACAGATCCTCCAGCCATTTTAATTGACTTTGGATCTTTTTGATATTGATCAACTGCATCTTTGAAATTTTTGATAGGTGAATTTTTTGCAACAACTATTGCACCATAATCTCCAATTACACCTGCAATTGGTTTAACATCTTTATAAGATAAAGTGCCAGTACCTTTTACATAACCTTTGTGTCTTGTAATAGATCTTAACACCAATGGTGTTGACTGAACTAAAACTGTATCTTTCGGAGCGTTATTGATTAGGTAAGCCAAAGCCTTACCACCTCCACCACCTGACATGTTTTCAAATGATGCACTTTTCAAAAAACCAGCTTTTGTTAATGCTTCTCCAGTACCTCTAGCAGTTCCATCCCAACCACCACCAGCACCACCGCCAATTAAAAAATGTAATTTTTCAACTGCAAATGAACTTGTTGATGAAAATAGAAGGAAAGCAGAGAATAAAACTGAAATAAAAGTTTTAATTAGTTTCATTATTTCCTCTCTTATTATATTTATGAAACCATCATTAAACATAAGTTATAAATTTTAGTCAATGCTCAAATATAATTTTTCCAAAAACATAAAGGAATATATTTTAGCTTTAGTAGGTAGTTATAAAGCTCTATTTATAGGACTTGTTGGTGGATACTTAGGTACTTTAATTAATCTACCTTTGCCCTGGTTATTAGGATCTCTAGGTTTAAATTTATGTTTTGCATTTACAAACTTTAAAATAGTTTTTCCAACTAAATTATTAAATCCTATATTTTTAATTGTTGGTATAATTCTTGGTGGAACTTTAAATGTAACATTATTGTATAAAATTCATCTATGGATTTTTTCGTCATTAGCGATGTTAATCTGCACAATAGTCAGTACTATTCTTGCTGGTTATTATTTTTTTAAAGTTTGTAAATTTAGTAAATTCATTTCAGTTTTAGCAGCTCTCCCGGGCGCATTTGTTCCAATATCTGCAGCATTATTAGAATTTGGTAAATCAAAAAACGATAAGGGTGTTTTGATCCCTCAGGCTACAAGAGTGATATTTATTGTGAGTTTTGTGCCTATTTTTTTTATTAATAATTTAGGCTTCTCGGAAATGACAGGTTATAACTATGAAAATATCTATAACGAAAGATATTTTTTAGAAATATTATTTCTGTTAATAATTTGTTTCATTTTTGCAAACATCTTAAAAAATTATAAAATTCCATCACCTACTTTAGTTGGTGCAATGGCTTTATCTGGTGCTTTTTATACTTTTGAAATAATTAATGCCAGATTTCCAGATGCATTTATAAATATTGCATTTATATTTCTAGGCACCGCTTTAGGTACCAGATTAAACGGATTAAAAATTAAAGAATTATTATTTTTTATATTTCATGGAATAATAGTTAGTTCAATTTTGGTAATTGTTGCAATGATAACTGCTTATTTGCTCACTTATATAGGATTTGAATTTATACCAACTTTTTTAAGTTTTGCACCTGGAGGAATTCATGAAATGGTTGTTATTAGTGTTGCTTATAACATAGATCCAATATTTGTGAGCTACCATCATTTTTTAAGAATTTTCATAATAGTTTTATTTTTGCCTTTTTTATTATCAAAATTTAGAAAAACTAATTAATTGCTTCTTGCATTCTTTGAAATACTTTATCTGCTGAAAGTTTGGTTAAATCTGAAACTTGAATTGCTTTAAAATGTTCTCGCTCTATACTAACTTTTTTAGCTGTAGTATGTGATCCAAATAAAACCAATCCTTTTACATTTAAATGTGCCGCCATATGTGCTGGGCCTGTATCATTAGATATAACAAAATAACTATCTTTAATTAATGATGAAAGTTGTGAAATATTTAGAGCTTTATCATTATCTAAAATAATATTAGCTTCAATATCATTGGCTAATTTGATTTCATTTGGACCTGGAGCAATTAATATTTGGATTTCATCTCTAAAAGAAGATTTAATTTTTTTTATCAATTCGTTGTAATATGGCCATCTTTTTATAGTTAAATGAGATGATGAAAAAGGAAATAAGATTAAATATTTATTTAAATTATATTTTTTTTTGATTTCTGAAATATCCTCACAGCTCCAAGAAAAGTCTGGTTTTGTTACGTGATTGGTTTTAATTCCAGAAACATTTAATTGATGTTCAAAGCGGTTTAGTACAGTGTCTTTGTCAAAATCAATCTTACTAGTTCCTTCAGGAAGTGTTGTTTCTGTTGATGACCAAATTTCTGATGTTGCTTTTGGAAATAGAACATTTTTATAAAAACTAGTTCTTTTGGAATTTTGAAGATCGTAAACTTTAATAAATTTATATTTTTTTATCTTTCTCATTAATAAATATAAATAAATTAAGTTAAACCTAGAGAGTCTTTTATCTAAAATAACATCAGTTATATTTGGATTTTTTTTTAATAAATCATAATAAGGTTTGGTTGATAGTATATAAAGATCATCATTTGGATGATTATCAGATATATCTTGAATTGCACCACTTGCTTGCGCTATATCACCTAAAGATCCATGTTTTATAATAAGTATATTAGACATATTTTTAACAACTTAACATAATATCAATTTATATGAATAAAATTTTAGTAGAAGTATCAGTTGGAGAATTGCTGGATAAAATTTCAATTTTAGAAATTAAATCTGAAAAAATTAAAGATCCTGAGAAACTAAACTTTATAAAAAATGAATATAAAATATTAAAAGATCAATTAAATACAAATATTAAAAATTACAGTGAAATTGAAAATTTATATAACTCACTAAAAGAAATTAATTCAAAGCTTTGGGTAATAGAAGATGACAAAAGGCTTTGCGAAAAAAATTCTGATTTTGGTGAAAAATTTATTAAATTATCAAGAGATGTTCACTTCCTTAATGATGAAAGAGCAAAATTAAAATTAGAAATAAATAATAAAACTGGCTCTAAAATTAAAGAAATTAAAGAATACACCAAATATTAGTTTTATTCCCAGTCAAACCTTTGAAAAGAGTCAAATATCTTGAAAATACCTTGTGACCATTGATTACAAACTTTTGAAAATTCAGGATCATTCATATTTAGACATTTAAGTGATGCTATTTTGATTTCATCTTTTTTTATCACAGCAAAGTCTATTGGTGGACCAACAGTTAAATCACTTTTTAATGTAGAATCCATTGATATCAGTGCACACCTTGATGCATCTCCAATTGAGACTTTTGGGGTAATCACTCTATCTAAAATAGGTTTTCCATATTTTACTTCACCTATAACTAAATACGGTTTGCTATCTGCTGGACGAATATAATTACCCTGAGGGTAAACTAAGTATAATTCAGGAGGCTGATCTTTTATTTGACCACCGACAATAAAAGTTGAACCTAATAAAACGCTATCAGTATTAATTCCTTGAGGAGATGAATGTTCAATATTTAAAGAGCCAATATAGGATGCAATTTGTTCAAAATCACTACAGGTATTTAAATTCATAATACCTGTTTCACTTTTTAAATCTTTTTTTATTGAATTATAAACTGCTTGAGAAGTTCCAAGATTTCCTGATGTAACAATTACTATTGTTCTATCTCCAACATCGTGTGTAAGCATTTTAGAATATATATTTACATTGTCCAATCCTGCATTTGTTCTGGAGTCTGATGCAAAAACTAGTCCCGTCTCTGTTTTAATTCCAATACAATAAGTCATATAAAAGTTAACTATTTAAATTATATGTGATTACAATAAAACCCATTTATTTCATATCAGATATCGAATTTAATCATTTGCTTATTTAACTCTTATGTAAAAAAATTAAGTTAATATGTCTGATTTTTGGAAAAATTACGATTCTAAATCAACTTTTGATGGATATATCAGTAAAGAGAAGAAGTTGAGAAGTCATGCTAAGATCATTGCAGGTATACTTGAAAAATACGGAAAAAAAAAATTACAAGAAATAGAAAAAAATTGTCAAAGTACAATAAGCGCTAGAGGAATAAATTTTAGAGTTTATGCTGCAAACAATAGAGCTGAAGAGAAAAAATGGCCTTTAGACATCATTCCTAGAATTATACCAAAAAGTCAATGGTTAAAGGTTGCAAAAGGACTTGCACAAAGAGTTAAGGCACTAAATTTATTTATCGACGACGTTTACAATGCAAAAAAAATATTTAAAGACAAAGTAATACCTAAAGAACTAATTTTTAATTCTCCATTGTATTTAAAAGAGTGTGAAGGTTTCTCACCAAAACACAAAGCATGGTCAAATATATCTGGGATTGATCTTATTAAAAATATTGAAGGGGATTTTTTAGTTCTTGAAGATAACTTAAGAGTTCCTTCTGGAGTTTCATATATGCTGGAAAATAGAATGGTTATGAGAGATATTTTTCCAGAACTATTTACAAGATATAAGGTTTCCTCAGTTCATCAATATGCAAATAAATTATACAATTGTATGACAGAGTGTATTCCAAAGAAGACTAATAACCCACACATGGTTTTATTAACACCTGGTATTTATAATTCTGCTTATTTTGAACACTCTTTTCTTGCTGAACAAATGGGAATAGCATTGGTGGAGGGTAAAGATTTATTTGTTGAAAACGATCATGTTTACATGAAAACTGTTAAAGGCCCTTTGAAGGTAGATTGTATTTATAGACGAATAGATGATAATTTTATGGATCCAAAAGTTTTTTTCAAGGGATCCTTATTAGGTGTGCCTGGTGTTTTCAAATGTTGGAGAAAAGGAAATGTTGGAATAATAAATGCTTTGGGAACGGGAGTTGCAGATGATAAAGCAGTTTATTCTTATGTTAATAAAATGATAATTTACTATCTAGGAGAACAACCAATTATTGATCAAGTTGAAACTCTTCTTTGTGGAGATAAAAAAAATAGAGAACACGTTATAGATAATATCTCAAAATATGTAGTTAAACCGTCAAATGCATCAGGTGGCTACGGAATTATGATTGGTCCAAAAGCCTCTAAAGCAGAAAAAGAAGAAATGATAAAAAATATCAAAAAAAATCCAAGGAATTATATTGCACAACCATTAGAAATTCTTTCTACTGTTCCCACAATCACACCTGATAACATTGAACCAAGACATTTAGATTTAAGACCTTTTATTTTAACAGGTAAATCGACTTATGTTACAACTGGTGGATTAACTAGAGTTGCTCTAAAAAAAGGTAGTACAATAGTTAATAGTTCTCAAGGTGGTGGATCTAAAGATACTTTGATTGTGGATAGTAGAAATTAAATTAAACTTGGTATTATTTTTCTTAAATCCATGGAAAGCTTAGGATTAATTTTTGAATATATCACTCCCTTCCCTAATTTTTTTAGAGCTAATATTTTTCCATCTGGTGAAATAATAGCCGTATGACCAAATGTTTCTCTTTTAGGTGTATTTCTACCAGTTTGAGCTGGTGCAAATATATAACAAAAATTTTCAATCGCTCTTGCTCTTAAAAGTGTTAACCAATGTTTTTGTCCAGTAAACTTTGTGAAAGCTGAAGGAACAGCAATAAAACTCAAATTTTTTTTTGATAAATTTCTGTAAAGTTCTGGGAATCTTAGATCAAAACAGATTGTAAAACCTATTTTACCCCAAGGTAAATTAGCCGTGACTAATTTATTTCCTGCTTTAAAAGTTTTGCTTTCTTTATGTTGCTCTTTATTCGGAATTTTAACATCAAACATGTTAATTTTGTCATAATATTTAACAATTTTTCCATTCGGTCCAACAAGAATAGATCTATTTCTAAGTTTATTTTTAACCTTAACGCAAATTGATCCGAGTAAAATCCATTTCTTATATTTTTTTGAAACTTCTCTAATTTTCATCAAAATTGGATCTTTATTCATTTCAAATGAATATTTAAAAAGTGTTTCTCTACTACTAGACATCAAAGACGAAGTTTCAGGAGTAATAATTAAATCAGATTTATTTTTTATAGCTTGATTTACATATTTAACAATATCTCTAAAATTATTTTCATAATTTTCTCCACTAGATAATTGTATGCAAGCTATTTTCATGTTTGAAATCCATATTTTTTTTCTAAATATCTAATAACATTATGAATTATAAAAGTCATAAACAAATAAATACCTCCTGCCACAATAAATACTTCTACTGGCTTAAACGTTGTTGAAATTATATATTTAGCAACACCAGTTAAGTCCATAAGTGTGACTGTGCTTGCTAAAGATGTACCTTTAAGCATTAAAATAATTTCATTACCATAAGCAGGTAAAGATTGTTTTATTGCTATAGGAATTTGTATTTTTGTAAAAATAATTTTTGAAGGTATCCCCAGGCTTCTTCCAGCTTCTAAATATCCTGGTTTTATAGTTTGAAAAGCTGATCTCAATATTTCTGAAGTATAAGCCCCAGTATTTAATGAAAATGCGATTATCGCACACCAGTATGGTTCTTTTAAAACTACCCACAAAAATGTTGTTCTTAAGTATTCAATTTGACCTAATCCAAAATATATTATGAAGATTTGTACCAATAGAGGTGTTCCTCTAAAAATATATGAGTATCCGTAAGCAAATTTATTAATCAACTTATTATTATTCATTCTCAAGATTGCAAAACCTAATCCAATAAAAAGACCAAGAATTAGAGATACAGATAATAGTTTAAGAGTAATCAAAGTTGCATTTAACAACTTAGGAAAACTATTAATCATTAATTCAATATCCATTAATAACCTTTGCTATATTTTGTTTCTAATCTATTTAATAATTGCATACTTAAAAATGTAAGCATTAAGTATAGCACTGCTGCAAATGAGTAAAAAAATAATGGATCTCTAGTTGAACCAGCTGCAATATAGGATTGTCTCATTATTTCAACTAAACCCGTTACAGATATAAGAGAAGTATCTTTTAATGTAATTTGCCAAACATTACTTAAGTTTGGAATTGCTAGTCTTAGCATTTGAGGCAAAATAATTTTAAAGAAGTAAATATATTTATTAAAACCTAAAACTTTTGCAGCTTCGAACTGACCCTTATCAATTGATTGTAGGGCTCCTCTAAATACTTCAGTAGAGTACGCTCCCGATATTATCCCTATTGAAAATGAACCAGTTAAAAAAGCATTAATTTCAATGTAATCATTGTAACCAAATATAGAAGCAACAAACATAATTGCTCCACTTCCGCCAAAGAAAAATAAATAAATTACTAGAAGCTCAGGTACACCTCTAATAACAGTGGTGTATGCATTACCAATAGAATTAAGAAATTTGTTATTAGATAATTTTAATGGAGTGAATAAAGCAGCAAATATAAAGCCTATTATCATTGCGGTTATTGAAACCGCAATTGTCATTAAGGTTGCAAAGAATAACTCATCTCCCCAGCCTTTATCACCAAAATATAGAAGTTCCATAATATAGGTGGCTAATTATAGCCACCCATAAATAATTTATTACATAGAAGCGTCAAAACCAAAATGTTTTATAGCAAGCTTACTAATAATGCCATCATCTCTAGCTTTATCAATTGCTGCATTAAAATCATTTAAAAGTTTAGAATCACCTTTTCTAATACCTACACCAACACCATTACCAAAATCTCCACCTGCAAATGTTGGTCCAGTTAATACAACTGCTTTGCCAGATTTTTCTGCATAATCTGTAAAAGCAACTGCTGCAGCTAATGCTGCATCTATTCTACCAGCAGATAAATCTAAATTAACTTCATCTTGAGTTTTGTAAGTTCTAATTTTTACATTGCCCATTAATCCAGATTCTAAAAAGTTCTGGTGAATTGTTGCTGTTTGTACACCAATAGTTTTACCTTTAAATGCTTTGGTCAGAATATCTAGTGTTGCTTGTTCATCAGCACTTACGTCAGATAGATTTATAGCTGACATTGTTTTAAGGCCTTCGTTTTTCGATCCTTTCATAACAGCTAATGATGCAACTTCATCAGCATAACCTTGAGAAAAATTTATTGTTTTCATTCTCTCACCAGTTATTGACATTCCAGCCATAATAGCATCAAATTTTCTTGAAACTAAAGCTGGTATCATTCCATCCCAATCTTGCTCAACAATAGTGCAATCATGATTCATAATTTTGCATAGTTCATTTGCTAATTCGACTTCAAAGCCAATCAAATTTCCTGCTGAGTCTTTAGAATTCCAAGGTGGATATGCACCTTCAGTTCCAATTTTAATTTGATCTGCAATTGAAGAAATTGTTAGGAATGATGATATTAAAATACCAAGTCCTAATACTTTTAATTTTTTCATTTTTTTCCTCCAAAATTTTGAAGATTATTTCATAAAATTTTTGTTTTAAAAAGTAAAATTAATGATTTATTGACGAGGAAAAATTCCAAGAACAATCGAAACTTGGTATATAAACTCTTGAAAGTTTTGTATTTCCAAAATTTTTGTTAAAAACATTTAACCAATTTTCAACTTGTTTAGGTTTTTTGTCTTGGCTTCCGACTTGAGCAGTAATTACACCTTTAGGTTTTAAAATTCTTTCTAAAGATGACATATTTTTTGCAGCTAAATCTATGCAAAATTGATCATCGTTAAGATCAACAAAAATTTGATCATAGGTATTATCTTTGACTGATTTAATGCTCTCAAATGCATCACCCCAGACACATTTAAATGAATTTTTTTCTGTAGCCTTTTCTCCTATTTTACTTAAATGTTTATCGCATACATCAACGACTTCAGGATCTAATTCATACCAATCTATGAATCCAAAATTTTGTGAAATACATTCTCTTGCAACACCGCCGTCACCTCCACCAATAATTGCAGCTTTCTCTTTATTTGAATTCAAATTAAGACCAGAATTTACAAAGGTTGAGCTATATAAATGTTCATCACTCTCAGCGACTTGTATTTCATTATCAATAAATAAAGCTTTTCCAAACTGTTCTAAATCTAATATTTCAATATATTGACCTGCTTTGGATTTAAAATTTTCTAATACTTTATTTACAACATAAGATTTTTTTAATCCTGGTGAACTATAGTTATCATGATATAGATCAATCGTATCTCTGTTAAATTCCTTAATAATGATTTGTTTATGTTCTATTTCTTCTTTAATTACTTTAAGAGCAACTGATGGTGAAACTTTACCACAAGTAAAAAAATCAAAGCTTATAATTTCATTTTCCGGAAAAGTGTGAAAGCTTATATGGCTTTCCGCTAACAGAGCTACCAATGTAAAACCTTGAGGTTCAAATTTATATTTTGATATTTTTAAAACTGTTACTTTTGCTAATTTTGCAATTTTATAAACTAACTTTTCATAAAATGAGGGATCATATTCTTTTTTTGTTCCAATGATATCTAGAGTTATATGTTCACCAACTTTTGTCACCTATTAACCTCTTTTATAATTTTTAGCTTTTTTTAAAACTTTATTCATTTCATTTATAGAAAGAATTTTTGGCTTCCCAAGCTTAAGAGCAGTTATATACTGTAAACTCAAATTTTCAACTTCTTGGGCTAATTCAAAAGCATCAGGTAAATTTTTATCGAATGCAATCTGACCGTGATTTGCAATCAAACAGGCTTTTCTATTATTCAAAGCTTTTAATATATTTTTTGAAAGCTTTCTTGTTCCATAAGTTGCATATTTTGCACATTTAATATCGTTACCTCCAGCAAGAGCAACCATGTAATGAAAAGCTGGAATAGGTTTTTTGTGAACAGATAGGGCTGTTGCATTAGTTGAATGTGAGTGGACTATTGCTTGAGCATCTTTCTTTTTAACATAAATATCTTGATGAAATCTCCATTCTGATGAAGGTTTATATGTTTTTTCATATTTTCCATCTAGACTTACAAACACTATATCTTTTACTTTTAGTGATGAGTATTTTTTTCCTGAAGGGGTAATAAAAAAACCATTGTTGTGTCTGACTGATATATTGCCAGATCTTAAAGCTGATAATTTTTTGTCATTAAGCATTTTTGAAAACTTAATAACATCATTTTTCTTTTTATTAGTTTTTGAAGAGACCATTTAAACCTTCGGTAGAGGCTTCGCATAATCCTTTTTCTGTTATTAATGCTGTAACATATTTAGCTGGAGTTACATCAAAAGCCAAATTTAATGATTTACTTTTCTCTGGATAAATTAAAACTTTATCAACTTTATTATCTTTATTAATTCCATCCACATGAGAAAGTTCTTTTGGATCTCTTTCTTCTATTGGAATATCTTTGGAGTTTTTTAAATTCCAATCTATGGTTGAACTTGGTAAAGCAACATAAAAAGGAACATTATTATCATGAGCTGCAAGAGCTTTTAAATATGTGCCAATTTTATTGCACACATCTCCGTTAGATAAAGTTCTATCTGTTCCAACAATACACATATCGACCTGTCCTCTTTGCATTAATATTCCTCCAGTATTATCTGCTATAATTGTATTTGGAATTTCTTCTTCATTAAGTTCATATGATGTAAGGTTTGCCCCTTGATTTCTTGGTCTAGTTTCATCTACCCAAACATGTATTGGTATTCCTTTTTTATGTGCATGATAAATAGGAGAAGTTGCTGTCCCCCAATCTATTGTAGCTAACCAACCTGCATTACAATGTGTGAGAATATTTACCGTATCTTTTTTTTTATTATATATATCTTCAATAATATTTAATCCATTTTTACCAATACTTTCACAAAACCTCTCATCTTCTTTACAAATTTCCTTAGCCTCATTGAGTGCAACTCTAAATAAATCTTCAGGTTCAACAAATGATAATTTGTTATTCATTCTATGTATTGCCCATTGGAGATTTATTGCTGTTGGTCTAGATGCAACTAATTCCTCTGAACTTTTTTTTATAAAATCTAAACTGTTATTTTCTTTTATAGCTAAAACTAATCCAAATGCAGCTGTGCCTCCGATTAATGGAGCACCTCGAACTTCCATTGTTTTGATAGCATTTATAGCGTCTTTAACTGAACTTAATTCTTTTATTATAAATTTATGTGGTAGCTTCGTTTGATCTATTATTTTTACAACTTGTTTTTCTTCATCAAACCAAATTGTTTTATATTCAAGGCCATTAATTTTCATTATTTTATTCTTGAAGCAATGTATTCTTTAATTGTTGGATTATAATATTGAAAACAATCAGCCTGGTTCATTTCATGACCTGGATTTTTCTGTTTTGAGATATTTTTTTGCCAATCAACTCCTTTAACAAAACAAGATTTTCCTTTAATTTTATAATCTTCAGAAATAACAATTCTTTTAACTCCTGGAACTTCCTCTAACCAGTCAGATAACAATCCCTCCCATTTATCCTTCGGGTGAGTGAAAGCTAAAACAGAAACATTATCAGATTGTTTAATATTATTAATTAGTCTTGCTCTTAATTCAGCAGGGCCTGGGTATTTTTTAGCAAATTTTTCTAATGCCTTTTCTGGGCCTACTTTTTTTACTTTATAAGTTTTAGAAAGCTTACCAAAACAAGCTTGCATGTATGATATTCCCCCTCCTACTTTTTCTGGGTAAGCTGATAACAACATTAGAGTTAATAGACCCCCACATGAATGACCTGATATGATAATTTGTTTTCTTGGAACTCCAATACTTATAAATTTTTCAACTAATTCTAGATTTTTTTCAATCCTTTTTTCTAACTTATGTTTACCCACATAAGGAGTTTTGGACTTCCACCAGTGTTTTTTTAATGACATATCGCCTGCAAAATCATTTGAGCAGAAATTATAAACCATAATTTTTTTACCATTAATTTCCTCATCAACCAATGAAGCTTGATTTCTTATTTGATTTACCCAAACACATTCATTCTTGTGTGCTTTATCATTTGAATTTTGACCATGATTATAAATAATTATAATTTTGTTTTTTGGATCTTTTACGTCCATACCCTCCTCTACTGAAGCTGATTTAGTAAAAAATCCACTTTTTAAAATTTTACCGTTAGCGTAAGCGTAAGTAGAAATAATAAAAAATAGTACAATTAAAAATAGTTTCTTCATATATTTAAAATCCTTCCTGCAATTGTTTTTAATTTATCTTTAGTTTTTTGTGTTCTTTTTTCTGGAGCAGTAATTATTGCAACATCTAAGCAATTATTAGTTGGATCATTAGGATCAATATAATTTTCAAAGTTCTCTATTAAGTTTTTAATCATATTTTTTGCCTTCGCGGCATTATTTAAGAGTACTTTTATAACTTGTTGAACATCAACATTCTCGTGATCTGGATGCCAGCAATCATAATCTGTTACCATAGAAACCGAAGCATATCTAATTTCTGCTTCTCTTGCTAGCTTAGCTTCTGGCATATTTGTCATTCCAATAACATCGGCTTTCCAAGATCTATATAGATTTGACTCTGCTAATGTAGAAAATTGTGGACCTTCCATTACAACATAAGTTCCACCTCTTTGATAAGGTATATTTTCTTTTTTAATGGCATCTTCGCAAGCATTCATCAGCCCATTTGAGGTTGGGTGTGCCATTGATACATGCGCAACAATTTCATCATCAAAAAAGGTTTTATTTCTTGCAAAAGTTCTATCAATGAATTGATCAACGATAACAAATTTACCTGGAGGTAGATCTTCCTTTAAAGATCCTACAGCTGAAACAGAAACTATGTCAGTAATACCAAGTTGCTTGAGAGCATCAATATTTGCCCTAAAATTTATTTTCGATGGAGAAATAAAATGACCTTTTCCATGTCTTGGTAAAAAATAAATTTCTTTATTATTAAATTTGGCTTTTAATATTAAATCTGAGGGTTTTCCCCATGGAGTATTTATATCGAGTGTCTCTCTATCTTTAAACTCCTCAACATCATATAGGCCACTTCCACCAATAATAGCTAATTTATTATTTGCCATAATAGATTTAAGATTATATTTAAGTTTTATGGATTTAAAAGAACATATTAGGTCAATTCAAGACTATCCCAAAAAGGGAATTCTTTTCAGAGATATAACAACACTTATTAAAAATGAAAAGGCATTCAAAGAATGTATTAATCAAATCGTTGAAAGATCAAAAAAATTTCAGTTTAATAAAATTGGAGCTGTAGAGTCTAGAGGATTTGTTTTTGCATCAGCTATTTCTTATATACTTGATAAACCATTCATAATGTTGAGGAAAAAAAATAAATTACCTGCTGATGTTCATTCAGTAGACTTTGAGCTTGAATATGGAACGGCGACAATAGAAGTCCACAAAGATTCATTCGATGAAGGTGATAAAGTCTTAATAATTGATGATTTAATTGCTACTGGTGGTACTGCAGAAGCAGCAGCGAAATTAATAGAAATATCAAAAAGTAAAGTGGCTGGATTTATATTTGTAATAAATCTTTTTGATTTAGGTGGTACAGATAATCTAGTTAAAAAGGGATATTCTGTTGAAAATCTTTTAGATTTTCCAGGCCATTAATTTGCAGACATAATTGCTTGGAAAGGACCACTTCCAATCCAAAGTGTGTCCGCACCTGTGTTTGATAAGTGCATTCCCTCTCCAACATTAAATGTCATGCTTAAAGAAGATGTCGCTCCAGTAACTGTAATAGGGTCTGCAAATTTTACAAGACCTTCTAGCTTTACAACTTCACCTGTGTTAGCTGCTCTATGTTCGTTGCTATCAACTAAATATCCAATAATACTCGCTGTTGTTCCATTTATATTATCAACCTCAGCCTTTGACGAAAATGCATCGTCATGTGCACCAAATTGAGCTAATGTCTCAACAAATTTTCCTGCTGTTATAGCGCTTGAACCACAGACAGAATTTCCAGTGTGAGTGCTTCCTTTTGCATGTGTTCCTGAGCCAGCTTTTGTACCACAAAAAACTCCAGTTCCACTAGATGTTCCTGTTTTAGCGCCACTAAGCTCGCCTGCCCATGTTATACCAAAGGTATTATCCATATAAGCATATCCATGTGTATAAGTTCCATTTGGAGGTCGTGTATAAGTTCCATCTAGAACAATTTCAGCCCCTTGGGTTACAGCAGCAGTAGCTCCGCTATCATTGTTAAATACTTGAGAGCAAGGAGTTAAAACAACTGTAGATGATGTTGTTGCTTCAGTTGGAATACTTGTACATAAATAAAGTTTATAAATTACTATTTCATATTCTGCAGGTGCTGTATCACATCCACTATTAATATCACTTTCCGAGACAACCCCAGAAGAAATCGTACATGCTTCAGCTTTATTAGAATTAAACATCTCAAAAATAAAAATTGTAGATAAAATCAAAAATAAATATTTAAAATTTTTCATTTAAAATCCTCCTGCTTTAACAGTAAAACTCGCTCCTTTTTTCTTAATAACATTTTCTCTTCTAACTTTCTCATACATTCTATCTTTCATGGAAATTCTTTCAAAAGCCTCACTACTAAATAAAGAAGTACCAGGATTTTTTATACTATTACTATACTTAAGATTTATATAACTTTGATCATTGTGATGATCGTAATCAGTGTGGCCAATTTCAAAAGATAAGCCTGAATTTGGTATTTTTAATTGTGTAGAAAATTCTAATCCTTGAAAATCGTTTCCACTTGGTACTTCAAAATCAAAAACTTTTAAATATACTTTCATAGATGGAATGTATGGAAGATGTGCTCCTACTTCTGCATCATAACCATCTATAGCTTCTTCATTTTTACTATCTTTTCCTTTTTTGCTAGAGCTTTCAGCAAAATATTGATTGTAATTTAAATCTAGGATGGAAGATTTAATTTCAGCACCTATACTAAATCTTTGGTGCTCATAATCAAATTCATAATCATAAAAAGCGTTTAAACCAAATAATATACTTTCATCATTAGATAAATATCTTTGTCCAATTCCAAAATTAAATGTTTCTCTGTCACTGTCGTGTAAAAATAAAGATCCTTGGAAAAAAGATA
This sequence comes from uncultured Pelagibacteraceae bacterium, assembly GCA_902542975.1. Lineage (GTDB taxonomy): Bacteria > Pseudomonadota > Alphaproteobacteria > Pelagibacterales > Pelagibacteraceae > Pelagibacter. Next base: position 173,784 of record CACBWM010000001.1, on the reverse strand, counting down.
AGTCTGAACTATCTTCTGCAAAAATTTTAAATGTTTGTATTCCTATTTCTGGTTTAATAGTCTCAATTTTTTTTATTGAAAAATCAGTATTTTCAAAATTCTCCTCCAAAAAACTTTCCAAAGAAGAATAAAATCTATCTACTACTTCATCTACTTTAGCAAAAGAAGCTGAGATAAAAACAAACTGAAATATTAGAATTTTTAATAAAAATTTCACAGTTAATTTATAAGGATATATTTAGTGATTAAAAGGCCTAAAAATGGTAGCGGGAAGTGGGATCGAACCACTGACCTCGGGCTTATGAGTCCCGCGCTCTAACCAACTGAGCTACCCCGCCGTAAATAATTGTTGGTTTATACTACTTTTATTTTTTGATGCAAACAAGATTTCACTTACTCTTTTTCTTATCTTTTTTAATCTTTCTTTTTTCCTTTAAAGAAAGTTTGGCTTTTTTCATTACGCTAGAGTCTTTAAATGATTTTCCACTATATCTTTTTGACATTAATTAACTGTTTCAAAAAACTTTTCTTTTAGTTGATAGGTGAATGGATATTCTTTACCTATTGGTTGAAATTTAGTCTTAATGACTATTACATTTTGTTTATCAAGTTTAAATTTCCAAGTTAATTTAATATCACCTGAAAAAACTCTTAATTTTCCTAAATTTGTAAAACGCCACCCATCTTCTGAAATAACTTTTCCGTCTTTATATCTTTTATAATTCTTTTCATCAAAGATATAAGTCACTTCACCTTGATTTCGCTCATCTTGTAGGGTTATCGCATAGTTGTTTAAAAATTCTGCTGTTTGAGATTTATTTAAACTTCTTTTAGATATAGATTTTAAAAAATCGGTAGTTTTATCAATGGTTTCATCTATTTTATCTTTGGCTATTGAGATTGAGGATAAAAAAAAGAAAATGAAAAGAATGCTAAATATTTTTTTAAACATATTTAATTAATTTAATAAATTTATAGTAAATAAAAAGGTAAATATTGAAGCAAATGTAGAGATAAATATTGCCTTAATGATATTTTCCGGACTTACATTATATGCAGAACACATAACTATTGAGGTGGCTCCGCAAGGACCAACGCTAACCAACAAGGCTCCGGCAAAATTAATTGGATTTGATAAGCTAAAGAATGTGTAACCTAAAATCAGCAAAATCAGTGGTGAAATAATAAGTTTTAATATTGAAATTGTGATTGTTAATTTATTGAAAACTTTTTTTGAATAAAAAGATAGAATAATACCGATTGCAAATAAACCAACTGGCATCACACACTCTGCCAATCTTTGAAGAATATACTCAAATGGGGTTTCGTCTATATTGATCTTTGAAATTCTTATTATAAATCCAATTAAAATTGCTAATATCATAGGATTTAATATTAAATTTTTTAAAAACTGAAATAATTTAATTCTTTTTTTTACATTAAGCTCTAAAAAGAAACTCACTATGGATAATAAAACTACACTATCCATTAAAATAATACCTGATATTTGAGTTATCGTACTTCCTGCAAAAAATATTTCAGCAATAGGTAAAACTAATATTACGTGATTGGATAAAGCAACTGTTAAAGCCCAAATAATAGACTCCTGTATTGATCTTTTAAAAGTATTTTTAGTTAATAAAAAAGCAAATATTCCGCTTGTTAACTGCATTAAAAAATATGATGAAATTTGAGATACGTCTATTTCCCCAATGTCACTTTGCGCAACTAGTTTTATGATTAAAGCTGGTACAGCTATATAAAATGAAAATAAATTAAATATTCTAGCCTTTTGTATATCAAATATTTTAATATATCCTAAAATATAACCAATAAGAGTAATTCCTATAAATGGAGTTAATTCTAAAAATACCTGAAACATTATTGGACAGTAATTCTATGCATAATTCTATTACCTTTAAAGGCCGTTGCTTGATGTAGCATAGATCTATTATCCCAAATAGCTAATTGGTTCTTTTCCCACTCTAAGGAGTATTGAAAACTTTTTTTTAATTGGTGTTTGAAAAGATAAGTTTTTAATTTTTTATCAATTTTACTATTATTAAAACGAATAAAGTGTCCTGGACTACAATATAAAGTGTATTTACTGTTTATTTTTCTTATTAATTTATGCTTTGAAATAAGTTCTTTAGCTTTTTTTCCCTTTTCTTTCTCTCTTTCTAATCTTGTTACAGAAATAGGGCCTTCTGATGAAAATATACATTTTTCATTTTTAAACTTTCTTTTAAAATTAGCTGGTAATTTTTCATAAGCTAAATATTGGGAACAAAAATCTGTGTTTGCCTGACCTTTTTTTGGAACTAATTTAGAAAGCAACATAGTAAATCTAGGTGGTTTTTTAGTATAAATTGAATCAGTATGAAATTGCTCACCAAAACTAGGGCCTTTGTCAGTAGATTTTCTTTGAACAACAGTTATTTGAGGATATTTTTTATTCAATCCTTTAAGTCTTGGATAGTTTGCTAGTTTTCCAAATTTTTTTGCAAATTTTACATAATGATCAGAGCTTAATTTTTGGTTTCTAAAATAAATCATTCCATATTTTGATAAGGCAGTTTTAATTTTTTTTAATGTAGAATTATTAATTTTATTTAAATCACAGACTAATTCTGCGCCTATATTTTTTTTATTAGGAATTACTTTAAACATTTTTTAAAAAGAAACTTTTTAATTGTTTAATTGTTTCTTTGGGATTTTGCTCTGGTATAAAATGTCCAGATTTAACAGCAACTCCAACAACTTTTTTATTTGAATATTTTTGCCAAATTTTAATTGGTTTAAATTGTTTACCTATAACTCCATTTTTTCCCCATAAAACTTGAACAGGAATATTTAATTTTTTCTTTCGGTCGTATCTGTCATGATCAAGATCAATAGTAGCAGATGCTCTATAATCTTCACATGATCCATGAATTCTCTTTGGTTGCTTAAAGCACTTTAAGTAACCCTCTTCAACTTTTCCAAACTTATGATTGCCAGACCATTTGTCCAAGCAATACTTCATCCATTTCCTTGGATCACTCATTATCATTCTTTCTGGTAACCATTTTGGTTGAATTAAGAAAAACCAATGAAAGTAAGCTTTTGCAAAATCTCTAGTTGTTAGTTCATACATATCTAAAGTTGGACAAATATCTAAAACGCTAAGAGCAAGGACGTTTTTTCTGTGATCTCTTGCCAATCTATGAGCAACTCTTCCACCTCTATCATGACCTGCAACAAAAAATTTAGGATATCCTAATTTTACCATCATTTGTTTCATGTCACTTGCCATTTCTCTTTTTGAATAATTAAAATGTTTACTATCAGAAGGTGGTGCTAAACTATTTCCATAACCTCTAAGGTCTGCTGCAACGACTGTGAAGCTTTTTGATAACTCAGGAGCTGTTTTATGCCACATTAAATGTGTTTGAGGGTAACCATGAAGTAATAATAAAGGTGGACCGTCTCCTTTAACTTTGCAAAATACTTTCCCTTTTTTTACTTTTACGTATCTGCTCTTAAAACCTTCAAACATTTATTTTATTTAATTTATATTTTTATAATTCAATCAGTAATTTTAAAATTGTTCAAATACAACGTTAATAAGGTCAATTATTAAATTGAATTATTATTCATTGAATGTATACCTTCATTTTTGTGAGAATTGAAGAAGAGCTAAAACTAGATTATTCAGACGTACTTTTCAGACCAAAAAGAAGCACTCTTAAAAGTAGAAAAGACGTTAATTTAAAGAGAACTTATCGTTTTAAATACAGTAAAAACGAATGGTCTGGAATTCCTATAATGGCTGCTAATATGGATGGTGTAGGCGTACTTGGTGTAGCAGAAAAATTATCTGAATACGGAATGATTACATGCTTAACAAAACAGCATGATGTTAAAAAAATTAAACAATTTAAAAAGATTAAATCAATATATCCAAATGTAGCTTTAAGTATTGGAACAAAAAAAGAAGATTTTCAAAATTTAGATAAAGTTTTAAAAGAATTTAGTTTCATTAAATTCATTTGTATTGACGTTGCAAATGGTTATTCAGAGCATTTTAGTAAATTTTTAAAATCTGTTAGAGATAAATATCCAACGAAAACAATCATAGCAGGTAATGTTGTTACTGCTGATATGACTCAAGAATTAATTTTATCAGGAGCAGATATTGTGAAAGTTGGAATTGGACCTGGAAGTGTCTGTACTACACGAATACAAACTGGAGTTGGATATCCTCAGTTAAGTGCAGTAATAGAATGTGCTGATGCTGCTCACGGATTGGGTGCACATATCATTGCAGATGGTGGATGCACATGTCCAGGTGATGTTGCTAAAGCATTTGGTGGTGGAGCTGATTTTGTTATGCTTGGAGGAATGTTTGCAGGTCATGACGAAGGTAAAGGAAAATTAGTAAAATCTAACGGTTCAAAGTATATTGAATTTTATGGATCAAGTTCTGAAACAGCTAACAAAAAACATTATGGTGGTTTATCTGATTATAGAAGCAGTGAAGGTAGAACAGTAAGAGTTAAGTACCGTGGTAAAATTAATGATACAATTTTAAATATTTTAGGTGGTGTGAGAAGTAGTTGCACATATGTTGGAGCGCCCTCATTAAAACAATTAAGTAAATGTACTACTTTTGTAAGAGTTACAAAGCAATTTAACGATACATTTGTCAAATAGATGAAAGAATATTCTATAGCGTCAATTGCTGGTGACGGTATTGGTAAAGAAGTTGTACCCGAAGCACAAAAAATATTAAAAGAAATTTCTCAACAACATCAATTCAAATTAAATATAGAAGATTATGATTTTGCATCATGTGATTATTATGAAAAACATGGAAAAATGATGCCAGATGACTGGAAAGATAAATTAAATAAACACGATGCAATTTTCTTTGGTGCAGTTGGTATGCCAGATAAGTATCCAGATCATATAACTCTTTGGGGTTCTTTATTAAAATTTAGAAGAGAATTTGATCAGTTTATTAATTTAAGACCTGTAAAACTTTTTGAAGGTGTAAATGCACCATTGGCTAATAAAAAACCTGGTGATATTGACATGATAATTGTTAGAGAAAATACTGAAGGAGAATATTCATCAGTCGGTGGAAGAATGTATCAGGGAACTGATAGAGAAGTGGTTATTCAAGAAACAATAATGTCAAAATATGGAATAGATAGAGTTCAACAATTTGCTTTTGAATTAGCTAAAAAAAGAAAAAGAAAAAAATTAACAAGTGCAACAAAATCAAATGGAATATCAATTACAATGCCTTATTGGGATGAGAGATTTAATGAGAATAAAAAGAATTATTCTGATGTAGAAACTGATCAATATCATATAGATATATTAGCTGCTAGATTTGTTCTAAGTCCTGAACGTTTTGATGTGATAGTTGCATCAAACCTTTTTGGAGATATTTTATCAGATCTAGGACCGGCTTGTACTGGAACAATTGGAATTGCACCGTCTGGAAATATAAATCCAACGAATAAGTATCCATCATTATTTGAACCTGTACATGGATCTGCGCCAGATATTGCGGGCCAAGGAATAGCTAATCCAGTAGGACAAATTTGGTCAGCTGCAATGATGTTAGATTATTTAGGTGAAAAAGAAGCTTCTGATAGAATAGTAAAATCAATTGAATTAACTCTTAAAGATAAAAACAGTCGAACAAAAGATCTTCAAGGGTCTAGTAATACAGAACAGTGTTCAAAAAAAATTTTAGATAATCTTAGTTCAGTCTAAAATTTAATCAAAATTATGAATTTAATAAAAAACAAATCTATTACCAAAGTTATAATTTTATCTATATCAGGATTTTTTATTTTAGTTTGCCAAGACTCTACTGCAAAATATCTGGGAACATTAATGCCATTAAATCAAGTAATTTGGGGCAGATTTTTTTTTCACTTTATTATTATTTTAATTTTATTTGCATTACTTAAACCCAAATTAAATTTAAAAAGAAATTTTAAAATTAATATTATTAGATCTATATTAATGGTTTTTGCTACTTTTTTTTTCATTCATTCTTTACAAAAATTTGACCTTGTGGATATTTATGTGGTTTTCTTCTCAGCTCCTTTAATTGTATCAATTTTAACAGCATTGTTTTTAAAAGATATTCTTTCTCCTAAAGGTATAATTTTAATGTTGTTAAGCTTCGGGTGTATAATTTATTCAATGAGTCCAAGTATGAAAGTTTTAAGTTTAGACTTAATTTTTCCTTTGGTACCACCAGTATGTTGGGCTCTATATCAATTTTTTACAAAATTTATTTCTGGTAATAATGATCCTTTAGTGGCGTTATTTTATGCTGCTGTTGTGGGGGCTATTGTTTTCTCTATTTATGTAATGTTAGACTGGACTCCTATTGAACATAAAAGGTTGTGGGTTTGGTTGATATTTTTAGGTGTATTAGGTTTTACTAGTCACCTTTTAATTATATTTGCAATTCAACTATCAAATTTATCTTTTGTAACTAATTTTCAATATTCACAATTAATTTGGTCAACATTAATAAATTTTTACATATTTGGAGTTCCTTTTGATTTTAATAAAACTTTTGGAGTTATTGGAATAATTGTTTTTGGAGTTTTATTTGTTCAAGCTGAAAGTAGAAAAAAGAAAATTAGTTCTTAAAATCTTTATTGTTTAAAGGTTTTTCCAACACTTCAACTGGATATTTTTGTTTTTCAATTTCGATATATATATTTTTGTCTTTTAATGTTTCAACTGTATTTCCAGAATTGACATATCCAAATGAAAGGTTTTTATCATAACAAAAAGAATAATTTCCTGAAGTTGTTCTACCAATAATTTTATCATCCATATAAATAGGTTCTTCGTGTAGTAAAAGTGGCTCACCAGGTTTGCTGTCTTTAAGAGTAAACATCATCATTCTCTTATCTAATTTTTGGTCTTTAATTTTTAATAGAGCATCTTTTCCAATAAAGTTTACATTTTTCTTATAACTAATTGCAAAATTTAAACCTGCTTGATACTGATTTTCTTCTGGTGAAATATCATGCCCCCAGTGAACAAATCCACTTTCCATTCTCATAATATCCATTGCATGCATTCCACAATGAGATAGTTCAAAGTTTTTCCCTTCATTAATCAGAATTTCATATAAGTCCTTAGCTAAACTTGAGTCAATGTAAAGCTCAAACCCTAATTCACCAACGTAAGAAAGTCGTTGAGCCCAAACTTTAACACCATTTATCATTATGAACTTTCCTGTTCCGAACTTAAATTTATCGTTACTAAAATCATCATTGCTTATTTTCGAAATCATCTCTCTACTCTTTGGACCAAATAGTCCTAGACAACAAATATCCTCTGTTACATCTTTAAAAGATACATCTTCATCTAAATACTTTAAGATATGGTATTTATCGTGTTCTCTTGTAGCTGCAGAGCTTACAACTCTAAAAAAGTTTTTATCCATACATACAACAGTTAAATCTGTTTCTATTCCCCCATCTTCATTTAGCATATGAGTGTAAGTTGTTTTTCCAATTTCATTTTTAATATTTGCAGTACATAACTTTTGTAATTCTTGATGGGTTTTTTCACCCTTCAAATCAAATTTTGAAAATGTTGAAAAATCAAATAAACCAACATTCTTCCTAGCATTTAAAGTCTCGTGTTTTGCTGATGGATACCAATTTTGATAATTAAAACTATATTCGTATTTAGGCTCCTTACCATTCAACGAATACCACATTGGTCTTTCAAATCCTCCTGTGACTCCAAAACAAGCTCCAGCATTTTCTAATTCCTCGTGATAAGGTAAAAGCTTTTGATTTCTTGACGTATTTGGTTGTTTATAAGGCCAATGCATTCCATACAGATCACCAAGTGTTTCTGTTACCCTTTCCATAATAAAGTTTTTCGATGAGTGGAATTTTTGAAACCTTTTAATATCCACTGAAAATAAATCTTCATTAATATGTCCATTCATCATCCATTCAGCAGTAACTCTACCCGCTCCTCCTGAGCTAGCAATTCCTATGCTATTAAAGCCACAGCATGTATATAAATTTTTAACTTCAGGAGTTTCACCTAATAAATACTGAGTATCTGGAGTAAAAGACTCTGGACCTGAGAAAAATTTTCTTATTCCTGCACTTTCTAACATTGGTAATCTATGAAATGATTTTTCTAAGTAAGGTTCAAAGTGATCAAAATCATCTGGTAGTTCACCAAATGAAAAATTATCTGGAACTCTTCCTGTTTCTTTAAATGCCGGTTTTGCCTTAGGTTCAAAAATACCTACAAGCATCTTTCCAGCGTCTTCTTTTAAATATAAACAAGCATTATAATCTCTTAATACTGGAAGATTTTGAGGTAAGTCTTTTATTGGTTCTGTAATGATATAAAAATGTTCGTTTGGATATAAAGGTACACTTACATTTATTTCTTCACCTAATTGTCTTGACCACATTCCTGTTGCCATAACGACGTATTCACAATCTATAATACCTGCATCAGTTTCTACCCCTCTTATTCTTGAATTCTTGATTAAAATTTTTTTTACGGGGGTTTTTTCAAAAATCTTTGCACCCTCCATTCTTGCAGCTTTTGCAAGAACATTAGTTACTCCAACAGGATCTGCTTGACCATCTTTCGGCATGTAAACACCACCTACAATATCTTCAATTTGTAATACGGGATACAATTCCTTTAAACGTTTTTTATTAAGAACCTCTACTTCAACATCTGATAATTGAGCAGTTGTTGCTTGTCTTAGTAGTTCTTGCATTCTTTCTTTGGTAGATGCAACTGTGATTGCACCATTTTGCTTCATTCCAGTTGATAGACCTGTAGTCTTTTCTAAATCTTTATAAAGATCTAAAGAATATTTTCTAATTTTTGTAATTGTTGATGATGCACCTAATTGACCTAGAAGACCTGCTGCATGCCAAGTAGTTCCTGAAGTAAGTAAATCTCTTTCAAGCAAAACAACATCTTTCCATCCAAATTTTGCCAGATGATAAGCGCATGATGTTCCAGCAACACCACCGCCTATAACAACTACCTTAGTACTTTTAGGTAACTCTTTCATACATATTTGGATTTATATAATTAAATTTAAAAGCAAACAATATGATCGATATGGATGGGTCTTTTTATACCAAATTTTTCATCGACTTCATGTTGATGAATATGATGAGAATGCACAAAAACTGGTATTAATTTATTACTTAATGTTTTTAATGTATAAATAAAATTTGATCCTCTGAATTTTCTATCTACCACTTCAAGTTTTAGATTGCTCGCATCATCATGTTGTAAGTCTTCTGGCTGTATTAAAAGTTTCACTTTAGATCCTATTGGGAACGGTCTAGCGAAATTTCCAGTTATTGTACCTAAATCCTCATTTTCAAGACTTTTCGGACTGGTAACTTCTGCCGGTATTAAAGTACCTCTATTTAAAAAATTAACTACTTCTAATGAATTTGGTAAATGATAAACATTGTATGGATCGTCATACTGCTTTAATTCTCCATCTAAAATTATTCCACATTTACTACCTAAATAAAAAGCTTCATATGAGTCGTGAGTTACAATTATTGTTGTTATTTTAGAATTGGTTAAAATTTGCTTTAATTCAACTTGGATTTCCTCTTTAAAACTTTGATCTACATTAGATAGTGGCTCATCCAACATTAATAAGTCTGGTTGAGAAACTAAAGATCTAGCTAAAGATGCTCTTTGAGCTTCGCCCGCACTGATCTCATGGGGAAATTTATTTAATATTTTATTTAAATTTAAAAAATTAATTATTTCTTTTGTTTCTATTTTCTTTTCATTTTTTACTCTATCAGAGCCAAGATTAATATTTTTTTCTATATTATAATGAGGAAATAAACTGTTCTCTTGAAATGATAGAGCAATATTACGATTTTCTGGTTCAATATGAATGTTTTGAGATGAAAGTGTTCTGCCTTTTAGATTAATTTTACCTTTATTAATTTTTTCTAGACCTGCAATAGTTCTTAGTATTGTAGTTTTGCCTATGCCAGAAGGTCCAAGTAAACATATAATTTCACCTTCATTTTTAATTTTTAAGGTAACATTATTAACCTTGTTTTTCCCACCCGCAGCAAAGGAAACATTATCAATTTCAAAAAAATTATCAGTCATTAGTCTTTTAAAATAAATCTAGATGTAATCAAAATAAATGTACTTGCAATTAATATCAAGAATAATGATGGAACAGCTGCAGCTTCTAAAAGATCTTGAGATGCAAAAATATATGCTGTTGTAGCGAAAGTTTCAAAGTTAAATGGTCTTAATATTAAAGTTATAGGTAATTCTTTTATTATCTCTATAGTAATCAATATCCCTATTAGAAAAACAGAATTTTTTAAATAAGGAACGTGAATTCCTAAGAAAGTTTTAATTTTAGAGTAGCCAAGAAGATAAGAACTTTCGTCAATTGACCTGTTTATTCTTTCATAACCAGTTTTCAATCCGTTATAAGCTAATGAATAAAATCTTATAAAATAAACTATCACTAAACCAAAAATAGATCCTATAAATATTTTCTTTATCGAATTAAATTCAAAGGCTTTAACAAAAGTGTTGTCAAACCAAGCAATAAAAGTGATGAATGCTACAGCTAAAATTACACCTGGGATTGCATATCCTGTAATTGAAAATGTTGTGAGAAAGTTTAAAAATTTACTTTTAGTTACTCTATTTCCATAATTTGAGATAAATGAAAAAACTACTAATACAATACTAGATAAAAAAACAAGATAAATAGTATTTGAAAATAATTGAAAGGTATTTAAATCAAATAAATTTTTTGGAAAAATTATTGTCCAATACAACATTTGTAAAACAGGGAATAAAAAACTTACTAAAAAAACTAAAAAACAAAACCCAAAAGCCAAAGTGCCTTTAGAAAAATTTAGTTTAATTTTCTTCTTTTCTTTTATGCCTCCCTTGACTGGAGAGTGATATTGAGCTTTTTTTCTTGAAATATTCTCAATAAAAAAAAGTCCTAAAATAAATAACAATAAAAAAAATGAAAGCTGGTTTGCAAAAGCTAAATCATCAAAAGATATCCATGAATCATATATTCCAGTAGTAAGAGTTGCTATTCCAAAGAATGATACTGCTCCAAAATCTGATAATGTTTCCATAGCAACTAAGGCTAATCCAGCAACTATCGCTGGTCTAGAAGATGGTAAAATGATTTTAAAGAAAGACTTATATTTTGAAAAACCTAGATTTTGTCCTAATTCAATTAAATTTTGTGACTGATAATGAAAAGATGCTCTAGTTAAAACGTAAACATATCCAAATAGTGAAAAAGAAATAGATAAAATAGCACCAAGCATACCATCAAATTTTGGAATGGATTGATTATATTCACCAGGTCCAAATAAAGATTTTAAAATTGAATAAAGTGTTCCAAAGTTTTCAAAAAAAGCAGTTAATGAATAAGCATATATGTAAGCTGGTACTGCAAAAGATAGTATTAAGGCCCATTTAAAAAATTTAACGCCTGGAAAATCATAAAATGAAACTACATATGCACAGCCAACACCTAAGAATAATGTAAGAACTAAAACTCCTAAAAGTAATATTAAGGAATTATAAATATATTCAATTAAAAATGTATTTTTTAAAATATCAAAGTAATTAGTTGTTTCTTGGAAGAAACTTGCAAATACAGTTAAAATTGGAATTGCAACAACAAATGAAACTATAAAAGATGATAAGTACCAGGAATTAAATTTCATATATTATAATCCGCCTTATAATCATGAAAATCAAAAGTGCCCATGGTTTAGGAGACCAAACTATAGGCACAAACTTTAGAAAATCAAAAATTAAATACTTTTAGGATATGCGGAACCTCCTTAGTTTTAATTTCAGACAATTTTCTATTATTTACACGTTTATTGATTTTTTCACACTCCGAAGCACATGCAGGACAGGCTTTGGAAGATTTATTATAATCAACTTTCGTAGTAAATTTTTTTTTAACAGCTATCATTTACTTCCAACCTGCAGCCAACATTACTTCTAATGCATCTGCTTGTTTTGCACCATATGACTTAACACTTGTTTTAGTATCCATTACAAAGTTCATCTCTTTGCCTGGAACTAAATCATTAGGTGTTACACCACCGATCATTGGATACTCAAAAGTATTATTCACAATATGATTTTGAGCCTCTTCTGATAATAAAAACTCAACTAATTTTACAGCATTAGCTTTGTTTGGTGCATGTTTAAGCATACCAGCTCCACTTATATTAATGTGTGTTCCTCTATCTTGTTGATTAGGGAAAAAAGGCATTACTTTTTTTGCTGCTTCTTGTTGTTCAGCACCTTTTTTTCCAGATAACATCAACGCATGATAGTATGTGTTTGCAACAGCAATATCAGCTTCTCCAGCCGCAACAGCCATGATTTGCGCACGGTCATTACCTTTTGGAGTTCTAGCCATGTTTGCTACAACAGCTTTAGACCATTCTGCAGTTTTTGCTTTACCATTATTCTTAACTAGTGAAGCAACTAAAGATTGGTTATAAATGTTGTTAGATTTTCTTATTACTAATCTACCTTTCCATTTTGGATCGGCTAGACCCTCATAAGTCATACCATTAAGTTCGTTTGCATTTACTCTTTCAGGTGAATAATAAATTATTCTAGCTCTCTTAGCTATACCTGTCCATTTTGCAGATCTAAATTGTGAAGGCACTGCATCCTTAATTGCTTTTGACCAACCTGCATTTTGCATCATTCCTTTAGCTGCAAATGCACCTAATCTTCCAGCATCAGCTGTGATGTATAAATCTCCAACACAGTCTGCTCCCTCTTCAGTAATTCTTTTCTGCAGGGCTTTATCTTTTCCTGATACTACGTTTACTTTAATTCCTGTTGCTGCTGTAAATTTTTCATATAATTGAATGTCAGAATCATAGTGTCTTGCACTAAAAATGTTGACCTCAGCTGCAATCGTAAAACTTGAAATTAAAGCAAAAAACAATGAAATTATTGTTAATTTTCTCATTCTACTCCTTAAATTTATATTTATATTAAACGTATTTTGTCCTGCAATGCGGATGATAACTATTCTCAATGAAAATGATTATCAATTGCAATATTGTCGCAATTGATAATCAATCGCAATTATTACTGTTTTTTGTATAAATTATTTAAAATTCCCACTCAGAAATTTTACTGTAAAGGAAGTTTCTAAAAGCTTGAACTCTAGCAACATTTTTAAGTGATTGAGGGTATACAAAGTGTGCCTCTGTAGTTGGACCTTGAACGCTTGGTAAAACTTTTACTATATTTGGTTGTTTCACAGTTAAGTAATCTGGAATTGCAGCTAAGCCTACACCACTTTGAACAGCTAAAAGTAAACCATAAACACTATTTACTCTCATAACTGTTTTTCTTTTTTTGTTGTCTTTCATTCCAAGTTTTAATGCCCAATCTGGATTATAAACTGGAGATGGAGCTCCTCTACCAAATGAGATAAAGTTGTGCTTATTTAAGTCATTAACTGTCTTGGGATACCCATGTTTTTCTAAGTATTTTGGTGATCCATATATATGATAATTGATATCTATCAGCTTTTTTTGAATGTAATTAAGTTGTTTTGGTCTTCTCATAAATATTCCAATATCTGCTTGTCTAGTGCTTAAATCTAGCTCTCTATCATCAAATATGAGTTCAACCTCAATTTCAGGATTAAGTTGCATAAATTCTTGGATTCTTGGTGTTAACCAAGTTGTTCCAAAACTAACTACTGTTGTTACAGATAGTTTTCCTGAAGGTTTGTGTTTTTTATCTCCTAAAGTTGTCTCAACCTCTTTCAATTTAGAGATAACTTCATGTGCTGTTTTAAATACATATTCACCATTTTCGGTTAGTGTTAGACCTCTAGCATGACGTTCAAATAATTTAACTTTTAAATCTTCTTCTAAAGATTGAATTTGTCTACTAATTGCAGATTGACTTAGATTTAGAATTACTGTTGCACTAGTAAAACTACCGGCCTCAGCAACTGCATGAAATATCTTTAATTTATCCCAATCCATTATTTATTTACATCCACTACAATTTTATTTTTTAAATTTCCTTTTAATATATCGGGATAAACATTTAATAACTCATCTAATCCAATAGTATTTACTGATTTTTCTAAAATATCAAAATCTAGCAAAGCAGGAAATTCTCCCCATACAAACTCTTTTCTTTTTTTACTAATATTAACCGAGTCTACTCCCCATAATTTGACTGCTCTTAATATAAATGGAATTACTGATGTATTTAATTTGTTGCCGCTAGCATTTCCACATATGGCAACAATTCCTTTTGGTTTAGTTTGAGCTATTGCATTAGATAAAATATTGCCACCGACGGTATCTACAACGCCATCCCATGTTCCTTTATCTATTAATCTTGCCTCACCCTCAAATTCTTTACGATCTATAACGTTTTTTGCACCAAGTTCTTTTAAGTAATCTGCTTTATCTGGTTTACCAGTTATAGCTGTTACATTAATTCCCATTTTTGCAAGGACCATTACAGCTACCATACCAACACCACCTGTTGAGCCAGTTACTAATACATCGTTAACTTTTGATTGCATCAATAGTTCCTCTCTTGCTTTAACTGCAAAGGCACACAACAAACCTGTAAGACCAGCAGTGCCTAAAATCATAGCTTGTTTATTTGTCATTCCCTCAGGTGTTTTTGTAATATGAGCTTTTTTTACTTTTGCGTATTGTGAATATCCACCATCAAAAAGTTCCCCTGCTCTGCAACCTGTTAATATAACTCTGTCTCCTTCTTTAAATTCTTCACCATCACCTTGTGCAACAGTTCCGGAAAAATCAATACCAGGTATTCTTGGATACTCTTTAACTAATTTACCACCATCTTTTAGTATCATTGCATCTTTCCAATTAAGATCAGAATAATCTATCTTAACTAGCACTTCACCATCTTTAAAATGGTCTAAACTTAATTCTTTGACTTCTCTAGTAAAATTTTCGTTCTGATTGTTTATTACAACTGCTTTAAATGAGTCCGCCATGTTTATCAGTAAATATTATTTTGCAATAAATCGCAAATATCTATTTTGATAACTTAAATCGTCTTTAAACTGTCCTAGATAAAAATTTGTAACTGTAGTAGCTTGTTCTTTTTTAATACCTCTCATAGTCATACACTGATGAGTTGAATCAATTGTTACGGCAACTCCTTTTGCATCCAACGACTCCATTAAAGTATTAGCGATCTGAACAGTTAATCTTTCTTGTGTTTGTAATCTTTTTGAAAACACTTCTACAACTCTTGCTATTTTACTTAACCCTACAACTCTTTGGTTTGGAATATATGCTACATGAGCAATTCCTATAATTGGTGCCATGTGATGTTCGCAATGACTTTGAACCGAAATATTTTTTTGAACAACCATATCGCTATAGCCTTCAACATCACCAAAAGTTTTGTCTAAAACTGCTTTTGGATCTTCTTTGTAGCCTTTAAAATATTCTTTAAATGCTTTTGTTACTCTTTTTGGAGTTTCCAATAAACCTTCTCTGGTTGGATCTTCTCCTAACCATTTAAGGATTTTAACAAAAGCTTCTTCTGCTTCCTTGTCTGTTACTTCATTAATTTTTTTTTCGTTTTCGTTTTTTACTAATTTCATGACGTGCTTTTATATATATAAAACCTTAATTTTAAAATATTTATTATATTTATTATTATGTTAGATAATTCCACATATATGTTTAAAAAAAGAGAAAATGTAGCAGAAATAGAAGAAGGTAAGCTTTTATCTCCTAAATTCGACAATGAAGGATTGATTCCGGTCATTACAACATGCTCAAAAACTAAAGAAATATTAATGCATGGGTATATGAATGTCGAAGCCTTTAAGTTAACTATTGAAACCAAAGAAGCTCATTACTGGAGCAGATCAAGACAATCAATTTGGCATAAAGGAAAAACAAGTGGGTTTGTTCAAAAAGTAAAAGAGATTCGAATTGATGATGATCAAGATGCTGTTTGGATTTCTGTTGATATCGGTGAAGGTGCTAGTTGCCATGTTGGGTACAGGTCTTGTTTTTATAGATCTGTCCCGTTAGGAAAGATTGACAATGCAAGACAAATCGAAATGAAATTTGAGGAAGAAGAAAAAAAATTTGATCCAGAAATTGTTTATAAAGGACAGGATAATCCAACAAAAATTTAAATGGAAAATAAAGAAAACTTTGAGATAATTAAAAAATTTGGACCTTCAATACTTAAAGTTAAAATACCAGAAAATATAATAACTCAATTAAATAACTATGTTGATCAAATTGTAAACGATAAAGAGTTATCCAAAAATTTAAATCATGGAGAGGAATTAGTGGGTGATGTAACGCAAGAAATAAAACTTCAACCAAAAATGATAAAAGATTCAGGTTGGGCAGACTTTTTAGCTCAAAATGTAAGTAAATGGATATTTAGCGAAATTGGAAAAAAAATAACAAAATTTAATATCATTGATAGTTGGGTAGTGCGTCAATTTCAAAATGAGTATAATCCAACTCATTGGCATAATGGTCATATATCTGGAGCTGGATTTTTAAAAGTTCCAAAATCTTTAGGCATGCATACTCAAAAAAAAGAAAATAGAGAGTATAGAGGGGGTAATTTACAACTAATTCACGGTTCAAGAATGTTTTTAAGTCATTCAACACATAATATTATTCCTGAGGTTGGTGATTTTTATTTTTTTCCTAATTATTTAATGCATGCAGTATATCCTTTCAAAGATTCAAATGAAGAAAGAAGATCAATTTCATTTAATGCAAAAATTGATGATAATGTTTATAATGTCTATGGTGGATAAGAAACTTAAACAAAAAAATGTTTTAGATGAAGAATTGGAGTTATGTTCTAATGATCCTTTAACTGGATGGTATAGAGATGGATGTTGTAATACAGATGAAAATGATCATGGTGTTCACACTGTATGTGCAAAAGTAAATACTGAATTTTTAGAATGGTGCAAAGAAGCAGGGAATGATCTAATTACACCTCATCCTGAGTTTGGTTTTCAAGGCTTGAAAGATGGTGATAGTTGGTGCGTTTGTGCAGGTTGGTATGCTAGAGCTTTAGAAGCGGGAAAAGGATGTCCAATTTATTTAAAGAAAACTCATAAAAACACTTTGAAACTTATTCCATTTGAAACTTTAAAAAAGTTTGCAATCGATTTATCTTAATTACATATTACCATATTTAGGTCCGCCTCCACCTTCTGGGGTTACCCAAGTAATATTTTGAGACGGCTCTTTAATATCACACGTTTTACAATGTATGCAATTTTGAGCATTAATTACAAATTTTTGCACAGAATTTACTTCTTGAACTTCATAAACTCCTGCTGGACAATATCTTTGTGCAGGCTCATCAAATTTCTCTAAAGTATATTTTATAGGCAAATCTGGGTCTTTAAGTTTTAAATGTACTGGTTGATTATCATCATGAATTGTACCCGTTAAATAAACTGAACTAGTTTTATCAAAAGTAATAACGTTATCAGGCTTAGGATAATCAATTTTTGGCATTTTATCTGCTGGTTTTAAAGCTTCATGATCAGCATGTTTGTGCTTCAGTGTGAAGGGAAGCTTTCCTTTAAATAAAATCTGGTCAATTCCAGTAAATAATATACCCAAAATTAATCCCCAAGAGAAACTTGGTTTTACATTTCTTGCCTCATATAATTCTTTGTAAACCCAACTTTCTTTAAATTTTTGTTCATATGTAGATAAATTTAAATTTTTTGTAAGATGCTCATAAATTGTTTCTGCAGCGATCATTCCACTCTTCATTGCAGTATGAGACCCTTTTATTTTTGGCATATTTAATGTTCCTGCATCACATCCAACTAATAAAGCACCTGGCATAAACATCTGGGGTAAACTCTGTATACCTCCCTCGATTAAAGCTCTAGCGCCATAAGAAATTCTTTTACCACCTTCAATTATTTTTTTTATATCTGGATGGGTTTTAAATCTTTGGAACTCATCGAAAGGTGAGAGATGAGGATTTTGATAATCTAATCCAATTACGTAACCTAGAAAAATTTGTTTATTTTCTGCATGATACATAAAACTTCCACCATAAGTATTATTATCTAAAGGCCATCCGGCGGTATGCATCACTAGTCCTTCTGAATGATTTTTTTCATCTATCTCCCAAATTTCTTTAAAACCAATTCCATATTGTTGAGGATTTTTGCCTTTGTCTAATTCAAACTTCTTTATTAACTCTTTTCCTAAATGACCTCTACATCCTTCTGCAAATACTGTAACTTTTGCATGCAATTCCATTCCTGGTTCATAAGTATCTTTTTTATTTCCCTCTTTATCGATACCCATATCCTGGGTTGCAATACCTTTAACTGATCCATCATCATCATATATAACTTCACTTGCTGGAAATCCTGGGAATATTTCAACTCCTAATCCTTCAGCCTGCTCTGCCAACCATCTACAAAGATTTGCAAGACTTATAATATAATTATTATGATTTTGTTGAACCTTAGGAAGTAACCAAGTTGGCCAGCTTAATGATTTTTGTTTTCCTAAAAATAAAAATTTTTCTTTTGTAACTTTTGTTTTAATTGGAGCATTTAATTCTTTCCAATTAGGTATAAGTTCATCTAAAGCACGAGTTTCAAACACGTTACCTGACAAAATATGTGCACCTATTTCAGATGCTTTTTCTAAAAGGCAGACATTAATATCTGGATTTAACTGCTTTAATTTAATTGCAGTTGAAAGTCCTGATGGTCCGCCACCTACGATGACAACATCGTATTCCATCACTTCTCTGGACATAATGATAATTTCTTACAGTATTTGCTATTTTTGTATAGTGTTTAATTTGTTCAATTCTGACAAAAACTGAGGAAGCGCCTCAAAAAGATCTGCTTCTAATCCGTAATCTGCGACACTAAAAATTGGAGCTTCACCGTCTTTATTTATTGCTACAATAACTTTACTTTCTTTCATTCCTGCTAAGTGCTGTATCGCACCTGAAATTCCAACTGCAATATATAAATCTGGAACTACAACTTTACCCGTTTGTCCAACTTGATGATCATTCGTAATATAACCAGCATCAACTGCTGCTCTAGATGCTCCAATTGCTGCATTAAGTTTATCAGCAATATCACTGATTAATTTGAAATTTTCACCATTTTGCATTCCTCTACCACCAGAAATAACTATTCTAGCTGTTCCAAGCTCTGGTCTGTCTGACTTAACTTCTTCTTTCTTTAGAAATTTAGTAGATGAACTAGCTTCTGCTGGATCAGATTTTGTAATTTCAGCCGATCCACCACTCTTATCAGCAGGATCAAACGATGTCGGTCTTATAGTAATACATTTTTTTTTGTCATTACTTTTAACCGTA
Organism: uncultured Pelagibacteraceae bacterium; assembly: GCA_902542975.1. Lineage (GTDB taxonomy): Bacteria > Pseudomonadota > Alphaproteobacteria > Pelagibacterales > Pelagibacteraceae > Pelagibacter. Next base: position 154,302 of record CACBWM010000001.1, on the reverse strand, counting down.
GCAAAAGCATTTCCTGCATAAATTGGTCTTAAAAAAGTATCTTCAGAAATAACTTTAATTATATCGCTTACTTGAGACGTATCTAGTAACGCTGCGATTCTTGGCATTAAATTTTTGCCAAATGTATTTGCTGAGCTTACGATATGTGAATAATTTTCTGCATGCTTGATTATTGCTGATGTATAATTTTCTGCGATATAGTTTTCGTAAATCTCATTATCGACATGAATAACTTTTTTTACATTTGGAACTTCGGATAAAGATTTTGCAACTTCGTTAGCTTGATGACCTAAAACCAAAACATGAAGATCCTCGTTTATTTGAGAAGCTGCTGTAATAGCATTATATGTAAATGGTCTTACTTCTTTATTGTTATGTTCTGCAATTAATAATACCGACATTAAATTACCTTAGCCTCATTTTTTAATTTTTGCACCAATTCTTCAACACTAGCGACTTTTATTCCAGCTTTTCTTTTTGGTGGCTCTTCAACTTTAATTTGTTCGATTCTAGGATTAATATCAACTCCTAAATCTGAAGCATTTATCTGTTCTATTGGTTTTTTCTTAGCTTTCATAATATTTGGTAGTGAAGCATATCTTGGTTCATTTAATCTTAAATCACATGTAACAATTGCTGGAACATTTACTTCGATAGTTTCCAAACCTTCGTCAATTTCACGTGTTACCTCTAATGCATTATCTTTAACTTCAATTTTAGATGCAAAAGTTGCTTGAGGCCAATTTAGTAAAGCTGCAAGCATCTGACCAGTTTGATTACAGTCATCATCAATCGCTTGTTTTCCCATAAATACTAAATCAGGATTTTCTTTTTCTACAATTTTTTTTAAAATTTTTGAAACTGCTAATGGCTCAATCACATTATCAACTTTGACATGTATTCCCCTATCCGCTCCAACAGCTAATGCTTTTCTAACAGTTTCTTGAGCTTTTTCTTCACCAATGGTTATTGCAACTATTTCTTTAGCTTTGCCAGCTTCTTTAATTTTTACTGCTTCTTCTATCGCATTATCATCTGGTGGATTTGTTGACATTTTAACGTTGTCAGTAACAACACCTGAGCCATCTTCTTTAACTCGTATTTGAACGTTGTAATCGATAACTCTTTTAACTGCGACTAATATTTTCATTATGCTCTTAATAAATTGTTTTCTGGATCGTAAGGACTTTCATCTAAAATTGTTGCATCGTATTTTTCACCTAATATTTCAATTTTAAGTTTTTGTCCAACATTTGCTAATTCTGGTTTAACCATGCCTAATGCTAAAGATTTTCCAATTCTAAAACCAAAATCTCCACCTGTGGCTCTTCCTATAACACTTCCATTTTCATAAATTGGATTGTTTCCTAAAACATCTGCATCTTTTGGATTGTGAACCTCCAACGTAACAAGTTTGTTATCAAAACCTTTTTCTCTCCACTTGTTCAATGCTTCAAGTCCAATAAAACTTCCTTTATTAGGGTGTATAAATCTATCAAGACCACTTTCATAAGGTGAGTATTCTATTGATAATTCTGTTCCAACTAATTTATATGATTTTTCTACTCTCAAACTATTCATAGCTCTAATACCATAAGGTTTTAATCCAAGATCTTTTCCTGCTTCCATAAGTTTATCAAAAATGTGATTTTGATATTCAATTGGGTGATGAAGTTCCCATCCTAATTCACCAACAAAGTTAACTCTCATCGCATTAACTGGTGCATAACCTACATCAACCATTTTTGCACTAAGCCATTTAAAATTCTCATTTGAAAAATCATCTTTAGAAACTCTTTGCATTAACTCTCTAGCTTTTGGACCTGAAACAACCAAAACCCCATTACTATTAGTTAAATTTTCAAACTGTACTGAGCCATCTGAAGGCATCCATTTTAGAATCCAGTCATGATCTAATCTTTGGAAAGCACCTGCTGATACTAGATAAAAGCTATCATGTGATTCTCGCATAATAGTAAACTCAGAATGAACTCCACCTTTAGTATTTAAAGCGTGACATAAATTAATTCTTCCAACTTTTTTTGGTAATTTGTTTGCAACTAAATTATCTAAAAATTCCTCCGCACCAGGTCCTTTAATTCTACATTTTGCAAATGCAGTCATATCTAAAAGACCAACATTTTCTTTTACGTTTTTGCATTCTTTTTCCATTGCATTGAACCATTTAGATCTTCTAAATGACCAATCGTCTTTTTGCTCCATTCCATCAGTTGCAAAAAAATTAGGTCTTTCCCATCCAAATTTTTGACCAAACACTGCTCCTAAATTTTTCATTCTGTCATAACATGGTGCTGTTCTTAATGGTCTTGCCGCTGGTCTTTCTTCATCAGGAAAGTGAGTTATGAAAACGTGACTGTAGGCTTCTTCATTTTTAGCTTTTAAATATGATTTAGAGCAATAATCTCCATATCTTCTTGGTTCAACACCAAGCATATCAATAGTTGGTTCACCATCTACGATCCATTCAGCAAGTTGCCATCCTGCTCCACCTGCTGCAGTGATACCAAAACTATGACCTTCATTTATCCAAAAATTTTTCAATCCCCAAGCTGGACCAACAATTGGGTTACCATCTGGAGTATAACAAATTGCACCATTATAAACTTTCTTAACTCCTACTTCTCCAAATGCAGGCACTCTGTGTATTGCACCTTCAATGTGAGGGGCCAATCTATCCAAATCTTCTTGAAATAATTCATATTCAGAATCTTTTGATGGTCCATCTACATAACAAGCTGGTGCACCATCTTCATATGGTCCTAAAATTAATCCACCCGCTTCTTCTCTCATATACCATCTACTATCACTATCTCTTAAAACTCCCATCTCTGGTAATCCATCTTTTTTTCTTTTTTGAATTTCTGGATGAGGTTCAGTAACAATGTATTGATGTTCAACTGGAATGACCGGGATATCTAAACCAACCATCTTTCCAGTTTGTCTTGCAAAATTTCCTGAGCAAGAAATAATATGTTCACATTCTATGGAACCTTTATCTGTTTCAACAACCCAGCCATCTTTAGTTTGTTTCATCCCAACAACATTTGTATTTCTATATATTTCTGCTCCTCTATTTCTTGCACCTGTTGCAAGTGCTTGAGTTAAATCAGCTGGTTGAATATATCCATCTTCAGGATGTTGTATTGCACCAACTAAATCTGATGTATTACATAATGGCCATATTTCTTTAACTTGATCAGGAGTTAAAAATTTTACATCAACACCAATTGTTTGAGCAACACCAGCGTATTGAAAGTATTCATCCATTCTATCCTTAGTGCTTGCTAATCTAATATTTGATACAACGCTGAAACCTACGTTCTTGCCTGTCTCTTCTTCTAAAGTTTTATATAAATTGACAGCATACTTGTGGAGTTGTCCAACAGAATAACTCATATTAAACAATGGTAATAAGCCAGCTGCATGCCAAGTTGAGCCTGATGTTAGTTCTTTTCTTTCAATTAAAACAACATCTGACCAACCTTTTTTTGCTAAGTGATAGAGTGCACTAACTCCCACTACTCCACCACCAACTACAACAACTTTTGCTTTGGATTTCATTATCAGATTCCTACTAAATTTTAATTACTAACGAAACAAAATTCTATTATTCATCATCTGCGTCACGCCAGCCCATTCTGAACATTAAATAAGCGGCAACTATGACGGAAATTGTACCTACTACCATACCAATATTAATCCCAACTTCACTTCCCCAAAAATACCATCCAAGTTGAGTGGATGAAATTGTTGGAAAGCATAAAATAAACATTAGAATTGCATATCTAATATACATTGGAGGCTTTTTCATTATATTGATGATCCCATTGGTATTGGTTGTGAAACTGCTGTTGTTAGCCAGCAATCTAAAAGATTGCCTTCTTTATTATTCTTTTCAACTTTCCATTTAAATTTAAAATATTGTTTGTCCTTATCCAAGACAACAACTTCATAAGTTGCCATTGTATTTGATTTGTAAATTTCAGTTACTGTATTTTCTTTATGGTCAATCAGCATCGAGTATGAAGCCCCTTTTAACATTCTTTTAAATCTATCTAATGGACCTGTCATCCTTTGATTATTTGGATGTGCAAATTCCCATGTTTGCTCAATCCCTCTATCTTTATATGGACTGTCATTTTTCATTAACGCCTTTAATTGAATTAAAACAACTTGTTTTGGATCTATATTCACACTTGGTTTTAAAACATCAGCAAATGAAGAATTAAAATAAAAAAATGTAATTAAAAAAAATAAAATTTTGAATTTCATATTTTAAATTTATCTTAAATTTAAAATGAAATAAAAGGTCTTTATATCACACTTAATAATTTGATATTATATAGTTTTGAACAATCTATCGTATTCGTTTTTAATACATTTATTAGAGATATAATAAATTTTATTTTGAGAGACTAATTTAGCTGCATTTTCGTTGTGAATTCCTAATTGCAACCATAATACATTTGCACCAATTTCTATTGTTTGTTTTGCTATTTCCTCAGCCTCCTCACTAGGTCTAAAAACATTAACAATTCCAACATGATCTTTAATATCTGTTAGTTTTTTATAAACTGGTTCACCATGTATAATTTTATTATCTGTTACTGGATTAACAGGAAAAATTTTGTAACCTGTATTTCTTAAATATTTCATTATTATATTGGAAGTTTTTTTTGAGTCTGGGCTTGCTCCAACAATTGCTATCGTCCTATAACTTAAATATAGTTCTTTTATTTTTTCATCTAAAAGTGTTGTATCCATAATTTGATTTAAATTTTAAGATCTAGTCGCGGTTTCCAAAATGGTCTGAAGAGTTCAATTTTTGGACATCTATTCATAACTACTTTTAAACCCGCATCTTCAGCAATTTTTGCTGCATCATGATTAATTACACCGATTTGTCCCCATAATACTTTTGCTCCAATTGATATTGCCTCCTCAGCAATTCCATAAAGATCCTCGGATCTTCTAAATACTTCAACCATATCAACAGGTCTATCGATAGCTGATAAATTTGGATAAACTTTTAGATTTCTAATTTCCTTTATACCTGGTTTAGGATTTACAGGTATCATGTCATAACCAGTTTCATGCAAAACTCTTAATACACCATAACTAAATTTAGTTTTATCTGGACTAGCACCAACCATTGCAATTGTCTTAACTGAGCTTAAAATATCTTTTAAATATTCAGCGCTATAAGGTTCGTTATGGTTCATTTTTATTTTTTTTCATCCTTTTTACTTGCGATGTCTGCTTTTAATTCGTGTGGCTCTAAAGGATCAAGAAAAGGATTTCGGTATAATTTATCATGACTTTCAACTCCTATCTCAATTGTGCAATCTGTTTTTGCTTTAGCAACACATAAAATAATATATCCATCATTTATTTGTCTGTTATTTAAAGCAACTTGAGAACGTTGATCTACATCTCCATTTATTAGTTTAGCTGCACATGTAATACATCCTCCATACTGACATCCGTATGGAAGATCGACACCTTGATCTCTTAATTCGTTTAATAAAGGTTTTTTTCCACTGACTTCAAATGCACTGTTATTTCTGTTTGAGATTGTAATCTTTGTCATAGCCAGATGTCGCTTGTGCAATCTCCACCTGGATATCTACTTTCATGGCACCTACTAGGTCCATTTGGCTCTTTACCAAAATCAACAATAAAATCTTTATTAATTTTCATCCCACCATTTTCAACATCACAATCAATCATAATCATTGCTCCGCCCTGTTTTCTTATTTCAGGATAAAATTGATTATCCCAAGTAGAAAATAATGATGTTGTTACATACATCCTTTTACCATCTAAAGATAATTGATACATTTGAGGTCCACCAGCAATTTTAACACCATTTACTTCTGGAGCCTTTCCTAACAATCCACCCATCCAAACTTGACCAGTTAATTTAGGATTGTGCGGATCTGAAATATCGTATTGTCTCATATCTCCATGAAGCCAATTATTTATATAGAGATATTTATCATCCATAGAAACCAATATCGCTGACATAACTCCAGGTACAGGAATTGGCCAATCAGGATGTGGTTCATTTTCAACATCAATTATTTTTTCCCATTCCCATTTACCTTCTTTTGATTTCCAAAAATGAATTACATTTGCACTTAGCGCAGCACCACAAAATCCATGACTACTATCAGGATTATGCATAAATTTTACTTCTAAAGGTATTAAACCGTCTTCACCTAAATACATCGTTTGAACTGGCTCTTTTTTTTTAAAATCCCAAACATGAAGTCTTCTTCCATATTTTAAATGACCAACTTCCTCTAAATCAAATCCAGGCATGAATGTATTAGGAGCAGCCCATTCAGAACTAACCATTACATTGTGTCTTGGTTGATACCAGAAGTCATAACTAAAAGGTATGTCTCCCATTGAATTTTCCCACCTACCTACAATTTCAAAATCTTTATTTAAATGTAAATATCCTCCTGGCGCTTCTCCTCTAGCGTCTCCAAGAAAAGAAATGATAATTTCAGAACCTAAGCAATGAACTGTGTGTGGTCCTGATAAATTAGTTTTTTTCTTTATTTCAGATCCATCCACTACTTTATGTATTTTTGGAGCTCTAGGATCAGATGCAGTATCAACAACATAAATATTATTTGATCTAACACCTGGAACTAATAAATATTTTCTGCTCATATTTGAGTCGCCATGACAAGAAGAGCATGCATTCCATCCCATGTGATGCAATTCATCACCAATACCTGGCATTTCAAGTCTATGAATTACTTTAGAATAAGTAGGACTTTGAGGATCAACATCAACTGTTGCTAAGTAGTCTGGTTTTTGTATTCCTGTCCCTGTGTAAATAGCTATAGTATATAAAAGTTTTTCTTTTGGTGCTTTTATTGCTTCTGCAGGACTAGCGTATCCAGGACCACAACATCCATCCATGATTGATTTTCTCCTTTAATTACAACTTAATCTTTTTTTTAAGTGACTTCAACTTAATGGTTATTTGTTTTTCCAACTTGGATTTCTTTTCTCGATAAATGCACTTATACCCTCTTTGGCATCATAAGATGACATATTAAGTGTCATCATCTTACTTGTATAATCATAAGCTTTGTTAAGGGGCATTTCTAATTGTTTATAAAAACCCTTTTTACCTATTTTGATAGTTAAATTTGATTTTGAAGATATTTTTTTTGCAATATCTAAAACTTTTTTATTCAAAGTTTTTGGACTGTAATGATCATTAATTAATCCAATTTCTTTTGCATATTTTGCGCTAATTGGATCACCGGTAAGTAGCATTTCCATCATTCTTTTTCTGCTAATTTTTCGACTGACAGCAACCATTGGTGTACTGCAAAATAATCCAATTTTTACTCCGGGTGTAGCAAACGTTGCTGAGTTCGTACTATATGCAAGATCACAACTGGCAGCTAATTGACATCCTGCTGCATAAGCTGCTCCATGTACTTTCGCTATGACTGGTTTGTTTCCCTCTACAATTTGCATCATAAGTTTTGAACAAAGTTTAAAAAGTTTTAGATGATTAGATCTATTTTTTATACCTCTTACCTCTTTTAAGTTATGGCCTGCACTAAATCCTTTACCAGCCCCTTCTAAAATAATAACTCTAGTCTCTTTGTCGTTATCTAATTTTTTGAATGCTTTTAATAAAGACGAAAGAGTATTGTATGATAAGGAATTATAAGTTTTTGGATCATTAATTAAAACTCTTTTAACACCAGGTGATAATTTATTTATTTTTACAGTCACTTATTTTAATTTACCTTCTTCTCTCATCTTAGCTCTAATTTTAGTTGCTGAAATTTTTTGAATTTCTTCAGGTAAAACTATTTCTTCAATTTTATATCCAACACCTCTTCCATAACAAATATTTGTAATATTAGGGACAAGCATAATTTTGAACCTACCCTCAAACTCTGGATTAAGTTTTTCCTCAATATTTTTTTTGACAGTTTCAAAATCAAATGGGTTATCATCAACACCTTGTACATCTCTAATTTGAATACATACTTGTCCTGTTTTTTTTATAATTTCCTTAAATAGAGTATAGTGACCATCATGAAACGGTTGCCATCTTCCTAACATTTGGGCTGTTGGTTTTTTGTTATCCCATTGATACGTCATTTTTTTATCTCCTTTAAAATCTTTGGTGCCCAAGACTTAGCATCTTGTGTGGTAACATGAAAATCATATTTTTCTGGTTTAACAAACATTTTATTAGTGTCATCAAATCTACCTTCTTTTATTGTATCTACCCAAACTACATAATCAGCAGGAAATAAACTTCTTGCTTTAGGAGTTGGGCAAATAAAATCTGCAATCACATAATTTCCATCGTTTTTTAATTTTAAAGCAAAGTCTGCCATTCTTTTTGCTTGTCTTGTTCTTCCCTCTTCTGAAAAATCCCAATCGTTTGCAGCTTTTCTTACTTCATCTGCATTTAATCTTTTTGCATTCAAAAAAGGAGCAAGTTCGTCAGCTAATGTAGTTTTTCCTGCACCTGGAAGTCCCATGATTAATATAATTTTCATTTTTAGGTTTTAACTTTAAATTAAATTACCAGCAACCCACTTATGAAAATGATGTGTTGGATTGTCCATCTTTGGAGAAAAATTACCACCATTATAAGCTGGAGAGTTTCTGCCTATTTGCATACTTTGAATTATATCTACATCTTCTTTTTGAATGTCTTCCCATTGTTTGTGATTTTTTTGTCTTAAAGTTTTATACCTTGTTGAAGTTGCCGCTTCATCTCCAACATAATAAATTTCCATATGTTCAATTGTAAACTCATGATTAATAGGCTCTAACCAATAAGCATAATAATGATCTTTGTGAATTCCTAACATTACATTTGGAAATAGCGCTACATACTCAGCTATATTTTCCTTATCTTTAGGCCAACTAGGAAAGCATGGGAACTTTTCTTTTCCTTCAAACCTTGGATTATAGACAACTGTTCCTTGTCCGGCGAAACGATTTGGAAGACCTTGAATATGATAATGATCCTCTAATTTTGAATAAGAATTTAATCCTGGATGAACCCAAGGCAAATGATAGCTTTCACAATAATTTTCAATTGCAAATTTCCAATTACATTTTGCATCTAATTTAAAATAACCATAGTCGTTTGCATGATAAATTAATTCTCTATCTTTTAAGGGCCAAAATTTTTCCCATCTTTCACTTAAAGGACTAATATAATCCTCAAATGAAATTTCATTGTTATTAATATTAATCATAATTAGATCTAACCAAATATATGATCTTATCTCTTTTAAATTACTTTTTGATTTATCAAATTCAGATGTTTGATGAATATTCATGCCTCCTATATGAGGTGTAGCAACTAATTTTCCTTCTAAGTCATATGACCATGAATGATATGAGCACCTCATAACATTTCTAATTTTGCCAGCTTCTTTAACTAATTTAACTCCTCTATGACTACAAATATTATGAAAAACTTTTATTTCTTTATTTTTTGTTCTAACAATAAGTAAGGGTATTCCAAGTAAATCAATTGGTTTCACATCACCTTCATCTGGAATAGAACTTCCAACTCCAATGACGATCCACTTATCTTCAAATAATTTTTTTCTTTCAATTAAAGTATATTCTTTACTGATGTAACATTCATTTGGTAAACCATGAGCTTCGCTAATTGGTTTAGATACAATATCTAACTTTTGTTTATCTATAATATTGTAAATTTCTGACATTGTTTATTTTATCACTTGATATAACCCTAACCAAGCATTTACGTCTTTGCTCGCAATGTAATCTGATTTAAAAAATTTTATTTCTTTCCATTTATTTTGCTCTTTAAGTTGTTCAATTTTTTTATCAAAACCATATTCTTCATGTATTCCCTCATTAATAGTAAAACAGATAAATCCATCATTCTTTGTAATCCTGATAAATTCCTCCAAAGCTGGTGGCTTTACATGTCCAAAAGTAAATGTACCAACACACATAACAGAGTCATATTCGTCATCTTTTTTGTTAATGGGTTTATTCAAGTCTACTTGTTCAAGCTTTTTATAAAGATCATTTGGTACTAATTCTAATAACTTTTTTGAAAGATCTGCCCCATGAAAATTTTTAAAACCATATTTTTTTAATTCAACACCCACCAATCCAGTTCCGCAACCAGCATCATAAATTTTTGCGTCTTTGTTTTTTTGGAATTCTGAAAATACTTTTGTTGTTTCTTTTGGTCCGGTGTAATTCCAATCGACCATATCCTTATCATATTTATTACCATCTCCCCATTCATCGTAATATTTCATCACTTCATCGGTATCTTTTAACTTATAAATTGGAATTTTGTTACCTACGTCTTTTTGAGCCATAATAAAACTTACTTCACTTTTAACAAAAAAACTCCAAAATAATTTTTTTTATCTGCAAAATATTTTAAGACTTTAAATCCAGATTTATTAACTAATTTAACAAAGTTATTTTTTGAATATTTATGAGAATTTTCAGTATGAATGGTTTCATCTTTAGTAAATTTAATATTCTTTTTATTAATTTTTAACGTGAAATTTTTCTTTGAAATAAGATGCATTTCAATTCTGTTTTTTTTTAAATTGTAGAATGCTTTATGATCAAAATTTTTTGTTTGAAAGTTTGAATTACAAATTTTGTTTACTACATTTAATATATTTTTATTAAATTTTGCTGTAACTCCTGATTTATCATTGTAAGCATTTTCAAGGGTCTTCTTATTTTTTATTAAATCTACCCCAATTACTAAATAAGAATTTTTACCTATGATTTTTGAAAAATTTTTTAATATTTTTTTTGCATTTTTGGGTAAATAATTTCCTATGGTCGATCCTGGAAAAAAACTGACTATTTTTTTTTTATTTTTTAAAATTTTATTTAATCTATTGGTCTGACTAAAGTCAGCACATATTGCTGTTACCTTTAAATCTGAGAATTTTTTTGCAATTATCGATGCATTTTCAAACAAATATTCCTTACTAATATCTATAGGAATATATTCTTTTGGTTCACTTAATGAATTTATAAATTTATTAATTTTTTTATTTGAGCCACTACCAAATTCTACAATTGTTGAATTAATTGGTAATTTCTTTCTTATCTCTTTTTGTGAACTACCTAGTATTTCTAATTCTTTGTTTGTTGGGTAATATTCTTTAAGGTTTGTAATTTTATTAAATAGTTTCGAACCTTTTTCATCGTAGAAATATTTAGGGATTAAATATTTTTGTTTTTTATTTAGTAAACCTTGTAAGATTAATTTTTTATCGTCTTGAATTTGATTGTTTATATTTATTAGTTTTAAATTAGTCACTAGATGTCATCAGCTAGTCTGACACCACAAAACTGCCAAGTATCACTTGGATAAAAGAAATTTCTATAAGATGCTCTGACATGATTAATAGATGTAGAATGTGAGCCACCTTTTAGGACAAACTGATTACACATAAACTTATTATTATATTCTCCTAGATTTCCTTCATATGGTTTATATTTTTTATAAGGCGTGTAATTGCTGCTCGTCCATGCCCATAAATTTCCATAAACATCGTCTGCTTTTTCCTCTACTTCATGAAAAATTTTATTTTCTAAAAAATTACCTTTTTTCTCAGATTGTTTTAAAAAATACTCTAGTTCAAATTCGGTTGGTAATCTTTTGTTTTTGTATCTTGCAAAAGCATCAGCTTCATAAAAACTTATATGGGAAACTGGTTTTTCATTATCAATTTTTTTTACACCATTTAATGTAAAATAATTATTATTATCTATCCAATACATTGGTCTTTCCAATTTATTATTATTTACAAAGTCCCATCCATCAGATAACCAATACTCATGATTTTTATATCCACCATCATTAATAAATTCTTTCCACTCTCCATTAGTAACAAATGAATACAATTTAAAAGGATCTAATTGCGTTTCTGATACCGGTAATTCATTATCGTAACAAAAAATATCTTCGTCATTTCCATATTTAAATTTCTTAGCGATTTCTAATGTTAATTCATTTTTTTCTTTAGCAGCTGGTTTATCATCGTTAGAATTATAAGTCGGCATCAATGGATTATTGTAAAAAATATTTTTAATATCCATTAACATTAATTCTTGATGCTGTTGTTCGTGATTTGAACCTAGTTCAACTAAAAATGATGTTCTGTTATTTTTTGTTCTTTTTATAAAATCAATAATATTTTCAGTTACATAATGTCTGTAATTAACTACATCTTTTAATAGCGGTCTATTTAGTGAACCTCTCTTATTTCTAGGATTAAACTCACCTACAGAATTATAATACGAGTTAAATATGTAATTATAATCCTTGTTAAAAGGTTTGTAGCTTTCGTCCAGTTCTGATAAAATGAATTTTTCAAAAAACCATGTAGTGTGACCAAGATGCCACTTAAGAGGACTAACATTTTTGCTGGGCTGTATGACCATATCCTCAGCCTCTAAGTTCTCGCACAGGGATAGAGTTTGTTGTCTTGTTTTAGAGAATAATTCTGTAATTTGAGATAATTTATTTTCCATGACTAAATTTAATTAAATTTTCAGATCATGACAATAGGTTACAATGTGTTCAGCTGTTTAATATTTTTATAGACACGGAATATAAAATAATTAAGAATTTAGTTATGAATTTTTCTTTAGAAATAGGTCCTAAAACTGATTTAAGTACGTTGCCTAAGGTGAAAGATGTTTATGTTACAATGCTACCTGGAGGTGATTATAAAGAGACCGCTCAACAATCTGGAGAGTTAGTTAAAGAGGGATTTAATCCAGTTCCTCACTTCCCAGCAAGGTCAATAAATGATGAAAATCAGCTAAAAGATTATGTTTCTAGATGTAAAGATTTGGGTGTTAAGCAGGTCTTGGTGATAGGTGGAAGTCGTGACCCGATCGGAAAATTTGATAGCTCATATCAAATGTTAGAGACAGGGTTTTTTGATGGTATCAAGATTGGAATTGCTGGACATCCCGAGGGGAGTCCTGATATATCCGACTCTGATTTAGAAAAAGCTATGATAGATAAAAAGCCTTATGCTGATTATATAGTTACACAGTGGCTAATGGATACTCAGCCTATTATAGATTTTATATCAAAACAAACAATACCAGTTCATGTTGGAATAACTGGGCCAATGAAAATATCTAGCTTAATTAAATTTGCTAATATTGTAGGGGCAAAAAATTCCATTAACTTTCTTAAATCTAATTTTAGTAAGGCGTTGGATTTGTTGAAACCTAAAGACCCTAATGATTTAATTGGGAAAGTTAAATCGCATACTGATTATTTCCACATTTATACATTCGGCGGCTTGAAGGAAACTAACAAGTGGTTGAAGGAGAATAACTATGTCTAATGAATTTGACTATAGTAAACTAAGACATACAACATCAGTAGATCAGTCTGATAGAAAAGTACCATATAATTTGAGACAAAGCGGACCTACTAAAGTTGAGATGCTAATATCAACAAGAGTAAGGAAATCTCCATACTGGCATTTATCTATGAAAGCAGGATGTTGGAGAGCAACTGTTTATAACAGAATTTATCATCCAAGAGGTTATGTTAAACCTGAAGATGGTGGTGCAATGGTTGAGTACGAAGCAATTAAAAACCATGTAACAATGTGGAATGTTGCAGTTGAAAGACAAATACAAGTTAAAGGACCAGATGCAGAAAAATTTGTTGATTATGTAATTACAAGAGATGCTACAAAAATTTCTCCAATGAGAGGAAGATATGTAATTTTGTGTAATGCTTATGGAGGAGTATTAAATGATCCTATTCTTTTAAGAATTTCTAAAGATGAATTTTGGTTTAGTTTATCAGATAGTGATATAGGATTATATCTGCAAGGAGTAAATGCAGATGAAAGGTTTAATGTTCAAATTAATGAAATAGATGCTTGTCCTGTACAAATTCAAGGTCCTAAAGCAAAAGCTTTGATGAAAGATCTTTGTGGAAGTGAAGTTGATATTGATAACATGCCTTTTTATGGATTGGCTTCTGCAAAAGTTGGTGGAAGAAGTTGTATAATTTCTCAAACAGGTTTTTCAGGCGAGTCTGGATTTGAAATATATTTAAGAGAAGCAACTTTATATGCCGAAGATATGTGGAATGCTGTTCTTGAAGCAGGTAAAAAACATAACTTAATGGTAATTGCTCCTGCACACCATAGAAGGATACAAGCTGGAATTCTTTCATGGGGACAAGATATGGATCATGAGCATAATCCATTTCAATGTAATCTTGGATATCAAGTTTCTTTATCTGGTAAAGGTGAATGGAACAAAAAAGCAGATTATATTGGTAAAAAAGCTCTCGAGAAAATGAAAGCTGATTTAAAAGCAGGTCATAAACCTTACAAACTTCAATTAGTTGGACTTGAATTAGGAGGAAAACCTATTGAAGAATATGCTCCAGATTTTTGGTTAATTTCAGAAAACGGCAGTGAGCCTGTAGGATTTATAACTTCTCCTTGGTATCACCCAGAAAAAGGGAAAAATATTGCCATGGGATACGTTCCATTTGATGGCACGCTAAATGCAAATGGTTTTCCAAAAGGTAAGGTTGGATCAAAATTTAAAGTCCACCTACCAGAAAAATATTCTGATAAACCTGGAGAACCGGTCGATGCAGTTGTAGTTGATGTTCCATTTACAGAATCTTACAACGCAAATACAAGAGAAGTGGTTAATAAGTGATAAAAATTTTTTTAGGGGGAATTTAATTCCCCCTAAATATGACGAAAACCTTTTTCATAGTTGTTTGCATTATAATCGCTATTGCACTAATAATATTCCCATTAATCGTTTCATATAAAGCGCAAAAAAAAAATAAAGATAATTAATGTTTGCTCAGTTTTTAGATATTGTTTTTAAATCGTTAAAGCTTGATAAAACTCTTTATAGAACTCCAAGATATTATGGAGAAGCTGGAATTTATTTTGCAATTCTAATTATGATTTTAGATGGGGTTGCTGGAGCGATTGCAGCTAATACGATTGTAAAAACATCAGTTGGTATATCTGGTTTAACAGCTTTATTAACATGGCTGGTGTGGGCAATTTTTATATTTGTAATTGGGGTTAAAATTTTTCCTGATAAAGATAGAAAAATTCCATTTAAAAGGGTTCTTATAGCCGTTGGGTACGCACACGCTCCAGGCCTGATAAGATTTTTTGCAGTTACACCAGAACTTGTTCTTTTAATTATTTTTCTTACTCAATTTTGGATTTTTGCTTCATTAATTATTGCTACAAGACATATTTTAAATTTAAAATCAAATTTAAAAGCATTTGGAATTGTATTTTTGTCTTTTTTAATTATTTCTTTTTTGACAATTTCTTTCGTAATGACAAAAATTAATTCATTACCTATTAGTACGAATATTTAAAGCGGAAATAAAGTTTTTGATGTTCTGCAAGAGTTGCAAAGTTTATATCCTGTGAGTATTAAATTTTGAGTTACTGTTTCATCTTCTTTTTTACATTCATCACAAATATCATTTAATTCATTATTATCTGAATTTTCTGATTTATATTCAAAGTTATCAGTCATTATCTGTTAATCCTGCTCCTGCGGTTTTTTGTTTTAACTCATCTGTTTCTTCTACAAATGTGTTTTCAGATAATTTTGTTAATTCTTTCCAATCTTCTTCAGAAAAATTATTCTTATTTTCTAAGAATTGAATTTTAATTACATCTGCTTTTTCTACAACCTCACTACTTAAATAATTTGAATAAATTGATTGATTGAAATTTAATAAAAATTCTTTTTGATCTATCTTTAAGAAAATTCTCTTTCCTGTTATTTCCGAAGATCTACTGACAAACGGCAAAAATATCAATGGGTAAGCCATTTTTTCAATTTCTATGTCATTTAGTTCTTGGATAGAGATAGATTGATCAAAAAAACTTAATCCAAGTTTAATTGGACAGTAAAAGTTTTGAGGTCTGTTGCTTTTGTTAAAAGATTGGCAATTTTCAAACTTCTCATTATTAAAAATCTTAAAATAATGGTTTATGTTTTTTATTCCTGGTAAACCAAATAACTCGAGTTGCTTAATGTTCTTTCCTATTTCTTCTGCAACTCCCCAGGAGAAACCTTTCGCTTTTGTTGAACGTTTAACAATCGTGTCAATTTCACTATAACTTCTCATTAATTACTTTAGTTATATATCCAATATTGATTAAATGAATTTAGTTCATTTGGTAATGGAGCTCCTTGAAACATACAAATCCTTAACCATTTGTCAGATCTTGGATCAAACTTTACGGCCCCAAAAAAAGATAGTTTAAGTCTTAACATATCAATAGGAACTAATTTTGAGCCAATGGTATTATCTTGAATTTCGGAATATGGATATTTCTCTGTTATAAACACTCTTCTTACAATATGTCTTAAATCATTGTTCTGTACTAGAAAATTACCAATCTTTAAGCTGTTTTTTAAATTAAAAATAGTTTCATAAAGTTTTTTTATATCTCTACCAATAGCCGTAGGCTGCTCGAGTTCTGAACCATTATCTTCAAACCGATCTCCAATCCTAGGTTCTTCTTTATTTTTTGATATGAACCAAAATTTTTTATTATTTTCATTTTTTGAAAAATCAATTTTTAAAATATCTGAATAATTTTTCTCAATTATTTCTCTTAGATCATTTATAGTTCTATCTACAGGTATATTAAAACTTTTATCCTCGTCTGAACTCATTTGAGAAATTAAAGGATCAGTTATTTTATTATATGGCTCCATCATTATAGATACCAAATACTCAACTCCTTCTTCAGATAAATTTTCCTCTGCCCAGTTATATAATTTGTCAAATATATAAAAATTTGATTTATCAATATTATCTTTCAAATAATTGATTAAATTTTGTAAATCATTAATTAAGTTATTTATTTTTTTCTTTTGGTATTCACTGTCAGTATTCCATGAAGTTACATTTTTTAAAGATTTTGTTAAACAGTTGTAAAAAATTTTAAACTCTTCTTCTGATACTTTTTCTATTTCTCTTATTTTTTTTAAAGCCTTCTCTTTAGCTAGAATCCAATTATTTAACAATGAAGGGTGGTTAACAATAAATGGTGCCATTCCTAATCCAGTTGAATTTCCAATTCCTAAATTTCTGCAAATATCTAAGTCTAATTCTACAGCGCCTTTAGGATTTTTATGTTTTGCTATATGATTGACTTGATCGAAAGTGAATTGTCTTACAAGGTAAACCAACATCATTTCTAATCTAAATGGACCATTTATTTCATCTCTATTTTTAATTCTAAACCTGTCTGCTAATCCAAATTTTCCTGAGCCATATACTGCAGTTGTTCTGTACAAATATCCAACTTTAGATAGCTCATTAGTATTGGGCTGGATACCTTTTGATAAACACTCAACTACATAATTAAATGCTCTAACTGACCTATTTGCTCTTGAAAGAGTAAGTTCTTTATAAGAAAGTCTACCAACTTCTTGTTTAGGGACATTTTGTGAAAGTCTATCTATATCAAGTTTTGAAGGAATGCCATCATACAAGGCAAATGCAGCATCCCATTTAGTTGCTATTACTCTATCAGATCTTTCCTCATCTTTAAGCTCATTGGCAAAACAAACTAGAGAATATGTTTTTTTTTCTTTTGAAAATGAATAAATAACAACACCATATCCCCTATCATTCAAGTCAAACAAATCTCTGTTATATTTCCAATCTTTAAACTCATTTAAAAATGATCTTAGAAAAGATAATTTAGATTGATGAAACGACCCAAGCCTAGAAAGTTTCATTACAATTTTAGGATCTCTTAATGGAACTTGCATTAGTTAATTCCTTTATAAAAATTAAACCAGTTATTACCAAGTATCTTATTTATTTCTTCTTCATGAAAACCTTTATTTTTTAGTTCCACATTTATATTATTAAATCCTCTTGCATCCAAAAACCAATCTGGTTGTTTTGGAAAACCAGGTTTATCTTTACTGCCTTCACCAAAATTTTTTGATTTTGACCATGTTCCATTTCTCATCCACTCAACTACACTGTCTGGCTGGTTTAAACATAAGTCTGATCCTATTCCAACATTATTAATACCCATAATTTCAACTGTTCTTGCAACCATTTCACAAAAACTTTCTAATTTACAATTCGTTCCATCTTTTAAATGGTGAGCATACAATGATAAACCTAACATTCCTCCACTTGCAGACAAAACTTTTAATAATTCTGTAGATTTATTTCTTTTAGCTTCAAACCAAAAAGTTGGATTTGCATGAGTGATCGCAATTGGTTTTTGACTAATCTCAATTGCATCAAGTGTACTTTTTTCTGCTGAATGAGACATGTCAACAACGATACCTACTCTATTCATTTCTTTAATAGCCTCTTTTCCAAAATTAGTAACGCCACTATCATTTTTTTCATAACATCCAGTAGCTAATAATGATTGGTTGTTATAAGTTAATTGCATAAATCGACAACCTTGTGAGTGTACTTTTTCTATAAGACCTATATCATCTTCAATTGGTGAACAATTTTGAAATCCAAAAAAAATTGCCGTTTTGTTTTCTTCTTTTGCTTTTGTAATATCATTGTAGTTGTTGCCTAGAAATATAAGATCTTTATTTTCTTCAAAATGTTTATTCCATTCTTGTATTCTTTGTTGTAATTCATCATAGTCTTCATGATAAACTAACGTTACGTGTACCGCATTTAATCCAGCTTTATTATTTATTTCAAAGATTTCTCTAGACCATTTACAATACTGAAGATTATCAATTCGATAATTCATATTTGGTATACACTATTATTATTATTATGATTGTCACTAACTTAAACTGTCCTTAGCTAAAAATTGCAATTTAAGGGAAATATCTGTAAATTGATATTGGTTTCATGAAATACAAAAAAAAATCACATAAAGTATCAATTGTAATGGGCAGTCAGTCTGATTACAAAACAATGAAGAATTGTGAAAAAGTTCTTAAGATTTTAAAAGTTAATTATGAGACAAATATCGTCTCTGCACACAGAACACCTGATAGACTTTATAACTATGCAAAGAAAGCAGAAAATAACAATATTTCTATTATTATTGCTGGTGCTGGAGGATCAGCACATTTGCCTGGTATGATTGCTGCAATAACTAGAATTCCAGTCATAGGTGTTCCTATTGAAAGTAAAAAGTTAAAAGGTTTAGATAGCCTACTATCAATTGCTCAAATGCCAAAAGGAATTCCTGTTGGTACAGTTGCTATTGGAGAAGATGGTGCAATCAATGCTGGTTTATATGCTGCTTCAATTATAGCTACGTATGATAACAATGTAAAAAAAACACTTTTAAATTGGCGAAAAAAACAAACATCAAAAGTAAAAAAAAAACCAAAGTAATTAATGTCTAAACCTGATCTAGGAATAATAGGTGGTGGACAATTAGGAAGTCTATTAGCATCTGCTGCAAAAAAACTTAATATTAAAACGGTTATTTTATCAGATGATAAAGATGCACCCGCAATTAATTTTGCAGATGAATTTATTTATGGAGATTACAAAGACATAAATATCATCAATAACTTTTTAGAAAAAGTCGATCTTGTTACTTATGAGTTTGAAAATATCCCGTATGATATATTGAAAAAAATTAATGAAACCAAATCTGTATTACCAAGCCCCGAAATAAATAAATTAATTCAAAATAGAATGACTGAAAAAGAGTTTTTAAATAAAAACAATATAACTACTACACAGTTTGTAAGTATAAACGATTTAGATGATATAAAAATAAACGATAGATTAATGCCTGGTTTATTGAAAACTTGTACACTTGGCTATGATGGAAAAGGCCAATATAAAATAAATAATGCAAATGATTTAAATGAAGATTTTGATTTTTCAAAAGGCTACATCTTAGAAAAGATAGTAAATTTAAAAAAAGAAATTTCAGTAGTGGTTACAAGATTTGGTCATCAAAAATATGAAATTTATGATCCAATTGAAAATTATCATGAAGACCAGATTTTAAAACACTCCAAAATTCCCGCTGATATAAGTGATGAAATTAAAAATAAAGCATTGGACTGGGCAAAAACAGTGGCTGAAGAGCTTGATTATATTGGTACAATGTGCGTTGAATTCTTTATAGATAAAAATAATAATTTATATGCTAATGAAGTTGCACCAAGAGTACATAATTCTGGACACCTAACTATAAATTCACACAACATTAGCCAATTTGAAAATCATATAAGAGCTGTATGTGGACTTGAAAAATTAGAAACAAAAAAAATTTATAATGCAAAAATGCTTAATTTGATTGGTGAAGATATATTAGAATATAAAAATAAAAAATTTAAAGAAAATGAATTTTTTTATGATTATTTAAAAAAAGAAGTTAAAGCTAAAAGGAAAATGGGACATTTAACAATTATAGAAAAATAGTTTTAAGAAATTGTTTGTATCAAAGAAATATTATTGTTTGTAGGTTTATTAACTTCCTTTGAAACTTCATGAAAATTTAATTTTGTTTTTTTACACTCTTTCAGAAAACTCGATCCTGTTAATTCAAGATTTAAATATCTATTAACATCATTTTCATTAATTATAACAGGCTGTCTATGATGTATTTCTTTAATATTTTCATCTGCATCCTCGGTTATTAAACAAAATTGATCATTGTCATAAATAGCCGCTAAATACATAAGCTTTTTATCCTCTCTTAAAAAATAATAAGGTGTTTTATTTTCCTTTTCTCTTTTCCACTCATAAAAACCATCTGCTACAGCTACACATCTATGTAGTCGAATTAATTTTTTGAAAGACACTTTTTCATCTATAGTTTCTAGTCTTGCATTTATTAAAGGTTTAAAATCTTTTTGCTTAGCCCAACTAGGTACTACTCCCCACTTTAAATTTTCTAGAGTATTTCCATTATTGTATTTTTTAATTACAGGTAATTTTTGAAATGGATGTGCATTATAATTTTCATTATCTTCAACTTGTATAGCTGACTTAACAAGTTTTTTTGTTTTTGTAACGGGGCTCGTTATTACGTATCTTCCACACATATTTAATTTTCTTGGTTTAATCTAAATTTAGATTATATGTTTTTCAAAACTATGAAATCAATAGAAAATAATTTTGATGATCCGCAAGTAAATGAGTTGCTAACTAAGCATTTTATTGAATTGAGATCTGTTTCTCCTGAGGGGAGTTCGCATGTATTAGATATACCTGGATTAAAGGATCCAAGTATAAAATTCTGGAGTTTGTGGGAAAATAATGAATTAATAGGTTGTGGAGCTTTAAAATTATTTGATGAAACGCATGGAGAATTTAAATCTATAAGAGTTTCAGATAAGTTTAGAAATAAAAAATATGGTGGAAAAATAATTTCACATCTTATTGAAAAATCTAAACAAATAGGAATCACTAAATTAAGTGTCGAAACTGGAGCAGGTGATTTTTTTGCACCTGCTAGAAAACTTTTTAAAAGTTTTGGTTTCAAAGAGTGTGGGCCTTTTGCGCACTATAAAGATGATCCTAATTCATGTTATTATTCAGTAGATATTTGAGGAGTTTAGTTTGGAAACTGATAAATCGAGACCATTTGTATTATATGTTGCCGAAATCATTTATCAAAAGATATATGAAATCAAAATTAAGAACCCTAATTTAACTAATATTCAAGCTTTTGAAATATTTATTGCATCAGATGATTATAATGAAATTAGTTCAGGAAATTTTCATGATAAGTGGTTTAAAGAACTTGAGAGCAATGACTACGTAGATAAATCTACAAAAAAAAAGATTAATCAAGAAACTATAAGACTTTTACAAATACAAAAAGATACTATGATTAAACAATTAATGAAAATCCCAAAATTATATTATGCAAAAAGTCACTTTCCGTTGGAGTTATCTCAAAGAGCATTTGATCATTTGTGGAGAGTTTGTGAAAGTTATGAACTTTGGTGTAAAGAAACTAAACAAAATGGATTAATTTTATTAAATTTAACAGAATAATTTATGAGTAATAAAATTTTGAGATTTATAGATAGTACTTTAATAGATTTAGGAAGACAGTTTAAGTGGACCTATCTACCACCATTGATGATTTATCTTGCTGCTGGTATTTCAGGACTAACAGGTATTGTTGGAACTTTTTTTGTTAAAGACTATCTAAACTTATCTGCTGCTTTTCTTGCTGGACTGGGTTTTTGGGCTGGAATTCCATGGGCATTGAAGATGCCTTTAGGTCACCTTGTTGATCTAATCTGGAATAAAAAAAATTACATGGTTTTTGTAGGAGCATCCTTAATATCATTAAGTTTAATTATAATGTACGGTTTAATAATTCATACTGAATGGATGTCATCAATTCTTTCAGTAGAAACATGGTTTGTGATCAGTGTTTTACTTGCTCCGATTGGTTATGTTGTGCAAGATGTTGTAGCTGATGCTATGACTGTAGAAGCAGTTCCTTTAGTTGATGACAGCGGAAATAAATTTTCAAGAGATGAAATCAAACTTATGCATACAACAATGCAAACTCTTGGAAGATTTGCAATAATTGGTGGAACTGTTTTAGTTGCTTTAGCTAATGTAATTCTTTTTAAAGGAGTAGACGAACTTGAACAAGCAGATAAAATAAGTTTATACGGTTCAATTTATATATATGCTTTAATTATTCCAATTGTATCTGTACTAGGAATATTTCTTGCTTCATATCTAAAAAATCAAAAGAAAAGAAAGCTTATTGAACAAGGTTTAGAGGGTGACCAAGATTATGCTCCTTCAGAAAAAACTGAAGTTAACTGGTGGATATTAGGTGGAAGCTTGGTTTTTGTTATCTTCACTTTAGGTATTGGTTCATTCAAAGTGCCTTTTGCTCAAGAAATTGTTTTTGTGGGTTCAATGGCAATTATTCTATTTTTAATGAATAAATTAGTTAAAGAACTTCCTCAAGATTTAAGACTTACTGTTGTAGGAACGGCAATAATAATTTTTATTTTTAGAGCAATGCCAGGACCTGGTCCAGGTTTGTCTTGGTTTGAAATTGATGTACTTGAATTCAATGAACAATTTTTTTCTGTATTATCTCTTATAGCCTCTGTTTTAACGCTTGTTGGTATTATTTTATTAAGACCATTTATGGCAAACAACTCAATAGCTAGAATAATAGTGATTTTATCTATTGCAGGTGCAATTTTATTTTTACCAAGTGTAGGAATGTATTATGGATTTCACAATTGGACATCATCTATTACTAATGGAGTTGTTGATGCCAAGTTTATTGCAATATTAAATACTGCACTCGAGTCGCCTTTGGGACAAGTCTCAATGATACCTTTACTTGCATGGATTGCTAAAAATGCTCCGTCGCACTTAAAAGCAACTTTCTTTGCAGTATTCGCATCTTTTACAAATCTTGCTTTATCAGCAAGTGCTTTAGGAACTAAATATTTAAATGAAATTTATGTTATTACTAGAGAGGTAAAGGATAAGGTAACAAACACTATTCTTACCACTGCCGATTATTCAGATCTAGGTATTTTGTTGATAACAGTAACGCTTGTAACTTTAATAATTCCAATTGTGTTTGTGGTTATAATTCAAAAAACTAAATTTAAAACTTCAGAATAATTTTTATTCAGCTTTATAGCCAAATTCTAAACAAGCATCAGTTATTGAATGATAAAGAGTTTCACCAAAACTTCTTAAAGCGAATATTCTTACTTTTCTTGGATTTGAACTAATAAAATCAATAGTTATTGTAATTGCATGAAAAGCAGAATTAGAACATTTCCCTTCATCAAGGCCATCTAAATTTAATGGACAACCTTTTTTCAATACTTCATCTACCAAAGAACCTTCTAATTCAAGTATTGTTCTTGAATGAGATAGATCAGTTAATGCAAAATCATCATGACTTAGGTTTTCTAAAATAGATTTTTCTATTTCTTTATTCTTTGAAACGACTAACCAATTATCAGGTCCCATCCATAAAATTCTTGTATTAGGATTTGAAGATACCAAAAGAGTCTGGGGTAAATTTAAATTATCTATTTTTATTTTATCAATACTAATTGAAGATTTTTTATATTTAACAATCTGATAAATCAAAATATCTTTGATTTCTCTAATATTTATTAGCTCATCTTTACTATCGTGATTTCCAAACAATCCATGTTTATGAATATTTTCTAGTGCAGAAGCATTTTTCATGATCTAACTCTTTTTCCCTCTGGGTCAACGTAGTGTGAAGATATAACTTCTACCTCAATTGATTTATTTTTTAATGGTGATACTGCAAAAAACTTTTTACCTATCATGTTTTTTCCATCTTTCATAATTGCTAGAGAAAATGGATTATTATTTTCTACACTCCAACAAGAAGAAGAAACGTGACCAAGTTTAGGATTAGGTAATTTTGCATTCTGATCTTGGACGATATGAGATCCTTCAGGAATACTAGACTTTCTATCAATTGGGATAAGTCCAACAATTTTTTGTCTGCTTTCAACGTTAAATGCTTCTCTTCCTAAAGAATTTTTGCCAATAAAATCTTTTTTCTTTGAAACTAATCCATTTAATGAAACATCTGATGGGATTGTTCGGCCATCTAATTCTGGTCCTGCAACGTGTCCCATTTCTATTCTTAATGTTGATAAAGCTTCAGTTCCGTAAGGCTGATTTCCAAATTCTTTTCCTACTTCCATCATTTTCTCCCACATGAACATGCCATGATCTGATTTGACATTAATCTCATATGCAAGCTCACCAGAAAATGAAATTCTAAAAATTCTTGATGGAACACCAAAAAATTCTGCTTCTTTATAACCCATAAAAGGCAATGCATCATTTGAAACATCTAAGTCTGGATATAATTTTGATAACATGTCTCTAGATTTAGGTCCAGCAATTGCAGCCCCTGCCCATTGCTCAGTTGTAGAGACAACATTTACATTTAATTCTGGCCAAACAATTTGAAGATAATATTCTAAGTGAGACAAAACATTTGCAGCTTGTGCAGTTGTTGTTGTCATATGATAATGATTTTCTGAAATTCTTGTTGTTGTTCCATCGTCCATGACAATTCCATCTTCTCTAAGCATTAATCCATATCTTGCTTTTCCCACAGGTAATTTCATCCAAGCATTTGTATAAACTCTATTTAAAAATTCTGCTGCGTCTGGACCTTTGATATCAATTTTTCCTAATGTTGTTACATCACAGATACCAACGTTCTCTCTAACATTCTTTGCCTCTCTCTTTGAAGCTTCAAATAAAGTTTCATTTCCTTGTTTGTAATATCGAGGTCTCTTCCAGGCACCTGCATCGACAAAAACAGCATTATTTTTCTCATGCCATTCATGCATTGGAGTTTTTCTAGTCGGCATATATTCCATACCTACTTCACGACCAACTATTGTCCCAATTGTAATTGGTGTGAAAGGTGGTCTAAATGTTGTGTGTCCCACTTCAGGAACTATTTTATTTTCTATATTAGATACCAACTGAAGACCATTTAAATTACTTGTACGGCCTTGATCTGTTGCCATTCCAAGAGTTGTGTATCTTTTGACGTGCTCTATTGATCTGTAACCTTCTCTTAGTGCGATTTCTATATCAGAAACAGATACATCATTTTGAAAATCAACAAATCTTTTTGGATTTTCATTTTTAGGTAATGGCATACACCAAAATTTATCATGAGCACCATATTTTTTTTCATTTACATTTGGAATTGCAATTTCTGTTTTAGTATCTGTAATTTTAGCAGAAAGATTTGAACCATTTTCAAAACCATTTTTTAAACTTTCTTCTAAAGTAAAGGATCCATTTGCTGCGCCAACTGAGGTCTCATGTTGTTTTTTCTTATCAGGGACAAATGCATCAATTTTTTCTTCGTACTTAAGTTTATTTCCTGATTGTGATGCTAAATGTACAGATGGTGTCCAGAATCCAGACACACAAATACAATCACAATCTACAGTTTCTATTTTTTCAAAAGAATTTTTATCTTTATTTAGTTTACCAATTTTTGCAGATTTAACTTTCTTGTACCCATTAGCAACAATAACACCGTGAGAAAATCTTATATCAATTCCTTTTGATTTAGCTTCATCGATTAATTCTGAAGAATGTTCTTCTCTTGTATCTAATATAATTGGTTCAACATTATTTTTTTTGAACTCTAATGCTGTTTCATATGCGCTATCGTTATTAGTAAATATTAAAGGTTTCTTTCCTACTAAAACTCCGTAGACTTTCATATATTCTTTTGCAGCTGCTGATAAAAAAATTCCTGGAGTATCATTGTTGCCAAATACAATTGGTCTTTCAATTGAACCCGTTGATAAAATTGTTTCTTTGGCTCTAATATACCAAAGTCTTTGTCTTGGAATGAACTTTGATTTTTTCTCTAAATGATCACTAACTCTTTCAAACATAACTAGCATGTTATGATCATAGTAACCAAAAACTTGAGATCTATTTTTTACAGTTACATTAGGCATAGATTTTAATTCACTAATTATTTTTTCTGCCCAATCTTTTCCTGATAAATTATCGATGCTTACGTCATCAGTTAAAAGTGTTCCTCCAAATCTTGGTTTATCCTCAGCTAAAATTACTTTTGCTCCATTTTTTGCAGCAGCATAAGCACTTGCTAATCCAGAGGGTCCAGATCCAGTAACCAACAAATCGCAATACTCAAATTTATGTTCGTATCTTTCTTTATCTTTTTCTATCGAAGCAACCCCTAAACCTGCAGCTTTTCTTATGAAAGGTTCGTAAATTTTATACCAGAAACTTTTAGGCCACATAAATGTTTTGTAATAAAACCCAGCAGGGAAAAACATTTTTAAGAAATTGTTAATTGCACCAACATCAAAATTTACTGATGGCCAACAGTTTTGGCTTGTTGCAGATAAACCTTCAACGAGTTCCATTTCTGTTGCGTTAACATTTGGCTCTGAATGACCATTGAATTCTACTTGAAGTTTTGCATTTGGCTCCTCTACTCCTGCACCAAAAAAACCTCTCGGTCTATGATATTTAAAACTTCTACCAACTAGGTGTATTCCATTTGCTATTAAAGCGGATGCAATTGTATCACCTTCATATCCAAATAATTTTTTACCATTAAAAGTAAAAGATATTTTTTTGTTTCGATTAATTAATCCCTCTTTATTTAATCTAAATCGTTGGCTCATCTTATTTCTTCTGTGACTTTTGCTGTTTGGAAAATTTCATGTGTAGCGGTGTCTCTTTGCACCTTAATCCATTGTCTACATCCAGCTATATGTTGCCATAACTCTGTATGTTTCCCTCTTGGACTTTTTCTCATATAAACAAAATTATCCCAATCCTCGCTTGATACTTCTTCATTTATATTAGGTCTTTTTACAGTTGCATCACCTCCATATGAAAATTCTTTTTGTGCTCTTAAACCGCAATAAGGACATTTGATGTATAACATTTTTTAACCAATCCAGGTTTTAGTTCCTAAACCTTTTTCATCTAAAAGATGGCCTGTAGAAAATCTATTTAATCTTAATTCTGAATTTAATTCATGAACTTGATCTTGCGCAATTGTATGAGCAAATGTCCAACCTGAGACAGGAGTTGATTTAAAACCTCCATAACACCATCCGCAATTTAAATATAAACCTTCAATATGAGTTTTATCAATTATTGGGGAACCATCCATAGACATATCCATGATCCCTCCCCATGTCCTTAACATTTTTAATCTACTTAAAAATGGAAACAAAGCTAAGCCACCTGTCAATACATGTTGTATAGTTGGTAAGTTACCTCTTTGAGCATAACTGTTGTATCCATCTAGATCACCACCCATTACCATCTCACCTTTATCTGATTGACTTATATAAAAGTGGCCTGCACCAAAAGTTACTACTCCGTCTAATAATGGTTTTACAGGTTCTGAAACACAAGCTTGCAGTACATGAGTTTCTATTGGCAGTGTCATATTTAATTTTTCAGCTAATATATTTGTGCTGCCTGCAACACATAATCCAACTTTTTTTGCTTTAATATCTCCTCTTGAAGTTCTAATTCCTTTTATCTTTCCATTAACAACATCAAAACCAGTGACCTCACAATGCTGTATTATATCTACTCCCATATCATCTGCTTGACGTGCATAACCCCAAGCAACAGCATCATGTCTTGCGGTACCAGCGCTTGGTTGCATTAAGCCTCCAAAAATTGGGAAACGTACTTCATCGCTAAAGTCAGCCATTGGAATTAATTTTTTAACTTCGTCTCTATCCAATAATTTTGCATCTATTCCATTTAATCTCATAGAGTTTCCTCTACGAGCATATGCGTTCATTTGAGCATCTGAGTGGGCTAAGTTTATTATTCCTCTTGGAGAAAACATCACATTAAAGTTCAGTTCTTGACTTAAGTTTCTCCATAAATCCATTCCAAATTCATTAAATCTTGCATTAGCATCGTACATAAAATTTGATCTTATGATCGTTGTATTTCGACCAACATTTCCACCACCAATCCAGCCTTTCTCAATGATAGCTACATTTCTAATATTATGTTCTTTTGCTAAATAATATGCAGTAGCAAGACCGTGTCCTCCGCCTCCAATGATGACTACATCATATTCACTTTTTGGAGTTGGATCTTTCCAAGCAACTTCCCAATTTTGGTGATTGGAGAAAGCGTTTTTGATTAGACTAAATACTGAATATTTCTGCATCCGTAAGTTTTATAAAATTAAATATAAGTTTTTGCTAATTTTTTTTATATATATTTTTTAGATGTTTAAATACGTGACAAAAAAGGATAGTAATTCTGCTCATTAATAAGTAATTAGATTTATGTCAAAATCAGATATCCAAATTGCACGAGAAGCAAAAATGAAACCCATAAATGAGATTTTGGGTAAAATTAATGTTCCAGACGAACCAAGTGCTTTTAGCCCTATGGGACGTCATATTGCTAAAATAAATTTAGAATATTTGGATAGTTTAAAAGATAAACAAAATGGAAAATTAATTTTAGTTACTGCTATTACACCAACTCCTGCAGGTGAGGGAAAAACCACTACGTCAGTTGGTTTAAATGATGGATTAAATAAAATTGGTAAAAATTCTATAGTGTGTTTACGTGAACCTAGTTTAGGTCCTTCGTTTGGAATGAAAGGTGGAGCAGCAGGTGGAGGATATGCTCAAGTTGTTCCAATGGAACAAATCAATTTACATTTTACTGGAGACTTCCATGCAATTACATCTGCTCACAATTTATTGTCGGCGTTGATTGATAATCATATTTATTGGGGAAATAAATTAAACATAGATGTAAGAAGAGTAGTCTGGAGAAGAGTAATGGATATGAATGATAGATCTTTAAGATCTATCAATATTAATTTAGGAGGAGTTGCTAATGGTTTTCCAAGAGAAGATGGTTTTGATATTACAGTAGCATCTGAGATAATGGCTATTTTTTGTTTAGCAAATGATCTTGAAGATTTGGAAAAGAGAATCGGTAATATTACTGTTGCTTATACTAGAGATAGAAAGCCTATTTTTGCAAAAGACTTAAATGCCCACGGACCAATGACTGTTTTGTTAAAAGAAGCAATCAGGCCTAACGTAACTCAAACGTTAGAAAATAATCCAGCAATTATTCATGGTGGTCCTTTTGCAAACATTGCGCACGGTTGTAACTCTGTAATAGCAACCAAAGCAGGTTTAAAACTAGCTGATTATGTTGTAACTGAAGCTGGATTTGGAGCAGACCTAGGAGCAGAAAAATTTTTAGATATTAAATGTAGAAAATCAAATTTAAAACCTGAGTGTGTAGTTATTGTTGCAACAATCAGAGCATTAAAAATGCACGGCGGTGTAGCTAAAGATGATTTAAAAAATGAAAATGTAGAAGCGTTAAAAAAAGGTTTAGTAAATTTAGAAAGACATATTGAAAACGTAAAAAAATTTGGTTTACCGGTAGCGGTTGCTGTTAATCATTTTGTTGCTGATACAGATAATGAGGTAAAAGAGTTAATAAATGCTTGTGATAATATGGGAGTAAAAGCTACTTTATGCACTCATTGGTCAAATGGTGGCGAAGGGACAAAAGAACTTGCTTCACATGTTGTAGATTTAATTGATCAAAAACAAGCAAATTTTAAATTTTTATATGATGAAAAAACACCTTTGTTGAAAAAAGTTGAGACTGTTGCAAAAGAAATTTATCGAGCAAACGAAGTTGTTGCTGATAGTAAAATAAAAGATCAATTAAAATCTTTTGAAGAAGCGGGTTATGGAAATTTACCGATATGCGTAGCAAAAACACAATATAGTTTTTCTACTGATCCAAACGCAAAAGGTGCTCCAACAGGCCATTCATTACCAATTAGAGAAGTAAGATTATCTTCAGGTGCAGAATTTATTGTTGTTATATGCGGAGCCATCATGACAATGCCTGGACTTCCTCGAGTTCCTGCAGCAGACTCTATTAAGCTTAATGAAAAAGGTGAAATAGAAGGCTTGTTCTAATTTAAAATATTTAACCAATTTTCTAATTCTCTCATCCTTGCATCTTTATTTGAAATTTTATTTTCATCTTCTATAATTTTTACGTGAGAGTCTATTTCCATTTGGTCAATAAATGCTTTTTTTTCTAAAAGTCGATCTCTCCTAAAATGAATTAAGCTTATCATTTTGGCATAAGTTATTTCTGGGTGATATTGTATTCCCCATACATTCGTTGAACCAACATTAAAATTTATACCCATGACTTTATTTATTGGATTTGATGAAAGTAATGTAGAGCCCTCAGGTAATTTTACAACTTCATCAAAATTAAATGCAGGGGTATTAAATTTTTTATTTTTATTTTTATAAAGCGGATGTTTAAGACCATTTTCGTTTATTTCTATGTCGTGAGCTATTCCCCTGTGAGCGCCATTAGGGCATTTCTTTACTTCACCACCAGCAACGGTCACAGCAACTTGCATTCCCCAACATATTGCGAATATATTTTTTATATTCTTTTGACATTCCCTCATAAAGTTTATTTGTCTTCTTATTTCTGGAGTATCATTGTAAATATTTAAACTACTACCACCCCATATCATTCCATGATATTTAGTTAAATCTTTAGCTACTTCATTAATATTTTCATCTGATGAAGGATTAACAACATCAATATCTAATTGATCTGTAAAATAACTAATACTGTCTTTTAAACTTTCAGTATGAGTTTTAATTCCGCCATCAGTAAAGCTTTGATTTTCTTCTCTAAGGTTACCTTCAACTATCAGGATTCTTTTCATTAAAATAATTTACCTGAAATACTGTGTTCATAAAGTGCTTTCATGTCATCCTTACTCATTTTCCTTGGATTGGTAGAAGTTGAAGGATCTTCTAATGCCATAACTGATAACTGCTCTAAATTTATTTTATTTACATCAACAATTTCTGATAATTTATGTGGTATATTTAATTCTTTTCTTAATTCTAAAATCCAGTGTAAAAAACTATCAAAACTTTTATCGAGTTCGAGATAATCACATATAGAAATTATTCTTTTTTTAATCATTTCTTTGTTAAAAGTTAATACATAAGGCATAAAGATTGCATTTGATAAACCGTGGTGAACATTAAATTGCGCGTTAATAGGGTGGCTTAAAGAATGAATAGCACCAAGCCCTTTTTGAAAAGCGGTAGAACCCATACTAGCTGAAGCTAATAATTCTGCTCTAGCATTTAAATCTTTACCGTTCTTAACTGCTTTAATTAATGAGTTTTTAATTAACTTCATTCCCTCAACCGCAATTCCATCAGCCATCGGGTGGAATCCAGGCGCACAAAAAGCTTCTAAATTGTGTGCCAAAGCATCCATACCTGTGGCTGCAGTCAATCTTGGAGAAAGATCTAAAGTTAAATTAGGATCTAAAATTACAATTGAAGGTAAAAATTTCGGGTGGAAAATAATTTTTTTTATGCCTGTTTGTTTATTGATTATAGCTGATGCTCTTCCAGTTTCTGATCCTGTCCCTGCTGTAGTGGGTACAGCAATGATAGGTGCAATTTTAGTTTCATCTGCTCTTTTCCAATAATCACCTATATCTTCAAAATCCCATATTGGTCTAGACTGTCCTGACATAAAAGCAATAGCTTTACCTACATCAAGACCGCTGCCACCACCAAATGCAATAACTCCATCACAACCTAATTTCTTAAACTCACCTACCCCCTCTTCCACATTCTCTCCTACAGGATTACCTGAAAAATTTGAAAAAACTTGAAGATGATTATGGGTTTTTTTTAAATCTTTAATTATATCTTGAACCATTTTTAGATTAATTAAATCCTTATCAGTGACAAATAATGGTTTATTAATTTTCAAATTTTTACAGGCTATGCTTAAATCTTGAATTCTATTCTCTCCAACCCAAATTGTAGTAGGATAATTCCAATTAGTTTTCATATTAAAATAATATTTAATTTTTCTATTTTTCTTAGTACAATATATTTATAATTTTAATTGTAGAGGAAAAATTATCATGACTAAAGTCGCTATTATCGGTGCTGGACCTTGCGGGTTATCAATACTGAGAGCTTTTGAACATGCTGATAAAAAGGGAGACAAGATCCCTGAAATAGTTTGCTTTGAAAAACAAAGTGATTGGGGAGGTCTTTGGAATTATAGCTGGAGAACGGGATCTGACCAATATGGAGATCCAGTTCATAATAGTATGTATAGGTATCTTTGGTCAAATGGACCTAAAGAGTGTCTTGAATTCGCAGATTATTCTTTTGATGAACATTTTGGAAAGCCAATTCCTTCTTTCCCACCTAGAGAAGTAATTTATGATTATATCACAAGTAGAGTAAGTAAAGGAAATTTAAGAAATAAAATTAAATTTAATACAAGAGTAGTTAATACAGTTTTTAAATCAGATAAATTTGAAGTTAGCTATCAAGATAAAGAAAATGATAAAATTTTAACTGATCATTTTGATTACGTTGTAGTGTCAACTGGTCATTTTTCAGTTCCTTTTATACCTGAATATAAAGGTATGAGTTCATTTCCTGGAAGAATAATGCATTCGCATGACTTTAGAGATGCGGAAGAATTTAGAGGAAAAAATATTATAGTTTTAGGAAGTAGTTATTCTGCAGAAGATATTGCACTTCAATGCAATAAATATGGAGCAAAAAGTGTAACAATTGGCTACAGGCATAATCCTATGGGTTTTAAATGGCCTGAAGGAATGAAGGAAGTGTTCTATTTAGATAGATTAGAGGGAAAAAAAGCAATTTTTAAAGATGGCACCGAACAGGATGCAGATGTAATAATACTATGTACTGGTTACTTACATCATTTTCCTTTCTTGGAAGAAAATTTAAAACTTAAAACAAAAAATAGACTCTATCCCCCAAAATTATACAAAGGTATTGTTTGGCAAGATAATCACAAACTTTTGTATCTAGGAATGCAAGACCAGTTTCACACATTTAATATGTTTGATTGCCAAGCTTGGTACGCAAGAGATGTTATAATGGGTAAAATAAATATGCCAAGTGGTGAGGATATTGAAAAAGATATTAACAAATGGGTTTCTTTAGAAGAAAAACTAGAAAATCCTGATCAGATGATTGATTTTCAAACTGAATACACAAAAGAATTACATGAGATGTCAGATTACCCAAAAATAGATTTTGAACTAATCAGAAAACATTTTAAAGAATGGGAGCATCATAAAGTTGAAGATATATCAACCTATAGGAATAAATCTTTTTCATCTCCAGTGACTGGATCTGTCGCTCCAATTCATCATACAGCTTGGGCAAAAGCAATGGACGATTCCTCTGAAACATTTCTAAATAAAAACTAAAAATTTAAACTAATTTTCAAAAACTAAGTCTAAATATAAAGCTGCGCTCCATGAGAAATTATTTGCGCCCATAACTGATCCGTCTTTATAACTGTAATATTCATGAAAACCTTTTTCTTCAATTAATTCTAAGGTTTTTTTTTTGATTTCATTTGCATATTCTGGCTCTTTTTTAATAAGTCCTTGATAAATTAACCAATTACAATTTATCCATATTGGACCTCTCCAATATCTTTTTTCTTCAAATGTAGGATGATTTGGTTTTATTGTTGAAAAATAGTAATCGTCATTAATATTGTGATTTTTTAAATTCTTAACAATTTTTTTATTTAATTCATCATCTTGTAAATTTGCAAAGAGAGTAAAATAATTTGTTATCGATGGAATAAAGATATTCAAGTTAGTTTTTAAATCTTTTGAGATAAAATCATTAATATTATTATCATATAATTTTAATATTTCATTTTCAGTTTTAGATACGAAATTGTTTAAATCATCAAAATTTAAACTAAAATTTTTAGCTAAGCCAAGCAGATCTTTATTTGCTCTCAAAAATAAAGCATTAAATCCAACATCTACTACATTAAAATCAGAGATCTCATACAATTTATGTGGATCGTAATGAACATCCCTAAATTGATCTCTTAAAGTTACATATCTGTCATAATCAGTTTTTAAAGGTCTCTCATCAGAGTTTGAAACTTCAAGATCTCTTCTTTTATAATTAAGGTCTTTATCTACTTTTATATTGCTCATTGGTTGGTCCCAAATTGGTGAATTATCATACCCGCTCTCCCAAGGATGTAATATGGATACAAGACCGGTTTTATTAGGATCTCTGAATTTTATGAACCAATCATGATAATTTTTAATTTTTGTTATTATTTTTTCAATTCTTGAATGTTGTTCTTTACTAAGTTGATTTTTTTCAACTATTTTCCTCAAAATACTGGCTAAAACTGGTGGCTGAGTAATACCAGATGATGGAATATTTTTTCCGCATTTCCAAGTCGTATGATTTGGAAAATAAGACGTATCTTTTTCATGGAAAAGAATGTGAGGTACCATTCCATCGTCCCACTGACCATTAAGCAAAGTTTCAATTTCTATAATTGAAAAATCTAAATTAAAGTATGAATAACCAAGTGCAATAAAGGCTGAGTCCCAATTCCATTGAGCAGGATATAATTTGTTATTAGTAGGAAGTGTGTAACCATCTTTTCTGTTAGCTAATAATATTTTTTTTGCCTCTTCTACTTTATTTTGCATTATCCTTTAACACTTCCTGCGGTAAGACCACTTACTAAATATTTTTCAAAATAAACAAAAATTATTAAAATAGGCAAAGTTACTACTACAGACCCTGCCATCAAATATTGTCTAGGTGTTTCAGCTCCAACATTTAAAAACTGAATAGCTCTTGATAATGTGAACGTATTTGGGCGGTCTAAAAACATTAATGAAAATAAAAATTCATTCCAAGCTATCATAAATACATACAAAGCTACTGATGATATTGCAGGTAAACTTAGCGGAAGTATAATTTTAAAAATTATACCAAGCCAATTTTGACCATCTATTATACCTGCTTCTTCTAATTCTTTTGGAATACTTTTAAAGTAACCTTGCAACATATAAATTGCTACAGGTAAAGTCGTTGCTGTATAAACTATTAACAAACCTTCAATAGAATTTCTTAAACCAAATTGACTAAAAATTGTGTACAAAGGTATCACTAAAACTATCGCTGGAAATAAATAAATTATCAATATGGATGTTGATAAAAAATTTTTCCCAAAAAAATTAAGTCTAGCAACTGCGTAAGCTGCTGGTATTGCAAAAATTAAGGTTATAATGACTGTGCCTAAAGAGACAATTGTGCTCGTTAGCATATATCTTCCGAAATTGTAATCTTTAAATACTACAAAATAAGACTTGAATAATTCTGGCAAACCTTGTGCGAAGTTAATACTAAAGTCTAATGGGTTTAATAATAATAATGCTTGAGTTTTAAAGCTTGTAACTAACATCATGTAAAAAGGGAAAAGAATTACAAAAGAGAACAGTGTGATCCCAAAAAGTGTTAAAAAGTTAAAGAATAATTTTTGAGACGAGTGATTTTTTGACAAAAAGTTTTTGTCGTAGTTTTTTATTGTATTAAAGAAAAACAGTGAGATTAAGAATATACCAAAACTGTACCAAATAGGTAAATTTATAGAAATAAAATAATCAAAGATAGAAAATAAAAGTGCTAGTATAATTAGTTTAATATTTAAATTAAATTTTTTTCCAATAAAAAGATTCATTACACAAAGAACTATTCCAAAAGTAAATAATTTATTAAAATTAAAATTTGTTAATTCAATTCCTTGCAATGTAACCAAGATTTTCCAAATACAAATTAATGAAAACAAAAACAAAGACGAGATAAAGCAATAAGTAAATATATTTTTAATTTTCATCAGCTCTTTTTCCTAAAAGTTTAAAATAGATAAACATAAAAATTAAAAGAAACACTACAATCACAATAGAAACTGCAGAACCCATACCGATATCCCCGATTGAAAAACCTTGTTGATATACATTGATTGGCAATGTTCTTGTACCTGATGCCCCGCCAGTCAGTAAAAAGATGTCTTCAAATTTATTAAAATTCCAAATAAATCTAATCATAAATAAAATTGAAATCACTGCTAATATTTGGGGTAAAGTAATATTAAGAAATTTTTGGATAGGATTTGCACCGTCAACATCAGCTGCTTCATACAACTCTTTTGGAACTGCTTGAAGACGAGCAAGAATAAATAAAAATGCTAGAGGAAAATATCTCCAAATTTCAAAAATAATTACAGTTGTTAATGCTAGCCTCAATTTAAAATCAAAACCAAGTATGTTTAAAGTTACATATTTTTGTCCTAGCAAATTTATTGGTCCATCAATAATTTGATAGTTAATTAACAAATTATTCAAAGTTCCACTTGTTGGATCAAGTAAAAGTTCCCAGGTATAAGCAAGAGCAACAACTGGCGCAACATAAGGAAATAAAAGAACACTTCTCATAAATGTTCTTCCAAAAAATTTTTGATTTACCATTTGTGCAGCCAAAATTCCAAAAACTATTGCACCTATGGTTCCAAAAAAAGTGTAATAAAAAGTTGTTGATAATAGATCTATAAAAGATTTATCTTTGATTACTTTTTTAAAATTATTTAAAGTAAATTCATAAGTTAGTAATATATTTTGTGACTTGCCTGATAGTTTAGGTTTATAAGATTTTAGTTCCTTCTTTGAAATTTCTTG
This sequence comes from uncultured Pelagibacteraceae bacterium, assembly GCA_902542975.1. Lineage (GTDB taxonomy): Bacteria > Pseudomonadota > Alphaproteobacteria > Pelagibacterales > Pelagibacteraceae > Pelagibacter. The sequence goes on along the minus strand of CACBWM010000001.1, from coordinate 117,049 downwards.
ATTATTAGTATTTTGAAATACTATTTCTAAATTTTCTCGATATTTTTTTGGCCAATTACCTAGCTCACACTTAAGTAAATTTGATTTAAATTGACATTTATTATTTAAACTTATTGGTTCAATGTTGTCAGGATATTTATCTTTAAATTTTACATTAGTAATTTCTTGTGTAAGAGAACTATTTCTTAATTTATAAATTATTTTTATTTGATTAGGATTATCTTTAATTGATTTTACTAATTTTTTTGCTCTTGGCTCAGGAATTCTTAAATCTTTAAGTTCTACGTTTTTAAAGCTAATCCAAATATTTGAGAATATTGGAAATAAAATTATAGAAAATACTAAAAGAACCGATGGTAATATTAAAAGATAAGCTGTTCTTTTTTCAATTTTTGCAAGTTTTGAACTCATAAAAAAAAGCGGATAATTAATATTACCCGCTTTTTTTAATTTTTTAAATTACTAGAAGCTAGCTAGCACAGTATTAATTTCATCTACTGCTTCATCTAGCGTCAATTGATCGTCAATATATTGTCTAGTGATTCTATTTATAAACTTATTGTTAATAATTTTAGATGCTCTAGATAGTTCACCTTCTTTTACTCCCCATCTGTTAGCAGTATCTAAACCAGCAACAATATTATTTATTACATCTGCAGAATATAGATCTGTTAAAGGAGCTTTTCTATCAACTCCAACAGGTAGTTTACTCCAAGCCGTTGTAAATGCATTTGGATCACTCGCATTACCTCTTCTTACAGGGAATTTACCTTCTGGTGCGATAGATAAAGTACTAGTGTATCCCTCATCCATAGAATAAAGAATAAACTGCTTAGCTTCATCAGTATCTGCATCCGCAGTTATACCAAAGTATCTAACATCTGCCCAAGCTGCACCTTTTACATTATTTGGTCCACTAAAATTAGTTATGAAACCAGTTTTAGATGCCAATTCAGGTGATGTAGGGTCACTATTAATTGTTGGTGGAGCTGAATCTCTTAAACCAGCTAATTCATCCATGATAAATGGTGACCATATTATCATTGGAGTTTTACCAGCAAAATAAAGTTCTCTTGATTGTTTCCAATAAAGTTCTCCTGGAGGGCTAGCTTTAGCTAATTTTTTATAAAACTGTAAAGAATTTTTTAAAGCTCTTCCTTGTTTTTTTGTTCCACCCTTTTTGACAATGTTAACTCCATTTGCAAGTAGAACATGCTCCAAAACCTGACTCATAAAATTTTCATCAGTTTTAGTTGCTGCAACAAATCCGAACATTTCATTGCTAGATAAAGCATCTATAGCTTTTTCAATGTTTGCATATGTTGTTGGTGGTTCCAATCCAGCTTGTTCAAATAGATCTTTTCTATAAACAACCATTTGTGTCCAACCATCAACTGGCACCGCTGCGATTTTACCACCAGCGCTAGCCATTTTCAAAGCACCTGGTGCAAAGGTTTTCTTTCCAAGTGATTTAACTACATCATTATTTGCATCAACGTCTAAAATTCCGGCTTCAGCCCATGGTAATACATATTGTAGTGTATGATAAATTACATCAGGAAGATCTCCTGCTGCGGCTGCTGCAGTAGCTCTTGTTCCTAAATCTTTTTCATCAATCGGGATAACTTCAACTCCAATTCCAGTTTTAGCTTCAAAGGCTTTAGCCATCTCTTCTTGTTTAGCCATTCTTGCTGGTTGAGTTTCTGTCGTCCAGAATTTGATATCTGCAAATGCAATTGAATTAAAAACAAAAGCTATTGCAGAGATTGTTATTAATATATTTTTAAACATATATTCCCCTCTTATTTCTTGTTTTCTAAAGTTATTTAAAAATTAATACATAATGAACATTTAAAAGAAGAATAACAAGTATGTAATTTACACGATACTACCTGAGATTGATTTAGGAATTTTTAAAAGAAATACCTTTATTATCAAATAAATGGCAACGAAATGGATCAAAACCTATTTTAACAGTGTCACCTACTTTAATATCAGTGTCCCCATCAGTTTGTACAACAAGAGGATCTCCCTCTTTCTCTAAATATAAATATGTTCCTGACCCTAATTTTTCCACGACGAAAACCTTGCTTTCCCACAAAGAATCTGAATCTGCGTTTAATATTAAGTGCTCTGGTCTTATACCAATTTTTATACTATCCCCTTCTTTAGTATTCTCAGAAATTTTTGGTACATTTAACTTTCCAGTCCCCATTATATCTACTTCAGAACTCTTTGAACTTTTACTTAAAATTTTACTATCTATAAAATTCATTTTTGGAGATCCAATAAAACCTCCAACAAATAAATTATCTGGGTTATTATATAAGTTCATTGGTGATCCCTTTTGTGAAACTATACCTTGATCCAATACAACAATATCATTTGCAAGTGTCATGGCTTCAGTCTGATCATGAGTTACGTAGATCATTGTTGCATTGAGTTGATCATGTAATTTTGCCAATTCTACTCTCATTTGTACTCTTAATGCTGCGTCTAGGTTAGATAATGGCTCATCAAATAAAAAAACTTTTGGTTTTCTTGTAATTGCTCTACCTATTGCCACCCTTTGACGTTGTCCTCCAGATAATTGTTTGGGTTTTCTCTCAAGATACTCTTCTATTTGTAAGATTTTAGCAGCTTCCATTACTCTTTGCTCTATCTCTTCTTTTGATTTTTTTTCTATTTTTAAGCCAAAAGCCATATTATCAAATACTGTCATATGAGGATAAAGAGCGTAAGATTGAAATACCATTGCAATATTTCTTTCTTTAGGTGGTAAATCATTTACAACTTTATTATCAATAGATATTGTACCTGAATTAATTTCCTCTAAACCAGCAATCATTCTTAAAATTGTTGATTTACCACAACCACTTGGTCCTACTAGAACAGTAAAAGACTCGCTTTTTATATCTAGAGAAACATCTTTAATAACGTGTGTACTTCCAAAATACTTATTTACTTTATCTATTTTAATACTCGCCATTTTTAATTTAATATTAATTTTTTATTGTTAATTATAGATTTAATTAATTTTGTCATCAAAGGGATTTTTTTTTGTTGAATTTTTTTAAATACAAATGGAGCAATTTCTCTTGCAAGTTGCTCTCCCTCTACAGTTTCATTTGGCATAAATTTTCTTTTAGCATTGTTGAATGTATAGCCTTGCCCTAAGTAACTTCCCATTTTACTATTTCTACCTCCAGCAGCACTGACGTATAAATCTCCGACTCCAGCCAATCCAAGAGCAGTCTCAATTTTTCCTTTAAAATATTTAGTAATATATATCATCTCATTTATAGATTTTTTGAATAAACTTGAAGACATATTTAAACTATCTCCAGCCCCGATAATCATTGAATAAATATTTTTAATTGAAGAACAGATCTCAACTCCAATAACATCTTTCGAAGTTTCGGTTAAATAGTATTTTGTAGTTATCATATTACAAATTTTTTTTGCTGTTTTGATATTTTTATTAGCAACAATTACACTTGTTTGTTTTTTATTTGATAGTTCTTTTGCTAAACAAGGTCCTTTTAAAACTGAAACATTTATATTTTTATTAGTTTTCTTTATATCCTCTGAAATAGTAAAAATTTTCTGTTTTTTTTTCTCATACTTTAAACCTTTAGTAAGAATAAGAATTGGACTTTTGATGTTTGATTTTTTAAATTCTTCACTAATAAAATTTATTCCCGATAAACTTAACGCAACAACGACTAAATCATATTTATTCTTTAACAAATGAGTTGAATATTTTTTGTATAATAGTTTATTGGGTAAATTTATTTTTAAACTAGAATGATATTTCTTTTTCGAAGACAAATTTTTAATAAAAGTTTTATTGTAAGGCTCTGTGATAGTTACTTCATTTTTATTATCTATACATGGAAATGTAAAAGCAGATCCCATTGCGCCACCGCCTATTATTAAAATTTTTCTCATTTAAGCTTAAGCAATTCCTAGATGTTTTTTTCTTTTTTCTACCCAAGTTCTTATCAAATTGTCGAAGATTAAACCTATAAAAGCTACACAAATACCTAAAGTTAATCCAATACCAGCGCCATTTTTATCTGATAAAGCTTTTAAAATATATTGTCCCAAATCTTCTGTGCCAATAAATGCCCCTATAATTACCATAAATAATGCAAACACTATTGTTTGATTTATACCAAGCATCATATGAGGGAATGCCAAAGGAAATTCTATTTTTGTTAATCTTTGAAATTTATTTACACCAGACATCGTCGCTGCATCATGCAAACCTGCTGGAACACTCCTAAGCCCTTCAATTGTGTATCTTGTTGCTGGTATAGTTGCGTAAACAATGACCGCAATAAGAACAGAAGTGTCAGTTATTCCAAAAAGCATCATAACAGGAATAAGATAAACAAATGATGGAAATGTTTGAAATATATCACATACGCCTAACATAAATTTTGCAGAATGTTTATTTTGAAAACATAATGTGCCAACTGTAAAACCAATTATGCAAGAAACGATGACCCCAAATGTTGCCATGTAAGCAGTTACTAAAGCTCTATCCCACCAAGGGCTTAGAGCTATGAATAATGTCAAACCACAAACTACTAATGCAGATCTAATTCCACCAATTAAATAACCAGCACCAACAACTAAAACTAATGTAGCAACAGCTGGCATCCTTAAATACAAAGCCCTCATTGGTTGTAACACTTCTTGAATTAACCATGTATTAAATGCTTTTATATAAACAAAGAAGGTATCAAAAATCCAATCGACACCTTTATTCCAAAAATCAGCAGTTGATATTCCTTTGTTGTGTGGAACTTCAAATAAATAATTGTAGCCACCTTTAAAATAAACAGATCCAAAGTAAGCGAGTAAAATTCCAATTATGACCGTAATACTAAAAAATAATAAATTTTTATTTCTTTGAAAAAAATTCAAATTGCCAAAATAATCGACTTGCTTGTTTGCCCATGCTAATGACATTTTATCTAATAAAATTGCAATTAGACTAATACAAAGACCAGCTTCTAATGCTAATCCGATATTAAGCTGATTTAGTGCTAACAATAAATTAAAACCTAGACCTTTCGCTCCAATGAAGGCTGAAATAACAGCCATAGAAAAGCACACCATGATAACCTGGTTTACGCCAATTAAAATATCTCGTCTGGCCGTTGGAATTAGCACTTTAGACATTAGTTGCCAATTATTACAACCACTCATTCTTCCAGCTTCAATTACTTCTGGAGGAATAGCTCTCAATCCTAGTAAAGTGAGTAATATCATGGGTGGAACAGCAACAACCATAGTTATAATTACTGCAGCGTGGTCACCGACTCCAAAAAGAACAAGTGCAGGAACTAATACTGCATATTGTGGCATTGTTTGCATAACTAATAGAATTGGATATAGAGCTTTTTCTACACGTTTACTTTTATAAGCTGCAATACCTAAACTTAACCCAAATATAAAAGATAGAGGCGCAGCAACTAAAATAAAAGAGAGTGTTTGCATCGATGGTTTCCATTGTCCAAATATAGAAATGTAAACCATTGTTAAACCGGCAAATAAAGCGAGTCCAATACCACTTAATTTATAAGCAAGTATTGCAAAACCAGCTGCAACTATTGTCCAAGGTAGACCTGGTAACTCTGCCCAAGGGTTCGCATCGATCCAATCCCAACTTGTGAAGGCAACAATTGTTTCAAGTCCACCTAATAGAATTTCTCTAATTAATTCTATTAAAAAGGTCATGAAAGCTGTTAAATTTCTGCTAATTTGCAAAACTAATGGTCTGGTTTTAAATTCTTGAGTGTCCTCATTCCAAAACTCCATTGGCATCCACTCATTCATTAAGAAAAACAAGGAGTCATTTATCCATATTGGTAACCATCCAAGTAATGGAGGAAGTCGCCAGAAAACATCAAAGGCGTAATATCTTACTTCTTTGCCTAAAAATATATAACTACTTTGATTAGGATCTTTTACGAATTCAGCTTGGCCTCTAATGAATTTATATGTTTCTGGAACATCAATAGCAAAACAAAGAGCAAAGAAAACAATTAATAGAAATAACCACTGAAATATTTTTGGATATTTTTTTAAAAATTCCATAATTTATTTTCCGTTCTTTCTTCCGCCAAAGACAGTATTTATTATTTTTGTCGGGTTGATTGACCCAATGGTTTTATTATTTTCATCTATAACTGCTACAGATTTTTCTTGCGTTAATATTTTTTCTGCAACATTTTCTATGATTTCATCTTTTGAAACTCTAACATCACCTAAATTATTAGATATATTTTCATCCATTACATCTTCAATTAATAGAACTTTTTCTCTAGGTACTTCTTCAGTAAATTTTCTTACATATTCTGTGGCTGGGTTTAAAACTATATTTGCAGGTGTATCTAGTTGTTCAATTATACCATCTTTCATAATTGCAATTCGATCAGCAAGTTTTAATGCTTCATCAAAATCATGAGTAATAAACATAATTGTTTTTTGTAATTTTTCTTGAAGTCTTAAAAATTCATCTTGCATTTCTTTTCTAATTAATGGATCTAAAGCAGAAAAGGGTTCATCTAAAAACCATATATCAGGTTCAACTGCTAGAGATCTTGCAATACCCACTCTTTGTTGTTGTCCACCTGAAAGTTCTCTTGGAAAATAATTTTCTCTTCCATCAAGTCCAACTAATTTAACCATCTCCATTGCTTTATTAATGCTCTCCTCAGTTTTGATACCTTTGATTTGAAGAGGAAAAGCTATATTTTCTACAACGGTTTTGTGTGGAAGAAGAGCAAAGCTTTGGAAAACCATTCCCATTTTGTTTCTTCTAAGCTCAATTAACTCTTTATTATTTAAATTTAATAAATCTTGACCTTCAATGAAAATTTTTCCACCTGTTGCATCTGTTAATCTTGATATACACCTTAGTAAAGTTGACTTACCAGATCCAGATAAGCCCATTACAACAAGCATCTCTCCTTTTGCCACTTCAAAAGAGGCATTGTTAACACCTACTATACAACCATTTTCTTGAAATGTTTTAGCATCAACATTACCATTTGAATCTTGAAGCATCTTTTTGGCGTTTTCACCAAAAATTTTATAAACTGCTTCGCATTTGATTACTGCTTCAGACATAATTCTTATAAAAGTATACGAAAATTAATTAAATTAAAATCAATATAATTGAAGCTTATTTCCATTAAAAATTTTTAATAAAATAAACCCTTGTATCAATTCCAGTACTTAAAAAACTTAAGGCTTCACCGCTTACTTTAATTGTTTCGTCTACTCCTACGTTATTTCCACTAACTGTAAAACCTGCAAAACATTTCTTTTTTTCAGCATCCCATTCAACAAATGTTTCATCAATCTTATTGCCGTTAATAGTATAAATTTCGTGTGCTCTAAAATTTAAGAAATTTGCACCCATTATTGCTCTTTGGGGGATAAGCTTTGTGGCATTACACACTCCCTCATACAATTCATCTGATAATTTATAATGATCAGTACCATCAAAAGTTACTAATATACCCGAGGGAAGTTTTGAAATTAATGCACTTAGTTTTCTCTCTTTTGCAATTCTCTCTTCTTCCAATTTCATTTTTCTAACTAATTCATCACCCTCACTAAATATATTATTTAAAATAGCAAAAGAAGAAATTATGACTATTGTTAAAATTATTAGTCCTATAAATTGTTTTATGTTCTCGGGTAATCCTTTTAATCTATTAAATGAAGTTTCGTTCGACATTAATCTTGTAATTTACCGTTTTTCCAAATTCCTATTTTTTGGTCTCCATTAGCCCAGGTAAATGTTCCCTTGCCATTCATAAAACCATTAGCCCACTCTCCTTCATAAGTAGACCCATCTGGGAAAGTTAAAGTTCCAACTCCACTCCAAACGCTATTTTTAAACTCACCTTTATATATATATCCGTTTGGCCATGTTTCTACACCTTGACCATTTTTTTTTGTTCCTACCCACTCACCTTCATAAGTAGTTTTATCTGTATAAACCCATTTTCCATATCCATTTTCACAGTTACCTTCTTTACATCCGGTGCTTCGAGCGAAAACTGATGAACTTATTAATAAACTTAAAAAAATGTAAAAAAGATATTTTCTCATAACTGTATTTTACACAAATCTTTATAAAAAAAAATCCCCCCCAACAGAATTGGGGGAGATCTTATTTTTTTAACTTTTATCCTTATTTAAGGAAAGCTTTCCAAGTTGACTCGTTATCAGCTAACCATTTTTTAGCTGCATCTTCGTGAGTCATTTTGTCAACGTCTACTAAAGCTGCCATTGCACCAATTTGACTTGTTGAAAATGACAATTTTTTAAACGCTGCTGCTGCATCTGGATGAGTTTTTGGAAAATCTTCGTGTACTGCTTTTTTCAAATAACCATCCGGAGAACCACATTTTCCATCACCACCATCTGCTGGTCTGCAACCAGCTGTGTATGGAGGGAAGTCGATAAATGTAAAACCAGCACCATCAGTAAAGTTTGGTGTCCAGTTGAAAATTATAGTTCCTCTTCCTTCTTTTTCAGCAGCTGCTAACTCTGCCCAAAGTGCATCAGCACCTCCAGCAAACTTAACCCACCATAAATCACCTAAGCCAAGTGCATCAATCCTTTGAGGGATTAAGTCACCATGCCAAGTTTGTGGTCCTTCCAACATTCTTCCTTTTCCATCTGGAGAGTCAGGTGTTGTAAAGTTTTTTGCACAGTCTGGATTTTTTAGAGCTGTCCAATCTGGTAGACCTGGACATAGACCTTTTTCAACAACCCAGTTTGGATATCCCATATCCTCAAGAGTTCTTGCTTCATGATCACCCCAGTCTAACAAACCACCTTTGTCTAAAGCTGTTGTAAATGACTTACCGAAAGCAGATTCCCATACCTCATGAGATATAGTTACATCACCAATTCTAATTGACTCGTAAACCGCTTGAGAGTCAGCATTTACATATTTAACATTGTTACCCATGCTTTCAAAGATTCCACCAATAACATAGGCCATAACAATTTGACTTGACCAGTTATGAGTTGGGATCACTATGGGTTTTTTACTGTCAGCGTTAGATATTCCTGCAAAGCTTACTACAGTAATTACTATAGCTGAGAGTAAAGATAGTATTTTCTTCATTTATTTCTCCTCTCTTAATATATTAAGTAAGTAAGTATCCTTAAATTTAATCTCACAGTCAACAAAAGTTGGTACTAAAATTTATATATACAATTAATCAGTACTGATTTATTCTTAAACATAAGTAATCATTGATTTAAAATGTTAGAAGAAAATTTAAGAATAAATGAACCTGGTTTAAATGTTTTGCCACCTGGAGTTGAAAGATATGTAGTTAATGGTGGTGGATTAACAGGAGTTCAGGTTTTTCCAGATGATGAAATTGAAATTATTAATAATGAAGGAAATCAAATTTGTGAAATAGTTGTTTTTAATTCTGATGGAAATTCAGATCCATCAATTTTAAATTTAAAATCATCTAAATCAGAAAATGATATAATTAAAATTTTAAATAGAAATGAAGAAAGTTCGAAAATTGCTTTGCGCCAATTAGAAAAAAGAAATCTTAAAATTGCAAAATCTAAATCTTCAATCCTTTTTGATAAAGACACTCCACCAGGAGAAAAAATTAAAATAAGTTCAAAAGATAAATGTTATTGCATTTTTTCTGCACCTGGTAATGATATGTTGGTTCATGAACAAAATCCTCCTACAGAATTAACTTTATTTATTAAAAGAAATAATATTGTTGACTATAAAGAACATAGAATAATTCCAGATCCAATTTTTGATCCATTAGACGAAAAAAATATTGCAAAACAATCAGCGATTTCTTTTGAAGTTAAAGAAGGAGATTATATTCAAATAATTTGTCCAACTGGTAGACAATGTTCAGATTTCGTTGCTTTTGATACAGCTAAATTAGGTAAAGGTATAGAGAAAGGTCTAGATTGGCAAACAACCAGGACCTTTATGGGTAATACTTTTCCAGGACCAGGATTATATTCAAAATTTTATGATACAGATCATGAACCTTTAGTAGAAGTGATAAGAGATACTGTTGGAAGACATGATACTTTTAATCTTGCTTGTACATCAAAGTATTACGAAGATGCTGGTTATTTTGGGCATCCAAATTGTTCAGATAATTTAAGTGGTGCTATGGAAAATTTTGGCGTTAATAGACAAAAAGGATGGCACGCTATAAATTTATTTTTTAATACTTCGGCAGGAGGTTTAAATACTGTGCTTTCTGATGAATCATTTGCTAGACCTGGAGATTATGTAATATTAAGAGCTTTAAAAGATTTAACCTGCGGAACATCAGCGTGTCCAAGTGATATAGATCCATGTAATTCATGGAACCCTACAGATATTTTTGTTAGAACTTATGAAAAAAAAAGAGAATTTACAAAATCTTTTGCATTTAGAATGAAACCAGACTCAGAATTAAAACTAACAAAAAACACAGGATTTCATGAGAAAACTTCTAAGTTAACAAGAAACTTTGTTGATGCTAGAGGATATTGGCTGCCCAATGATTACACTAAACACGGAGTAGTAAATGAATATACAGCGTGTAGAGAAAAAGCAGTTTTAATTGATTTATCTTCTTTAAGAAAATTTGAAATATTAGGTCCAGATGCGGAAGAATTGATGGACTATACTTTAACTAGAAATGTTAAAAAATTGTCAGTTGGACAAATTGTTTATTCTTCGATGTGTTATGAAAATGGTTCTATGTTTGATGATGGAACATTGTTAAAAATGAGTGATCATGGATTTAGATGGGTATGTGGTGATGAATACGCAGGTGAATGGTTAAAAGAACAGGCAAAAAAGAAAAAATTTAATGTTTTAGTTAAGAACTCTACCGATCAAATAAATAATATTTCTCTACAAGGACCAAATAGTAGAAAAATTTTAGAAAAGTTTATTTTTACTCCACCAACACAACCTTCTATTTCAGAATTGCAATGGTTTAGGTTTACAATCTGCAGAGTAAAAGAGCTTAGCGGAATTCCATTAATGGTTTCTAGAACTGGATATACAGGCGAGTTAGGATATGAAATATGGTGTCATCCTTCTGATGCACCAGCGGTTTGGGATGTGCTTATGGAAGCTGGTAAAGATGAAGGATTAATACCTGCCGGTTTTGGAGCATTAGATTTATTAAGAATTGAAGCTGGACTAATATTATTTGGTAATGAATTTGACGGCCAAGTTGACCCTTTTGAAGCTGGTGTTGGATTTACGGTTCCTTTAAAAACAAAAACAGCAGATTTCATTGGTAAAGAAGCATTAATAAAGAGAAAAGAAAATCCGCAAAAGAAATTAGTTGGATTAGAACTTGTAGGCAAAGAAAAAGCTAATCACGGTGATTGTGTTCACATTGGAAGATCCCAAGTTGGCGTAGTTACAAGCGGATGTCTATCTCCTACTTTGAATAAAAATATTGCTTTGTGCAGAATTGATGTAGGTCATTCAGAAATAGGTATGAACGTTGAAGTCGGTAAAATTGATGGACATCAAAAAAGAATACCTGCTAAAGTTGTTGGTTTCCCACATTACGATCCTCAAAAAACACGTGTAAAATCTTAATGTCAAAATCATCAAAGGATTTACTGGAATTTTGGGAAGATCAAATGAAACTGTCCCATACATCCAGTAATTACTTTTTCAGAAAGTCTCCTTCACATTATCACATGATGTTAATTGTGATGAATTCCTATAAATTAAATGAAAACTTATCTGTCGAAGAACTTAAGACTAGACTTTTCAAAACCTCTAGACCCAAATCTGCACTCATGATCAAAGAAGCTTGTGATAAAGAATTTTTTTACCTCGAAAAAACCGGAAATGACCATAGAAAAAAGTACGTTTTACCTACACAGAATTTTGTTAATGAATTTAACGAATATTTGAAAACTCTGAAAAATTTGAGTTTTTAAATAAAATTCACACTAATATTTAGAATTTATATAAATTATATATAAAAATTATTATATTCTTTCCTTTGCTAAAAAATTAAAGTTCGTTCATGTCGTTACCGACAAAAGCAAAAGTTGTAATAATTGGTGGAGGAATTCACGGGTTAAGTACTGCTTGGAAACTTTCCGAAAAATATAAAAATCCAAACGATGTAGTTGTCCTAGAAAAAAAAGACACTGCTGCAGGTGCAAGTGGAATTGCATGTGGAGTTGTTAGAAATAATTATTTTCAACCAGCAATGAGAGAATTAATGGCTCATTCAGTTAGTGTTTGGGAAAGTGATCCAGAGGCATTTAAATATAATGCTGTTGGCTATATGCAAATTTCTCCGGAAGTAATGCATAAAGATGTTGCAAGTATTTATGAACAACAAAAAGCAATTGGATATGAATCAGAATTTATAGAAGGTGAAAAAGATTGCATGAAATATATGCAAGGAATTTTTAGTGATTGGCAAGCAAAAGGTATTACATCAGTCTTGCATGAAAAAAAAGGTGGATATGCATTTAATAAGGACTCAATTAAAGCACTAGAGAAAAAAGCAAATTCAAACGGTGTAAACGTTCATAAAGGAGTAAAGGTTACAGGTTTTAAAAGAGGGAGCAACAGCAATGCAATTACTGGCGTAGTTACAGACAAAGGTACAATTGATTGTGATCAGGTAGTTATTGGAGCAGGACCATGGGTAAGAGATTTTTGGAATATGTTGGAGTTGCCAAAAACTACTAACATAAAAGATGCTAAAAATGGAAAAATGCATGAAGTTGAAATGTGGAAGTACTGGTTTTTACAAGAAGGTGTATTAGGTGTAGATGCAGATTATTTAAAAACTAATGAAGGTAAAGCGCCTCCAGTAATTCATGTTGATACAGATGCACCGCTTTATTCTGATAAAGATGGTAAAATAATTACAGAAGACTTATGGGGTATTTATTATAAACCTGATATTGAAGGATTGGGAGTTCAAGGTGGAACATCACCTTACATTGTTCAAAAACATTTTGATGAAGTTAATGTTGATCCGTATGGGATAGATTCTCCAGAATATCAAACCACTGATAAATTTTCTGATATGTGGACTTCAGCACTTGCACATATTCAGAAACGTTTTGTTGGTAAATCTCATCTGTATAGAAAGGGACCATCAGGAGGATTGGGTTGTTTGACGCCAGACTCATTCCCAATATTCGATAGATTTTTTGAAAATGTTTACATGATTGCAGATGCAAATCATGGTTATAAAATGATAGGTGTTGGGCACCTTGTTGCACAAGAAATTTTAGGTCATGAAAGTGAATTATTAAAACCGTTTAGATTCGATAGATATGAAAAAGGAAAACTTCATCCCACATCGAACAGTCCGTTTCCTTGGAGCTAATTTATCTAAGTAGACAAACGTTTTTTTTTCAGTTACCTTTTTGATCTGAAAATTCAAAGGGGGAAGAATGACGGATCTTGAAAAACACGTAAACCAACCAGGTAGAGCTAAACTCGTCAAAAAAGTTAGAGAAAAAATAAACGAATTAGGAATTACTTATATCTATTATCAATTTATTTCAGTAACTGGAAGAGTTGTTGGAAAAGGAATACCAGCAGACCACTGGGAAAGAACTGCAGAAAAAGGTTTTCAATTGGTTTATGGAGCAACAGCAAACTTATTTTTAGATCGTCATAATAATTATATTGGTTATGGTCCAGAAGCTATGGAATTGGTAGGAATACCTGATCCAGAAACTTTTGTTCAATTGCCTTGGGATAAGAGAGTTGGAAGAGTTTTTGTTACATGTTTTAGAAATAGAGAAGAAAGAAAAAATCCAGGTGGTCATTTAACAAGTGACTGCAGAGGTAATCTTAGAATTTTCATGAATGAGTTCAAAAAGAAACATGGATTAGAATTAAGAGTTGGAACAGAGCCTGAAATGATGTGGTTAACAAAAAATCCTGACGGAACTCCAACTGGACAAGGTTTCTCAAAACCTTTCTGTTATCATATTGATCAATTTGAATCATTAAGACCTGTGTTTATGAAGGTTATTGAATACGCAAAAGCGATGGGTCTTGATATGATCCAAGGTGATCATGAAGATGCTCCTGGTCAATTAGAGCTTAACTGGACATTTGATAATGTTTTAAGAAATGCTGATAGATTATCTACGTATAGACAAATTTGTGCTCAAGTAGCAAGAGAACATAATCTTATAGCTTGCTTTATGACTAAACCATTTATGGGAGTTTCAGCAAGTGGATGTCACACCAACATGTCTTTATGGAAAGGTGGAAAAGTATCAGTTAACAAATTGGGTAACAAAAAACTTCCAGGTGTAGAAGAAGTCTTTAGTTATGTATCCGGTGGAACTAATACTTTTATGCCTGACACTAAAGATATGCAATTGCCTGGAAAGATTGGATTACAATCAATTGCAGGGATAATGAAACACTTACCGGCTTTAACAGCAATTGGTTCTTCGACAGTGAACTCATATAGAAGATTATGGGATCAAGGTTTTTGGGCACCAGTATATGCTGACTGGGGTTATCAAAATAGAACATGCGGTCTAAGAGTATCTGCTCCAGGTAGATTTGAGTACAGATCAGTTGACTCTATGCATAATCCATATTTATTAGGTGCTGCATTACTTAAAGCTTGTGATGAGGGAATATCTAAAAAAATGAAACCAGCTAAACCAGAGTCTAGAAATATATATGAAGCTCAAAAAGCTGGTAAAGATGTTAAAAAACTTCCACTAAGTTTAGGTGAAGCTTTAGATAGATTGGCAGAAGATGAAGTAATAAAATCATCAATGCCAGATGAAATGTATAAAGTATTTAATTGGTACAAACGAGATGAGTGGGAAAAATTCCTTGGTGCAACAACACAATGGGATCTTGATACTTATCTGGATTGTTTACCATAATTTAATAAGGAAATTATATGTGCGGGATTGCAGGGTTAATTCATAGAGGAAATACTTCAAACGTTGGTTTTGAACTTCAAGGTATGCTTCAAGCATTAAAGCATAGAGGAGAAGATTCAACTGGATACGCTCTATACGGAAAAACTGACGGTCAAAATTTCATAATGCGATTTAAAGTTGGTGAAAATGTTGCAGAGGGAAGTTCTTCAGTAAAAGAAGATGTATCAGTTTATGACGAAAGAAAAAAAATTGTTGATTCTTATCTTTCTGAGCTAGGCGCTAAAGTGATAAAAGAAGATAGAATTCTTCCTTATTCTTTACGATATGAAATTCAGTATGACAAAGATTTAATGGAATTTTCTCAAAAAATAGAAAGTGTTGAAGGTGTAGAAATATTATCTATGGGAAAATCTCTAGAAGTAATTAAAGATCTAGGAAACGCTGAAGTTGTTTGTAACAGATATAATTTAGATAAAGTTGTCGGGACACATGCAATTGGTCATGCTAGGATGGCAACAGAATCGGGAGTGGATATTAAATCTGCTCACCCATTTTGGGGTTATCCTTTTAGCGATGTGTCAGTCGTTCATAATGGGCAATTAACAAATTATTGGAATAATAGAAGAGTATTGGAAAACAAGGGCATGAGATTTATGTCAGAATGTGACTCTGAATTAATCGCTGTATATCTTGCAGAAAAAATGAGAAATGGAGCTACATTAGAAGAGGGAATGAAAGAATCTCTCGTCGGTTTAGATGGGGTATTTACTTATTTTGTTGCTACAAAAGATAGCCTAGGAATGGCGAAAGATACAATGGCTGCAAAACCACTAGTATTGTATGAGTCAGATGATTTAGTTGCAATGGGGTCAGAGGAAATTGCAATAAGATCAATATTACCACAAGAAATCGAAACTTATGATCCTTTTGATGGAGAAGTTAAAGTATGGCAAATTTAAAAACATCAGAAAAAAAAAGTAAAGCTCAATCAATGGGACTTCATACAGAAGTCTTAACTGGAAAAACACAACAAAAATTTTTTAATCCAGATGAGGCAGAGAATTTTTATTACTTTGGGACATATGATGTAGATTTTAATAAAAGAACTGAGATTGACGTTAAGAACATGGATTGTCGTGAAGCAAATAAAAAAATTGATGAATTAATGAAAGATGGATACGGAACTATTGTAATAAAGAACCCACAGGGAAAACATAGCTTGGGAGTTGGAATTCTCAATAAATTAAATTTAATATTTGAAGGTAGTTTGGGTTACTTTGGGTGTGGATCAATGGATGGTCCTATTGTTAGAATTAATGGAAGAGTGGGATGGTCATGTGCAGAAAATATGATGGCAGGAAAAGTAGTAATTGAAAAAAATGCAGGGTCTTGTTTTGGTGCGGCAATTAGAGGTGGAGATCTGATATGCAAAGGAAGCGTAGGTGCCAGAACAGGAATTGATCAAAAAGGTGGAACAATAATTATTGGCGGAGATGCTGGTGCTTTTACAGGTTTTATGATGCAGAGAGGGCGAATTATTATTCTTGGAGATGTTGGAATAAATTTAGGAGATTCTATGTATGATGGGACAATTTTTGTAGGTGGAAAAATTGGATCATTTGGTAGTGATGCTGTCGAAGCTGAATTAACTGATTCAGATCAAGACTGGCTTAAAAGAAAATTAAAGGTTGCGGAGATCGGAGAAAACTTCGATGTTTCTAAGATGACCAAAGTTGTAGCAGGAAAAAAACTTTGGAATTACGATGCTCTTGAACCTACAGAAAAAAAAGGAGCAATTTAAATGGCAAAGAAAAAAAATGGTAATGGAAAATCAAACGGACATTCTAATGGTAATGGAATAGCTTCAAGAAACAAAAGTTTGTTAGGACACAACGCTATTTTTACTCCAGAGGTTATGGACGACATTCATATCAAAGCCGAATTAGGAAGATACAGAATGAGAGGAATGGCTTTGATGAAAAAGATACCTACTTTTGATGATCTAGTTTTCTTGCCAGGAACATTAACAAGATTTGTTATTGAAGGTTACAGAGAAAAATGTGAGACCAAAACTATTATTGGTCCAAGATGTGAAAATCCAATTGAGCTTGATATTCCAGTTTACATTACGGGAATGAGTTTTGGAGCTTTATCTTATGAAGCAAAAACTGCATTAGCTAGAGGTGCTACAATGGCTGGTAGCGCAACATGTTCTGGTGAAGGTGGAATGATACCAGATGAGAGAAGATATTCAGAAAAATGGTTTTATCAGTGCATACAATCAAGATATGGTTTTAACCCACACCATGCACAACTAGCTGATGGAATTGAGGTATTTATTGGACAAGGACAAAAAGTTGGAATGGGTGGTCATTTGATGGGTCAAAAAGTTACTGACCAAGTTGCAGAAATGAGATCGCTACCTGCAGGTATAGATCAAAGATCTCCAGCAAGACATCCTGATTGGCTGGGTCCAGATGATTTAGCTTTAAAAGTTCAAGAGCTTAGAGAATTAACGAAAAACAAAGTGCCAATTCAATTAAAACTTGGAGCAGCTAAAGTGTATGATGATGTAAGGATGGCAGCAAAATGTGATCCAGATTCAATTTATCTTGATGGAATGGAGGGTTCAACAGGTGCTGGGCCACACATTGCAGCTGCAAACACAGGTATCCCAGGAATTGCTGGAATTAGAGAAGCAAGAAGAGCTTTGGATGATGTAGGTAAAACTGGAAAAGTAACTTTAATTTATGCAGGTGGTGTTAGAGATGGAGCAGATATGGCTAAAGCTTTAGCACTTGGTGCAGACGCAATTGCAATCGGAACAGGTGCAATGGTGGCTTTAAATTGCAACAAGGAAATACCAGAATCTAACTTTGAAAAAGAAATGGGTGTTCCCGCAGGTCATTGCTATCACTGTCACACGGGTAGATGTCCGGTAGGAGTTGCTACTCAAGATCCAAAATTAAGAAAAAGATTAAATCCTGATGACGCAGCATTAAGAGTATACAATTATTTGCATGCAATGACATTGGAGGCTCAATTATTAGCTAGAGCATGTGGAAAAACAAATATTCACTCGCTAGAGCCAGAAGATATGGCTGCATTAACTATGGAGGCTTCTGCTTTAGCTAAAGTGCCTCTTGCAGGAACAAATCATACAGTAGGAGTTAAAGATTTCCATAAAATCTAATAGCAAATATGCCAAAGAAAAAAGGTAAGAAAAAAGTCAAATCAAAAGAGATCAAAGGTCAATTAGGTAAGAAAAAAGAGACTGCTAGAGAAAAAATGATTGGCCAAACAATTGGCTATCGGTATGACGTTAATCTTTTGCCTGACTATAGTCGACTCACTCCATTTTTAAAAAAATATATAGAAGCTATGGGTTGGGATGATCTTAATTGGTTAGAAGATGTTCATATGGGATATGAAGAAAATAGACCTGCTGTATTCGATAGAAATGCTAACGGTTGGGTAACGATACCAAGTAAAATAAAATTACCTAATAATCAGCAGGATAGAGATATGATAGCTAGAGAATTATTGGTAAAGTTTCAAATGTCCCCGAATCATCCTCTGGTTGACCTTAAAAAAGCATATTTAAAATTCTAATTTCAATTTCAAGTTGATAAAATAATTATTAACTTCTACTTTTTATAAATAAAATAAAATTGTCAGCGTAAAAAAAATTTCATAGAGTCTGTTAACTATTAATAGGAGAGAGAAATATGACTGATCAATTAGGTGCTCTCACAACCTTATTTACAGAATTTTACTATTGGGTAACTGTGGTTCTTATGTTTTTGATCCACGTGGGTTTCTGTATGTATGAAGTTGGGGCATCTCGTTACAAACATCACCAACACACTCTTATGAAAAATACAATGCTGATACCACTGGTAACAGTCACATGGTTTTTCTTTGGTTGGTGGATATACTGGGCATTTCCAACAGGACCCGGATTAGCTCCCTCGATTATGACCGAAAGTACTGGTCTAGTTCTTGGAGGTGGATTTGGTGGAAATGATCTTGCTAATCCTACAAATGCATTGATGGCCGTAAATCTTAATGATCATATAATGGGTGTCTTCTGGGCAGCCTTTTTATTATTTTCATGGACTGCAGCTTCAATTGTATCTGGAGCGGTTATTGAAAGGATAACTACTTTTGCATTTGGAATACTTGCAATTGCAATTGGATCTGTTTTCTGGACAATAGATGCTTCATGGGGATGGCATTTTGATGGATGGATGTTAAAAATATTAGGATATCACGATGCTTATGCTTCCGGAGTAATTCACGCAATTGCCGGAGGTTTTGCCTTAGGTGTTCTAATTGTTTTAGGACCAAGAATTGGAAAATTTTCATCTAGCGGAGAACCAAGAAACATTGGACCAAGAAATCCTTGGTTAGTGACTGTTGGATTATTCTTAATCTATACAGGTTTTTGGGGCTTTTACGCTGCATGTAATGTTCCGATTTATGATCTTGGACCTGAATATGGTATGGAAGGTGTAACTTTCTTTACTGCAACGAACATCTACCTAACTCCCACCACACTTAGTGGAATAACGATGAACTTTTTAATGTCGTTATCTGGAGGGTTGTTAGCAGGGTATGTGGTCTCGAAGGGAGATCCTTTCTGGACTTATTCATCAGGACTTGCGGGAATAATATGTGCATCTGCAGGTAATGATTTATATCATCCAATACAATCAATGATAATCGGTATGATCGGAGTAGTTATAGCTTACAAAATGCATTACTGGGTCGAGAAAAAATATAAAATCGACGATGCGGTTGGAGCGGTAGCTGTTCATGGTTATGCTGGATTTGTTGGTCTTGTAATATGTGGTTTCGTTTTAAATGGTTATCCTTCATCTGGATACAGTGTTGGTGCTATGTGGGATGGAACTAATTATGCAGCAATTAATCCTCTTGGAATGTTTATCGGTGCAATAATAATGTTTTTTGTACTAGGTATGCTTCCTGGATATATAATTGCAAAAGTTCTTCACGGAATGGGTAAATTAAGAATACCAAGAGAAGTAGAACTTGCAGGACTTGACTATACAATTATGGAAGAGGCTAAAGAAGACGAAAAAGCTGTAGTCTCGGCCAGTAGATAAAGGAGGTATGTAAATGGCAACAGTATCAAATTGGATAGATCATTTAAGTGCCTCTGAGGTACAAGGATCTGTCTATCCAGGTGTTGGTTCGGAAGGAGTGCTAGTTATAATAGCAATTCTTATTTGGGTTGGCTGGCATGTTATTTCATCTAAACAAGAAGATGGTAAAATGAATGCAATTGTCAGAAAAAAACCAAGTGCTAACGACTGGAAAAGCAATATAACAGACGGTTAAAACTTTTAAGAGGGCGCATGAAATACTGTGCCCTCTTTTTTTTTAATGCAAAATTCTGAAGAAAATAATCAAAACGAAAATAAAACTCCTAGCAAAATGGCACGTCTTGCATGGCCAAAAGCAAAGTATGGAGTAATTATAGCGATATTAATTATTATCGGTGTAAATTTAATTTATTACAAAGATTTCTTTTTATCATTTTTTAAATAATTGTGTTACGTTATTAGATGGCAAAAAATTTATTTAAAATTTCAAAACAAAAAAAAATTAAATATTTTTTGATAAGTTTTGTAGATTTATTTGGTGTCTTAAGATCAAAATTGGTTCCTGCTCGTGCAATTAAAGATATGCAAGTAAATGGTGCTGGATTTGCTGGATTTGCAGCCTGGCTAGATATGACACCAGCTGATTCTGATATGTTTGCAATACCTGATCCTGACAGTTTAATTCAACTACCATGGAATAAAGAAGTTGGTTGGTTGGCTTCAGATTTATGGATGAATGGTAAACCAGTCGATGCTTCACCAAGGGTGATGTTAAAAAAACAAATAAAAAAATTATCTGAATTGGGATATAGCATGAAGTCAGGTGTGGAGTGTGAGTATTTTTTGATTTCTCCTGATGGGAACGCAATTGCAGATAACAGAGATACTCAATCTAAACCTTGTTATGACCAGTCTTCATTAATGAGAAGATATGAGCTTATAAAAGAAATATGTGATTGTATGATTGAAATGGGATGGGGTCCTTATCAAAATGACCACGAAGATGCTAACGGGCAATTTGAAATGAATTGGGATTATTCAGATTGTCTAAAAACTGCTGATAGACATACTTTTTTTAAATTTATGGTTAAAGCTATTGCAGAAAAGCATGATTTGAGAGCAACATTTATGCCAAAACCTTTTGAAAATTTAACTGGTAATGGATGTCATGCACATATTTCTTTATGGAAAGGAAAGAAAAATATCTTTCTTGATAAACATGATAAGCTTGGGCTAAGCAAGACAGCTTATAACTTTTTAGGAGGCATCATGAAACATGCTTCATCCTTATCTACTTTTTTTAATCCAACAATAAATAGTTACAGAAGAATAAATGCTGCACCAACAAAATCTGGTGCCACATGGTCTCCAAGCAGTATATCATATACAGGAAATAACCGTACACATATGATAAGGGTTCCTGATCCGGGAAGATTTGAATTAAGACTTATGGATGGATCCGCAAATCCTTATTTACTTCAAGCTAGTGTATTAGCTGCAGGAATAGAGGGATTAAGTAAAAGAATTAATCCTGGCAAACCTCTTTTTTGTAATATGTATGAGGATTATAAAAAATATCCAAACCTTTCTAAATTACCAAATGAACTAAAAGATTCTCTTGATAAAATTGAAAATGATAAAGAAATGAATAAAGCATTTGGAAAAGAAGTAATAAAAAGTTATGTCAAGTTGAGGACTTCGGAATTAAAAGATTTTAATGATAACGAAAAATTTGATAAGTCCAAACCAATTACAAAATGGGAAAGACAGAATACTCTAGACTGTTAAAGTGAAAAGCTTTGATAGTTATAGAAAATGGAAATATACAAAATTTTTATCTAATAAAAATTATAGTTTTAATAGAAATTATATTTTAAATATTATTTCGTCAAAAATAATCACTGATGCTTTTAATTCTATATCTAAGTGGAAATATTATAAAAAAACACCATTATTAAAATTAGAGAAACTAAACAAAAATTTAAAACTTAATAATATTTTT
Organism: uncultured Pelagibacteraceae bacterium; assembly: GCA_902542975.1. Classification (GTDB taxonomy): domain Bacteria; phylum Pseudomonadota; class Alphaproteobacteria; order Pelagibacterales; family Pelagibacteraceae; genus Pelagibacter. The sequence continues at coordinate 94,966 of CACBWM010000001.1, read as the reverse complement.
TACAAAGATGAGTCGAAAAGATTTCATTTAAAATCATTTAAAGCTTTAGGTGGTGCATATGCCGTAGAAAAAATATCTAAAAAGAAAAAAAATATAATAATATCATCTGCAACAGCTGGAAATCATGGTAGATCAGTTGCTTGGGGTGCTCAAAGATTGGGTTTACAATGTAAAATTTTTGTTAGTCAATATGTAAGTGAAGAGAGAGTAAAAGAAATTGAAAAATTTGGAGCCGATGTAATTCGAGTAAAAGGTAATTACGAAAATTCATTAAACGAGTGTAAAAAATTATCAAAAAAGAATAATTGGAATATTGTTCAGGATGTATCTACGAAGAATTATAGTTATGTTCCTTTGTTAACTATGGCTGGTTATTCAATTATGATTAAAGAAATTTCAAAACAAACTACGCATTATATTACGCATATATTCCTTCAAGCTGGCGTTGGTGGCATGGCAGCAGGTGTAGTTGCGGGAGTTGCAAAATATTTCAAGAGAGTTCCTAAAATAATAATAGTTGAACCAGATGGAGCTGATTGTGTACTTCAAAGCATAAAAAGCAAAAGTTTAAAAAAAATTAAAATAAAAAAAGAAAGTATAATGGGTGGTATGTCATGCAATGAAATGTCTCTCATTCCTTGGCATGTATTAAAAAAGGCTAGTGATTGTTGTGTCACTGTAAATGACTCAAAAGTTCCTAAAACTGTTGCAATGCTTAAAGATAAGAAACTCAGTAAAAGATCAATAATAGGTGGTGAATGTGCTACACCAGGAATTATCAGTCTTATTAGTCTCTGTAATAATCCTAAAACAAAGAAATTAATAAATCTTAACGAAAAATCTAATGTTTTAGTTATTGGATGCGAAGGTAATGCAGATGTAAAACTTTACAAACAATTGCTATTTAAAGGCAGAAAGTAAATTATATGTCAAAAAAAGCTGTTGTTTGGATAAGAGACGATTTTAGAATAAAAAATAATTCTGCGTTATCTTATGCAACAAATAATTACGATACTGTCACGGCATTGTATATTTATAACAAGAAAAATTTTGATGATGTTAGAGAAGCACAAAAATGGTGGATAAGTAAATCATTAATAAATTTTAAAGATGAATTAATTAAATATAATATTGAATTAGACTTAGTATTTTCTGATGAGATAACTTTTTTTAGTAAAATCAAAGACAAACATAAAATTTCTATTTTTTGGAATAAAATATATGAGCCATCTCAATTAAAGTTAGATGATGAGCTCATTAAAATTTTTGAAAAAAAAAAAATACTCTCAAAATGCTTTAAAGGAAATGTTCTTAATGAATATAAAAATGTTACAAAAGATGATGGAAGCCCTTATAAAGTTTATAGTCCATTTTGGAGAGTTGGAGAACAAATTTACTTAGATAGTATCCCAAGCAAATCATTAAACGTAAAAAGAGCTAAGAGCAAAATAAAATTATTCAAAAATAGTAATGTTCCAGATCAAATTTTACCAAAGAAAAATTGGTATAAAAAATTTGAAAAATATTGGGATCCATCTGAAAAACAATCCGAAAAATATTTAAATGAGTTTGTTGAAAATAGAATGTTGAAATATGGAGTTGATAGAGATTATCCAGCTATAAATGGTTCGTCAAAACTTTCGCCATTCATTAGAAACGGACAAATACACGTAAGTAATATTTGGGACAAATGTTATAAATATAAATCAAAAAATATTAGTGTTAAAAAGTATCTAAATGAATTAGGCTGGAGAGAATTTTCACATAGTTTAATTAATTATTTCCCTGAAATGCTAAAAGGTAATTTAAGAAAAGAATTTGACAAATTTCCATGGGATAAAAATGCAAAAAATTTGAAAGCTTGGAAAAATGGTATGACTGGATACCCAATTGTTGATGCTGGGATGAGACAACTTTATGAAACAGGTTGGATGCATAATAGAATTAGAATGGTAGTTGGTTCTTTTCTTGTAAAACATTTAAGAATTAATTGGAAAGAGGGTGAAAAACATTTTAGAAATTGTTTGTTAGATTTTAACGAAGCAAACAATGTTGCACAATGGCAATGGGTTGCTGGCTGTGGTGCAGATGCAGCCCCTTATTTTAGAATTTTTAATCCTATATTGCAGGGTGAAAAATTTGATAAACAAGGTCTGTATGTAAAAAAATGGGTACCTGAATTAGAGAGAGTTCCAAATAAATTTATTCATAAACCATGGGAAATGGAAACTAAATATCAAGAAGCTATAAAAACTAAAATTGGTTCTGATTACCCTTACCCAATAGTCATGCATGAAGAAGCTAGAAACGCAGCTCTAAAAGCATTTCAAACATTAAAAAATTAATTAATCTCCAATAAAATGATGAATAATAAGCCTTTTCATAGAAGCTAACCTATGTTCAAAAAGGTAAATTCCTTGCCAAGTTCCTAACAAAAGTTGTTTGTTTTTTATACTGAGGGATATTTGATTGTTAGTTAAAGCTGACTTTATATGAGCTGGCATATCGTCCTTACCTTCTATTGTATGAACATATAATTTATTATCCATTGGAGCAATTTTATCAAAATAATTAATTAAATCTGATTGAACATCTGGATCAGCATTTTCTTGAACAATTAAAGATGCACTAGTGTGCTGTATGCTTAAATTTAAAATACCATTATTAAAATTATTTTTATTTATCCAGTCTATCGTTTGATCTGTAAATTCATATAATTTTTGACCATTTGTTTTAAGTTCAAGATTAAAAAATTCTTGTCTCATAAATACTTTTTAGATGTTAGTTCATATAATCGGCTAATGGTTCGCTTAAATGGTTTTTCCAATAATTTTGATGATGTGAGTTTATCAATATTTAGTTCTGCACTAATGGCCATAGGTATATTTTGATCATATACGATATCTAAAAAAGTTATAAATCTTTGTTGTTGATTCGAATTTAAATCATTAAATGCTGGCACATTTTCCATAACTATAAAAAAACAATTTTTTACTATTTTAATATAATCTTCCGATCCTAAATTTTTATCACATACTTCTTTAAAAGTTAATCGAACAATACCATCATAAAAATTTTTTAAAATAAATTTTCTCCCTTTGATGTTTAAAGTCTTTTCTTTTAAAATCTTATCTTTAGTCATCACTCTAAATAATTTGTTTATTTTAAAATTGTTTTCTTGATTTAAAGGTGAGTAATATCTTTGAGTTTTATTGCCTTTGGACTTTCTATAATCATCATCTATATTTAATTGATATTCAAATGATTGATTTTGCATTATTTTTATAAAAGGTTTGAATTGATCCCTTTGCAAACCATCTTTATACAAATTTTCGATTTTTATATTAGAGGTTACAATAATTTTTAAATCTTCTTTAAATATTTCATCAAATAATTTTCCAAGTATCATTGCATCTACTATATTTGTAACCTGAAACTCATCAAAATATATTAATTTTACTTTCGATTTTAATTTTTTAACAAATTTACTTATTTTATTTTCGTCATTTTTATCTTTGGATTGGTGTACAAAATCATGAAAGCTAAGCATAAATTCATTGAAGTGAAGTTTTAATTTTTTACCCTCAACTAAGTTGAAAAAAAAATCTAATATCATGGTTTTACCCACACCAACATCTCCATAAAGATAAAAGCCTTTTTTATAATTTTTTTTTGATAAAATTTTTGAGATAAATGATTTGTAGTTTAATTTATAATATTCTTCTAATACTTTTATGAGTTTTATCTGATGCGAATTAACGTCTAAATTTTTCTTTTTGCAGTAAAGTTTAAAATCTTTAACAAAACTTTTTTGCATTAATTCTTTTTTGAATTAAAATCGATACCATATTCTGATCTTGGTCCTTTTCTTAATCCAAAAGGTCCAGAGATAAAAATTGTCATTGGCCTTGTTCCTGGCTCAAGGTCTACTCTATGATATGCATTGGCTGATCTAAATCCAATATATCCAGGTTTTCTCCAGAACTTGCCTTTTTTAGTAGTTTCCCAATAACCATCTCTCAAAATTATTGTAATATAAGGGAATAGATGATTATGAACTCCATCCCCATGATCATCATCCAACATTTCATGAATTAATATATTAAATGGGAACCACTTTGGTCTATTCCTAAATAATAAATAATATCTATTCATCCATGGTTTGGCTTCATTAAATTTTGGGTGAGACGGCCCCCTATCTAAAACTATTTTTTTTCTTCCAATTTTTTCCAAAAATTTTAATAACATTAATTTGATTTTATAATTCCATTATTTTTAATAAAAAAAATATTGGCATTATTAATAAATGGCCTCGATATTTTTTCATTATTAAATTTAATTACTTTCTCTGTTTCAGAATTAGTTAAATTAATAATCAAAATTCGTCCATTATCAGTAGACAAATAAATTTTATTTTTAGCAATAACAAAACCTACTGGTGTAATTTTCTCTCTTTTTTTAAATGTTGAGAAAACATCAGTGATCCTGATTATATTTCCAGTCTCAGTATCAATTACAAATAAATATCCTTCCTCAGAAATATTAAAAATATAATTTTCAGAAATCGTAGGCTTTAAACTGGAATTTACAGTTTGTTTCCATTTTACTATGCCAGTTCTTGTGTCAATTGAGAATAACTCATTTTTATTATTTGAAAAATATATTGTTTCATTATTTAAAATCATTTCTGAATTTTTTAGACTAAATGCATTTAAGAATATTTCGTTGCTCTGAGTAGGTGTTTGCCAAACTAAACTCCCATCATTAATATTTAATGCCGTAAGATCACCTAAATTATTAAGTGAATAAACAATGTCATCTTTAATAATAACAGATAATTTTTTTTGAGATTTAATGAATGTGTTTTCTGTTTTAAAATTCCATAATTCATCTCCATCTACTATTGAGAAACATCTAATAACATTATCAAAATCAACAGTGACAAATTTATCATTTTTTATTGCAATATTTGAATTAAATGGAGATAGACTGTCTTTCTTCCAGTTTAGTTCCCCATTATCTAAATTTAATGAAAAAATATTTGAAAGAGTATCAGCAACAATAATTTTATTATCTATATAATTAAAATATAATATCGGATTAAGTTTTCTCTCTTTCTTTGAGTAATGATTTGCTTTCCACAAAGTTTCAAAATTTTCATTAATTCTGAAAATTGTGCCTTTGTTATCAAAATAAACAAGATCATTATTTTTGATAAATAAAATATCTGTATCGATTGAATTAAACTGTTTAATCTTTGAAAATTTAAAAGTTTTCTTTTTTTTAAATGTTGGCTCAAAGTTAATATTTCCATTATTATTTGTATTATTATTTATAAAACTATTATCTTTAACAAATTTAGATAGATTTATTTGTATATTGGGATTTAATTGTTTTTGAATTGGTTTAATTTCTTCAAATAAAATTTTAGAATTGGTATTTTCTACAGATTTATCACTTTGACCACAACTTGATAATAAAAGTAAAAAGACGAAATATAATACTATCCTACTCACTGAAACTAGATCTTAGCCTTTTTTGAGCTTTGGTTTTTATTTTTGAGTTATTATTTTCAAGACTAACTATTTGCTCAAAAAATTCTTTTGATTTTTGCATTTGATTTTTTGATAAATAATATTCTGCCATAATATAAAGACTGTGTGGTTTCCATATACTATCTGCTTTAATTAAAGGATTAAAAATAGCTAACAATTGATTTTCATCTGAAAAATCTGAATTATATAGGCCTTTTTTAAAGATTGTTAGTTCTTTAAACTTTTTATCCAAACCAATATCATTAATTACAATATCAAAATAATTGTTAATTTCATCTTTTGAATTTATCAAATCGTTATCTAGCAAAAAATAAAAGGCTAGAGGAGAATATGTTTTGTCTTTAGCATTAATCACCTCTTTAAGATCTGGGATCACATTATATTTATTATCTGCTTCATACCTTATTACAGCTAAGTCGTATTTATCAGCTAATTTTTCTCTTTTGCTAGATTGATATTCTTCAAAAGAAAAGTAGCCGATTAAAGCCAAAATAATTATTACTAATATCGAAATTAAAGAATTTTTATTATTTATGAAAAAGTTTTTAATTTTTTCATTACGTGTTTGGGTATTTATTATTTCAATATCTTCATCCATTAAATCATGTTCCTAAGTACATATTGTAAAATTCCACCATTTTTGTAATACTCTAATTCGTTCTTGGTATCTATTCTACTTAACATTTTAATTCTCTTGATATCTCCAGAAACATATTTGATTTCAACATCAACTTCATCTCTAGGATCTATACCTTTTTCTAAGTCAATAATAGAAAATAGTTCTGAGCCATCTAATTTTAGATTAGTTCTATTTATTCCATCTTTAAACTGTAATGGTAGTATACCCATTCCTATAAGATTTGATCTATGAATTCTCTCAAAACTTTCTGCAAAAACAGCTTTTACACCTAAAAGTTTAGTACCTTTGGCCGCCCAATCTCTTGAAGAACCAGTTCCATACTCTTTACCACCAATTACAACTAAATCTGTACCTCTTTTTTTATATTCAACAACCGCATCATAAACAGGCATTACTTTTTCCTCAGGGTACAATTTTGTAAAACCACCTTCAGTACCAGGAGCCATTTCATTTCTAATTCTTATATTAGCAAAAGTCCCTCTCATCATAACCTCATGATTGCCTCTTCTTGCTCCATAGGAATTATAGTCTTTAGGAAGAATTTGATGTTTCATAAAATATTCTCCAGTCGGACTATCTTTTTGAATTGATCCAGCAGGTGAAATATGATCAGTGGTAATACTATCACCTAATATTAATAGTGGTCTTGCATCCTTAATTTCTTTAAATCCTTCTGGTTTATCAGGAAGATTGTCGAAAAATGGAGGTTTTTTTACATATGTTGAATTATCTTCCCAATTATAAATATTGGTTTCATCTGTTTTAATTTTTTGCCATTGTTCTGGTCCTTGGGAAACATTCGAGTATCTTTTTATAAACATCTCTGCATTTAACGAATTTCTCAATGTTTCTTCTATTTCTTTGTTAGATGGCCATATATCTTTTAAAAAAACATCTTTACCATCTTTATCTTTACCTAACGGATCCTTATACAAATCAAATCTCATAGTTCCTGCTATTGCATAAGCAACAACTAATGGCGGAGATGCTAAATAGTTTGCTTTTATTAGAGGTGAAATTCTTCCTTCAAAGTTTCTGTTTCCAGATAAAACTGAAACAGCATAAATATTATTATTTTTTATGGAGTCTGATATGTTATCAGCTAATGGACCTGAATTACCAATACAAGTAGTGCATCCATAACCAACTAAATTAAATCCTAACTTATCTAAATAAATATTCAGCCCAGCTTTTTCTAAATAATCTGTAACTACTTGAGATCCAGGTGCTAAAGATGTTTTCACCCAGGGCTTAGTCATTAAACCTTTTTCAATTGCATTTTTTGCAAGCAAACCTGCTCCAATTAGTACACTTGGATTAGAGGTATTAGTGCAAGAAGTGATTGCAGCAATTAAAACATCACCATCAGTTATTTTAAATTCTTCTTTTTCAACATTATAAATATTTGGCTCTTCTTTTTTAGTAACTTCTGAAAACACTTTTTTAAAATTTGATGATGCATTAGTTAGCAAAACTTTATCTTGGGGACGTTTTGGTCCTGAAATAGTCGGCACTATAGTTGACATATCTAAAGATAGAGTGTCTGTAAACTCTACATCTAAACTTGCCCAAAGTCCTTGTTCTTGAGCATACTGTTTTACAATTTCAACATTTTGATCATCTCTTCCTGAGAATTTTAAATATTTTAAAGTCTCGTCATCTATTGGGAAAAAACCACAAGTTGCACCATACTCAGGTGCCATATTTGCTATGGTAGCCCTATCTGCTAAAGTCAGATTTTTTAGTCCTTCGCCATAGAATTCGACAAACTTTCCCACAACTCCTTTGTCTCTCAACATTTTAACTACAGTTAAAACAAGATCAGTTGCTGTTGTACCTTCTGGCATTTTTGATTTCATTTCAAACCCAATAACTTCAGGTATTAACATCGAAATAGGTTGACCTAACATTCCAGCTTCAGCTTCAATTCCGCCCACGCCCCAGCCCAAAACCGATAGGCCGTTTACCATAGTTGTATGACTATCTGTTCCAACTAAAGTATCTGGAAATATATATTCTTCACCTTTATATTTTTCATTCCAAACAACTTTTGAAAGGTATTCCAAATTAACTTGATGACATATTCCAGTTCCCGGTGGAACTATTCTAAAATTATTGAATGCTTGTTGCCCCCATTTGAGAAAAGAATATCTTTCAGCATTCCGATTAAATTCAATATCAACATTTTCTTTTAATGAATTTTTATTTGCAAATTTATCTACTTGTACAGAGTGATCAATTACCAAATCAACTGATGATAATGGATTGATAGTACTTGGATCTTTATTTTTTTCTTTTACAGCCTCTCTCATTGCAGCTAAATCTGCAACCGCTGGAATTCCAGTATAATCTTGAAGTAAAACTCTCGCAGGCCTATATGCAATTTCTGTATTAGAACTTTTAGATTTTAACCAATCTTTAATAGCTTCAATTTGTTTTTTATTAACCGTTATATCGTCTTCAAATCTTAACAAATTCTCAAGTAAGACCTTCAATGATTTTGGAAGCTTTGATATACCTGCTAAACCATTTTTCTCAGCCTCTTTCAGTGAGTAAAAATTATAACTTTTGCCGTTAACTAAAATTTTAGTTAACGAATTGAACGAGTTTTTGTTTCCTGGTTTCATATTTAATAATAAAATGTAGCTATGCAGCCTAATAAAAGCGCTGACATAACATAATTGAACCATTTAATAAATTTCTCATTTGTCGCGAATTTTCTCATAAATTTACCAATTAAAGTCCAAAATAAGATACTAAATATAGCAAAGAAAAAGGCAGAAGTTAGGAGCCAGAAAGAATAAGTAAAAAAGTTATCTCCAGATTCGATATAAGTTGATACTGCAATAATAGCAACGATTACTCCTTTAGGATTTAAGAATTGAAAAAGAAATGTTTCTATAAATTTAACAGGTTCTAGTTTTTCTTTTTGGTTAGAAGATTTGGAAAATGAAATTCTGTAAGCCAAATAAACTAAAAATGCAGACCCTGTGAAAACTAAAATTTTTTGAATTATTGGGTATAATTTAAAAATGTTAATGAGCCCAAAATTGACTAAAGATAACATTGAAGTAAAACCAAATATAACACCCAACATTAGAGGTATGGTTTTTTTTACTCCATGATTAAAACCTGAATGAGATGCAACAATATTATTTGGGCCAGGTGAGCAACTGGTAACAAAAAAAAATAAACTTAATGATAATAGTTCTGGATGCATTTAAGCAATTGGTAATCCATTCTCTGCTTCTTGAGATGGATGAACTAAAGTTACTCTACCTTCTGCATCTATAGCTCCGAGAATTAATACTTGTGATACAACTCCTGCAATATTTTTTTCTGCAAAATTACAAACACCAATTACTTGTTTTCCTTTAAGATTCTCTTCATTGTAATAATGAGTAATTTGAGCTGAAGATTGTTTTATCCCTATCTTTTCTCCAAAATCAACTTCTACAACTAATGAAGGTTTTCTTGCTTTTTCATTTTTTCTTACAGAAATAATTGTTCCCAATCTAATATCAACTTTATCAAAGTCTTCATACGTAATTTGTTCTTTCATAAATTTAATATATAATGATTTGTAGATGAGTACAGAAAATAATCCTGATAAAATTTATAAAAATTCGATACGAATATTGACAGATTTGATTGCTTTCAAAACTATTTCTGGAAACGATAATAATAGTCTCATTAATTATTGTGATGATATTTTAAAAAATTTAGGAGCAACTTCATTTAGAATTTTTGATGGTGATAAAAAACGAGTTAATCTTTTTGCTTCTTTAAAATCTAAAAATGGAAATGGTAAAAAACCCATTATTCTCTCAGGTCACACAGATGTAGTTCCAGTTTCAAAAGGCTGGTCTACTGATCCATTTGTTGCAACTATAAAAAATGAGAAATTATTTGGGAGAGGTTCTTGTGATATGAAAGGTTTTATTGCATGTGCTCTAGCATATGCTCCTGTATTTAAAGAAAATAATTTAGATAGAGACATTCACTTTTCATTTACATTTGATGAAGAAACCGCATGCATCGGCGCACCATTATTAATAAAAGAATTAAAAAAAAGAGATATTAAAGATGGAATTTGCATTATTGGTGAACCAACCAATATGAAAATCATTGATGCCCATAAAGGTATGAATGAATATACAGTTCACTTTGGAGGTTTAGCTGGTCATAGTTCTACACCAGGCCAAGGTGTTAATGCAGTTGAATATGCATCGAGGTACGTAAATAAATTACTAGAAATTAGATCAAAACTAAAAGATAGAGCTCCTAAAGATTGTATATTTAATCCACCATATTCTACATTATCAGTTGGTGGAGTTTCAGGTGGTATAGCTCATAATGTTATCGCTGATAAATGTAAAGTTGAATGGGAAACTAGACCAGTGGTCAGAGAAGATGGAGATTTTGTAAATCAAATAATAGACGATTATGTTGATAATGAATTATTGCCAGAAATGAAAAAAGTTTTTTCAGATGCTTATATTAAAAAAGAAATTATAGGCGAAGTAGTTGGATTTAATAGATTAAACGATTCCGAAGCTTGTGAATTTGTTTCTAGTATAACTGGTGACAATTCAAGAGAAGCTGTTTCGTTTGGAACAGAGGCTGGACTCTTTCAAGAAGTTGGTATTAGCACTGTAGTTTGTGGACCTGGTTCGATTGAACAGGCTCATAAAATTGATGAATATATAGAACTTAGTGAATTAAAAAAATGCCTAGACTTTTTAAAAGGTGTAAAAGATAAATCTATAAATTAATTCCAACCACCTACAGATTTAACTTCTAGAAATTCAAGCAATCCTTCTTTACCTGCTTCCCTTCCAATTCCAGAATGTTTGAAACCTCCAAAAGGTGCATCAACTGCAATACCAGCACCATTTACATCAACCATTCCAGATCTAAGTTTTCTGGCAACTCTTTGTACCTTTTCCTTATCTTGAGTTTGAATATAGTTTGTTAATCCATAATCAGTATCATTTGCAATTTTAATTGCCTCTTCTTCAGTTTCAAATGGAATAACAGATAAAACAGGACCAAATATTTCTGTTCTTGCAATTTCCATTTCATTTTTTACATCTGCAAAAACGGTCGGTTTTACATAATAACCATCATTTAATCCGTTTGGCTTTCCAACTCCACCTGCAACTAATTTTGCTCCTTCATCTATTCCTTTTTGAATTAAACCTTGAATTTTATTGAATTGAGTTTCAGAAATTACAGGACCAATATGCTCTCCATTTTTATTTGGATCATCTACTTTAAATTCATTTGCATATTTTCTTAGTCTTTCTATCGCTTCATTATAAATTGATTTTTCAACAAGCATTCTTGTAGGGGCATTACATGATTGTCCCGAATTTCTAAAACATCTAAATGCACCTCTTTCTATTGCTTCAGCGTCAGCATCTTCAAATATAATATTTGCACCTTTTCCTCCTAGTTCCAGACTTACTCTTTTAAAGTCCTTTGCGGCATTTTGAGAAATTAAAGCCCCTGCTCTTGTAGAGCCAGTGAATGAGATCATATTTACATCTGGATGACTTGTTAATGCCTCTCCAGTTATTTCCCCATCTCCATTTACTAAATTAAAAACACCTTTCGGAAATTTTGCTTCATCTATTAACTCAGCTATAATCATCGCGGATAAAGGTGCTAGTTCTGAAGGTTTTAAAATCATGGTACAACCAGAGGCCAATGCAGGAATGACTTTTAAAGTAACTTGATTTATTGGCCAGTTCCACGGTGTTATTAATGCACACACACCTTTAGGCTCATATATTATTCTTTGATTTTTTGCATGATCTCCCAAAGGTTTTTCGAATTCAAATTCTTTTAGATAACGAATAAATGATTTTGTATGACTCGCACCAGTTCCTGTTTGTAGTTTTGACGCAAAGTCTTTTGGCGCTCCCATCTCTTGAATAATTGCATCTGTAATATCATTCCATCTTTTTTTATATAATGAATAAAAAACTTCTAATAATGACAATCTTTCTTCTTTAGAGGTAAATCCCCAGGTTTTAAAAGCTTCTTTAGCTGCTAAAACTGCATCATTGATATCCTCCTTACTGCCTAAAGAAATTACTGCACAATTTTTTTCTGTTGCTGGATTTATGACCTCAATATCTTTTGGGTTTTTTGGGGGAACCCATGAACCATTAATATAAAAATTTCTCTTTTCAATCATGCGCGCAAATTATCCTTTCTTCATGATTTTGCAAATAAATTTGTTAATTCATAAACAATTGTTGCTGCAGCTAGAGAGGTAACTTCTGCGTGGTCATAAGCAGGCGCAACTTCAACTACATCTGCCGAAATCAAATTTAAGCCTGATAAACCCCTGAGGACGTTTACCATTTCTCTTGTGGTCATTCCTGCAATTTCAGGTGTTCCTGTGCCTGGTGCAAATGCTGGATCTAATACATCAATATCAATAGACAAATATAATGCATTATCACCTACTCTATTTTTTATTCTTTCAACGATTATATCAATTCCTTCTGTTTGAAATTCATCACAATGAATAATTTTAAATCCAAAGCTTTCATCATTTTTTATATCATCTCTGCTATAAAGTGGACCTCTTATACCTACATGCATAGAGGCATCATCTAAAAATAAATTTTCCTCACGAGCTCTTCTAAATGGAGTGCCATGCGTATATGGTGCTCCAAAGTAGGTATCCCAGGTATCTAAATGGGCATCAAAATGAACAAGTGATACAGGTCCTTTATTCTTTTTATTGGCTGCTCTAAGTAAAGGCACAGCAATTGTGTGATCTCCTCCAAGGCTTATTATTCCTCCAACTTTATTTAATAAATTGGTTGCTCCTACTTCAATTTGTTTGATGGCTTCATCAATATTAAATGGATTGCAAGTAATGTCACCTGCATCTGCAACTTGTTGTACTTTGAATGGTTCTACATCATAATTAGGATGATAATTAGTCCTTAAATGTCTAGATGCTTGTCTAATACTTTGTGGGCCAAATCTTGCACCTGGTCTATAACTTGTTCCTGAATCAAATGGAACTCCGACAATAGCAACATCACAACTTTCTACATCTCTTAGCTCAGGTAATCTTGCAAATGTAGAAGGGCCCGCATATCTTGGTACTTCTGTGCCACTAACAGGCTGAATAGGTTTTTTAGACTTTGTCATTTTAGTAATAAGAATATTATTAGAATGATCCAGAAAAAGGGATAATAGAAATATATGTATTTTTTTGCAAACATCTTAGGCACTGACTCATGATCTCTATTAATATTTTTTTTTCTTTTTCTTTTTTTCATTAAATAAATCCTATCACATTCATATTATATCTAATATCATCAAATTATTAAAATGAGATACATTATATTAATTTTTCTATTATTTTTTAATTTTTCTTATGTAAATGCAGATGCAATATATAATTTAATTAAAATCCCAAATTTAGAAGTTCATAAAGTTGATGATGTTAATGGTATCAAATATTTGGTATCTAAAAGAGGTTTTGTAATTGGTGATACAAATAATATTAAGTGTAACGGCATAAATAACAGTGATTTGGATCGTGAGTTTAATACAATTCAAAATAATTTGAGAGATTATAACTCAAATTTCTTAAGGAAAATAAATTTGAAATTTGTAGTTCTTTGCAAAAACTTAGAAATTTCAGGCATTAATACAGGAGGTATACCAGATAATAAATTCAGGACTTTAATTTTAGACTTAACATTTAACCGAAATTATTTTGAAAGAATGATCCATCATGAAATATTTCACATGATTGATAACAGTTTTCCTGAGCTTTTTAAAAAAAATAAGTGGAGCAAACTTAATAATAAAGATTTTTCTTACGCATCATGTTCTACATGCACTGATTTATTAGGTTTAGATTTGGAAATTAAAAAAGGCTTTTTAACAGAATATTCAATGAGCACAGCTGAAGAAGATATGGCTGAAATTTATTCATTATTAAAAACAAACTTTAAAGAAATAGATTTACTAATAAAAAAAGATAATATTTTAACTAAGAAGAAAAATTTCTTAATTAATGGTCTTAAAGAAATAGATGAAAAGTTTATTTTTTGAATGATAAAAAAAATAAAACCATCGCTATCTGAAAAAATATTATTTATTTTTCTAATTCTACTTATTATTTTAACCTTATCTTCATTTTATATATTAAATAATAAATGTCTTTTTGTAAAAAAAATTGATTTAAATAACTTTAAATTTAAAGATAAACAAAATATTGCAATTATGGAAGTTGAATGCGGTAAAGTTCTGATAGAGTTAGACTCAAACATTTCACCAAAAGCTGTAAATCGATTTAAGAAGTTAGTAAATAAAGGTTCCTATAATGGTTCAGCTTTTTATCGAGTAATAGAAAATACTTTAATACAAGCTGGAGATATTGAATATGGAAATATATCTAATATAAATTATTCTAGAGTAGGAACTGGTAAGTCTGGTTTAGGAACAATTAAATCTGAGCTCAGTGATAATTTTTTATTTAATGCTGGTTCTGTTGCTTTTGCTAGAAAAGAAAAGTTCGATACAGAAGATAGTGAATTTTTTATCACTTTAATTGATATTCCAATATATCAAGGTGAATATACTCCAATTGGAAGGGTGATTGCTGGGATAGACTCTTTAAAAAAAATTAAAGTAGGAAATAAATCAACTTATGTATTAAAACCTGATTATATTAAAAGTCTGAAGTTATTAGTTAACTAGTGGTTTTCCGGTAGATAATGTGTGTTTAATTCTATCTTGAGTTTTACTTGTCTCAATTAATTTCATGAAAGCATCCAACTCTAATTTAAACAACTGATCTTCTGTAAGAGTTTTATCTATAGTTGTATCACCACCACTTAAAACATTTGCTAGCTCTGTTCCAACCATCATTCCATGATCTAATATAATTTTATCATTATACAGTTTTTCTAACATGCCGACCATTTTGTCTTTTAAAGATTTACCAGATAAATTAAATGTGCATTCTTTAGGAGGAGTAAATTCTTTGTTTTGATCCAAAATTTTTCTTGCTTCATTTAATAAACTATTTCTGCTCATTATTTTTTTATTTTCAGGGATTAAGTACTTTAGAGGTTCAGCTTCGACTGGAGAAGTTGCAGTTTTTGCATAACCAATGATATCAAAAACTTTTAAAGGCGCAAAATCTGGATCATTTTTTGCCTCTTCTGTTTGAGACCATCTCCATAACATTTCTTTACATCCTCCTCCGGCTGGAACTAAACCAACCAATGTTTCAACTAATCCAACAACAATATTTGTATGCGAAGCAACAAAGTTACTTTGAACTAAAACTTCAAAACCCCCTCCAAGGGTAAGACCTGATGGTGCTGAAACTACTGGAAATTTTGAGTATTTTAAATGTTTGCATGTTTCTTGAAAATAACCGACAAATTTTTCTATTGATTTAAAGTCACCTTTATCTGCAAAATTCATAGTATATGTTAAATTAACACCAGCAGAAAACTGCATACTTTCATTAATAATTATCAATGGTTTGTCTGTAGCGTTTTTTAAAGAGTCCATTGAATCGTAATTCAAAGCGTTTGCTTTAGTTGTAAATTCGACAATGTTAAATTCAGGAAATCTGTAAATTTCAGCAGAATTATTTTTATCAAGTTTAAGGGCTCTTGGTTTAATTTTTCCTAAAGTTTCAATTTCAGTATATTGTTGTCTCTCACCATAAAAATTTTCATCTTTGGATTTTGATAAATTTTCTAAAAATTTATTTCCTTCAAAATTATCAATTTTTTGAAAAAAATTATTTACTCCAATTTCTTTTAACATTTCAAAAGGCCCTCTAGACCAATTGAAGCCAAGTCTCATTGCTTCATCGATGTCATTAAACTTATCTGTAATACCTGGAACTAATGAAGAAGAATATTTTATTATTTTAGAAATTACAGACCAAGCATAATCTCCATATTTATCTCCACGATTAATTAATTTTTTTAAATCAACTTTTTCAGATTTAATATCTATTTTTTTTGAGGGAGAATATTCCCCAGTTTCAAGATTGATGGCCTCTAAAATTTTCTTACCACCCTCCTTATTCATTCTATAAAATCCACCTTTTCCTTTTCTACCGGTATATCCAGTTTCTATTAATTTTTTTACAAGTGGCATTTCTTTTGCTACACGTTGAAATGGATCGCTTTCAGGTAATTCTTTAATAAAACTTTTTAATACATCTGCCATTAAATCAATACCTATTAGGTCATACAATCCAAATACTCCAGTTTTAGGTATGCCCATTGGTCTGCCAAATACAGCATCAGCCTCTTCAACACTAAGTTTCATATTAAATGCTTCTGTCATTGCAATTTGCATTGCATAAACTCCAATTCTATTACCTAAAAATCCTGGAGTGTCATTACAGATAATTGCACCTTTGCCTAAGTCTATTTCACAAAAGTTTTTTAAAAGTTTAACTTTATCTAAATCGCTTTCATTACTTTTTACTATTTCCAGTAAATCCATGTATCTTACAGGATTAAAGAAGTGAGTTATGCAGAAATCCTTTTTGTCTTGATCAGATAATTTTTCTGAAAGAACACTTATTGGAATAGATGAGGTATTAGATGAAACAACGGACTCTTTTTTTCTATGCTTAAATATTTTTTCGTAAATATTATGTTTTATATCTATTCTTTCTACAACAGCTTCTACAATCCAATCTGCATTCGAAACCACATCAAAGTTTTCCTCAATGTTTCCTACATGTATATTATCTAATTTTGATTTATCTATTAACAAAGGAGGTCTAGATTTTCCTATTCTCTCTTTAGCCTTTTGACTAATTTCAGTAGTTAAATCCAACAAAGTGACAGGTACATTTGCATTACACAAATGTGCAGCTATACCGCTCCCCATTGTTCCAGAACCAATTACAACTACATTATTTATTTTCATAAAGAAGGTTTCTTATATTAAATTGAGACTGAGTAGGAAATAAAATAAATGTCATAACTATTGCTGTAAACTTGCTAATTCATCAATATTAATATGACATCTAATAGCGTTACCATTTTCACCTATTTGCCACGGTGGAACCTCCAAATTACAAATATCACCTATTTTCCTTGGGCATCTTCCTTGAAAAGAACAGCCTTTCTCAGGGGGTTTTTCCTCTACAATATCCTCAGCTACTAATTTTGGTTTTATATCTGGATCTGGTTCCAAAACAGCACCTAATAATACTTCAGTGTAAGGATGTGATGGAAATTTGTAGACATTTTGAGAAGGACCAATTTCACATAACCTTCCTTGATATAAAACTGCAACTCTATCACTAATTGCTCTAACAACAGCCAAATCATGAGAAACAAATACGTAGGTTGTTCCTAGATCTTCTTTCAATTGTTGTAATAAGTTTAAAACAGCTGCTTGAACCGAAACATCTAAAGCTGATGTAACCTCATCGCACAAAATTATATCTGGCTTGGCTGCAAATGCTCTTGCAACTGCAACTCTTTGTTTCTCACCACCTGATAATTGTCTAGGGTATCTTGACATATAAAATTCTCCTAACCTTACTTTTTTTAGTAGATCGATTATATTTTTTTTTAATTCTTCTCCTGATAAATTAAAATACAACTTTAGAGGTTGTGAAAGTATTTGCTCAACTGTGTGGTTTGGATTTAATGACTCATCTGGATTTTGAAATATAAGTTGTATTGCTCGCAGATCATTTGGATTTCTCATTTTTAAATCAGAAGATAAAATACGATCATTTTCAAATTTAATTTGACCATCTTTTGTTTTGAGTAAGCCAGCAATTGATTTTAAGATAGTGGACTTGCCACTTCCAGACTCACCAACCAGGGCTATAGTCTCTCCTTTTTTTATATCTATATTTATATCTTTAACTGTTGGATTTTGATCAGAAATTTTATTTAATAATTGATCAAAAAATTTCTGCTTTGCATAACTAATTGAAACATCCATTAATTTTAAAACTTCATTTGCTTCACTATTATTTAATTTTTTTGTTATTGAAGTTTGTAAATTATTATTTTGGTGTATTAATTCTCTATAATTAAAACATCTGACATTGGTATCTAATTCTTTAATATGTTCCAGATCTGGTGAATTTTTTTTACAATTATCAGTTGCTAGGTTACATCTATCATAAAAACTACAACCTTCATTTATGCTTCCAGGCTGAGGTTGGCTTCCTGGCATAGAAGCTGGGAGTCCAGCTAGTGAAAGTTTAGGTATCGATTTTAACAATCCATAAGTATAAGGATGAATAGGTTCTTTTAATATTTTTCTTGCTGGTCCTTCTAAAACAATTTCTCCCGCATACATTACAACTATTCTATCACTAACTTGTGCTATGGCTCCAAGGTCATGACTAACATAGATCATAGATGTTCCAGTATCTTTTGCTATAAATCTTAATAGTTCTAAGACATGCGCTTGTGTTGTGACGTCTAATCCAGTAGTTGGCTCATCTAATAAAAGTAAATCTGGTTTGCCAGCCAGTGCCATTGCAACAGCCACTCTTTGTTGCTGCCCTCCAGAAAGCTCGTGTGGATAACGAAAAGCCATAGTTTCTGGTGAAGGAAGTCTAACTTTATTTAGTAACTCTGAAATTTTTTTATCTCTCTCTGTTTTGTTTAGATCTGTATGTAATTTTAATGCTTCATCAATTTGGTATCCAATTTTTAAATTCGGTGTTAATGCTTGTCCTGCATTTTGAGGTATCATGGCTATTTTTCTACCTCTAATTTTTTCTAGCTGTCTACTGCTCATCTTCAATAAATCCTTAGATTTAAAGAGACATTCACCCTTAAGAGGAAATAAGCCTTGTTTTATATAGCCCATCATAGCAAGTGCTAATGTACTTTTTCCAGAACCCGACTCCCCTACGATCCCTACGGTCTCTCCTTTTTTTATATTAGTTGAAACATTTCTAAGTATTGAAATTTGTTTGCCCTTCTGACTGTTAAATCCAATTGATAAATTTTTAACACTTTCAATTATTTCATTCATTTAAACAGGTGCCTTGGTTGAACGATCAATTCCTAAAGCTTTTGCAAATGCATCAGCAGTTAAATTTATTCCAATAATTAACGAACTTAATCCTACTATCGGAGCAATTACAGACCAGTATGCAAACGACATCAATCCTCTAGCATTGGATATCATCAAACCCCAATCAGGCGTTGGTGGACTTACACCAAAACCTAAGAATGACAATGAGCTAAATCCTAATAACATCCAAGACCATCTCATTGCTCCCTCTACTAATATAGCATCTCTAACATTTGGAATAATTTCATTCCAAATAATAGACATATTGCTATGACCTCTAGCTCTGGCTGAAACTATAAAGTCTTTAGCAATAACATCGTGAGTAGCAGCTCTAGCAACTCTTACTATTCCTTTACCATAAAAAAAACCTAGTGCAGGAATTAAAACCTCTGTTGATGTTCCTAAAAGAGAAACAATTAATAACATTGCAAGTATCCAAGGGATAGAAAGAAACGCATCAACAACTCTCATTACAACATCGTCAATTTTACCTCCAACTAAACCACAAAAAATTCCAAGTAAACCTCCCCACAGAAGAGCTATAAGTGATCCAAAGAAAGTTACCGTAAGAGCTGTTCGACCTCCAAGTATTGTTCTTGTAAAAACATCTCTACCCAAGCTATCTGTTCCAAACCAATGTTCAGCTGAAGGTGCAAGTAACATGGTATTTGGGCTAATTGCTTTATAATCGTATGGTGCAATGTAAGGGCTTAATAATGCTAAGACTACATGAAATAAAACAATTGATAAACCAATTAATCCAGAGGGCTTGGAAGCCATAGTCTTTAAAATCTCAAAAGCCTTTTCTAGCTTATTTTTATGTTTATCTTCTGTAATTAAATTACTCTCCATTTTATTTTCTTATCTGTAAACTTTTTAATCTTGGATTAAGCATAAGTGTCATTAAATCTGCTATTAAATTTATTCCCACATAGATTGATGCCAATATTATTGCTAATGCTTGAACAACAGGTAAATCTCTATTTGATATAGATTCAATTACCAGTCTGCCTAAACCGGGATAATTAAAAACAACTTCTGTAACAACAACACCACCTAGTAACCAAGCAATTGTTAACGCCACTACATTTATTGCTGGTAATAATGCATTTGGTAATACATGTCTAAATACCATTTTCCAATATGGAACACCTTTTAAAATTGCCATTTGCACGTAATCACTAGCCATTACTTGAATTACACTTGAACGTACCATTCTTGCCATGTGTGCGGTCATAATCATTGAAATTGCAACAACAGGTAAAATTATATTCGAGAGTAATTCATAAAAAGTTGCATCCGATGGTATAATCACGATGCCTGGTAGCCAACCAAGCCAAATTGCAACAATTAAAATAAGTAAAGTAGCACTAATAAACTCAGGAATAGTCATTGAAAAAATTGTGATAGTTGAGATCATAATATCTGGAAGCTTATCTCTCCAAAGAGCAGTTATTATTCCTAATACAATTGCTAAAGGAATTCCTATAAGTATTGAAACAGAGGCTAAAACTAATGAGTTTTTAACTCTTGGACCTAGTACTTCATTAATTGGCATTTCTCCACTTAAAGAGTAACCAAAATCACCTCGTACAACATTTGATGCCCAGTCCAAGTATCTTTCATAAGCAGGAACATCTAGACCAAGTCTTTTTATACAAGCATCAAGAGCTGCTCCATAAGCTTCTCTTTCTAAATATGTTGTGCATGCATCCCCAGGTAAAACTTCAACACCTACAAAAGTAATCAATGAAACTATAAATAAAGTGATAAGCCCTAGTCCAATTCTTTTTAAAATTAATAAAAGCATAAGATTAACTAGAACTTTTTAACAAAAATAAATTAAATAGAAATAAAATAAAGGCCGCTTATATGCGGCCTTTATCTAAATACTTTTAGTCAACTTTTACTTTATGCCACTGTATAGAAAAGTGATCTACAGCATCAAGGTTTTTCACTTTTGATGATGTAACTACAAGTCTAGATACGTGGTATGGGATCATTGTTCCACTTTGTTCCCATAAAGTCATTTGAGCATTTTGATATGCTTTTTTTCTTTTATTGAAATCCAACTCACTTCTAGCATCAGCTAAATTTTTATCAAAGTCAGCATTTTTGAAATAAGACTCATTCCATTTAGCGCCACTATGATAAGCTTCGTGCAAGATTGTGTCTGCTGGTCTTTGGTTCCAACGTGTCATTGAAACTGGTTTTTTCATCCATACTTCATTCCAGTAACCTTTAGATGGTACCATTTCAATGTTGACTTTAATTCCAGCTTTTGCAACTTGCTGCTGAACGACTTCTGCAATCGTAGGCCAAGTTGGTTCTAAAGTTGCTGGATAAACAGTCAATTCAATTCCATTTGGAAATCCTGCTTCTCTTAGTAAATTTTTTGCTTTACTAATATTTTGAGGACAATCCATTTGTAAACGATATTGATCAGAAGGCATTACAGGTGTATCACAAGATACAGTTGCCGCACCACCCATAACCAAATCTACAAGTTCTTGTCTATCAACCGCTAACCTAAAAGCTTTTCTCACTTTAGGATTATCAAATGGAGCAGTATCAGTTCTCATAACCACACCTCTCCAGTTTCCAGTTGGAATTACAGTTGTTGTAAATTTAGAATTACTGTCAAATATCTTTTTTTGATTGAAAGGAACATATCTGTTCATATCAATTTGGCCTGTTAAAAGAGCTTGAATTCTTGCTTGAGCATCTGGGATCGCAATAACATGAACTTCTGCAACTCCTGGTGCACCTTCCCAGTAATCTGGGTTAGCTTTTAGAATTGTAGTTCCTTCTGGATCAAATTTATCAACTATAAATGGTCCAGTACCAACTCCTGTTTGTCCAATAGTGTCTCCTGATCCTTCAGGTATCATTCTTAATCTGTAGTCAGTTAACAATAATGGAAAGTCAGCAAATGAAGTCGATAACTTCATTTTAACGGTATGCTGATCGACTACTTCAATCTCTTCTACAACATTTAAACTTTTTCTAACCGGAGATCCAATATCAGGATCTTTAGCTCTCATCAAAGAATATTTAACATCTGGAGCATCAAAAGCTGACCCATCATGGAAATATATTCCTTTTCTTAAATTAAATGTCCATTCAGTTGCATCAGAATTAGCACTCCAATCTGTTGATAATGAGGGTGATGGCACACCGTTCATATCAGGCCTTACTAATCTATTTTGAGTTTTGATGACAACTTGAAATAAACGCCCTTTAGTTATGGCATCTAAGTTAGTATCTTTTCCAAATCCAAGATCATGTGATACTTTAAATACTCCACTTGATGCATTGGCAATAGAAAAAGATAATATCAGAGACATAAAAGTCACTGAAAAAACTTTAAGTATGTATTTCATAAGTTCCCTCTTTTTCTTTAGTTGTTTAAATAACTAAAAAGATAACAATTCCAGAACTAGATAACAACATGCAAAATGTAGTGATTCATCTACTGATTGAATAGATATTTTAATTAATATACACTTTTTCTAGATTTATAAATGCAAAACGAATTAAACAAAGTCAGATTTTCAGTAAAACCTTTAAAATCCAATGATAATAAAGTTGTTGAACTTGCAAGAACTGTGGGAATACATCCTCTAGCGTATCAAGAACTTCCTTACGATCCAGAGTATTCTTTTTATGCAGGAAGATTAAATCCAGAAGTGCTTTCACATGCAACAGCTGATGAAATGTATTGGAAGGTAAGACAAGAGGTAATTTTTCGTCATACTGGTGAACATCCATATGAAATATCTGGTCCTGATGCAGAAAAACTATTACAAAAAATATTTACAAGAGATATCTCAAAAGTAAAAGTAGGAAGGTGCTCTTACCAATTCGCTTGTTACAACGATGGAGGTATGCTTACAGATGGAGTTTTACTAAAACTTGAAGAAAATAAATTCTGGTTTGTTCAAGCTGATGGTGATCTTTTTTCATGGTATAAGGCGCACACTGATAATCTTAATGTAAAAATATCTGACCCAGACGTTTGGGTAAGTCAAATTCAAGGACCAAAATCTATGGATCTTTTAAAAGTTTTAAGTAAAGAGACTTTTCCTGAGAATTGGAAATATTTTGATTGGAAAGAAATAACTATACTAAATGAAAAGGTAATCATAAGTAGATCGGGTTTCAGTAATGAACTTGGTTGGGAAATTTATTTTAGAAAAAATAATAATACTGAAAAAGTTGGGGATTACATTCTTGAGGAAGGAAAAAAAATGGGAATGATACTCACGGGTACACCTGGTTTCAGATGTAAAAGAATAGAATCTGGATTATTATCAGCTGGGCAAGACTTTAATCATGAAACAAATCCATATGATGTTGGGTTAGGCAAGTATGTAGATTTAAAAAAAAATTATTTTATTGGAAAATCATCATTGATGACTGCTGATAAAGAAAAAAGATGTTGGGGAATACGAGTAGAAAATGGAACAGGTTTAAAAGGAACTTATATAAAATTTAATAATGAAATAATTGGAAAAATTACTTCAAGCACTTGGTCACCTTTTCAAAAATGTGGTGTTGGAATTGTTTTAATGAATTCTACAAAATATAAACCAGGGCTAATAGTGGATGTTAATTGCAATGATAATAAAATTCATAAAGGCGAAATATGCACCTTACCAATGTATGACTTTAAAAATGAAATTGTAAGAGGTTTAAAAATTGATATTCCAACAGGTCCTTCTCCGTGGTCAGGAATAAAAAAATAATAATAGCAATTGGTGGTGGTGGATTTACACATTCGTCTGACGAAGACTTGGATGAATATGTTATAAATCAAGTTAATAAATCAAAAATAAATATCGGTTTTTTACCTACCGCTAGCAATGATAATCAAGAAAAGACCGATCTTTTTTATAAAAGATTTAAATCGCATAAATTTAAATTATCTCATTTTAATCTATGTTCAAGTGTGGAAGGTTTTAATGAATGGCTGATGAACAAAGATATAATTTATGTAGGAGGTGGTAATACCTCTAACATGATTAATATTTGGAAAAGACATAATCTTATCAAAGTATTTAAAGATGCATATGAAAAGGGAATAATTCTGAGTGGAATAAGCGCAGGAGCCGTCTGTTGGTTTGATTGGATATTATCAGACTCGGTCGATAAAGAGCTAAGTCCATTAAAAGGAATAAATTTTTTAGATGGAAGTTGCACACCTCATTCTTCAGATAATAATCGACTTCGACAATTTATTTCAGAAATTAAAGACGGAAATTTGCCAGATGGAATAGCCATTGATGATGGTGTAGCTGTGCTTTTTATTGACGGAGTTCCTTCAGAGGTTTATTCTTCAAGAATTAATCATGACGCTTATTATGTGACTAGACATGATAAGATAAGTTTAAAAACATATATAAAAAATTTAAATGGATAACATTAAAGCCAGTAATAAAATTTTTAGCATTGAAGACGCAAAAAAACTATCAAAGAAAAGATTGCCAAAGATAGTTTATGATTTTATTGATGGCGCATCTGGAGATGAAAAGTTATCAGAAATTAATAGTTTTGCTTTAGATCAAATACGTCTTGAGCCAAGAGTTCTAAGAAATGTAGAGGAAAGAAAACTAAAAAAAAATATTCTTGGATTTAACTATGACTATCCATTTGGTTTTGCCCCAATGGGTATGACAAATCTTTCATGGCCGGGAGCAGACTCAATGCTGGCAAAAGAGAGTGCAAGAAATAATATACCAACTTGTGTATCGATGGCTTCCACAACTACCTTAGAAAAAATGCATGAACTTTCAGAAGGTCATTCGTGGCTTCAACTTTATATTTTTCAGGATGAAGCTTTTGTCATGGAATTGCTCGATAGAGCAGAAAAAACTGGTTATGAAGTTGCTATACTTACTGTTGATGTTCCGGTTTTATCTAGGAGAACTAGAGATGATAAAAATGGATTCTCATATCCATTTAAAATTGGACCTAAACAATTTTTTGATTTTGCAACTCATCCAGTTTGGTCAATATCTACATTGCTTAATGGAATACCAAAGCCAATGAATTACGAGACTTCAAAAAGTGGAAAAGGTGTTTTTAAAAGAAAAGAAAGTAGAGGAAAAACAGATTGGGAAACTCTAAAAAGAGTAAGAAATAAATGGAAAGGCAAATTAATTGTAAAAGGTGTTATGTCATCAGATGATGCAGTTAAAATTAAAGAAATGGGCGCTGATGCTATTCAAGTTTCAAATCATGGAGGTAGACAATTAGATAGTGCCTCAGCAGCAATAAACATTTTACCTTTTATTAGAGAGGCAGTAGGAAATAATTTTCCGATTATTTTTGATAGTGGGATAAGAAGTGGTAGCGATATTGTTAGATCATTAGCTTTAGGAGCAGATTTTTCAATGATTGGAAGGCCTGTAATGTATGCTATGGGCGCTGATGGTGCTAGCGGGCTAAGAAGAATTGTAGACATAATCAAAGAAGAAACCAGCACAACACTAGGTTTGGTTGGATTAAATGATATTAATGAAGTTTCTTCTGATATAATCGAACAAAAACTTTTTATGAATACAACTTACTAATATGGAAAAAAAAATAAGAGGCGGAGCATTAATTGCAAGAGCATTAAAAGATAAAGGTATTAATAAAGTTTTTACTCTATCTGGTGGGTTTTGTAATCCTGCTATTGAAGGTTTCATGGAATGTCAAATTGATGTGGTTAATTGTCCTCATGAACAAATAGCTGGACACTTAGCAGATGGACACACAAGAATTACAAGAAAACCATCTGTATGTTTAGTTGGACCAGAAGGTTTTGCAAATGCAGTGCCATCTATGATGGAAGCATGGGGAGAAAGAACACCGATAATTTATATAACTGGATCAAGTAGTTTAAAAAGACAAGGCTCAGGTGGCTTTAAAGAAATTGATGATGTTTCAATAGCTGCTCCTCTTACAAAATATAGCGCAAGCATTACAGATGGAACAAGAATTAGAGAATTTGTTGACAAAGCTTACAGAATTGCAACGAATGGATATCCTGGAGCTGTTCATCTAAGTTTACCAGTGGATATAATGTTTTCTTCATTTGAAGAAAATGCTGGACTTGAAGAAAGACCATTTTCACATAAAGCAAAGCCAGTTGCTAAAGCATGGCCAGATCCAAATGCTCTATCAAAAATACTTGAGCTAGCATGTAATGCAAAAAAACCTGTCATAATTGGAGGACATGGTGTTTGGTGGTCAAACTCAGAAAAAAATTTAGAGACTGCGGGTGAAAGTTTAAATATTCCAGTTTTTAATGTGCCATACCATCAAAAACTTTTGGGGGAAGAGGCAAATGCATATATGGGTTTAGCAGATATTCACCAATATCCACCCTCAGAATTTGCATTACATAATTCAGACTTAGTTTTAATGATTGGTGCAAGGTTAGATAACCAAATGAATTTTGGTAACCCTCCTTTCATTCCAAAAACAACAACGTTAGTTTGTATTAATGGTTCCCATGAAGAAATTGAGTTTAATAGAGCGGCTGATCATAACCTTTTATGTGATCCAGGAGTATTTTTGGATACTCTATGTAATTTAAAGAAAAATAATAAATGGAATTTAAGAAATAGTTGGTTTCAAGATAATAAAAATAAAAAAAAAGATTGGGTGGATAAATCTTTAAATGAATTAAAGATTGAAGCAGATAAAGCAAAAAAAAATGGAGGAAAAATTCATCCGCTACAATTAGCGTTAGACGTTCAAGACGCAATGGATGAGAAAGATTGGCTTGTAATTGATGGAGGAAATACTCATTTCTGGTCGGAGATCGCTATAAATTTAGCAGGAGCTCAAGGAAAAAAATTAGGTGGAATTTTACATCCAGGCACATTTAGTATGCTGGGTGTTGGTGTATCATTTGCATTATCTGCAAAAAATAATAATCCTAAATCGAACGTAATTTTAATTAGTGGAGATGGTGCCTTTTTATCTGGTGGCATGTCTATAGAAACTGCATTTTTTGAAAAGAAACCAATCGTTGTTGTTATTGACAATAATGGTGGCTTAGCATCAATTGGTCAACAACAAGAAAGACTATTTGAAAGCGGAAAAAGAGTTGCAACAGACTTTAGAGATATACCTTTCCACAGTATATTTGAAGGTTTTGGGGGTCATGGAGAATTAGTAACGAAAAGAGAAGAATTGGGTCCAGCACTAAAAAGAGCTATTGCAAGCGGTAAAACTGCTTGTGTAAATGTAAAAGCTAAACCAGTATTAAGTCCAATTGTTGCTGCTGTGGCCAGCAAGAGAGAGAAATCTTCAATAGAGTAAAATGGCAAAATTTAGCTCACATTTATTGAATGGTTCTGATGGAACTCATGCAAGTAACGTCAAAGTAAAGATTTATCAAATACAATCCTCAAAATTAAAAAAGCTTTTTTTGAATACAAAGACTGATGGAAATGGTAGGATTAATCAGCATTTCAATCTTAGCAAAAAAGATTGTAAATGCGATTATGAAATGATTTGTGATATTAAAAAATACTTTAAAAAGAAAAAAATAGTGGGTGAAATAGTCGTAAAATTTAAAATGACTGATAATAAAAAAAATTATCACTTGCCAATAATAATTTCTCCTAACAGCTATACAGTTTGGTGGTCAAAATAATATATGGCTTCGTTGATACAAAGCAAAATTAGCACAAAACTAAATATGTCTAGGAGGATAAGAAGAACTCCTTACACCAAGAGAGTTGAAGAATGTGGTGTAACTGATTTTACTGTTGTAAATCATATGCTCTTACCAAAAAGATTTCAGAAATCTGTTGAGGATGATTATTGGCATTTAAATGAGCATGTTCAGCTATGGGATGTTTCTTGTCAAAGACAAGTTCAGATATCAGGTCCAGACGCTAGTTTATTAGTACAAAAAATGACGCCAAGATCTTTAAAAAATATGGAGACTGGAAAATGTTTTTATATTCCTATGATAGATGAAAATGCTGGAATGATAAATGATCCAGTGTTGTTAAAGTTAGATGATGATATGTTTTGGATTTCAATAGCAGATTCTGATGTATTGCTTTGGGCAAAAGGTATTGCAGTTGGTTTAAATCTAAATGTGAGCATAACAGAACCAGATGTATATCCTCTTGCAGTACAAGGTCCAAAGTCTGAAGATTTGATGTCATCAATATTCGGAGAAGATATTAGAAAATTAAAATTTTTTAATTTTAGAATATTTGATTTTTTAGGAACTAAACAAGTTATTGCAAGATCAGGATACAGCAAACAAGATGGATTTGAAATTTATTTTAAATGCTTTGAAGATTACTTCGACAAAAATGAAATGGGAGAAAAAATTTGGGATATAATATGGAAAGCGGGGAAAGAATTTAACATTGCTCCAGGATGCCCAAATTTAATTGACAGAATAGAAGCAGGATTAATGTCATATGGAAATGATTTTACAAAAGAAAATAATCCAATTGAATGTAACTTAGAAAAATATTGTAGTGACAAAAGCGATCATGATTTCATTGGAAAAAATGCTTTAGATAATATTAAGAAACAAGGTGTAAAACAAAAATTAAAAGGAGTATTATTTGATGGTGTAGATTGTCCTCCATGTTCAATTCCTTTTCCACTTTATTCAAAAGATAAGAAATTAATTGGTAAAATTACTTCAGGGATTTATTCTCCAAAATTCAAAAAAAATATTGGTTTATCTATGATTTTAAATGAATTTTGCAAAACAGGATCAGAAGTTTTAGTTCACACTCCTGATAATAAATTAAGAAAAGGAATTGTGTCCTCTTTACCATTTTCAAAATAATAATTAGTAGGTATAAGTCTTATATGAAAAGAGCAGTTATAGCAGGATATTCAAGATCACCTTTTACAATGGCAAGAAAAGGTGAATTAATTGATGTTAAGCCTGTAAATATGTTTGCAGAAGTTGTTAAAAATCTTGTATCTAAAACTAAAGTAAATCCTGCTGATATAGAAGATATTGTTGTTGGGTGTGCTTTCCAGGTTGGAGAGCAGAGTTTTAATATTGGGAAACTCACAACATTTTTATCTGGAATGGAAATACATACATCTGGAATGACAGTTGATAGATGGTGCGGCTCATCTATGGAGGCTATTCACGTTGCAGCAGGTAAAATAGCAATGGGCGCAGGTAAAGTTTTTGTGTGCGGAGGTGTTGAAAGTATGACTAGGGTTACAACTGGCTTTGAACCAATACCTTATCCTTACACAGATAAAGAAAATCCAAATGTCTATTTTTCAATGGGAATAACTGCTGAAAATGTTGCCAAGAGATATAAAATTTCAAGAACTGAACAACAAGAGTTTGCAATTCAAAGTCATCAAAAAGCCAATGAAGCTGAAGTTAATGGTAAATTTAAAAATGAAATCGTTGAAATCGCTGGTTGCACAAAAGATGGAAACATACGTCCAAAAAGTAATCAAGAAACTTTAGATGGTTTAAAACTTGCATTTGATCAAGAAGGAACTGTTACTGCGGCAACATCCTCACCTCTTACCGATGGAGCAGCAGCAACATTGATATGTGAAGAAAGCTATGCCAAAGAAAATGGTTTAGAGATTTTAGCTAGAATTGTTTCAACTGGAGTTAAAGGATGTGAACCAGATGTAATGGGACTTGGACCTATAGGAGCAACTAAGAAAGCATTAGAGAGAGCAAATTTATCAATTAATGATATCGATATTGTAGAGATTAATGAAGCTTTTGCTTCTCAATCAATAGCATGCTTAAAAGATCTTGGTATCGATCAAAAAAAAGCTAATTTAGATGGTGGAGCTTTAGCACTGGGACACCCTCTAGGAGCAACAGGAGCGAGAATAACTGGCAAAGCTGCAGATTTACTTAGACGTGAAAATAAGAAATATGCTTTATCTACTCAATGTATCGGTTTAGGTATGGGTATTGCGACAGTAATCGAGTCGGTAAATTAATTATCTATTAATTCCTCTTAAACGTTCCGATCTTCTTCTTAACAATTCAGCACTAATCAATATTAAGGTCGATAAAACGATTAAACAAGTAGCTACTGCTAGAATTGTAGGGCTTAATTGTTCTCTTAGACCTGTCCACATTTGAATTGGAATAGTTGTATTTTCAAGACCAGCTAAAAATAAAACGACCACAACTTCATCAAAAGAAGTTACAAAAGCAAACAAACCTCCTGATATTACTCCAGGTAAAATCAACGGAAGTGTTACTTTCATAAATGTATTTACTGGGTTACTACCTAAACTAGCTGCAGCTCTTGTTACACTATGATCGAAACCTGATAATGTTGCAGTAACAGTTATTACAACAAATGGTGTTCCTAAAATTATATGAGCTAAAACTATTCCTGTATGAGTTGCCGCCAAACCTGCCTTAGCCATAAAAAAGAATATTGCAACACCTGATATAATAAGTGGAACTATCATTGGTGAAATCAAAGTTGCCATTATTATTCCTTTAAAGGGCATGTGTCTGCTGCTCAATCCTAATGCAGCAACTGTTCCTAAAATTACTGACCCTAAAGTTGCAAATATAGCAATGATAAAACTATTCTTTGCAGCAAGACCCCATGGATTCTTTGTACCGTAAACCATATCTTTGTACCATCTTAATGAAAAAGCATCTGGGTCTAAGTTTTTCATTCCTTCTGAAAAAACAAGAAACTCTTCTGCATTAAATGATAATGGAAATATTACAAACAAAGGTGCTATTAAAAAAATAAAAACAAAAGTACATATAGCAATGTAAAAGTAGTGCCAAATTCTATATCTAGTTTCTGTATACTTTGGTAATGCCATACTAACCTAACTTAATATTATCAACTCCAACTAATTTATTATAAAGCCAATAAATAACCAAAACTCCTCCAAGCAACATAAGCCCCATCGCTGAAGCAAAACTCCAATCTAAAGTAGTTTTCATATGATATGCAATTTGGTTACTAATTAAGGTTCCTGATGCTCCCCCAACTAATGCAGGTGTAATGTAATATCCAATTGCTAAAATAAAAACTAAAAGACACCCTGCCCCGATACCTGGTATGGTTAATGGAAAATATACTTTCCAAAAAGCCACAAAAGGTGTTCCGCCAAGAGATTTACCTGCTCTCATTAAACTCGGCGAGATGGTTTTCATCACACTGTAGAGTGGTAAAACCATAAATGGTAAGAGGATTTGAGTCATCGCAACATAAGTTCCGACTTTGTTGTACATCATTTCTGGCCTATTATCGTCTGCCACGATCCCAATCATTACAAAGAAATCGTTAACTACTCCTTGCTGTTGAAGTAAAATCATCCAGCTAGCTGTTCTAACTAATAATGATGTCCAAAATGGTAGAAGAACGCAAATCATTAATAAATTACTATACTTCATTGGGAGTGTTGCTAGTAAATGGGCTATTGGGTAACCCATTAAAAAACAAAAAACCGTTACAAAGAAAGCAACCTCTACAGTTCTCAACCATAAAATTCTATGTATTCTTCTATCTTCACTAACTTGAGTAATTTTGTTATCTTCATTCAAATACATATCCATAGCTTTTAAATATTTAGCTGAAGTATAAGGAGGGGCAGTTCTTTTAATTGCTTGCCAATATTCTACATTTCTCCATCTCTTGTGCACTTTCATTATTTGTTCTTTAATACTTTGTGTCTCGTCGATTTTATTCCTTTTTACCTGTCTGAATAATTTTTTTGTAATAGTGTTGAACCCATTTTTTTCTTTATTAAGTCTTTGGGCTAATTTTCCATGTTCTTTTTTTTCTACAAGAATTTTAAAATCAGATAAAAATGAAGCAAATACTTCTTCGGATGGAAGCTCTTTACCGTCCCATGTTTCCATAGACTTAAATGTTTTTGGAAGCATGTTTGTAATCATTTTATCATCAATGCTTCTTGTAAACATTTCCCCGATTGGAAAAATATAAGTGATAATCAAAAAAAGTAATAATGGAGCAACAAGTAGAAATGCTTTGATTTTATTTTTCCTTTCAGCTTTTTTTAAGCTTATCTCTAAAGGAATTCCATCGGTTGTAAGTATTTGTTTTGTTTCGCTGCTCATAAATAAAAAGGGCGACTTAAAAAGTCGCCCTATATATATTATATTATACTAGTCTTTAATACTATTTTTATAGACCAGCTTTCATAGCTTCCCACTTTTCACCAAGTTCTGTACCGTTATCAGCCCAGAAAAATGGATCAACTAAAAAGTATTTTTTAGTGTTTGAAGGAGCAGTTGGCATTTGTGGCATCATTTCAGTTTTACCATCTTTATACCAAGGCTCATTTGCTTTGATAATTTCTAAAGATGATAATCTGTATGGAGCATATGCAATATATTTAGCACTTCCAGCTAACATTTCAGTGTTAGTCATCATTGCTAAAGCTTTTTTAGCATTTGCTTCATCTGGTCCACCTTTAACAAGTGCGAAATATTCATAGTCAAGACCTTGTCCATCCCATACTTGTTTAATTGGAGCACCTTCGCCAATTTCAGCATTAAAGAATCTTCCATTCCAACCAGTTGCCATAACAACTTCACCAGCAACTAATAATTCTGGTGGTTGAGCACCTGCAGACCAGAATACACATCCACCATTTGGATCTGTACAAAGTTCTTTAATTTTATTCATAGCTCTATTAACACCAGCTTCAGTTTCTAGTAATTTGTAGATCTCTGATCCACCTTTACCCATGTAAACACCGTCACCAGCTAATGCTATTTCTAGGTTTGTAAGAGCTGATTTGTAAATAGCTCTTTTTCCTGGAAATCTTTTTGTATTGAAAAAGTCCTTGATAGTTTTTGGAGCTTTTCCATCGAACGCTCTAGTGTCGTATGCGTAGTTCCATGAATATAGAATGTTTCCTACAGCACATTTACTTGGCATTGGAGCAAAGAAATCTTCACTTGCAGGTGTTCCGTCTGGAGCTGCAGGGAAGTCTTTGTCAAAATCGAATTCAACGAAAATTCCTTCGTCACATCCGTTGATAGTATCAAATGCGAATACATCGATAATATCCCAAGTAATTGCACCTGCTTCTTTTTGAGCTTTTATCTCAGATAATCCACCTGAATAGTCTACCCAGTTGATATCAACACCAAGAGCTTTTGCAGTTGGATCACCATACCCTAATTTTTGAGACTCTGTATAAGCTCCACCCCAAGATGCTACTGTAACCGCAAATGCAGATGAAGTTATTGAAAGAGCAAAAGAAAGAGCAAGTAATAATTTACTTAATTTTTTCATTTATCCTCCGTTTAAACGTTTAATATAAATTAATTTATATAAGCGAAGTACAACAAAATCGTTATTCAGAGTCAACAGGCCATTTTGTTATAGGAATACTAGACTATTTGAGAAATTATTTAGGATCTAGGGCTCTAGCGTCTTGACTGTTCCAGCCTACTTTAATTTCATTACCTAATTTTAAATCTAGCTCATTTGAGCTGTTTGGAACTTTTAAAATAAATTCTTTATTACCTAAAAGATCTAATCTTACTCTAGTATGATCACCATGGTAGATAACCTCTTCAATCTTTCCAGTTTGATTATTATCCATTTTATCTTTTGGATTTATTAATGCTCTCTCTGGTCTAATTGAAACTGTTGTTTTGTCACCTTTGGAATTAACTGAAATTGGATTAGCTAAAATTTCACCGTTTTGTAGTTTAACTTTGCAAACATCTTTTGAAATGTCTGTTACTTCTCCACCGAAAGTATTATTTTCACCTATAAACTCTGCAACGAAAGAATTAACTGGCTCTTCATATAATTTATCAGGACTTGATAATTGTTGAACCTTTCCATCGTTAAACACTGCAATCCTATTTGACATTGTTAATGCTTCTCCTTGATCATGTGTAACGTAAACCACAGTAACACCAATATTTTCATGGATGTGTTTAATTTCGTATTGCATACTTTCTCTTAAGTTTTTATCTAAAGCTCCAAGGGGCTCATCCATTAAAACTACTGCTGGATCGAATACAAGAGCTCTTGCAACGGCTACTCTTTGTTGCTGACCACCAGATAATTGCGCTGGCATTCTACTTTCAAATCCTGATAGAGAAACCATTGATAAAGCTTTATCAACTTTTTTATCAATCTCATCTTTTTGAACTTTTCTTACTCTTAAGGGAAATGCTAAATTTTCATAAACTGTCATATGAGGAAACAATGCATAATTTTGAAAAACCATTCCAATTCCTCTTTTGTGTGGTGGAATATTTGAAATAGGATTAGAGTCTAAATAAATTTCACCATTGGTTGGTGTTTCAAATCCAGCTAACATCATTAGACAAGTTGTTTTTCCTGAACCAGACGGGCCAAGCATAGTAATGAACTCGCCCTCGGAGATATTAAGATTTAAATCTTTTACTACTAAGACTTTACCATCGTAACTTTTGTCAACTTTATCAAACTTAACGAATTCTGTATTTTTAGACATCAAGTGTTTAAAACATTTAAGAAGTTAATTATCAATAGCTAATAGTTCTTTATATGTAGCTCTTTTGGAAAATTACAGAATAATTCACAACCTTTGTCGGTAACTCGGATTGCTTCAGATGCTTCCACCCCCCAATCACCAAACTGCATTACTGCAATCATATGAAAGCAAACATTTGGTTCAAGTACTGTCATATCACCTTTATAAATATTTAAAGTATGCTCTCCC
Organism: uncultured Pelagibacteraceae bacterium; assembly: GCA_902542975.1. GTDB lineage: Bacteria > Pseudomonadota > Alphaproteobacteria > Pelagibacterales > Pelagibacteraceae > Pelagibacter. The sequence continues at coordinate 59,989 of CACBWM010000001.1, read as the reverse complement.
CAATCTGGTGGATATCCAATACCTATTGAGTAACCCGTTCTTGATTTTTTCTCGATACCATATTTGTCTAAAATTTTCCAAAAAGCTTGCGCAACATCATTTGCTGTGTTTCCTGGTTTTGTAGCATCAATTCCAGCTTGTAAAGCTTCTATAGTTTTATTCATTGTATCAATTTTTAATTGATCAGGTTTACCTAATAAAATTGTTCTAGCCATAGGCGCGTGATATCTTTTATAAACACCTGATAGTTCAATTATAGTTGCTTCACCCTCAACAAATTTATCTTGAGTTGCTGTTAAATGTGAAGCAGATGTACCTTTTCCAGTTGGAAGAAGCGTTGCGATACTAGAATATTCACCTCCAAATTCTTCTGTACCATAAAACAAAGACTTTTGAATTTCTCCAACAGCATCGCATTGTCTTGTACCAGGATTAATTACTTCCATTGCTGTTTGCATTCCTTTTTGAGAAATTAAAGCAGCAGACTTCATATAATTTATTTCTGCATTGGATTTAATTAACCTAGCCCAGTTAACAAGTCGATCAGAATCGATAATGTTTGCATTAGGTAATCCATATTTAATCTTTTCATAACAAAAGGCAGTAAAATAATGAGCATCCATTTCAACTCCAATGGACAGTTTATCCCATTTTTTTTCTTTAATTACTTTGGTCAAGTAATCATAGGGATGTTTTGGCCAAGTATGAATATAACTCTCATCATAAACAATAATATTGTCATTATTTAAATAGGTCTTTATGTACGCTCCACCAGCGTCTTGATCTCTAACAAAGCAAATTGGCTCTTTTGAATCAACGTGCACTAATACACATTGTGCATAATAAAAAGACCAAGCATCGTAGCCTGTAAGATAATTCATATTATTTGTGTCGTGAGAAATAATTAAATCAATTTTTTTCTCTCTCATCAGAGATTGAACTTTTAATAATCTTTGTTTGTATTCATCTTTTGAAAAAGACATAAATCAATCAAACAGTCTTCCAAATCCTTTTACAGATTTATTTTCACCAATGTTTTCCAAAGACTCCCAGATTAAAGCTTGGTTGCTTGAAAGAACTGGAATTCCTAGTTTATCTTCTAATTTTTGTATCAAAGGAAGTACGGGTAAAGCGGTACAAGATACAAATAAAGCATCTGCCTCACTTACATCTAAATTTATTAGCACATCAAACAGATAATTTTGATCTACTTTGCCAATCTCCATGTCAGAATGAATATCAAAGTATGAATTTGAAGTAATTTCAAAACCAGATGATTTAAAATAATTAACAACATCATCATTAACTTTTTTACTGTAAGGTGTGAATATAGAAAGTTTTTTAATATTTAATTTTTTTAATGCTTTCAAAGCTGCTGTACTTGGTGTTGAAAGTTTTGCCTCAGGTTTTGCTGCTTGTATTTTATTTTTAATATTATCGTATCCTGCTGCAATAGTTCCTGATGTACAAGCATACACTACGCAGTCTAATTTTTGCTCTGGCAAGATATCTCTTGTTACTTGGGTAAGATTCTCTGACATTTTGATCAAATTCTCTTTGGTTAAGGGGTTGTAACATTCTATTCTATTTACAAAAAAATCTATTTTTTTATCTTTAATTACACTTATAAAATCTTTTTCAATCACTAGATCGGTTGCTAAGGCGATAAGTCCAATACGTGGATTTTGGTTATTTTCAAACTTTGGTTCTATTTTTTGTGATTTCATAAATACAATATACCACCACTTATTGATTAATCATTAAAATTTAAAAACTGTATCTAATTTCTTGAATGGTTAGAGCAAATAAACGTATAATAAGAAAAATTAATTTTGAAATATAAATGCTAGATAAAAAAAAATTTTATATCAATGGCAAATGGGTTGAGCCAGTAAACAAGAATGAATGTGAAGTTATTAATCCATCAACAGAAGAAGTTTGTGCAATTATAAATCTTGGAAGTTCTGATGATACAAATGCTGCAGTCAAAGCAGCAAAATTTGCATTTGAGACTTGGAAAGAAACTTCAAAAGAAGAAAGATTAAATTTATTAGAAAAATTATTAAAAATTTATAATTCTAGATGGGATGATATGACTGATGCTATTACTACAGAGCTTGGTTGTCCTAAAGATTGGTGTTCAGCTAATCAAACATCTTCTGGCGCGGGTCATATAGAAGACTTTATAAAAAGATTAAAAGATTTCGAATTCGAACCAGGTTTTGATAAAGGATCTACTAATCATATTGTATATGAGCCAATTGGAGTTTGCGGATTAATTACACCTTGGAATTGGCCTATAAATCAAATTGCTTTAAAAGTAATTCCAGCTTTTGCTACTGGATGTACAATGGTACTTAAGCCATCTGAAATTGCACCATTGTCAGGAATGCTATTTGCAGAGATGATTGATGAGGCAGGATTTCCAGCTGGAGTGTTTAATCTAGTGAATGGTGATGGGCCTGGTGTTGGAACTGACTTATCAGGACATCCTGATGTTGATATGGTCTCATTTACAGGATCTACTAGAGCTGGAAAATTAATTACAAAGAATGCTGCTGAAACCATAAAAAGAGTTTGTCTTGAACTTGGTGGCAAAGGTGGAAATATTGTTTTTGCTGATGCATATCCTGATGCAGTTAGAGATGGAATTAGAAACGTAATGAGTAATTCAGGTCAATCATGTGATGCTCCAACTAGAATGCTTGTTGAAAAATCAATTTATAAAAGAGCTGTTGAAGAAGCTGCAGACGAAGCTAATAAAATTAAAGTTGATCTTGCTTCAAAAGCTGGTGATCACATAGGACCTGTAATTTCAAAAACTCAATTTGATAAAATTCAGAGTTTAATAAATAGTGGAATTGAAGAAGGTGCTACTTTAGTAGCAGGTGGTCCTGATAAACCTGAAGACTTAAAGAAAGGTTATTTTATTAAGCCAACGGTATTCACTGATGTTAATAATAATATGAGAATTGCTAAAGAGGAAATATTTGGTCCAGTATTGTCAATCATTCCTTTTGAAAATGAAGAGGAAGCTATCCAAATTACAAATGACACAGAATATGGATTAGGGAACTATTTACAAACAGAGGATAAAGAAAAGGCAAAAAGAGTCTCAAAAAAATTAAGATCTGGAATTGTGTATGTAAATCATAAAGCAGCAGACTCTGGAACTCCTTTTGGTGGCTATAGACAATCAGGAAATGGACGTGAGGGTGGAACTTGGGGATTGCATGAATATCTAGAGGTAAAAACTATTACTGAATGGAAAAATTAAAATGCTTGGTTATGTAATGGTAGGAACTAATAATTTAGAAAAAGCAATAATTTTTTATGATGAAGTCTTAAAAGTTTTAAATCTAGAAAGAAATTATAAAGATGAAGTTTGCGCTGGTTACACAGAAAAAAATGGTGATGGAACTATAGAGTTTTATGTGACCAAACCTGTCAATATGAAAGAGGCAACAAATGGAAATGGAACGCAGGTTTCATTTATTACATCATCTAGAGATATAGTTGATAAGTTTCATGAGATTGGAGTTAAGGCAGGTGGAAAAAGTGAAGGAGCTGGAGGTGAAAGACCAGAAGGTTCTGGAGTTTACTATTCTTATATTCGAGATCTTGATAATAATAAAATTTGTGCTTTCACAAACAATTAATGTCTTACAATTTAATTCAAGAAAAAATCAATGAAGGAAAAATTATTTTACTTGACGGAGGTATAGGTGCTGAGCTTGAAAAAAAAGGAGCTAAAATGGATCAAAACCTCTGGTGTGGAAAATGTTCGGTAGATAGCCCAGAATTTCTAAAAGAAGTTCATGAAAATTATATTGATGCAGGTGCTGATGTTATTACAACAAATACTTATGCTACAACTCCCATTTCTCTTAGAAAACACGGATATGAAGACTCAATTGAATTATTTAATAAACAAGCAGTTCAAATTGCAAAACAAGCAATTAATAATTCAAAAAAGAACATCTGTTTAGCAGGAAGTGTTTCGAGTTATGGAAGTTTTCTTAAACTTGGAACAAAGAACATGAAGCCATGTTTTAATGAACATATTAAAATTTTATCAAATGAGGGTGTTGATTTAATAATTTTAGAAGCAATGACATCTCAAGCAGAAATCGTGGAGACTATGCTTGAGTGTTCTTCAAATATAAAGTTACCTGTTTGGCTTTCTATTTCCTGTGTAATAGATCAGAATACAAAAAATATTACACTTGGTTATGATGATGTGAAGAATAAAACTGAAATTTACGAGGATTTAGAAGAATCGTTAAAAAATTTTAGTAAATTACATAAGGGGCCAATTTTAATTGCTCACTCAGATATTAAAACAACGAGTGCAGCTTTAGATACTGCATTAAAAAATTATAATGGAGTTATTGGTGCATACCCTAACAAAGGCTATTACGAAAAACCAAATTGGAAGTTTGTCGATGATTTTTCGCCCAATGATTATTTGGAAGTTGCAAAAAAATGGTTTAGCAAAGGTGTAAAAATTGTTGGTGGTTGTTGTGGTATAGGAGTTGAAGAGATAAAAGCTGTTTCAATTTTGAAGTAATAATATATTGTAAAATTATGAAAACTTTTATTGGTGGTATTGGTTGTTTTTGGGACGAAACTAAATACGATGGTATAAAAGGAATATTATCTACCGAATGTGGTTATTGCGGAGGTGATGATCCTAATGTTACTTACAAAGCAGTTTGTGGTGGGGATACAGGTCACATAGAAGTAGTCAAAGTTCAATATGATGAAAATATTTTAAGCTATGAAGACATGGTCAGATTATTTTTTAAACTCCATGACTCAACTCAAAAGAATAGACAAGGAACTTATGTAGGAATTCAATATCGCTCTGAGATATTTTATAATAATGATAATGAAAAAAATACAGCAGAGAAAATTTTAAAAGAAATGAATGAGAAATTAGATGGAAAAGTTACTACAAAAATTTCCAAAGAAAAAAACTATTGTAAAGCAGAAGGCTATCATCAAAAGTACGAGAAAAATAAATCTCTTAAGTTTGGATAAAAAGTACTAATTTGAAAAAAATTATTTCAGAAAAAAATCCAGAATTAGTTACAAGAAAAGATAATAAAGCTCAATGGAATCTCCCAAATAAAAGGAGGTTGGGTTTTAGAAATTTATATAAAATTAATAGATATGGAATATACCTTAGATCAGATTTTGTTTTAAAATTAAAAAAAAAAATTAATAAGAGAATTGGTAAATTATCTTCTGTAAAAAAGGTAACTAAAAATAAAGCTTTTTGCTCTTTAATAGTTGGTAAAGATCAGGATATTTTATTCGAGCAGTACGCAAAGGACTTTTCTACAAATCAGCCTCAAACAATTATGTCAATTACAAAAATGTTTATACATTTATTTGTGGGAGAGCTGATAGACAGAAAACTAATTAACTTAAATAAGAAAATTTCATTTTACTTGCCAAAAATTGGCAGTGGTTATGCAAATGCAAAAGTAAAAGACGTTTTAGACATGAACATTGTAAATCTATATAGCGAAGATTATACAAAAGCTTATTCGTCTTCATTTTTACATGAGCCTGTGGGAGGATGGAGACTGCCGATTAAAGGCAAAAACATTCAAAGCCAGGAACAATATTTAAATTCAATTAAATCTTTAAAAAGCAGAGATTTAAAAAATTATACTGATCTGGCGCATTATAAATCAGCTAATACCGATGTTATTGGACTAATTGTAGAAAAAGTAAGTAAAAAAAGTTTAAGACAATGGCTGTTAGAAACAGTTGAAGCAACAGGATTTGAAGAAGGATTGTATATAGGAACAGATAGATTTGGAACACCGTGGATGTCTGGAGGCGGAAGTTTAATTACAAGAGATTTTTTAAGAATGGGTTTACTTTTTTCTAGGTTTGGAAAAGGTATAAATGGAAAAAATATTGGTTCTAAAACATTTTTGAGTAAAACTATTAATAGTGAGGGACCCAAATACATTCAATTATCTAAAGATAAATTTGTCTGTTATGTTAATTCATTAATGAAATGCGGTAACTGGATTGGTCACTCTGGGTATGGGGGCCAATTTTTAGGAATAAATTTGAAAACAAAAGTTGTTGCTGCGTTTTTTTCTGTCTTAGAGACTAAATCTGCAACAAATGAAAAATATAAGAAAGACATGGTAAATATGATAGACCAAATAATTAGTAAAGATTACTAATTTAAGAAAATTTTGTTATCAAGGATTTTAAATGTTTATCTGTTACGCCACAACAACCCCCAATAATTTTTACCTGATCGTCTATTAACTCAGAACACTTATCAACAAATTCAATTTCATTTTCAGTTATTAATGCTTGCATAGTACTCGTGTCAAATTTATGAATTTCTGGATAGAACATAATTGGCCCATTCCAATTTGATTTTAAAACTTTCATTCCCTCTTTTGTATCAATAAACCAACTATGCATAATGCCATAAACATCTCCACCGATAGATTTGAGTGAATTAATTATTTCAGCGAAATTTATAATTTTATCTTCAGGAAGGAATTTTGGCTCATCAGGATATTTTAAAGGGTCATATATAATAGATCTCTCTTTTTCAGCTCTAAAATTTCTACCTACTACTGTTTCATCAAACTTACTTATGCAGCAACTTAATCCAACCCAGACAGGTAAACCTGTTTCCAAAGCTGCATTAAGCAAAATTTTAGCATGGTCAATATCTAAAAGCATTTCAAGAATAAGCACTTCGACTCCCTCTTCTTTTAATACCTTCGCTTGTTCTTTATAATTTTTTTCTTCTTTTGCAAATGATGGTACAAATTTTGTGTCAGGTCTAAATTCATTTTCAGCCAAAGCTAAATATGTTGACATGCTTCCAGCAATTTTAATTTTTTTTCCAGAATTTTTGACTGCTTGTCTTGCTAAATTAACTGTATCAATATTAATTTTTATAGTCTGATCTCCTAAATTTGAAGGTTCAAGACAATGCCTTGCAGTTCCAAAGGTATTGGTTGTTATCATATCACATCCGGCGTTTATATGACTTTCGTGTACTTTGATTACTATTTCTGGTGAGAAAACATTTGCTAAACCAGAAAAAGCTGGTCCCATAGTTCCACCAAGTCTCTGAATTTCTGAGCCTGTTCCACCATCTAAGAAGACTTTTTTTTTTGATTTCAATAATTCATTAATATCCATTATGCTAATTTCTTCTCTGACTTTGGAACATATACAACTTCAATTACACCACCAAGAATTATTAGAATACTACCAATTGTTTCTCTCCAACCAAAAGGTTCATTTGTTAAAATACTAGCACTAACAACACCAACAATTATTTCAGCTAAAAATAAAATAGATGATAAGCCGGCTCCTAGTTTGCTTGGAGCCCAAAAGATTATTACTCCTGTAGGAATAAAATAAAATATCGAGATAAGTAATAAAAAAGTGGACATTGACATGATAACCTCCACTGATGGAACTGGTCCTAAATAATCTACTAAGAATAACCCAATAGGTATACTGGCTAAACCTCCATAAAAAAAGAATGTGAATATAATTGGAAAGACTCCATCTGTTTTAATTATTTCCATTCTAATTAAACCAGCACCAAATAGTGCACCTCCAGCAAGAGCCAGCCAATCCCCTGCATTTTGAGGTAATGGGATTATATTTTCTTGACTGAATACAATCCATAAACCTCCTAGTGCCAAACCTAATGTGATTACCCTCTTCCAACCAAATTTCTTTTTTAAAAATATAATTTCAAATATTGTTGTCCAAACAGGTATCATGTAAAACATGATTAATGCTTTAACTACATCAGTAAGAAGAAAGCTAAGAGCATAACAAACAAATCCACTTCCAACAAAAAAACCAGTCAGGGGAAATTCCAATCCAATAGACTTTCCTTTTATAACTCTCCAAATTGCGACTGGTGATAATATTAATATTCCAACCGCCATTTGGGATATTGTTCCCCAGCCACCAGTCAAACCTCCATCTTCTAGTATTCTTTGAGGTAACCAATAAATTCCCCATGAACCAGCAGCAATGGCTAATGCAAATGAAATTTTAAAATGATGAGGGTGTCTGGTCATTATTATTCCGTTAATTCTGGTTTAAATTTTGAAAAGTTAAAAATTTCTTCATAAGATTTAGCAAAGTTAATTAGTTTATTATCTTCTTTAACATTTGCTATAATCTGCGTTCCCATTGGTAGCCCATTATTATTAAAACCAACTGGAATAGATATAGTTGGCAAACCAAGCAAACTTGATAATGTATAGACTTCCATATATCTATGGTACGTGTCAATTTTATTATCATTGATAAATTCTGGATTGTTTAGGTTCTTTTCAAAAGGAAATAGTTGAGCCGAAGGTAATGCTAAAAAATCATAATGTTTAAATAGTTTTTGTATTTTATCCATATATTTATTTCTTATTTCTATTGCTTTTAAAACATCGTTTGTTTTGATGCTTTTCCCTTTTTCATATTCCCAATATGCTTGAGAAGGTAATTCATTTAAATTTTTTAAATTATATAACAAAAAGTTTTCATACAAAAATTTGGCTCTTAATATTGTCCAAGAATACCACAATTCTTCTGAATTAATTTCAGTTTTTAAATCTTCAATATTTAAATTATTTGACTGTAATTTTTTTAAAATATTTTCACATAAGTCGATGATTCCATCTTCATACTTATATTGTTCGTTTAGATCAATGCACCATCCAATTTTTAAATCTGAAAGTTTTTTAATATTTATATCTTCAAGATCAAAAGATAATTTATCCTTTACATTCTTCCCTTTTATATAGTTAAATAAAAATTCCATGTCATTGGGAGCCCTAGCAAAACATCCAGTTGTAGATATTAAAGGAAAATCTTTTAAATTTTTAATTTCAAATCTATCTTCTGCAATCGCACCAGGTGTTGGTCTTAATCCATAAATATTTGCAAATGCTGCTGGGTTTCTACAAGATCCCATCATATCTGTGCCATCTGCAAAAGGAATTAAATTTGCTGCAACAGCTGCTGCTGCACCACCAGAAGACCCTCCCGCTGACTTACTATGATCATAAACATTTGAAGTTGCTCCATAAACTCTGTTAGTAGTATGACAACCAACAGCAAATTCAGAGAGATTTGTTTTACCAATTAAAATTGTGTTTTTTCTATAATTATCTACTAATAAAGAGTCCTGTTTTGGTATATTTTTTAATAACTCTTTATATCCATAGCATGTTACCTCATTTTTAATATCAAATAATTCTTTAACAGCAATTGGAAGTCCATAAATATCATCTTTGTCATTATCACTATTAAAATTTTCATCTTTTAATTTTGCTTCTTCAGTAATTTTTGTTTCATCTATATGTGAAATAATAGCATTTAATTTTGGATTGAATTTTTTTATTCTATCTAAATAGAAATTTAGTACCTCTACTATTTTAATTTCTCTTTTTTTTATTTTTGAAATTATTTGATGGACAGAAAAATTCTCAAGCACTTAATTAAACCTATCTTGCTTGTCTAATACTCTCTAAAACTAAAGTCTTGACCTCATCTAATGATGCCTTTTTAGGATTTTGTCCATAAGCTTGGTCTAACATTGATTTCTTTGCTATTCTCTCTTGGCAATCTTCTGGCACTCCTAATTCATTTAATCCTTTAGGAATTTTTAATCTATCTAGAATTATATTTAAGTTTTCTTGAAAACTTTCAATTGAATGGTTTTCAAATTGCATAGCCTCTGACATTCTTTTTACTTTTTCTTCTAATCCAGGTAAATTATATTTCATGACTGCGGGAAGTATAATTGCGTTAGTCAATCCATGATGAGTATTATATTCAGCACCAACCATATGTGAAATCGCATGAACTAAACCTAGGCCTTTTAAGAAGGCTATTCCACCCAAATAAGATCCTATAATCATTCCTCCCCTAGCTAAGAGATTATCAGGTTCTTCGACAGCTGCATAAAGTGATTTTGAAATTAAATTTAAACTTTCTAATGCAGAACCATCACAAAGAGGATGAAACATAGGAACACTATAACCTTCAATTGCATGTATCATTGCATCTATGCCAGTCCAAGCAGTAAGATTTGCTGGTAATTTTAAAGTTAACTCTGGATCTACTAAAGCTAAACATGGTCGGGCATCTGGATGCCATAAGCAAAACTTCATTCCTTTTTCAAGATGAGTTACCATAGCAGTAACTTCTGTTTCGGCACCAGTTCCTGCTGTAGTTGGAATAGTAACTATTTTAGGAAAAGGATTTTCCATAGTTAATTTTGGTGGCTCTTTTTCAAATTCAAAATCCCATAACGGTACTCCGCTATTAACTGTAAGAGAAATTGCTTTGCCTCCATCCATTGCACTTCCACCACCTATTGCAATTATTGCATCATGATTGCCTTCACGAAATTTTTTACATCCAGAATCTATTTCATCATCTCTTGGGTTTGGCGATATATTTGAATAAATATCTGATTTAATTTTTGAATCATTAAGTAAATTTTGTAAATCACTTATAAATGGTAGATTTACACTACCACTATCAGTAACGATTAATGCATTATTTATTTTAAAATTTTTACAAAATTTTCCTATTTCTTTAAATCTTCCAGGGCCATATGCTGTAAAGGTTGGGAATGTCCAATCCTGATTATTTAATAAAAATTCTTCATTAAGCTTAAAATTTTGCATAATATTTTAAAAACTTATACTAATTTCAATATTATTAAATGAAAATTTCATCCGAAAAAACAGATCTAAAAAAAACATATTTAGCTATTGCTACAATGCTCTTAGCAATTTTGTGTATAGATCTTTATATGGTTATTATTAAATTTTTAGGTGATGAATACTCAATAATTCAATTAACTTTATTTAGAAATGTAGCAGCAATTATACCTTTGCTATTATTGATCTTATTTACGAATGAATTTTCAACAATATTCAAAAACATAGGAAATAAGTTTTTGATATTGAGTTGCTTGAGAGGAATATGTTTTCTTTCTATGAATGTATTCATTTTTATATCAGTAGTAAATCTGGAATTTGCAACAGCTATGACGTTAACCTTCTCATCGCCTTTCTTCATAGTAATACTATCAATAATTTTATTGAGTGAAAAAATTGGTATTTATAGATGGTCAGCAGTCATAATTGGTTTTGTTGGTGTAGTTATGATAATGAAACCAACAAGTGAAATTTTTAGTTTGTACTCAATCTTTCCAGTTTTAACGGCTATAGCATGGGCTTTCACTGTGATAATTTTAAAATTTATTCAAGGCAATCATTCAACTGCTAAAATTCAATTGTACACATTAATATTTAATGTCATTGGTGGTTTAATATTATTTTTTGTGACTACAGGACATGTTGAAATTAAAAATTTTAAAGATTTTATTTTGATGACAATGACTGGAGTTTTGGGTGGTACAGCAGCAATATTGTTTATTTATTCTTACCGTTTAATTTCAGCAAGTAAAATAGCTTCATTTGAGTATCTTGGTATACCGTCATCTTTTATTCTTGGTTGGATTTTCTTTAATGAAGCTCCATGGAGCCAACTATTTCCTGGAGTAATAGTAATTATTTTTGCTGGTATGATTATTATATGGAGAGATAATATTAAAAAGAAATCAATAGAAGGTAACAAGCAAATTTATTGATTTGATCTCATTGATTTCATTACTATTACTCTATCTATCTCACCTAATAGCTTTCCACTTTCATTACAAACTACTGGATAAGTTTTATCATTATCAATTAGCCTATCTATTAAGTTTTCAATTTTAGAATTATCTAAAATATTATCTTTTCCATTCTCAAATAAATTTTTTGTTTCATTGCAGCACTCAGTTCTCATGACTTTGCCTGCACTTAATACTTTATATTTAGGAACATCTTCGCAAAAATCTTTAACATATTGATCTTTTGGATTAGATACAATTTCTTCAGGTGTACCCACTTGAGAAACTTCTCCATCTTTCATAATTGCTATGTGGTCTCCCATTTTAATTGCCTCTAAAAAGTCGTGAGTTATAAATACCATAGTTTTTTGAAGCTTTTCTTGGATCTTTAAAAGCTCATCTTGCATTTCTCTTCTAATTAAAGGATCCAAAGCTGAAAAAGGTTCATCAAAAATTAATATTTCAGGATCCACAGCTAACGCTCTTGCAAGTCCAACCCTTTGCTGCATACCTCCAGATAATTCTCTTGGATAATTATTATGCCAACCATCTAAGCCAACCATTTTTAAAACTTCCATTGACTTTTCTGTTCTTATATCTTTTTTTGTTCCCCTTACTTCTAATCCATAACCAATATTTTCTAGAACTGTTCTATGAGGAAATAAACCAAAATGTTGGAAAACCATGCTCATTTTATTTCTTCTTAATTCTAATAATTCACTTGCGCTCATTTTAGTAACTTCAACATCATCCATTTTCACTATGCCAGCTGTTGGTTCAATCAATCGCGAAATACATCTGACTAGTGTTGATTTTCCACTACCAGATAATCCCATTACTACAAATGTTTCACCTTTTTGAATTGAGAAACTGACATCTTTTACGGCAACAACATGTCCTGTCTTTTCTTGAACTTCCTTAATACTTAAATTTTTATCAAGGTTTTTAATAATTCTTTTTTCGTCTGGTCCAAATAACTTCCATATATTTGTACAGGTGATTTTTTGTTCTACAGACATTTTTAATAAATAATATTATTCCGAAAATAGACAATATTTTACTTTAAATGTAAAATTATTTATTTTAATTTGCGGACATGGCTACTAGAACTGATTTAATAGATAAATCAAATCAATCAAAAAACATAATAACTTATGTAATTATTGGAGTTGTTTTTTTAGTAGCACTCTGGTTATCTACTCAAAGTGAAGGGCCTTCAAAATTTCCTAAAGAAGTAACGGATAAATTTACATTTACAGCTTGGGTGAATGACGGAGAAGATTATTTAAAAAAAAATTACAGATGGGTCACTAAAATTATAGCAAGCTATATAAAAGAAACTTATTATTTTTTAGAAGACTTTTTGCTAGAGTCTCCTTGGATTTTGATAGCAGCAATAATTGTAATACCTTGCATAATTGCGGGTGGTTTGCGATTGGGAATTTATTCTTCTTTTGTAGTTTATTTTTGGGGAGCAACAGGAATGTGGGAACCATCCCTACAAACAGTGGCCTTGATGGGTCTGTCAGTTTTATTATGTGTATTTTTTGGATTTATATTGGGTGTCTTGTGTTCACAAAGTAATAGGTTTGAAAATTTCATGAAGCCAGTATTAGATACTATGCAAGTAATGCCAGCATTTGTGTATTTGTTCCCAGCATTATTTTTTTTTGGGATAGGAGGTGCGCCAGCAATATTAGCTACCATGATATATGCAATGCCTCCAATAATAAGATTAACGAATACAGGTATAAGACAAGTGCCAGCTCAAACTATAGAGTCTGCCACTTCATTTGGTTCAAGTAAACTTCAATTGTTATTTAAAATTAAAATTCCATTATCTTTACCAAGTATAATGATGGGTATTAACCAAGTAATAATGATGGCATTAGCGTTAGTGGTTCTTGCATGTTTTATAGGTGCTGAAGGTATTGGTGGTCAAGTTTGGCAAGCAATAAGAAGATTGGATGTTGGTTGGGCAATGGAAGGTGGGCTATGTATTTTATTTATGGCGATAATGTTTGATAGATTTAGTTTAGCGTTTAGCAAAGATAAAGAAAGACTTCCTTCAGATGTTCAAAGATTTTATTTACTTCCTCAAAGTTGGGAAAAATATCAAATCGCAAAAATTTTAGAAATGCCATTAAGTTTTGGAAATAAAATTTTAAAAATCATATGTCAAACAGTTACATCTGCTATAGCAACAGTATTTAGAGTCTTAGTTTCAATTTTTAATAAATCTACAGCTGAAAACATCGGTGAATTTATTAGCAAAAGATATTATGTTATTCCTTATTTTTTAGTTTTATTTCTAATTGCATTTATAGATCATTACTTTTTAGAAATAGGAACATTTCCAAAAGAATGGAAATTATCAATAAGACAACCAATTACAAATGCAGTCGAAAGCTTAACTGTAAATCCAGGATTTATTTCTTTTGCAAAAGGTTTAAGGGCATTTGTTTATTTAAATTTGTTAAGACCTTTAGATGTTTTTCTAACTCAAATACCTTGGTGGTATACATTAGCAGTATTTTCTGCTTTAGGTTACGTAACTGTTGGAATAAGATTTGCAATAATTACAGCAATCCTTCTTCTATTTATTGGTGCATGTGGAATATGGACACAATCAATGATAACTTTATCCTCAGTACTTGTGTCTGTAGTGCTGTGTTTTGTTATAGGAGTTCCTCTTGGAATAATTGCATCTTACAATGAAAGATTTAGAAATATTCAAAACGTTGTGTTGGATGCAATGCAAACACTTCCTTATTTCTGTTATTTAATTCCTGTTCTAATGTTTTTTGGTGGTGGAACAGTGTCAGCTGTTCTTGCAACTGTAATATATTCAATTCCGCCAATAATTCGATTAACATCTCTAGGTTTAACACAGGTTTCTGGCACTTACTCTGAAGTATCGAGATCATTTGGTGGAACACTTATTCAAACATTAAATAAAGTTAAATTCCCGTTAGCTATTCCAAGTTTAGTTATTGGATTTAATCAGACTGTAATTATGGCTTTTGCTATGCAAATAGTTACACCGCTCATTGGTGGTAAGGGCTTAGGTCTAGAAGTCTTTAATGGTCTTGCAAGATCAGATACTGGAAGAGGATTGGCAGCTGGTATCGGAATAGTATTACTAGCTATTATTATTGATAGAATAACACTTGCGTGGACTAAGAAACAAAGAGAAGCTTTAGGCTTAATAAGCTAAGACAAATAGTACTATTTGCGTGGTTTACATACCAATACATTTTGATCTAAAATGTGTTTTTAATTAATTAAAAAGAGAGGAAATAAATGAAGTTATCAAAAAAGATATCAGCACTAATTCTTTCTGTAGCTCTGTTAATTGGAAGCTTTGGTCAAGCCAATGCAGCCAAAAGACTTCACGCAGCTATAGCAGATTGGACTGGTGGGATAATTACTTGCGAAGTTGCCGTAGCAATTCTTGAAAGAGAAATGGGATACAAAATTAAACAAACTGTATTTCCTTCAGGAACTGGTTTATGGGAAGCAATCGCTGCAGGTGAATTAGACTTCGCTTGCGAAAGTTGGCCAAGTTACGCTGAAGCTGACACTGTTATGTTAAAAGAGGACTTAATATACGAAGGTAAAGTCGTTGGTACATACAATGGTGATGGAAGTGTAGATTTACTTGGAACAGCAGGAATAATCGGTATGTCAGACTACTGGATACCAAGATATGCTGCTGAAGAACTAGGTATTAAAACTTGGAAAGACTTAAATAAACACAAAGCAAAATTTGCAACAATTGAAAGTGGTAAGAAAGGTAGACTTATTGGATGTCCGGTTGCAGGTTGGAACTGTCATGACCAAAAAAGACTTGATCTTTTAGGAATAGACTTCCAGGCTGATGAACTTGGAACAGAAGCTGCTGCTATCGCAGAAGCAAAAGCTGCTTACATGCGTAAAGAGCCATTCCTACTTTATCTATGGTCACCACATTGGTTCTTTGGTGAGTATGATATGGTTGGTGTACAACTTCCAGAACACAAAACTTGTGACAGCTTCACTGAAGCAAATAACTGGAAAGATTGTGGAACTGCTGCATGGCCAGCAACTGGTTGGGCTAAAGATTACACGATGAACTACGGTAACCCAGCTACTTTTGCTAGTGCAGAACATGCTGATGCTAAGAAGTTCTTTGAAAAAATGTCTTTACAAAATATTGACCAAGCTAAAATGTTAGTTGAAGTTGATATTAAGAAAAGAGATGTAAAAGAAGTTGTTAATGAATGGTTAGACAATAATCCAGATAAATGGAAAAGTTGGCTTCCATAATAACTTTAAAATAAATTAGATAAAAAGGGCTTTGATTTTCAAAGCCCTTTTTTTTATTTCTTAAGATAATTTAATCTGCCCACAATTTCATCTCTATCCATGTAATAACCTTGTAGGTGTCTGTGTCCAGAATTAGGATCAAATTCTGTTCTTCCGTGAAGTACTCTTCTATTATTGAATGTATATATATCTCCAGGTCTTAGTCTAAATTTTATTTGAAATTTGTCATCGTGTAAAAGTTTTCCAAATTTATGGTGAGATTTATAAACTTTATCCATTTGATCTGGATGACAATCTAAAGCGTCCATGGTTGCAGTGCTAAATCTAACATCATTATAATCACCATCTTTTGTTAAACTTATTGCAGTGCCATAAAAGCTTCTATGAGCTTCTTGTGTGTAATCTTTGTCTCTAAACTTTAAAGGTATTGTTGTTAGCGTATCAAAAGTATCTTTATCGTTTTTCTTTAAATATTCTGCAACAGCGAATGCGTCTACTGCTGATGAGTCACCACCTTTTGCTGAATTAACTAAACAATGTAAAAATTGATACCCAGGAGGATTTTCAAACCATGGTAAATCCATATGATTTTGAAGTGCATGAGCTGTATAAGCTGAGTTATTAGGTTTTGGTATATTTATAACTTCAAAAGGTGTTTTAAAAAATGTCTCTCTTGTGTGACTAATTCTGTTTAAAACAGGGAACGCTGAATTTTTTTCTACTGGAGCATTATAAACTATTGCTATTCCTTTATAATGAAGAAGCTCTAACCATTTAACCAATCCCTCTTCAGAAGATATAATTTCATTGTGATCTATATATATACTATGAATATTTTTTTCTAAACTTCCATCCCATAATTGATAAGGTGATTTGTATTCTTCGTTATTTTTAATTGTGTAACAATTTTCTCTAAGCCAACTAATATCATAATGGCTTACGTGATTTCCCTCACTCCACTCTATTTCTAATTTGCCATCGCTATTAAGATTATATTTTTTTGGGTTTATATTTGCTGATACATCTAAAATATTAAACATTCTATGCCTAGAATCTTTATCGTGTGCTGTAGGGCAATTATCTCTCAGCCACATATAATTAAATTTACTCTCTTTTCCGTCATCCCAAATTACTTGAAGATAAGTCCCGTTTTTTAAGATTTTTGAAATTGAGTGCATAATCAATATCAATATAAAATAATTTAATGCTCAATTCAATTATTAGTTGACATATTAATAGTTGGAAGATTTGTTAGTTTGAATTATCTTTTAAAATTAAAAATGAGCATAACCTTAAAAAATAAAAAAATAATCATATCCGCAGGAGGTTCGGGTATTGGATGGAGTTCGGCAAAAATATTTTTAGATAAAGGTGCAATAGTATATCTTTGTGATATCAATCCAACTTTTCTGAATAAATGCAAGACGCACAAGCTCAATAATAAAAAATTATTTGTATTTCAGTGCGATGCCTCTGATGAAAACCAAGTAAAAAATTTTTTTAGCAAAATATTAAAAAAAACAAAAAAAATTGATGCTCTTATAAATAACGTTGGGATTGCTGGACCAACTGGGACACTTGAAAAATTAAAAAGTAAGGATTGGGAAAATACATTAAAGGTAAACGTTATTAGCCATTTTTATTTTTCAAAATATTCAATTCCAATGTTAAAAAAAAATAAAGGTGGAGCTATAATAAATTTATCATCAACCGCAGGTATATTTGGATTTCCATTAAGATCCCCTTACTGTGCAAGTAAGTGGGCAGTTGTTGGTATAACCAAAACACTGGCAATGGAACTAGGAAAATTTAAAATTAGAGTAAACGCTATTTGTCCTGGAACAATAAAGGGAGATAGAATGGGTAGAGTAATAAGGGATAAATCGAAGTTTTTAAATATTTCAAAAAAATTAATAGAAAAAGAATTTGTTTCAATGACTTCTATGAATACATGGGTCTATGAAGAGGATATTGGAAGAATTTGTAGCTTTTTAATTTCGAATGATGCACCAAGGATATCAGGACAAGTAATTGCTGTAGACGGCAATACTTTAAAAATGCATTAGTATTTAAACTTTAATATTTTTTTCGCTTATTTCCATAAATGGAAAATGAGACTCTTTGTAGTGTATGTTCTCTGCTTTATTTAAAAAACTAATATCGTCTAGTAAACCTGCATATAAATAGTATTTTTTAAACTTTTCTACATAAGTTAAAATAGGAGCAGCACATTTCCCACAAAAATGTTTTTTAATTTTATTACCACTGCCACCTTCATGTTCATAAATTTTTAATTTAGACTTATCTATATCTATTGCTCCATCTCTAAGTAGTATAATTGTCATTATTCCTCCTATTTTTTTTCTGCAATCAATACAATGACAATTGAAAACTAAAGGGACTTCATCAAGCTTAACCTTAAAAGTTATATTTCCACAGATACATCCACCAGTTTTATTTATAAAAATTTTTTCTTTCATCAATTTCTAATTTTATTCTCATATTTTTTTCTAATTTTTAATACATCAACTAAATATTGATCCCTAATATTTGAAAGCATATTAATTGATTTACCTTTAGCTTGTTTTTTTGTGCCTGATATAAGTTTATCAGATAATTTATTTGTTAACTTTGGAGCTTTTAATTTTGTCCAAGGCAATTTTAAGGCTGGACCAAATTGCTTTAACATATGTTTCATTCCTGCATTACCTCCAGCAAGATGAAAGGTTAAAAAGGTGCCCATTATTGAGTATCTAAGACCCGGTCCGTCTTCTATTGCACGATCTAATTCCTGTGTTGTTGCATAATTTTCATTAATAATATGTAGACCCTCTCTCCACAATGCCTCTTGAAGTCTATCTGATAAATAACCTGGTAATTCTTTTTTGAGCATTATTGGCCTCATTGAGATTGATTTGTAATATTTGTTTGCATCTGAAAGAAACTTTCTTGTAGTTTTTTTTCCAGGAACTAATTCAACTGCTGGCAATAAATACGCTGGATTAAATGGATGTCCAATTATGCCTCTTTGAGGATTTTTACACTTAGAAAAAATTTTAGAGGGCAAAAGTCCTGACGAACTTGAAGAAATAATTACATTTGATTTTACATATTTAGAGATTTTTTGGATTAAATCAGTTTTAACTTTATAATTCTCTAATACACTTTCTTGAACAAAATCTACATTTGAAAGAGCCTTTTCCAAAGAATTAAAGAATTTTAAATTTTTAATTAAAATTTTTTTTCCAAAAAGTTTTTTTATACTTTTTGAAGTTCTTTTTATTTCTTTTAAAACATAGTTTTTGAGATTTTTGTTTTGATCATATGCATGAACAATTTTGTTGTGAGCTAAATTTCTTATTATCCAGCCAGTCCCTATGACACCAGTTCCAACTATTCCTACAGTTTTAATTTTTGACATTACTTGTGTTTTACAAGCTTTAATTTTTCTCTTGTCTCTGAAGGTGACATAATCTCTACACCAAGATCTGTGACGATCCTTATAGCTTTCTCAACTAATTGAGGATTGGTTGCCAATTTACCTTTTGATAAATATAAATTATCCTCTAAACCAACTCTTGGGTTACCTCCCATTACTACAGTTTGAGCAACATATGGCATTTCGTTTTTAGATATTGCAAAACCTGACCATATACCTTCTTTAGGCATTATATCTCTCATCGCTTGCATAGCTAATGGTGTTGCCGGTGCTCCCCATGGAATTCCTAAACACATTTGAAAAAGAGGTGGATCACTTAATAATCCCTCTTTATATAATTGAGCACCAAACCACATGTTTCCTAAATCAAAAGCTTCTATTTCAGGTTTAACTTTTATTTCTTGAAGTTTTTTTGCAGCTTTTCTTAAATCGTTAGGTGTGTTGACTGTGATAACTGAACTATCTCCAAAATTTAAGGTTCCACAATCAAGTGTGCATATTTCTGGAAGAAATTGTTCTGCATTAGCAATTCTTTCCATCACATTTGCCATATCTGTCATTGGACCAAAGTCTAAAGGGTTCTTACCTTGGCCAATATCTAAATCACCACCCATGCCCGTTGTAAGATTAAGAATTACATCAGTTTCAGATGATCTCACTCTGTCAACCACTTCTTTATAAAGCTCAAGTCGTCTACTTGGTGTTCCATCTTCTTCTCTGACATGGATATGGGCAATTGCAGCACCAGCTTTAGCAGACTCTATTGCCGCTTTTGCAATTTGTTCTGGAGTTTTAGGTAAATCAGGATGTTTACTTGCTGTATCACCAGATCCTGTAACTGCACACGAGATGAAGACCTTATTGTTCATTTTTATTTCTAGGAAAATATAATATCATATCATTAACAATTATAAGAAATAAAAATTAAATGGACTTAAATAAACTAAGAGTTAGACGTAGCTTTATATTCACACCAGGTCTTCAACCAGAGATGTTTCCAAAAGCCTTGGCTTCAGGGGCTGATATGGTTTGTATAGAATTAGAAGATGGGATAGCCATGAAGGATAAAGATGAGGCAAGGAAAAATACTATTAAAGCATTAAAGTCACTAGAAGTAAAAAATGATGTTGAATTAGTTGTTAGGTTAAATTGTCAAAGAACTAAAAACGGTCTTTTAGACTTAGAAGCAATTGCTTCAAATAAACTAAAAGTTAAAGCTATCATGTTACCTAAAGTTAAAACGCCTGACGAAATTACATTTATTGATGACATGCTTACTGATTGTGGTTTAGATACTGATCTTCATGTTATAATGGAAACTAATCAAGCTCTTGAAAGTATTTATGATATTGCACATTCTAGCGATAGAATAGTTGCTTTATATTTTGGTGGAGAGGATATGGCAGCAGAATTGAGAGTGGAAAATAAATTAGAGAATTTAGTTTATGCAAGATCAAGGTTAGTTCATGCTGGTGCAAGTAAAGGAGTTGATGTTATTGATGTTCCTTATTTAAATTTAGAAAATATGGAAGGAATGAAAAAAGAAGCACAGTTTGTTAAAAATTTAGGTTTCACTGGAAAAGGATCAATTCATCCAAAACAAATAAGTATTTTAAATGAAATTTTTACTCCGTCTGAAGAGGAAATAAGTAAAGCTAAAAAAATTATGGATCAATTTAAAAAAGCAAATACAGGTTTAGTTGTAATAGATGGTAAATTGATAGAAAGACCTGTTTTAAGAGAGATGCAAAGAAAATTGTTAGTAGCGAATAAAATAAACAAAAGCTGATAAAATGTCATTTCATTTGGCTTCGAGAAAAATAATAAAAGATTGGACGGATTATAATGAGCATATGAACATGGCTTATTATGTTTTAATTTTTGATGAAGCATGGGAAACAATGCTTAATAAATTTGAGATGGGGGGAGCAAAAGCACAAATAAATAAAAGAAGTACAATGGTGGTTGAAACAAGAACAACTTACGACAATGAAGTTAAAGAAAATGAAGAAGTTGATGTTTATTGCACTTTCTTTGATCATGATAAGAAAAGATTACATTTAAAATGTGAGATGATCGAAAAAAAAACAGGAAAACTTGCTGCAACTACAGAAAGTATATCTCTTTATATCGATCTTGAAAAAAGAAAAGTTACAGAATTTGAAGAAGATAAAATAAAAATTATGGATGATTTTATTAACGAAAATAAAAATAATTTTAAATCAGATAAATTAGTACTTGCAGATAAACTTAAAAAGTAAATGAATTTTGACTACATAATTGTTGGAGCTGGTACAGCAGGATGTGTTCTTGCAAATAGATTAAGTGAAAATGGGAAATTTAATGTTGCCTTGTTTGAGGCAGGTGGATCTAGTGATATTTGGAAAGTTAATATGCCTTTGGCAATTCTATATGCTATGCACGATCCCAAATATAATTATAAATATTATTCAGAACCAGAGCCTAACTTAAATAACAGAAGATTATTTTGTCCTAGAGGTAAAATGGTAGGTGGATGCTCTGCTCATAATGGGATGGTTTATGTTCGAGGAAATAAAAATGACTATGAGAGATGGGCATCATTTGGTTTGAAATCATGGTCTTACGAAAATGTTTTACCTTTTTTTAAAAAAATTGAGACATGGTCTGAAGGAGAAAATGAATTTAGAGGTGGAAAAGGAATTTTACCAGTAAATCAATCCAAGAATAAAAATCCATTATTTAGTGCTTTTATTAACGCTTCTGTTGAAGCAGGGTATAAAAAAAATAATGACATGAACGGAGAAGATCAAGAAGGATTTGGAATGTATGATATTACAATTCATAAAGGTCAAAGGGCTAGCGCTTCGAAATATTATCTAGAACCTGCAAAAAAAAGAAAAAATTTAAAAGTCTTTACCAATTCTTTTGCTGAAAGGATTATTTTTGAAGGAAAAAAAGCAGTTGGAATAGAGGTAAATATCAAAAATAAAGTCACAAAGGTTTATGCTAACAAAGAAGTTGTTTTAAGTGGAGGTTCAATCAATTCACCACAACTATTAATGTTATCAGGCGTAGGACCTGAAAAAGATTTAAAAGATAAAGGAATTAATGTTGTACATTCTTTAGAGGGAGTAGGCCAAAATTTACAAGATCATTTAGAAACCTATATTCAGCAAGAATGTAAGACTAAAGATACACTTTATTCTTATGTTAATAAAATGAATATGCTTAAAATTGGTCTTCAATGGTTTCTTTCAAAAAGTGGTCCATGTTCTACTTCTTTTTTAGAAGCAGGTGGTTTCTGCAAATCTTCAGAAGACAAAAGCTATCCAAATATTCAATTTCATTTTTTTCCAGCATTTGTAATCGATCATGGATTAGTTGATCCTGACAGACATGGTTATCAATTACACGCAAGTTTGAACCAACCTAAAAGTAGAGGACATATTAAATTAAATAGCTCAAATCCATACGATTACCCAAAAATTCAATTTAATTATTTAAAAGATGAATATGATTTAAAAGAAACAATTAAGTGTGTTCGTGTAGCTAGAAAGATTTTAAGTCAAGATTCAATGAAACCATACGCTGGAAAAGAAATAGGACCAGGTGAAAGTGCAGCTGATGATGAACAAATTACCGAGTATATTAGATCAAAAGCTGAAACAGCTTATCATCCTTCCTGTACATTAAAAATGGGTGTGGACAAAATGGCGGTAGTTGACGAAAAATTGAAAGTTCATGGTTTAGAAAATTTAAGAGTTGCAGATGCCTCGGTTATGCCAGAGATTACAAGTGGTAATTTAAATGCACCTACTTTAATGATAGGTGAAAGAGCAGCCGATTTTATCCTTAATTAGTCTCGAGATATTCTTTATATCTATCTAAACTTTCTTTAGGCCAAGCAATTTTTGGATCATACATTTCATCATAGCAAATATTTTTGTCTACAATATTTATCCATGGATCCTTATCTTTTACAAATATATGTGCTTGAGGTGGAAAGTCTTTCGGTTTCAAAAGAGTCTTTGTTCTAACTGTTAATCTTCTAATTGCAAATTCATAATCGGCATAAATATAAACCCCACAATTTTTACAAAAGTAATGAGTACATTTTTTTCCACTACCTGCAATCAATTCAGCTTTTAAAAGTTCACCACTAATTTTTAAAGAATCTTCAAAAATACTAGTATTCATTACATAAGATGATCCAGTTAATTTTTTGCAATCTAAACAATGGCAGACCTGAGTAAAAAGAGGTTTGCTATTTATTGAATACTTTACACTCCCACAAATACATCCACCATAAATTGGTTCAAAATCGCTCATTTCTTTAAGAATATCTTATTAATTATGAAGGTTAAAGTTTTTTTGATATAGGTGCGATATGCAAACAAACAATAATACAAGGGGTATTTTTTTTATTATGACTGGAATGGCCTTTTTTTCCATTCAAGACTCATTAATAAAGTTTATTTTTGAAGATATTGCATTATTTGAGTTATATTTAGGAAGAACTTTAATACAAGCATCTATTCTCATATCTTTTTTTTTAATAACAAAAAAAAAGATTACTCTTAAAACACATTATCCTTTTTTGACATTAATTAGGGTTGTTTGTTTCTTTTTTGGATTTGCTTTTTTTTATATTTCTTTAACCTTTATGTCTTTAGCGATGGTTAGTGCTCTGTTTTTCTCATGTCCTTTCTTTATGTCTATGTTTGCTAAATTTTTTTTAAAAGAACAAATTGGAATTAGAAGATGGAGTGCAATTGTTGTAGGTTTTATAGGAGTATTAATTGTACTTAATCCAACACTTGAGGAATTTAATTTTTTCAAATTAGCACCTGTCGGATGTGCGCTTTGTTATGCTTGCTCGATGACAATTACAAAATATACTTCTGATAAAGATAATATTTATACTCAAATGACTTTGCTTTATATTTTTGCGGTTATTGTAAGTTTAATTATTTATCTAGTTAGCGGAGATGGGAAATTTAATAATTTTTCTGATCCTACTTTACAATTTATTGTTAGAGAATGGTTTACTAACCCTTCGGCTTCATGGCCTTATGTTTTTGTAATGGGAGTGGTTGCTTCTATATCTTTCTTTTGTGTCTTTTCAGCTTATAGTATTGCTTCACCGTCAATTGTATCTTTGTTTGAATACTCTTATATAATTTTTGCGATGATTGCAGGATATATATTATTTGAAACAATACCTGAGCCAAGAACGTTTCTTGGAGCAGCTATTATTATTTCTGCAGGAGTGTATATTTACTTTAGGGAAAAAGTGAGAGGTCAAATGATTGCGACAGACACTCCTAATAGATAATTGTTAAAATTATAAGTATTTGTTCGAAAATTGAGATAATTTTCTCATTGAAATAATAATTTAATAGGATTTAATTTTGATTATATAAATTGTTAACAATTAAAGGGAAAATATGAAAAAATTACTAATTGGTATTTTCGTGTTTATCTTAAGCTTTACTTCAAAAGCTTTTTCAGATGGGCATGGAATTAAAATGGGTATTATTTTAGGATTTACTGGTCCAATTGAAACCCTAACACCTGCAATGGCTGCTTCTGCTGAACTTGCTTTTAAAGAAGCTTCAGATTCTGGCTCATTACTTGGTGGAAAAAAAATATCTGTAGAAAGAGCTGACTCAACTTGTGTTGATTCTGCTGCTGCTACAACTGCTGCTGAAGGTTTAGTTTCAGGTGGTGTTGTTGCTATTATGGGTGCTGATTGTTCTGGTGTTACAGGTGCAATAGCAACTAATGTTGCCGTACCAAATGGTGTTGTTATGATTTCACCATCAGCTACATCTCCAGGATTAACTGATCTTAATGATAATGGTTATTTCTTCAGAACTGCTCCATCAGATGCTAGAGGAGGACAAGTCTTAGCGGATATTACAAAGGACAGAAAAGTTAAATCATTAGCTGTAACTCATACTAACAATGACTACGGAAAAGGTTTAGCTGATGTTTATGTAGCTGCAGTTAAAGCTCATGGTATTAAAGTAACAGCTGTTACAGCACACGAAGAAGGTAAAGGTGACTATGGTGCAGAAGTAGCTACACTTGCAGCAGCAGGTGGAGATGCTCTTGCTGTTTTAGGTTACTTAGATCAAGCTGGTGGTAGTATAATTCAAGGATCATTAGACTCTGGATCATTTGATACTTTTGTTCTTTCAGATGGAATGATTGGTGACTCTCTTACTGACAGATTTGGAAAAGATTTAAATAAATCATTTGGATCTTTACCTGGATCAATGGGTAAAGGTGCTGGTATATTTAAAGAAGTTGCTAGTGCCGGTGGTATTGACTCATCAGGTCCATACACAGGTGAAAGTTATGATGCAGCAGCCTTGATCACGCTTGCAATGCAAGCTGGTGGAAAAGCTGACAGAATGACTGTTCAAAACAATGTAATGTCAGTAGCCAATGCTCCTGGAACAAAAATTTATCCAGGTGAATTAAAGAAAGCACTTGATTTATTAGCTAAAGGTAAAGCGGTAGACTATGAAGGTGCTACAGCTGTTGAATTTACAGATGTTGGTGAAGCTTTTGGATCTTTTATTGAAAAAGAAATAAAAGGTGGAAAGTTTAAAGACAAAAAGCAAAGATAATTAGAAATTAAAACCCCAGTTAATTAACTGGGGTTTTAAAATAAGTATTTGTCAGATAAATAAAATATTAATCCTAAAACAATACCTAATAAAATATAATACATTATTGTTTAATAATTTTTTCGGGAATAATTCCTTGAGGTCTATAACGCATTATTAAAAGTAAACCAATTCCAATAACTAAGAATCTAAAATATGGAGCACTTTCAATCAAGTGAACTCTAACTGCATTAGTTTCTGGTAGATGAGATGTAAACAAATTAATTAGAAATAATGCAATTGGAGCTGCTTCGACCCATAAAAACCAAACTACAAATCCCCCCAATATTGCTCCGAAATTATTTCCTGTTCCACCTACTATAACCATGACCCAAATTACAAAAGTATATCTCATAGGTCTGTAGCTACCTGGTGTAAACAAACCATCATTTGTAACCATCATAGCTCCAGCTAAGCCAACAATTGCAGATCCCAAAATAAAAATAAGAAGATGCTCTTTAACAATATTTTTACCCATTGCACTTGCCGCCTCTTCATTATCTCTTATAGCTCTCATTTTTCTTCCCCAGGGTGAATAAAGGGCTTTCTGAGTCACAATTAATAAGATAATAACAACAGTAAGAAATAAACCTGTAAAACATAATTTTACATAAACTGATGAAGCATCAATAACCATTTGATTTAGAGCTTCTTGCTTATCAGAGATTGAATTAATTAAATTTAATTTTGATGAATTAAATTTTGTAACTAAATTTATAAACCATTCTGAAGTTTGTAGATCTATTTCGTATGGTGCTGGTCTTTTTAACCCTATTACATTTTTTACACCTCTTGCCAACCATTCCTCATGTTTAATAATTGAAACAATAATTTCTGCTATTAATAATGTTGCAATAGCTAAATAATCTGCACGAAGACCTAATGCGATCTTTCCTATGACAAATGCTAAACCGCCAGCCAAAAGCGCACCGAAAATCCAGGAAAATAAAACAGGTAATCCCATGCCACCGAGAAATCCTGTCTTTGCTGGATCAACTGACTCTATAGCTTCTATTCCTGGTGCAGCAGTTACTCTTAGTAAAATTATTCCGCCCAAGATTACAAAGGCTACTGAGTAATTTCTTAATTTAGACTTATCAAATCTATTAAGTATAAATTTAACTACAAAGATAATTGCAATAATTATCCATATACAAGCTAAAATATTTAAACCTCCAACTTGCCAAGCTTTTTTGACTGGTTCAACCGAAACTAAAACTACAGCCAATCCTCCTAATGCTGTATATCCCATTATCCCAAAATTAATTAATCCAGCATAACCCCATTGTATATTTGCCCCAATTGTCATAACTGCAGAAATTAAACAATAATTTAAAATAGTTAATGCTATAGACCAGGATTGAAATATCCCAACCAAAATTATTAAAAATATCATGATTGAATATGCGGCGATGACATTTTTATAATTCCTCATATTACTTTTCCTTTAAAGATACCTGACGGCCTTATTAATAAAACAATTACTAAAATTGAGAATGAAACTGCAAACTTGTAATCTGTCGATAATAACTGGAGTAAAGAGTCTGGCTCAAGATGTTCAGGTAATAGATATGAAATAAATCTTTTGTATGCGTAAGTTACAAATATTTCTGCAAAAGCTATAACGTATCCACCTAGGAAGGCTCCAAATGGATTTCCGATTCCTCCAACAATTGCTGCAGCGAATATTGGAAGCATATTATTAAAATAAACAAAAGGTCTATAACTTTTATCTAAACCATATAATACTCCACCAATAGTAGCCAAAATTCCTGCGATGACCCATGTTATCAAAACAACTCTCTTAGGATCTATGCCAGACAATAATGCTAAATCTTCATTGTCTGAATAAGCTCTCATACTTGTTCCAGTTTTAGTTCTATTTAAAAACCAAAACATTATTGAAACAACAATTAAGGTTACGATTATTGTTATTGCTTGTGTTGATTTTAAAGTTATACCTTCTGCAAGACCAGTCATTTCTTTAAATTCTGTCGCTTTAATTATAAATTTTTCACCATCTAAAAATCTTCTATCAGATGGTCCAATGATTATTCTAATTAAGGCTTGAGTGACAAACATTACCCCCACACTAACCATTGCAAACT
The DNA here is from genome assembly GCA_902542975.1 of uncultured Pelagibacteraceae bacterium. Lineage (GTDB taxonomy): Bacteria > Pseudomonadota > Alphaproteobacteria > Pelagibacterales > Pelagibacteraceae > Pelagibacter. The sequence goes on along the minus strand of CACBWM010000001.1, from coordinate 31,768 downwards.
GAACTGGAGGACTTTTTTTTACCCTGTAATAACTGAAAACAAATTTGTCTATCATTAACATATATAAAATCATCATTAGGATAGCGAAAGGAATTGTTAAAAGTGCTGTTGGAAGAACACCTAATCCAAAACCTAAGGACTGAAAATAATATGTTAGAATAACTGCAAACATTGTTCCGAAAGACATCATGTCTCCAGTTGCAAAATTAGCAAACCTTAAAACTGCATAAATTAAAGTAACAAAAATAGCACCTAAAGCTAATTGTGAACCATAAGCTAAGGCTGGTATTACTGTGAAATTAAAAAGTACAATTATTGCATTTAAGAAATCCATTATGCTCCCAAAAATGATCTACGAACCTCAGGATCCTCAAGCAAATCATTACCGGATCCCTCAAATTTATTTTGACCTGTTACCAATACATAGCCTCGATCTGAAATACTTAATGCTTGCTTTGCGTTTTGCTCAACCATAATAACGGCAACATTTGTTTTTTTAACTTTTATTATATGTTCAAACAATTCATCCATTACAATTGGAGAAACTCCAGCTGTAGGCTCATCTAACATAAGAACTGATGGATCACTCATTAAAGCTCTTCCAAGAGCGACTTGCTGACGTTGTCCACCAGATAATTGTCCGACGACTTGGGATTTTTTTTCACTCAAGATTGGAAATAAACTATAAATACTCTCAATTTTATTTTCTAAACTCCCTTCTGTCAAAAAGCCACCGATCTCTAAATTTTCTCTAACAGTTAATTCTGCAAATACATTTCTTGTTTGTGGAACAAATGAAATACCCTTTTTTACTCGATCTTGAGGATTAATTTTTGAAATATCTTCACCGTTCAAAGTTACAGAGCCTGATTTTAATTTTAATAATCCGAGCATCGCTTTCATAGCTGTTGATTTGCCAGCTCCATTGGGACCTAGAATGGCAACTATCTCTCCCCTATTGGCAGTTATGGAACATGAACTAATAATATCAGGACCATCCCCATAACCTGCAGTCATTTTTGCTCCTTCAAAGTATGCCATTAATTTTCTTTTTTTGTTAAGTTTGACTTTCCAAGATAGCTCTCAATTACTTTTTCGTTTTTTTTCACTTCATCAGATGTTCCTTCAAATAAAACTGAACCATCTGCCATTACTATTACTGGATCACACATTCTGCTTATAAAATCCATATCATGCTCTATCATACAAAAAGTGTAATTTTTTTCTTTATTCAATTTTAATATTGCAGTTCCTAGATCTTTTAAAAGTGTTCGATTAACTCCCGCTCCCACTTCATCAAGTAAAACCAATTTTGCATCAACCATCATAGTTCTTCCTAATTCTAATAATTTTTTTTGACCTCCTGAAAGATTTCCTGCCCTTTCATTTGCTAAATGTGTTAAATTAAGAAAATCTACAACTTCATAGGCTTTTTCTCTAATAACTTTTTCCTCTTTTTTTACTAGTCCTGGTTTAATAAGTGCATTTAATAAATTTTCTCCGTTTTGATTTGAAGGCACCATCATTAAGTTTTCTAAAACTGTTAAGTTTGAAAATTCATGTGCAATCTGAAAAGTTCTTAATAATCCTCTGCCAAATAACTCATGTGATGGTACATCAGTAATATTTTCATCATTAAATATTACCTCTCCATCATTAGATTTCAAATTTCCAGCTATTAAATTAAATAATGTTGTTTTCCCTGAACCGTTTGGGCCAATTATTCCAGTTATTGAACCTGATCTAATATTTAATGAGCAATTTGATACTGCTGCTAGTCCTCCGAATAATTTTGTAAGATTATTTACCTGTAAGATATTGTCAGACATTTTACTTACTTTTTTTTAATCTATTCAAGACACTATTTGCTGTTCTATTCAGAGATTTATAAAATCCAAGTTTTCTTAATTCTTTAACAGCTTGTTCATTTAAACCTTTTGGGGTTTGTGAATTTTTAACAAGTACTTTTAAATCTTTATTTGAATTAATTTTTGCATCTTCAGATAAAGCAATAAATAACGAGGTAATATACTTTTGAGAGTCGCTTCTATTAATTCCCTTTTTTACTAACCATTCACTCAGAGTATGTAGTAATTCATAAAATGGTGCCATCATTGATGAAGTTGACCAAAAATTTAGTGATAGGTTTTCATTTTTTATTTCGACAGATGTGCCAAGCTTATTAAAAAAATTTCTAACTTGTTTATCTGGTGGAAAAATTGGTACTGGTCCTTTTCTAAGAGAAATTGGAGGCAAAGGAATTGCTCTAATAATCTTAGTTTTAACTTTAATATATTTTTTTAATTCAGTCATTTTTATAGTTGATATAAAACTTATTATCGTTTGACCTTTTTTAAATTTTAATTGTGGAAGAATAATTTTTCCAATCGTTGGTGTTACTGCTAAAAAAACCCAATTTGATTGATTTATAATATCCTGATTATCAGCAGATATTTTTATCTTTTTACTTTTTCTTTTAAGTTCACTTGAAATTTTTGAATTTCTCTTTGAAACAATTATTTTATTAATTTTTAATTTTGACCCCAGTATTCCGTTGATTACTGATTTCGAGATATGTCCTGTACCAATAAATCCGATTTTCATGATAAACTAAGTGATTATTATCACTAAAATTAATTAATTAGTAAAAAAAGAACCTCTAATTCTTAGTAATTCTCTTGATAATTTTTTATTTTCTACAAATGGTTTTCTACCATGAAGCCAGAAATAGTTATTTGCAACTACTGAAAAGCCAACTGGTAAAGGCATTACAATCTTTTTTTGACTTCCTTCTAAAGAGTCTGATAATTTTTGTAGAAATAATCCTTGTTCCATATTTTTGGGCTCAGGAAATTGGTCTATGTAAGAAATTTGTGGTTTTCCATTTTCGTCTTCTGAAAAAATAGGATGTTCCACCTTGTAATCAACTTTTTTACTTTTTGGAGAACCCCATATAAAGTTTTGTTTTCCAACTTTATCATTAGTTAAGCTATCTAAATGTTCCCAATCATCAAGGTGTAACATTGCAGTTTCACCTCCTTGAACATTTTCTTCCTCCATTTTTAGCATTAATAACCAATCAGTTTTTTCTTTAACATAAGTACCATCAGTATGAAGATCCATGTTTGTATATGCTTTTCTAAGATATGAATCGCTATTGTCCTCATGTTTAACATGAAATCTCGCATAATATTTTCCAGCCATTGAATCAAAATTTGGATTACCTAGTAAGTGTGTTACAGCTGTTGATAGTTTAATAAGAAAATTGTTATCAATTTTTTTGGATTTATTTTTAGGTCCTATAATAAAACAACCTGTGTCTCTATCTCTTAATACAGTGTTTATAAATTTTCCTAGCTTTCCACCTGTTGAGTCATCTAAAGATTTTGCAAGTGTAAATCTAGTAAAAGGTTTATATTCAAGAGCTGTAATATCAAATTTTTTAAAAGGAAATATTAGTTTATCTATAATTTCATCTTCAATTTTAATATTGATGATTCTTTTGGAATAATCACTAAATGAAATATCAAACCCTTGAATAGTATCTAAGCTATCCATTATAATTATTTGTTACAAACTCCAATTGAATTTGGTCCACATGTTTCACCATTAGTCCATGTTGCTCCAATTAAATTTGCTCCATCAAAATTAGCATTGGTCATATTCGATGAAGTAAAGTTAGCTTCCATTAAATTTGCATTTTGAAAATTTGCTTCAATTAATGTTGAGCCCATAAAATCAACTCTTGTCATATTGGCTCCTGTAAAGTTAGCTTTTTCGAAATTTCCACCAACTAGAGTTGACTCATATAAGTTAGCTCTAACAAATGATGACTCTGGAAAAGTTCCAAATGACAAGTTAGAAGTCATCATAATGCTTTTATCAAAATTTACTTGTATAAAACTTGCGAATGATAAGTTTGAGTTAGGCAAATAACTACCTTGCAAATCTTGTCCATCTGAAAATCTACAGTTAGTATAATCAACTCCATCAGTTAAAGGATCATCACATGCTGCTTGTGAAATACCTGGTATTAAAATTAAGAACAATAGTAAAATAATTTTTTTCATTTATATCGTAAAGCTACTTAATAAAAACATAATGATAGCAGAGAATAAAGTTGGGTAAACTAAATTATTTCTAGTTAATTTAAAAATTATTATTGCTAAAAGTACAACAATAAATCTGGACAAGTAATTACTGTCAGAAAGTGCACCAGCTGGAAATATTATCATTCTAGAAATTAAAGCAGCCAATGTCGAATAGGCTAAATAATTAAACCACCTATATATTTTGGTATTTTCATCTATTATTTCAGATGTAAAAGCTCCTAAAAACCTTGAAATATAAGTAGCTAAAGACGTAATAACTATTATTAAAACAATATTAGCTGACATTTTTCTCTCCTATTACAAAAGCAACAGTTCCAGCTACAAACCCGCCAATCAAAACACACCAATCAGGACTAATAAAATAAAATAAAGGTCCTAAGATAGCTCCTAAAATTATTGAAACATTTAATTGTATAGACTTCATCACTCCTATCATTGTGCAAGTAAAATAAATTGGATTAATTATAGCTAATCCAATCATCATTTCTCTATTTAAGAAATCAGCAGAGTAATAACCTAAGATAGTTGAAAAGATTGCTATCAACCAAGTTGCAGTTCCAATTCCTATCCAAAAATCGACTCTATATTTTTTTTCAATATCTTTATAATTATTTTTAAGAATTAACCACGAAGATACTGCAACAAAATGACATGAAAGATAATACTTCCATCTTGGTTGACTTTGGTGCTTTAACAATGGCATTAAAGATACAGTCATTGGATACAATCTTGCATTAACTAACCAAACTGCAAAAAATAAATTAAGTAACGAAACGCCAATCAAAATCGATTCTGCCATCACAAGTGAACCAGGTAATGCATAAGTTAAAAAGGTAGAAAAAATACTTTCTTGAATTGTAAAACCTAAATTTTTTAATAAAGCACCAATTGCTAAAAAGCTTAAACCAAGAGCAATTGCAGGGCTATCGAATTCTTTTGCACAAAGAATTCCTTTGAAAAAATATTTTGAATTAATCATCCGCCTAGAAATAGACGTCCAACATCATCATTTTTAAGTAAATCATCACCTCTTCCTGCTATAGCAGTTTGGCCGGATACTAATACATATCCAATATCAGAAAACTCTAAACCTTTTTTGGCGTTTTGCTCAACTAGAATAATTGTTTTTTTTTCATTTTTTTGTAAGTCTCCCAAAATTTCAAATACCATATCAATATATCTCGGCTCTAATCCAATAGAAGGTTCATCAACTAAAAGAACTGAAGGCTTCATTACTAAAGCTCTAGATATTTCTAATAATCTTCTTTCACCACCTGATAAAACTTTTGCTGGTTGATTTCTTCTGTTCCTTAATCTTTCATATTTATCTAAAATCTTTTCTGCCTCTTGATATGATTCTTCCGTTTTATCTTTGATAAAACCACCCATTAACAAATTTTCTTCAACAGTCATATCTGGAAAGACTGAATTATCTTGCAGAATATAAGCTATACCGACTGACTTTAATTTTTCAGCTGGAGTTAAATTTGTTATTTCTTTTCCATCAATTTCTATTTTACCTGAGAAAATATTTGTAAATCCATATATTGAGTGAAGTATTGTTGATTTGCCAGCTCCATTTGGACCAATTAAACATAATGATTGTGCTTTGCTTACAAATAAATCAAAATTATGTAAAATCTCCATTTTGCCATATCCAGCATTCAAATTTTTTATTGTTAAATGAATATCTTCTGAAGATAAATTTTTTAAATCTTCTGCACCAGGTGCTTTTCCTAAGACTTCATATTGATTAGACATTATTGAGCCCCCAAATATGCATCTACTACTCTTTTGTCATTTTTAATCTCTTCTGGAGTTCCATTTGCAAGCATTTTGCCATGAGCAAGACAAAATATGTCTTCAGCTAATTGCATAATTACTCTCATATTGTGCTCAATAACAAGTAATGTTATTCCAAAATCTTGATTAACTTTGATTAGTCTATCAATAATTCCATTAATTAAAGTAGGATTAATACCTGCTGTTGGCTCATCTAATAGTAGCATTTCTGGTTCATTCATTAATGCCATTGCAAGTTCTAATAACTTTTGCTGACCAAAAGATAAGTCTCCTGCTCTAAGTTTTCTTTTTTGATACAAGCCGACAAAATTAAGTAAATTTTCTGCCTTTTCCGTAAGCTCTTTTGGAATTTTTGAGAAAATTTTAAACAAACTTTCATCACTACCTTTGTGACTGATAAGCATGTTATCTACACAATTTAATTTTCCATAAATTCTGGTTTGTTGAAATGTTCTTAATAATCCCAGTTTTGCAATTACTGGCACCGGTAATTCTGATACTTCTTTTCCATTAAACTTAATTGAACCATTGTCTATTGGATAAGTACCAACAATTGAATTAAATAAAGTAGTTTTACCAGATCCATTAGGTCCTATAAGACCAACTATCTTTCCTTTTTCAACTGACATTGAAATATCAACATTAGCTTTAACACCACCAAATGATTTACTTACATTGTTGACTTCTAAAATACTCATTTTAACTCCACCTGTGCTTTTCGATCGGCTTCATCGACAACTTCACCAAATCTTTCTGGATATTTTTCTCTTAACCATCCCATTAATCCTTCTGGGAAATAAATTACTATCACTACTATTAAAACTCCTAACGCAACATACTGCCAGCCTAGAAAGAATGTCCAAAAACCCTCTTTAAAAAAGTGAAATAAAGTTGCACCAATAATTGGGCCCCATAAAGTTCCCTTACCTCCAAGGATTGCCATTAAAACCATAAAAACACCCATCTCTCTCCCGTCGAATGCAACATCTGTTGAGTCGATATAACCAACTAGACCTCCCATTATTCCTCCAGCAAGACCACAAAAGAAAGCTGAAATCATCCATCCAGTTATTTTGTATTTCATAGTCTCAATTCCCATTGCTTCAGCTTTGTCTTCATTATCTCTGATTGCGTTCAGAATTAATCTAAACCTTGTTGTATAAATTGCTCTTACAGCAATGAAAGTTAAAACTAGTGCTCCAAAACTTAGAAAATAAAAAAATTCACCTCTTGCCTCAAGACCTCCGATGTTTGGAAAAGGAGGAGTGGTAAAGCCCTGTCCAGCTCCAATAATTTCAATACCTCCAGAAATTTCTCCTGCTGCAACTCCTAAACCTAATGTACAAATTGCAAAGTAATGACCTCTTAATCCTAAAATTGCATAACCAATTAATCCTGCAACTATTGTAGGAACAACAGCAGCAACTACCAGACCAGCTGCCATGCCTTGAAAGAATTGTGAAGGTGTATGAACGAAAGTTTTTTCACCACCACTTTCAGTCCACTCAGCTAATGGAAAGAACATACCAACTTGAACGGATGCACAAAGATACATTCCCAAACCATAAAAAAGAATATTTCCAAATGTATTGTAGCCCATTTCACCACCTTGGATATTCCAAGTGGTTGCAAGGACAATTAATACACACAGAATTGATAATTGAACTTTAAAAGCCGGAAAAATAAATGGTGCAACTAAACCAAATACCAAAATTCCTATATACAAAATCCAACTATTTTTGTTCATATAAATTCTCTATTTTATCTCTAAAATCTTTATCAACTGTAAAATAATGTCCATTTTCTTCATGAAGACTAGATCCTGTTGAATGATATTCATCTAAATGTTTTTTAAACTTTTCAATATCTATTTCTATCAGTTTGCCATTATCGTCTTTAATTTTAGCTTTTCTCACTTTAAATACTCTCTCTTTCTTGAAAGTTTAAATCTTCTGTAAACTAAAATTAAAACTAATAATAAAAATACTGAACCAATTCTAAACTCTGTACCAAGAATATAATCTGCAAATTCCTCAAATATTCCAAGTCCCATACCTGACATAGCTACTCCAGGTAAATTTCCTAATCCTGCAACAATTACAATCATAAATGATCTTATAGTGTATGGTAATCCCATATAAGGATGAATTGTAAAAGTTATTGAAATTAAAGCTCCTGCTACACCACATAATGCTGCATTTATTCCAAAGGTTGCTGCATAAACTTTTTCAGTATCAACACCTAAAATCTTTGCAGCTCTTGCATTTTGAGCTGTTGCTCTAATTGCACGACCTAATTTTGATCTTTTCATATAAACTACTAAACAAATTGCAAAGACAATACTTATAAAAGCAGAAAATATTTTAGAATTTGGTAGAACAACATTATTATCAAATAACATAGTTGTTCCATACCCTGAGTTAGCCAATACAACATCCGCACCAAATGCAAAGTTCATTAACTGCATAAACAGAATACTAATTCCAAAGGTTGCTAATATTGAGATGAACAGATCTCTGTCGACAACTTTATTTATAACTAATTTGTAAATTGCAATTCCAACAAAATACATAATTATAGGAGAGACAATTACTCCCCAGGCTGGATGAATACCATAAAGATACATAAAATATGCAATGTAACCACCCAATATAACAAGGTCTCCCTGTGCAATGTTAATTATATTCATAACACCCCATTGGAGTGCCATTCCATAAGCAATTAATGCAAATAATATTCCAAGTAAAAGTCCATCAAGACATGCTTGAATGGTTATCATTGGATATTGGAAGACTAAAAAATCCATAATTTAATTTTGATTTCTATAAAAAAAGCCCCCTATTTCTAGGGGGCTTAATTATTTTTTTTATCTTTCAGACCACTTTGGTACTGGGTGTATTAACTCAGCTGAAGCCCATTTTAATGGAGCAACAACTTTATTTTCACACTTACCAGCATCATCACACATTACTTGGAAAAGTACCATTGGTTTGTCAACATTTTGACCACCAGGTGCAAATTTAATATTTCCATAGAATGTTTGCATGTTAGTTGCAGCAAGAGCATCTCTTACTTTTTTCTGATCAAAAGTATTTGCTCTTTCAAAAGCATCTTTAAATACTAACAATGCAGCTGAAGACTCTGCAGATTGATATGGTGGATCGTAGCCAAATTCTTTTTCAAAATCTGCTGCATATGTCATACCATCTTTAAAGAAATCATCTTTGTAAGTTAATGTTTTATGCCATTGAGAAGCGCATAATGCATATTGAGAATTTTTACCGTGTTGCTTTGATAATTTTGCAGCATCACAGTGTGTCATTGCCAACATAGGAACATCAACTTTCATTTCTGAAATTTGTCTTATTGCTGTTAAAGCTCCTTTTGTATGACCTGAAACAACCAATACATCTGGCTTCATTTGTTTTACTTTAACTAATGTAGCAGCCATATCATTAAGCTCTTTTGGAAGTTTATCATCGATTATAATTTCAGATCCAGTTTCTTTTGCAGCATCTAAAATGCCTAATCTAACATCTTGTGAGAATGCATCTTGCTCAAAAGCTTGTGCAATTCTTACACCTTTACCACCATTTAACTCAACTGCTGTTCTTATTGCTACATCAAGATATAAGTTTGCTGGTGCTAATACTGCAAATAGATATTTGTAACCTTTTGTAAACAAAGATCTAGAAGCACCGTTAGCCTCAACCATTGGTACACCATATTTTTCAGTTACTGGTGCGATCGCTTTTGTTAAACCAGAACTGTAAGGCCCAAGCATGAACTCTACTTTATCTTGTGAGATTAATCTTTCTGCAAGCTGAGCTGCTCTTTTTGGGTTTGATTCATCATCGTAATAAATAATGTCAAACTTATAAGTTTTTCCCCCAACTTTTACTCCACCCATACTGTTAATTCTGTCAACAGCCATGTTATAGCCATTTTGAGTATGAACACCATTAGATGAATACTTTCCAGTTAAAGAGATTGCAGCACCTAGAATTATTTTATCTCCAACAACTTTTGCAAATGATACAACTGAAGTTGAAAATAATAATGCTATTGCAGAAACAAATGTAATTAAAATGTTTTTTATTTTCATTTATTCCCCTTTAATTAATTAATTAATAAAGTTTAAATAAATAACAAAAATTATTTAATTGCAAGTGGGAGTAGTAACGCAATTTATCTTAGTATTGTTGAGTAAATGCAATAATTATAGCTATCAAAATTATCACACAAGCTGAAATTGTATTTATAATTTTAGGGTTAGCTTTGATCCAAACAATTAATTTATTAGCTAAGATTGCATAACCAATCAAAGATAGAAAATCTAATATGACATAAGTTGTTATTAAAATAATAAACTGGATAATATAATTAGAATTAAAATCAATAAATTGTGGAAATATAAATGGGAAGAACATCCATGCTTTAGGACTTGTTCCTGCAACTAAAAAACCATCTTTATAAAATGAAAAAAAACTTTTATCTGAAATATCTTTTGTATTTATATCTTTAGGTCTCGATTTATAAATATCATATGCAAGATACGTTAAATAAGCAATACCTAACCACTTTAAAGTATTTAATATTGTTGGATTGTCCGACAAAAAAGATCCAATAACAAAAATTACTAATGTTGCCTGAATAATGTTCGCAGTTACATCTCCTAATGCAGTCCAAACACATTTTTGAACACCATAGTTCATTGAGTATGAAATAATTACAATTCTAGGTGTGCCTGGGGTAATAAACATAAAAATAATGATCTGTAAAAAAAGGATAAAATCTAAGGGAAGCATTTTAAGGATAGTCCTAAAAAACCGGGAGCTAAAGATGGCTAGATAGGACTATCTAAAAATGATAATATCATAGCCTTAAGTATTTGCATTAAAATAATTTTAGCAATTTATTGAATTTTGATGAAAAAAAGTCACAGACCCACAACCAGAGTAAAGAATCCAGAGCCTCCCCTTGAGAGTCCAGATTGGGTTATATGGGCGGCTTGGGCAGACAGAATTACATTTGAGGAAATTGAGAAAAAAACTGGGAAGACTGAAAGTGATGTTATTAAAATTATGAGAAGATCTTTAAAACCCTCTTCTTTTAGATTGTGGAGAAAAAGAGCAAGTTCGCAAAGTATTAAACACAGGAAAAAATTTGAATATTCAAGAAAATTAATCAAATCAAAGATAAATAAAAACGACTATCTACTATAGTAATTTATAAAACTAAGATTATATATAAGATATGAAAAATATTATCGTCTACTCTGGACCAATGTGTGGTTATTGTGATGCTGCAAAGCGTTTGCTAACAAGAAATAATTTAAGTTATACCGAAATAGATGTATCACTGAAAGATGGTTTAAGAGAAGAAATGACAAAAAAAGCAAATGGTAAAAGAACCATACCTCAAATATTTTTTGATGACTATCATGTGGGTGGATATCAAGAGTTAAGAGAACTTGAAAAAGCAGGTAATTTAATTTCTAGTTTAAAATAAATTTTATTTTATCGTAATAGTTACAATAGGTTCCTCAGGATAGAATGAACAATGTGAATCTGATTGTCCAGCACAATTACTACCATTATCGCAAACTTCTTGTACACCAAGTGCATTTCTTGTACCAAAAGATATATCGATTGTTGGTGGAGTTAATGTGACAGTATAAGGTTTGGCTAAAGCATACACCAGTTGAATATCATCAGTTGTAACAGAGGATCTCATTGTTGTCATTGCGATTGCTGATGAAAGATTAGAAGCTGAGGCTGCATAATCCCAAGTCCACCCATCATTTTTTGCACAATTAGCTGTTTCACATTGAGTATAATTGTTACTTGTGCTTTCGTCTCCCTGTCTACCGTCAGTCATATATAAATTCATAGCTGCTTTTGTTCCACCTTCAGCTATTGCTACTTTATGGGTATACTTATCAGTTGCCTCATCATTTTCGTATTGCGCGTCAGTGGTTGCTACAGTAACACAATTATCTGTATCATCAGTTCCACCTGTATCAAGAGCGCTTTCAGATCTAATTATAAATTTTCTATCAACTGTGACTCTCATATGAGTATAAGTCTCTCCCAAAGGTAAAAGTGCAGGATCTCCATAATTAGCAGCAGCAGAACCAGCTGTTACAGAAGCAATGTCTACTTCTTTGTCGCCTGAACCAATAGTTACCGCATCATGACATGCGGCAGCAGTTCCAACATCATCAAAGTCAACAACTGTATAACCAGTGCAAAGTTCAACTTTTCTCATAATCACTTTATAAACATCAGCATTTCCAGTTGCTGTTGCAGCAATTGCTAGTTTATTAGATAATACAAATATAAACAGAAATGTTGTTAATTTAAAAAATTCTTTCATTAATCAGTCCTTGATATGGTTGCATTACCATTAAACTCAACCATAATTTTATTATTTCTTTTTACCTTTGTTAGTAGTTCTCCAGTCATATCTTTATTCTCCCTCCACATATCTGAACTCATTCCATCTCCTAATGTTGGTCCTTCTTTTGGAGGATAAACAAACATTAATTTTACATAGTACTCGTCATCTAGCCCAGTCCTATCCTTATCATCATAAGCTAATTCTAATTGCAATGTTGATGATAAAGATAATTCAGAACCAATAATTAGTCCCTCAATATCATTTCTTTCTTCTCCATCCCAAGAATATGAGTTCAAAAATATATCAGCCCAGTGTAAATAAGGTATTTGCGACGCTAATCTTAAATCATATCCGTCTAAAACTTTCTCTCCATCAGCGTCATCCAAACCAAAATAATTATTAAATGCAAATTCTAATACAGCATTTCTCATTTCCAAACCAAGGCTCGATCTAGCATTTCCTTCATTATCATAATCTAAGAATACATTTAATCCCGTAAGTGTAAATTTATCATCACTTAGATATCTTTTTCCTAAACCAAAATTTGCAGTAATTCTTTCATCGTTATTTTTCTCAGTATTAAATATAGACATTTGGGTAAAATAATTACCATTTTCATTTCTATCTAATTCTCTAACTAACAAGATACTATAATCTGGAGAATAATTTTCTCTTAAATCAATACTTACTTCCGTATCTCCTTCTCCCGGAATTAAGTTTGAAATATACTCTGATACTGAATTTGAAAAAGCATAAGTAGTTAGAATTATATAACTTAAAAATAAAAGTATTAAATTTCTCACAATAAAATCATTATATATGATTTTAAATTTTATAAACTTTTTTTTTTTGTTAGTTTTTTGGCTTAAATACTAAACAAACACCGTTGTTACAGTATCTTATGCCGGTAGGTTGTGGACCATCATTAAATATGTGTCCATGATGTCCCCCACATTTTTTACAATGATACTCTGTCCTAGCATAACCAATATGGTGATCTGTTTTAGTCTCAAAAACGTCTGGAAGAGATTTGTAAAAAGAAGGCCATCCTGATCCACTTTCATATTTTGTTGATGATTTAAATAATTCAATATCACAGTTAGCGCAGTGATATGAACCCTCTCTTTTTTCGTTGTTTAATTCGCTTGAACCAGGAGGTTCGGTTGCTTCATTGAATAAAATATTTTCTTGTTCTGGGGTTAAATTTGAATTTTTTTTCATTATAAGAATTTAGCACATGTTTTATGTAAAATAGAATGTAATTCTACTAGTTTATTAAAATCTTTGTTGTATCCACCTCCTAATACTCCACATATAGGAATTTTATTTGAGAAGAAATTATTAATAACTAATTCATCTCTTTGAAATATACCATTATCAGAAATTTTTAGTTTACCCAACCTGTCATTATAGTGAATATCAACCCCAGCAATATAGAAAACAAAATCAAACTCTTCTTGGTTCAAATATTTTAGGTTATTTTTTAAAATATCAATATATTCTTTGTCTTCTAAATTTTCTTCTAATTCAATATCAAGATTACTTACTGATTTTTTTGCTGGATAATTAACTTTCGAATGCATGCTGAATGTAAAGACTTGATTATCATTTTTAAATATTTCAGAATTGCCATTACCCTGGTGAACATCTAAATCAATAATTAAAATTCTGTTTGCTAAACCTCTTGTAGTTAAATATTTAGCTGCTACTGCAACATCATTAAAAACACAAAATCCAGCTCCTTCATTAGATGTTGCATGATGACTGCCTCCTGCGGTATTGCATGATATTCCATAATTTAGTGCTAACTTTGTAGCAAGCACAGTTCCTCCGGTTGCAATAAAAGATCTTCTAACTACGCTGTCAACTAAAGGAAAACCAATTTTTCTAATCTCGTTTTTATCTAAAGTTTTATTTTTTATTTTATTTATATAGTCTTCTGTATGTGCCTCTTTTAAGGTTTCTACTGAGCATGGCTCTGGAACATAGAAATTTTTAACTATTTTATTTTTAATTAACGCTTTAGCTAATTCTCCAAATTTTTTTATAGGAAACTTATTATCATCATTTAATTGAGCTTCATAATCTTTATGATTGACGACAGGTAATTCCATAAAAAATTAGTAGGGATTATATTTCCCAAGGATTATTCTTGTTATTGTTGAGATTATATTTACTAATCGCTTTTTCTAGTGTTTGTAATGGGACTTTCTTTTCCTCGTAGAGTGTATACAGAGAACTGACGACTATATGTTTGCTATCTACTTCAAAAAAATCTCTTAAATTTTTTCGCGTATCACTTCTTCCAAATCCATCTGTACCCATCGCTAAAAAATTGTTTTTTATGTGGCTAGATATTAATTGTGAATATGCTCTTACATAATCTGAAGTAGCAATTATAGGGTCGTCATTAGAAATTAGCTGCTGCAAATAATTTTGTTTTTTATTTGCAGGAGACAATGTGTTTTGTCTTAAAACTGATTTAGCATTTTTTTCTAACTCTGAATAACTTGTTATGCTGTATAATCTTGAACCAATTCCATATTCATCTTTAAGTATTTTAGAAGCTTCAATACATTCCCTAAAAATTGGTCCAGATCCTAATAAATTTATGTTTATTTTTTCATTTGATTGATCTTTGAAAAGGTAGCCACCTTTTATTATTCCATCTTTATTTTTTAATTCAATTTTAGGATGTGAATATTTTTCGTTATTTACAGTAATATAATAAAATTCATCTTTACATTCTGTCATCATTCTTTTCATTCCTTCATCAAATATAACAGCTAGCTCACTTGCAAAACAAGGATCGTAAGATTTTAAATTAGGAAATGTCGAGGCGATTATATGACTTTGTCCATCTTGGTGTTGCAATCCCTCTCCAGCTAAAGTAGTTCTCCCAGCTGTAGCACCTATTAAAAATCCTCTTGGCATTTGATCAGCTGCAGCCCAAATTAAATCTCCAATTCTTTGAAATCCAAACATAGAATAAAAAATATAAAAAGGCATCATTGGAAAATTATGATTACTGTAAGAGGTTGCTGCTGCTAGCCATGAAGAAATAGCACCGGCTTCGTTAATTCCTTCCTCTAATAATTGTCCTGTTTTTGACTCTTGATATTTCAAAATAGAAGTCGCATCTTCGGGTTCATATAACTGACCTTCTGGTGAATATATTCCAATTTGTGAAAATAAATTAGCCATTCCAAAAGTCCTAGCTTCATCAGCAACTATTGGAACGACTCTTTTTCCAAACTCTTTGTCTCTCATTATGTTTCCTAAAGACCTTACCAGTCCAGTCGTTGTTGAATATTCCCTGTCACTTTCTTCGAATAAAAAGTTTGAATGTTTTTCGATTTTTGGAGTAACTAATTCAACTTCTTTAAAGCTTCTTTTGGGTAAAGATCCTCCTAAAGCTTCCCTTCTTTTTTTTAAATATTTTATTTCCTCAGAATTTTCATCTGGTTTATAAAACTCCATATTTTCTAATTTATTATCTGGAATATCTAATTGAAAACGATCTCTAAACTCTTTTAATGCATCAAGATTTAATTCTTTTTGCTGGTGGTTAGTCATTTTTGACTCGCCAGCTTTACCCATTCCATAACCTTTTTTTGTTTTAGCTAAAATAACTGTAGGTTTACCTTTAGTTTTAACAGCAGCATTAAAGGCAGCATAAAGTTTTTTAAAATCATGACCTCCCCTTTTAAGTTTGTCAATTTCATCTTTACTGAGTGAAGAAACCAATTTTAAAACTTCTGGATCCTCTGCAAAAAAGTTTTTAAGATTATATTCTCCATCTCTTGCACCTAATGTTTGGTATTTTCCATCTACGGTTTTAGCAAAACGCTTTAACAACAAATGATCTTTATCTTGTTGAAAAATTTTATCCCATTCAGATCCCCATAGAACTTTAATTACATTCCATCCATTAGCTTTAAAGATTGTCTCCAGTTCTTGGATTATTTGTCCATTACCTCTTACAGGCCCATCTAATCTTTGGAGATTACAATTTATAATAAAAGTTAAATTATCTAATTTTTCTCTTGAAGCGATAGACAATCCAGCCAAACTTTCAGGTTCATCCATTTCACCATCTCCAAATAAACCCCATACTCTTTTATTAGTTTTTAATAAGTTTCTATTTTCTAAATATTTCATGAAACGGGCTTGGTAAATTGCATTAACTAGACCTATTCCCATGGACGATGTGGTAAATGTCCAGTAATCTCTCATTAAGTATGGATGGCAGTATGAAGACAGTCCTTGCTCATTTAATTCTTGTCTATAATGTTCCAAATGATTTTTGGTTAATCTGCCCTCTAAAAAAGATCTTGCATATATCCCAGTTGTACACTGCGATTGATAAAAAATTAAATCTGCTTCATCACCGCCTTTAAAAAAATGATTAAATCCCGTTTCAAATACCTCGGCAAAAGATGCATAACTTGCTATATGTCCTCCAAGCCCACCATAATTTTTATTTGCTTTCATAACCATAGTTAAAGCATTCCATCTTAAAATTGCTGTAATTTTTTCTTCGATTTCTAAATCTCCAGGATAAATTCCTTGGTCATATTGAGATATCGTATTTCTGTATGGTGAATATGGAACTGGAGAATATAATACTCTTAAATCTTTTGCTCTTTTCTCAAGTTTTTCTAAAATTAATTTGGCACCCTCTCTACCATGATTTTCAACAACTGCATCAAGAGAGTCTAACCAATCAGTCAATTCTTGATTATCTAATTTTTGTTTTTGATCAGCTTTAAATTCTTTACTCATCGGAATAATTATACACAAAAAATTTAAATTTTATCTGTAAAAATTGTCTTAATTTAATTTATTCAATAACTCTTTTCGGTTTACCAGATATAAAACTATCAAGATTCTCCATCATTTGAGAATAGAATGTTGCATAATTTTCAGCGGTGACATACCCAATATGAGGCAGTAGAAGAGCGTTTTGTACAAATCTAAGTTTGTGACTTTCCGGTAAAGGTTCTTTTTCATAAACATCCAAGCCTGCTCCAGCTATAATATTTGTTGATAATGCTATAATGAGATCATCTTCATTAACTATTTCGCCTCTTGAAGTATTAATTAAATAGGAAGTTTTTTTCATTTTCTCAAATTCATTAATTGTAATACAATTTCTATATCTATCTCCTCCCTGAACATGAATAGATAAAAAGTCAGAATTTTGAATTAAATCATCCTTGCTACAAGGCAAAACATTAAGCTCTTTGCATTTATCTAAATTTAAATTTTCACTCCAAGCCATAATTTGCATACCAAAAGCTTTACCAATTTTAGCAACTTGAGAGCCTACCCTACCCAATCCAAGCAAACCTAATATCTTACCTTTAAGCTCCACTCCAATAGTTGACTGCCAGTAACCTTGATACATATTATCTATTTCTGTTTTAAAATTTCTTGCAAGTCCCAGAATTAAAGCCCAAGTTAACTCTGGCGTTGGGTTACTATTGATTTCAGTGCCAGTAACCAAAATTTTATTTTTCTTAGCTGCATTTAAATCTATAGATTTGTTTCTCATTCCACTTGTAACAATTAGTTTTAATTTTTTTAAACTCTCTATTAATTGTTTTGTTATTTTTGTTCTTTCTCTCATTATAAAAAGCACTTCAAATTCTTTTAGTTGTTCTATTGCATCATCCTCGTTTTCAAAAGGCTGATTAAAAATTTGAAATTCATATTTTGAAGATAATTTTTTAAGATCAATAAAATCTTTTGCAATGTTTTGATAATCGTCAAGTATAGCTACTTTAAGCATTTTTTTTGTTTGAAAGTAATATCCCTGAAATAATAAATATTCCACCGATATAATGGTAAAATAGCAATACTTCATCAAATATTAGCATTGCAAGAATTGCTGCAAGAATTGGCATTAAATGTAAATAAATTCCTGCTCTATTAGCACCTATTAAAGCAACACCTTTTATCCAGAAAAAGAAAGAAATGATGCCAGGCAACAGAACAACATAAGATAAAACGAGAATGAAATTTGTATTAATTGTAATTCGATTACCAATGTAAATATAATCTATTGCATACATTGGTATAAGAAATATTACACCAAGACCAATAACAACTTGAAGTAAAGTTATCGGAGATAATCCGTAATTTTTTTTCTTTAAAAGAGCAGAATAAAGTGACCAGGAAATCATTGCAAATAATGCAAATAAATCTCCTTTTTCGAAAGCTAAATTTTTAAAGACTTCAAAATCTGCTTTTGAAATTATAAATAATACACCTAATAAAGAAAATATAACTCCCAAAACTTGAAAGGTATTTGTTTTTTCTATTTTTAAAATAATAGAAAATAAAATTATCATAACTGGAACAGTCGAGATCATAAGTACACCTGTGATCACTTGTGTAGTTTTCAAAGAATAAAAAAGTGCTGAATTAAAAATACTGACTGCTGTTATTCCTAAAAAACATAAGAGATAAATATTTTTAAAAATTAATTCCTTTTTTTCAATCATCTCTTTATAAGTAAAAGGTAGTAGAATTAAAAACGCCAGTGACCACCTTAATATGTTTAATGAAATTGGAGGTATGTCATTTAAACCTGCTATCTTTCCAACAATAAAATTTCCTGACCAAAACAGAGCTGCTAAAAAAAGCAAAATAGATGCAATTATGATATTACTTTTATTTTCAAGCATTAAATAGAGTACTATAAAAGATTACTTTTAACTAAACCTTATTGAGCTGTATGGTTGCAGATCTAAGTTAGTATTCTCACCTGAGATCATTTTAGATATAATTTTTCCTGATATTGCACCAAGCGTCCAACCTAAATGATGATGACCAAATGAATAAAAAACATTTTTATAGTTTTTTGAAGGCCCTAGAACTGGTAGAAAGTCTGGCAATGTAGGTCTAAAGCCAAGCCACTCGTCTTTATGTTCCGGTAAACCATCTAGCATATCCTTTGCGTTTAATATCAAGTTTTTTATTCTTGATTTAGATGGAGAGTTTTCTAAACCTCCAAATTCTACAGTTCCAACAACACGTAAACCCTGCTCCATTGGTGTCATTCCAAAACCTCTATTTGCATAAACAATAGGTCTTGAAATTAAATGGTCATAATCTTTGAAGTGAACATGATAGCCTCTCTCAGTATCTAAAGGAATATTTTCATGTAATTTATCAGTTAATCTTTTTGAGAATGCTCCACATGCAACAACAAGTTTATCAAAAATAAATCTTTGTGTTTCAGTTCTAAGAACCGGTTTTTCTTCATCAAAATCAATATCTTGAATATTTAATTTTAAAAATTTTCCACCTTTGTTTACAAAATTCTCAAACAATTTAATTAAAATTTTTCTTGGATTTCTTGCGTGTCTTGCATAATCATAAAATACCCCACCATGATAAAATGGTTTTAAGTTTGGCTCTAAATCGTGAATTTCTTTTTTATTTACTAGTTGTTGCTTCACACCAAGCTGATCTCTTATTCTAATTTCTAGTTCTCTACTTTTCATATTTTGATCAGTCCAAACATAAAGAATGCCATTATTTTCAACTAATCCTTCTAAATCAATTTCGTCAAATAATTCATCGAATGCCGGCAAAGACTGATCTAAAATTTGGTGCATATTTTTAGCAGTATGCATCATTTTTTCTTGTCTACAATTTAATATAAATCTTGCAAACCAAGGGATCATCTTTGGCACATAGTTCCACTTTAAAGCTAGAGGTCCTCTTGAACTAATTAACATCGAAGGAACATCTGCTATAACATCTGGTCTGTTTAAAGGAACGGACGCATAAGGAGAAAAGTGGCCAGCATTTCCATATGATGCTGCACTGCCGGGCTCTTCTCTATCAAAAAGTGTAACCTGAAAACCTTTTTTTTGAAGAAATAAAGCATTGCAAACACCTTGTATACCGGCGCCAATAATTCCAATTTTCAGATTTTTTTCATCCACGTCTATAATATATTTTCTAAGAAATAGTTATTATATATGATATTTGATCGCGGGTTTATTTTACTTAAACTCTTAATTGCCTATAGAAATTAGGGTTAGGTTGTCACTTAGCTAATTATCCACAACTGTATTAATTACCGTATTTGATATATCTGATAGTTGTTTGTTAGAATCTGTATTAAAATTTTGCTCTATAATTTTCAATACCCAATTCCAATGATAGTTAAATCATCATCAAGTATATCGTTATTTGCTTTTATACCAGTCTCTTTGTAATCTTTTTTGAGACTTTTAAGTCTTATTTCCTCTGTAGAATTTTCAAGTTCTTTTTGTAAAGAAGAATTTTGATGATTAAGTAAAAGTTTCTTAACTCCATCAATACCTATTTCTTTTTTATTTTCGTCCATACATTCTGAAAAACCATCAGTAAAACAATATATTCTTCCTCCATCTAATTTAAAAGTATCTAGCTTATAAACATTTTCATTTTTATGTTTGACTATTGCAAGAGGAGTAGATGAAGATGAATATTCAACAAAATCCTTTCCTTTTCTCAACAAAGCTGGTTGATGACCTGCATTTGCAATTTCAATAATGTCTGTTTTAATATTATAGCATCCGACTATTGAGGTTATAAAGGTGCCTGGCGGATTAGTTTCATTCAAATCATTGTTCATTTTAAGAAGAATTTCATTAGGTTTAAATTTTAATCTAGAAAAAATTTTAAATAAAGTAATTG
Organism: uncultured Pelagibacteraceae bacterium; assembly: GCA_902542975.1. GTDB lineage: Bacteria > Pseudomonadota > Alphaproteobacteria > Pelagibacterales > Pelagibacteraceae > Pelagibacter. The sequence goes on along the minus strand of CACBWM010000001.1, from coordinate 10,751 downwards.
CCTTAGCCATAACCATACCAGCATTAACTCCTTTGCCAGAAACATCTGACAATGTGAAGTAAACAAGATCATCATGTAAATAAAAATCATAAAAATCTCCTGAAATTTCTCTGGCTGGAATATTTAGTCCATAAATTGGATAATTAGACAAATCTCTATTTGGCATTAAACGTCTCTGCACATTCATTGCTAATTTAATTTCAGATGAAACTCGGTTTTTCCATTTATTTTTTTGTTTTTCACTTTGTTCTAATTTTTCCATCAAAAAATTGTATTGGGTACCAATAATACCACTATCAGTGAATGGATCTTGAGGAGCTCTTAATGAATAATCCTCAGTTTTTGCTTGATTGGTTAGTACTTCGAGTAATTCGTGAGTATCTGTTGATGCGTTGTGTTCTGATATATTTAAACCAAGCTCCTCTTGGATTTTACCTACTCGAAGTGGATAAATATAATTTATAGATTTAAAAATTATGTATGAAGCAAAAAAGCAAAATCCACCAATGCTAAATGTTCCTATGATTTGAATTGTTAATTGTTCTAATCTTGTTTTATCTAATCCCATCATTTCGAAATCACCAAATATCGCAACTGATATAGTTCCCCACATACCTCCTACTAGATGAACAGGTATAGCACTAACAACATCATCAATTTTTAATTTCTCTAATAAAATAATTGTTGAGCCTGATAAAATTCCTCCAATTGCTCCAATATATATTGCCTCTGATGGATTAACATAAGCGCAGCTTGCTGTAATCGAGACTAAACCAGCCAAAGGACCTGTAATCATAAATAATGGCTCTGGTTTTTTCATTACGATAATACCCATTGCACTTGAAAAGATTAAGCCAAATGATGCTGATAAAAAGGTATTAATTAATATCAATGGAATTTTTAAATCCATTGCTCCATTTGCGCCACCATTAAATCCAAACCAACCGAACCATAAAATTAAAGCGCCAAGAGCAGCAATTGGTGTATTACTTCCTTGAAATAATTTTTTATCTTTATCTTTTCTGAATCTGCCCGTTCTACTTCCAATAATGAGTAATATTGCTAATGCCACCCAACCTCCAACAGAATGAACAACAGATGCACCAGCAAAGTCTAAATAACCCATCTTACCAAGCCAACCAAATTTTACTGTTGGATTCGTAAAATCAAAAGCCCACGCCCAATGGCCTACTATTGGGTATAAAATTCCTGAAGTTATAAAAGTAATTATTACGTATGAGAAAAACCTAAGTCTTTCAGCAACAGCTCCAGATATGATAGTTGCTGCTGTTGCTACAAACATTGCCTGAAATACAAAATATGTTTGATAACCAGCAACCTTGGTTGTAAAAAAATAAAATTTATTACCAAACAAGCCCATCACACTGGTTCCATACATCAATGCAAAACCAAAAGCCCAAAAAGTAACTACGGCTATTCCAAAATCTGTAATATTTTTAAGAGCAACGTTAATGCTATTCTTGCTTCTTGATAAACCAGATTCTAAACACATAAATCCAGCCTGCATCAAGAAAACTAAAATAGCGCAAATTAATAACCAAAATGTATCTAAATTCGCTTGTAGTACAGCTTCTAATCTAAACTCTGTTGCTTTGATTGCTCCTTTGCTTGTGAGCTCTAACTGACTTATTTTAGACTGTAGCTTATCAACCAAAATTTGGAGTTCAGCTACAGTCATAAAATTTTTTTTAATCTATAAGTTTTCTTGCTTCTTCAGCGTCTGTAATTATGCCATCAACACTAATGACTTTAACCACTTCAAATCCAGTACCTAAAATTGCGTTTTTATATTCATCCTCAGATAAATTTGATTTATCTGCAAAAGTAGATACCGCAACCCCTTCTGGCCAAGAAACTTTAACTGTAGCATCAGGACAAGCCTTTTGTAATGCTTCAGTGACCATTTTTTGACACTTTAAACATATCATGCCATTTACTTGTGCGATTTGCGTTTGAGCAGCAAATAAATTACTAGTAAATAAAAGAAAACCTATAGTTAAGACTATTTTTTTAAACATAATTTCCTTATCGTTTTTTATAAATCGTATCATTTATAGAAAAAATATACAAAATAAATCAGATCAAAATGGGGAGAACATTATTTTCCAATCGAAATTAACGTTAAATCATCACTTAACTTATTTTCACCTGCAACTTTAACTACTTCTTTTGTGATTTCATTTAGTTGTTTTTTTATGTCCATATTGAAGTTTTTCTCAATTATTTGAATTGATCCATCTATTCCTATTTCCTCACCTGAGCTATTTAAGCTTTCGGATAAACCATCAGTGAAAGCGCAAAACCTTTTATTTTCTAGCTTAACTTTGTGAGTTTTATAGACTGACTTATCCTTTTGAAGTATTACACCCATTGGTGGAGAATTACTTTCAAATTGCTCATAATTTCCAGATGATGATCTGATTAAAGCTGGCTGATGACCGCCATTTACCCATCTTAATTCATCTGTCCTCATATTATATTCTCCTAATATACTTGTTACAAACATTCCTCCAGTTTTAGTTAAAAATAGATCATTATTCATATGAAACATCATTTCATCCGGATCTACTTGGTCTCTAGACATAATTTCAAAAAGAGTTGATGCTTTTGCCATTACCATTCCAGCATGAATTCCTTTACCTGCAACATCTGCAATAATAAAGTAAACGCTATCATTGTGAGGATAAAAACTAAAGAAGTCTCCTGAAACTTCTCTAGCAGCGATATTAATTCCATGCACAGGGTAATTTTCTAAATTCCTCTTTGGTAAAAAGTTTTCTTGAACTTTTACTGCAAGTTTTACTTCATTTGATATTCTATCTCTCCATACTTTCTTTTCAGCTTCACTAGTTTCTAGCTTACTCATCAATCTGTTGTAATAAAGCCCGATCACACCACCAGCAGTAAATGGATCTTGTGGACCTCTAATAGTTAAGTCACCAGACTCAGACTGTTTTTCTAAAATTGTAATTAAATCGTGTTCTACAGAAGTTGCATTATGCTCAGCAATATTCAAACCTAACTCTTCATGTAGCGGACTAACTCTTAATGGATAAAAATAATTTAAAATTTTTAATAAAATATATGAACCAAAAAACGAGAATACACCGATCGAAACAATTCCAATAAACTGTGCTTTGATTTGTTCTAATCTTGTTAATCCTGTTCCAAGTATTTCAAGATCACTAAATAATCCTACAGCAATAGTTCCCCAAACCCCTGCTGCTAAATGAACAGGTACAGCACCAACAACATCATCTATTTCAAATTTATTTAAAAATTCGTTTACAAAAATTGCAACTACCGCTCCTATAATTCCAACAAATATTGAAGTCACAGATGTCATCGAATTACATCCAGCCGTAATTGCAACTAACCCTGCGAGTGGTCCAAGTATAACGTAATAAGGATCTGGTTTTTTAAATAATGCAAATGAAATTCCAAGGCCCGTTAATAATCCAAAAGAAGCTGCCAGAAATGTATTTATTAAAATAAGAGGAACTGCCTCATCCATAGCTCCATTACTTCCACCATTAAAACCAAACCATCCAAACCATAAAATTAGGGTTCCCAAAACTGCTAAAGGAAAACTTGATCCTGTGAACTTTCCTTTGTTTGCATCTGAATATTTTCCTATTCTTGGACCTAAAATTAAAACAGCAGAAAGCGCGATCCATCCACCAACAGAATGAACTATTGTACTTCCAGCAAAGTCAACAAATCCAATATCTGTCAGCCATCCAGTAGTTTTAACTTGCCCAGTAACCGCAAGTAATTGTCTTGTAGCATCGATATTATTTAAATAACTCGAAGACCAGGCCCAATGACCAACTATTGGATAAATAATACCTGTAGCTATAATAGTAATTATTAAATAACCGTTGAACTTCATTCTTTCAGCAACAGCTCCTGAAACAATTGTAGCTGCAGTTGCAACAAACATTGCTTGAAAGACAAAGTAAGTCATGTACTCAGCTTGATCAGTTTTAAAAAAGAATAAATCAGTTCCAAAATAGCCATTAAAACTTTTTCCAAACATCAAACCAAAACCAAATAGCCAAAAAATTACAACCGCAAGACCAAAGTCAGCAGCATTTTTAAGAGCAACATTAATACTATTTTTATGTCTTGAAAGACCAGTTTCCATACACATAAAACCTGCTTGCATAATGAAAACTAAAATTGCACAATCTATAACCCATAGGGTATCAACAAATGATTTTACTGATTCCAAATCGACGTTCTCCATCTTTCTTCCTTAGGTTATTATTAAAAGATTATACATTAAATAATTCTGGTGCTCAAAATAGGTTTTAGTTGTCTTTTTTCTTCCAGATAAAATAGAATAAATAAGGTGATAAAGCAGGGACTAATCCAAACCAAATCCACTCATCCCACCTAAAACTTTTATCTAAACTCGGATTCCTTAGTCCATTCCACCAGGTTAAATAACCGATAAAAATTATCCAACCTAAACTGAGTGTGTAATAAATTTTTTGATTTTTTGTTGTTTCAGAATTTATGAAATTAGAAATTAGTTTTTTTACTGGCTCTAAATTCATTTAAACTAACACTTCTTATTTCTTTCAACTCTAGTATCAGCGAATAATTCTATTTTACAGCCACTACGGTTATTTTCTTCTATAGCTTTTGCTTTAAAACCTGAAGTATCATTAGAAATACAAATCCAATATCCATTTAATGCTTTTTTATCTTTTGGATCTATTATTGTTTTCGAACCACCCAATAAATCTGTTTCTATTGATTGAGACGTAGTGACGGTAGCTGTACAGTCATTACCAGTATTATCGTAATAGTATATTTGATTGTCAGAATAAAATTCGGTTTGAGCTAGCGCTATTTGTCTTAGAACGTTCTCAGTTGATTTTTTCTTAGTTGATGAAACGTAGCCATTATAACTTGTTATTCCAATAGCAGCTATAATTCCAAGGATTGCTACAACTACCAAAAGCTCAATAAGGGTAAACCCAGAGCTTTTGGAAGTCATAAGAATTTTCTATTTTAACTTTTACTCTACTACGACAGAATTTTCTGAAACGTTACCAGATGTTGAGCATTCGCTATCTTGTGTAAAGCAAGTTTTAACGTCTATCGTGTTAGAACTGGAACTGTTATCAGTTAAATTCGTATATCCACCATTTGCAGAGCTAGATGATGTGTCACTAGTATTCGGTCTTACTGCTTGTTTTGAAGTATCGTATGGGTTTTTAAAATCTGCTAATGCTAATGCTGCAGCGTCCTTAACAGTTTTTCTAGTTTTACCTGAGCAAGTAAGATTACCTCCCATAGCTGATGACTCTCCTAAATTACATTTTTGTAATTCTGCTGCTATGTATTTAACAACTGCTGAATGATTTGATTTAGCTGCTTGTTTTTTAGCTCCTGATGTGTAACCCGAGTATGCAACAACTCCAACTGCTGCTAAAATACCGATAATTGCTACAACAACTAATAATTCTATAAGTGTAAAACCTTTATTATTTTTTTTCATAAGTGTTTATCCTATCGTAAATAAAAATATGTATATACATATAATTTATATATTTTAAAAGACAATATCTACACTCTAAAAGTAATCAAATTGGGTCATTTTTGTTGATTTAGCTAAGAAATTTAATAAATATTAATATTTATGTCATATAAAGTTACAGAAGAAGGAGATGTATCCATTGTTCACCTTGATGGTGAAATTGATATGGATGTAACTGAAAAAGCAAAAGAAATTATAATGCCTTTAATTGAGGCAAAGAAAGAAGTTCATCTTAATTTAAAAGAAGTTCAATATATGGACTCATCCGGTATTTCGGTTCTTATTGAGAGTCATCAAAAAGCGAATGAGTTGGGAAAAAAAGTAATTTTAAAAGATATAAGTAAATCAGTTTTAAAAGTAATTATGATGGCAAAACTCGAGCAAATATTAAATTTAGGATAAATAATGGTTGCGGTAAGACAAATTTCAGAACAACGAGACTTTGCTGTTAGTTCTGCAAGTTTGAAAGATGTAAGATCATTTTCAAGAGAAGTATTTGAAAAAGTAAATATCGATCAAGATTTAAAAGACGAATTAGTTTTAGCAATTGCCGAGGCTGCACAAAATATTGTCAAGCATGCTTATCAAGGTGAAGACACTGAAGATAAAATGGAGATAAAAATTTCTTTAAACAATGGTGAATTAGAGATAGGTTTTTTTGATAAGGGAAGACCTGTTGATAAAGAAAATGTTCGGCACAGAAAAATTGATGATGTTAAACCAGGTGGTTTAGGAACTTTTTTTATACAACAAATTATGGACGCAGTAGTATTTAAAGAAGGTGAAAAGCCTTGGATAAATCATTTAATTTTAACAAAGAAAATAAATTATTAACCTCCAATAATCGCACCAACGTTGAATATTGGTGAGTACATCGCAATCATTAATCCACCAATCATTGTTCCCATGAATACAATCATTATAGGTTCAATTAAACTAGACATGTTATCAACTGCGGTATCAAATTCTTCCTCATAATAAGCAGAGACAGAACTAAACATCTCATCTAAATTTCCTGTTTGCTCTCCAACAGAAATTAATTGGCTAAACGTTGGTGGAAATACAGGTTCTTTTAAAAAAAGTTTAGTTAATGTATCTCCTGAAAATACTCCTTTTTTAACATTTTCTAATGCTTGTGTTACTACATCATTGTTGCTGACTGATTTAGCAATCTCAATACTTTCAAGTAAATTAACACCTGCAGCACTTAAGTTTCCCATGATCAATGAAATTCTTGCTATTAAAGACTTTAAAATCATATCACCAAATACTGGCATTCTAAGAACTTGTTGATGCCATTTATATCTTACTGCTGGCATCTTAGTGGTTGTGTATTTAAAAATAATAAATATTGTAAGTAGAACTAAACCTAAAGTTAAACCACCAGCACCTCTCATAAAGTTACTTGCAGTCATAATTACGGCAGTTGGTGTTGGTAATGCAACACCCATTCCATCGTACATTTTAGCAAATACTGGAACAACTTTAATTAACATGAAAACCATAACTATTATGGCGACTGAAAACATAACCACTGGATAGGTTAATGCACTTTTAATTTTCTTTTTTACTTTTTCTCTTTTTTCAAGAGAATCGACTAATTTAAGCAAGAAAACATCTAATTTACCACTGGCTTCACCCGCTTTGATAAGATTTATATAAACATTATCAAATATTTTTGGGTATTTTTCAAAACACTTTGATAAAGTGATACCACCTTCAAGATTTTTTCTAACATCTTCAATAATTTCTTTCATCGTGGGATGTTCAATTTGATCTCTTAACATTCCCAATACATTTAATATTGGCAATCCAGCTTTTACCATTGTTGCAAATTGTTTGGAGAAAATCATTACATCTTCTGGCTTTACTTTCTTTTTTCCAAATGAAAATCCACCACCCTTTTTTTTATCTTTTTCTGCTTTTTTCTTTTTAACTTTTGTTAAATTTGTGATTATTACTTTTTGTTCTTTAAGTTTAAACGAGGCTTCCTCTTGATTAATTGCCTCAATCTCACCCTCTATATATTTACCTGCAGATATACCTTTATATGAAAATGTTTCGGATGACATTTTTAATCCATCGATAGAACTCTATCGTATTCTCTAAAATTCAAGTCTCCTGTTAAAATAAGCTCTCTTCCCATATCTTGCATTGTTCTAAAACCTTCATTGGCAGCAATTTCTTTTAACTCAGGAGTGGTTGCTTTTCTTAAAATTGCTTCTTTAATTGGTTTTGTAACATTTAAAATTTCATAAATTCCCATTCGTCCTTTATATCCACTATCTTTGCATTTAGCACATCCTTTACCCTTTTGAACTTTTGCTCTTGATGCTTGTTCTACAGTAAATCCTAAGTCAGCAAGTGCTTTTGGTGTAATATCTTCATCTGGCTCTCTACATTCAGTGCAAGTTTTTCTTGCAAGCCTTTGTGCTAGCACAAGTGAAACAGCTGCACTTATTAAATAATCTGGGGTTCCCATGTTTTGTAATCTAGTAATTGTGCTTGGTGCATCATTTGTGTGTAAAGTACTAAATACTAAGTGTCCTGTTAGTGCTGCCTTTAATCCAATATCTACAGTTTCTTTATCCCGCATCTCACCAACAAGAATAATTTCTGGGTCTTGTCTTAAAAAAGATCGAAGTGCTGCAGCAAAATTTAAACCAATATCATCTTTTATTTGAACTTGTCCAACACCATCCAATTCATATTCAACTGGGTCTTCAGCAGTTAAAATATTTAAATGTGGTTTAGAAACTTCTTTAAGAATACTATAAAGTGTTGTTGTTTTTCCTGAACCCGTTGGTCCTGTTACAAGTACTAATCCCTGCGTTCCATGAATTGCTTTTCGTAAATTAGATAAATCTGTTTCTTCAAAATTTAATTGTTCTAAACTTATGTCTCCCGCATCTTTGTTAAGTACCCGCATTACAATTCTCTCATTGTTTGCAGTTGGTAAAATAGATAATCGAAGATCAACTACTTTTCCGTCTATTTTAAATGGTATAGCTCCATCTTGTGGTAACCTTCTTTCAGCAATATCAAGTTTACCCATAATTTTAAAACGTGTAACCACTGCCCCATAATTTGAATGTAGAAATTTTGCAAAATGCTCTTGTTCAGTTAAGATACCGTCCAATCTATATCTAACTCTTGATGAAAATCTGTACGGTTCAATGTGAATATCTGATACACCCGATTTAATTGCTTCTGCAACTACAGCTGTACTGAATTTGATAACGTCAGATTCATTTTCAATAGCTTCGATATCTTCCTCTGGTTTCTCTTCTAATACCTCAGCGTTTTCATCAACGTCATAATCAAAAGTTTTAGTTTTTTCGCTATTAGCCTTTTGAATAGACTCCATTGTAGTTTCACCATCAGCTAATAATCTGTCTATATAGGATGAAATATCTGAAATTTTAGCAGCGTGTAATTCAATATCTTTTTTTGTGATAGTTTTTAAATTTCGCATCAAACTTAATTTTGAACTGTCTGGAATTGCTATATGTAAAATATTTCCCTCAATTTTGAATGGGGCTATAAAATTCATATTTATATAATTTGAAGGAAGAATAGATTTTATTTCATCAGTGATTTCTACAGTCGATAAATCGATTATATCTAGAGATTGTTCATTTACTAAAAGATCTAAAATTTTTTGTTCGTCAGTTAACTTTAATTCAAATACTGCTTCTATTTGAGATTTTTCCCCCTCTGAAGAGGCTTTCTTGATATCAACTAAATCCTTTCCAGAAATAATATCCTGATCAATTAGAATATTAATTAAATTTATTTCAGACTCTCTACTAATTTTAAGCATTATAAAATTCTTGGTGCTATAAATATAAGCAATTCCTCCAAATTGTCTTCATTCTTTTTATATTTTAATAGATTACCAATTACAGGGACATTTCCAAGACCTGGAACCTGTTCATTTGCTTTTGTCACATTATTTGATTTTATTCCACCAATTACAACAATATCTCCATCAGCAACCAATAATTTCGTGGTAATTTCCATCTTAGTTATAGGAGGTTCTGACTGAGAAGTATCAGCATCATCATTATTTACCTGAATGTCTAATAATACATTTCCATCTCCAATAATGCTAGGTGTAACTTGAAGTTTTAATGCTGCCTCTTTAAATGATGTTGATGTTGTACCTTCAGATGTTGTTTCGTAAGGAATTTCTTTACCTTGCGTAACCGATGCTGGTTGATTGTTGATTGTAAATACTTTTGGATTTGAAATTGTCTCTACTATACCTGTTTTTTCTAAAGCTGTAATTTCAGCTTTTAATACAGCCGATCCTGTTCTTTTTAATACTCCAATACCACTCGTCGCTCCAATTGCAGGTAAATTTGTTAAACTATCTTTAGCTGTTTGAACAAGTGCAGCAGATGTATCATCTAAAGTTCCTGATGAGCTTGTTGTACCAATAACCCCACCAATTTGCTCTTGTTGCCTTTGGTAATATCCTCCTAGTCTTGTTCCAAGTTGTCTCTCAAATTCAGAAGTAGCTTTTACTACAAATGCTTCAATAAGAACCTGCTCAGTTTTAATATCTATTTCTGTCAGTACTTTATCTACAGTATCTAAATCTCTTTCCTTACCTCTGACTATAATTGATCTAGTGGCTGTCTCTTCTGTAATTTTTATAGGAGATGTTGATGCTTCTCCTGAACCAGTCTGAAATAATTCTTCAATTGTAGCTTTTGCTAACTCAGGAGATATATAATATAATCTAAAAATTTCAGATATAATTGGTTCAACACTATCTTCTAATTCTACTTTATTTTTAACTGCTTGTGCTCTTTCAGATTTGTAATTTTCTTGTGCAGTTAATGTTTCAGGAGAGTGAATTCTTATTAAATTGCTGTTAACATCTATGTCAGAAGCATAATTTTTCATGTCTAAAAGAGCTTGGAATGCTTTATCCCATGGCACATCAACTAACTCAGCTGATATTGCACCAGCAACCTCATCTCCTACTAAAACATTAATTTCGCCAATTTTACCCATCATTTTCATTGTTTCTTTAAAATCTAAATTTTTAAATTTTAAAGTTACTCTTTGTTTAAGTAATGGGTAGCTTTCAGGAATTAAAAGATAATTTCTCTGTGTTTCAGATGTTATTTTTCTTCTTTTCTTTAATTTGACCGCATCACCATCAACT